>NZ_CP133160.1:605833-1211666 GCF_030913365.1 Stenotrophomonas sp. 24(2023)
GCTGCCGCTGGAGCTGTACGAAACCGTTTGATCGTTCCCCCGTTTGTCCCTGCACGCCATCCACGCATGGCGTGGATCTACAGAAGCCTTCTCAGCCCGGCATTCATCCACGCATGGCGTGGATCTACGACAGATCGCGGAAAACTGTCGAAGGCGGGGCACTGTGGGTTTGCGGGGTGTGAGCCGCATGGATGCGGCGACCAAGCCCCCAGGGACGGGTTCACGGCGGCCCCGCAAACCCACAGTACCCCGCCATCCCTCAGCCATCCTGCTGTTGCGGTGGTTTCGGCATCGGCGGGTGCGGGGCGCCGCCCTGCAGCCCCCCTTCCCCATACCCCGCCGAATGGGTATACAGTCAATCTGTACCGGCATCGTGCCGGAATGAACCCTGGGAGGGGACCATGCGCAAGACCTTCAAGACCCTGCTGCTGGCACTGCCGCTGTGCCTGGCCGCCCTGTCGGCGCAGGCCGCCGACGGTGCCGCCGGCCGCTGGAAGACCATCGACGACAAGACCGGCAAGGTGAAGTCGATCGTCGAGATCAGCCAGGCCGCCAACGGCACGCTGACCGGCAAGGTGGTCGAGATCCTGCACTCGGACAAGGGCCCGAACCCGGTCTGCGATGGCTGTGAAGGCGCCAACAAGAACAAGCCGGTCAAGGGCATGACCATCCTGTGGAACCTGGCGCAGGACAAGGGCAGCACCAGCAAGTGGTCCGGCGGCACCATCCTCGACCCGGGCAACGGCAAGACCTACAAGTCCAAGCTGGAACTGCAGCCCGGCGGCGGCAAGCTGGACGTGGCCGGCTGCATCGCGTTCATCTGCCGCACCCAGACCTGGGTCCGCGAGTAACCCGACCCGCGTGCAGCGCCCTGGTGACCCGGCCCCGGCCGGGTCACTGCGTTGTGGCCGTGCGATAATCCCCGGTTCCCCCGGCTGAACCCGTGACCATGACCCGTACCGCGCTCGTCACCACCGCCCTGCCCTACGCCAACGGCCCGCTGCACCTGGGCCATCTGGTCGGCTACATCCAGGCTGACATCTGGGTGCGCGCGCGTCGAATGAGCGGCGGCAAGGCCTGGTTCGTGTGCGCCGACGACACCCATGGCACGCCGATCATGCTGGCCGCGGAGAAGGCCGGGGTCAGCCCGGAAACCTTCATCGCCAACATCCAGGCCAGCCACGAGCGCGATTTCGCCGCCTTCGGCGTGGCCTTCGACCACTACGATTCGACCAACTCGGCCGCCAACCAGGCGCTGACCGAGCAGTTCTACCTGAAACTGGAACAGGCCGGCCACATCAGCCGCCGCTCGGTGGCGCAGTTCTACGATCCGGCCAAGGGCATGTTCCTGCCGGACCGCTACATCAAGGGCATCTGCCCGAACTGCGGCAGCGCCGACCAGTACGGCGACAACTGCGAGGTGTGCGGTGCCACCTACAACCCGACCGACCTGAAGGAACCCAAGTCGGTGATCTCCGGTGCCACGCCGGAAATCCGCGATTCGGAACACTTCTTCTTCGAGGTGGGCCGCTTTGAGGGCTTCCTGCGCCAGTGGCTGGCCGGTGATGTCGCCCTGCCCGGGGTGAAGGCCAAGCTGATGGAATGGCTGGATGCCGACGGCGGCCTGCGCGCGTGGGACATCTCGCGCGATGCGCCGTACTTCGGCTTCCAGATTCCCGGCCACCCGGGCAAGTACTTCTACGTCTGGCTGGATGCGCCGATCGGTTACCTGTCCAGCTTCCAGACCCTGTGCGGCACGCTCGGCGAAGACTTCGAGGCGCACCTGCGCGAAGGCACCGCCACCGAACTGCACCACTTCATCGGCAAGGACATCGTCAACTTCCACGGCCTGTTCTGGCCGGCGGTGCTGCACGGTACCGGCCACCGCGCGCCGACCCGGCTGCACGTCAACGGTTACCTGACCGTGGACGGCGCGAAGATGAGCAAGTCGCGCGGCACCTTCGTGATGGCCCGTACCTTCCTCGACGCGGGCCTGGAACCGGAAGCCCTGCGCTACTACTACGCGGCCAAGTCCGGCGGCGGCGTGGACGACCTCGACCTGAACCTGGGCGATTTCGTCGCCCGCGTGAACGCTGACCTGGTCGGCAAGTTCGTCAACCTGGCCAGCCGCTGCGCCGGCTTCATCAGCAAGCGTTTCGATGGCCTGCTGGCCACGCAGCTGCCCGACCCGGCGCAGTACCAGCGCTTCGTCGAAGGCCTGGCGCCGGTGCGCGAAGCCTACGAACGCAACGATCCGGCCGCCGCGATCCGCCTGACCATGACCCTGGCCGATGAAGCCAACCGCTACATCGACGAGGTCAAGCCGTGGGTGGTCGCCAAGCAGGACGGTGCCGACGCGCAGCTGCAGGCCATCTGCAGCCAGGGCCTGAACCTGTTCCGCGTGCTGGTGACCGCACTGAAGCCGGTACTGCCGGCCACCGCCGCCCAGGCCGAAGCCTTCCTGGCTGCGCCGGTGAACGACTGGACCGACCTGGTGCAGCCGCTGCTGGGCCACCGCATCACCGACTACACCCCGCTGTTCACCCGTATCGACCCGAAGAAGATTGACGCCATGATCGACGCCTCCAAGGACACCCTGCAGCCGGCCGCCGCTGCCGCCCCCGCCGCCAAGACCGAAGCCGCGAAGCCGGCTGCCCCGGCTCCGGCCAAGGACGCAGCGAGCAGTGCCGAGGCACCGGCCTACATCGGCATCGATGATTTCGCCAAGCTCGACCTGCGCATCGGCAAGGTGCTGGTATGCGAGTTCGTGGAAGGCTCGGACAAGCTGCTGCGCTTCGAACTGGACGCCGGTGAGCTGGGCAAGCGCCAGATCTTCTCCGGCATCCGCGGCAGCTACGGCGAGCCGGAAACGCTGGTCGGCCGCAGCGTTGTGTTCATCGCCAACCTGGCCCCGCGCAAGATGCGCTTCGGCCTGAGCGAAGGCATGATCCTGTCGGCCGGTTTCGACGGCGGCGCGCTGGCGCTGCTGGACGCCGACAGCGGCGCGCAGCCGGGCATGCCGGTGCGCTGATGCCCCCGGGCGCGGCCCTGCCGCGCCCTTCGGCAGCGCACCCACCGCAGCATGAGGGGAGACACCGGGATGGAGCTGGCGCTGTTCGATTTCGACCACACCATCACCACCTGTGACAGCTACGGCCGTTTCCTGCGCCGCGTGGCCACGCCCGAGCAGCTGGCCCGGGCGTGGTGGATGGTCGGGCCCTGGCTGCTGGCCTACAAGCTGAAGCTGATCTCCGCCGAACGCATCCGCCGTCGTGTCACCCGCCTGACCTTCACCGACCGCCACCGCGACGACATCGCCACGCAGGCCTTGGGATTTGCACGCGAGATGCTGCCGGCGATGGTGCGCCCGGAAATGCTTGAACAGATCCGCTGGCACCAGCAACAGCAGCACACGGTGGTGGTGGTGTCCGGCTCGCTGGACCTGTACCTGCGCCCCTGGTGCGAACAGCTGGGCCTGCAGTTGATCTGCAACCAGCTGGAAAGCCGCGACGGGCGCCTGACCGGGCGCTACGATGGCGGCGACTGCGGGCCGCGCAAGGTGGAGCACATCCGCCAGCGTTTCGACCTGTCGCGCTACACGCGCATCCATGCCTACGGTGACAGTGGCGAGGACCGGCCGATGCTGGCACTGGCCCACGACCGCTGGTATCGCGGCAAACCCTTGAACGCCTGATTTCCGCGCAGCCTTCGCCACGCATGAGCCTGATCCCGCCCCTGACCGAACGCCTGGACCGCCTGTTGCCGCAGACCCAATGCGGGCAATGCGGCTATGACGGCTGTCGGCCGTACGCGCAGGCGATGGCGCGTGGCGAGGCGGGCGTGGACCGCTGCCCGCCGGGCGGTGATGCCGGTGCGCGTGCGTTGGCGCAGGTGCTGGGTGTGCCGGCCGTGGCCTTCGATCGTTCGCGTGGCGAGCACAAGGCGCCGCAGCTGGCGGTGATCGTGGAGGCCGACTGCATCGGGTGCACGAAGTGCATCCAGGCGTGCCCGGTGGATGCGATCGTGGGTGGGGCGAAGTACATGCACACGGTGATTGCGGATCTGTGCACCGGGTGCGAGTTGTGTGTGCCGCCGTGTCCGGTGGACTGCATCGATCTGGTGACGCTGTAGCAGTGGTGGTCGTGCGACGCGGCGGCGTCGCGCTTCGCTTTTTTGAGGCTGGAGCAACAGCAACAGCAACAGCGTCGGCTGTTTTGATGTCATGGATTGGGCGGCTGGGATGGGGCAAGCGGGACACGCCGTGAACCCCGCTCCGCGGTCCGGCCCAGCCGCTGGCGGCTGAGCGTTCGGGCGCTTGCGAAGCAATGCTTCGCACGCAAAGCGCCCTCACCCATGGGGGCTCGTAGGCGCCATCCATGGCGCCTGCGGTCCCGCTTGCCCCATCCCACCCACCCCCGACAGATCCCATCGGCGGATGGCTTTGCCAAGGCAATGGCCAAAGCCAAAGCCAAAGCAGGATCAAAGGCAGGTTTCGGGGGATTGATGGGATTCTGGAACAGGAAAGGCACGCGGGCGCAGCCCGCGTGCCTTTCCTGTTCTGCTTTCAATGATCCGCTTCCAGCCGCTGTGCCCTGCAGCTTTTGCCTGCACGTCCGTCACCGACCAACCATCGAGGCTGGTGCGGGGTGGGTTGGCGGGACCGCAGGCGCCATGGATGGCGCCTACGAGCCCCCATGGATGGGTTCACGGCGTGTCCCGCCAACCCACCCCGCACCAGCCAAGCCAGTATCCGTCAGAGCCAGGAAACCGCTGTTGCTGTTGCTGTTGCTGTTGCTCCAGCCACTGCAGCTGCTGGTGATCCCAACCCCTTACGGCACCGCCGCGGTGATCACGATCTCGACCTTCCACTCCGGGTGGGCCAGCTTGGCCTCGACCGTGGCGCGGGCCGGGGTCGCGCCCTCGACCACCCACTCGTCCCAGGCCTTGTTCATGCCGTCGAAATCGGCGATGTCGGCCAGGAACACCTCCGCACGCAGCACGTGCTGGCGATCACTGGCCACCAGCGCCAGCAGCTTGTCGATCTCCGCCAGCACCTGCCGGGTCTGCCCGGTGATGTCCTGGCTGGTGTCCTCGGGAATCTGGCCGGACAGATAGGCGACTTTGTTGTGCACAGTCATCTCGGACATGCGCGGGCCGACGTCGAAACGCTCCAACATGGGCAGGGCTCCTGCGGGTGGACAAGCCTGCATTCTGGCCCAGCGCGCGCGCGTTGTCTGTGCCCATCGCAGCGGCCTGCGCGACGGGCTGTTCAAATGACGCGGACAAGCGCACGATGCGCCACGCCGTTTGCCTTGACGCCACCCTCGCCCCCGCTGCCGCACGCTTGCGCCGATGACCGATCCCGATACCCAACCGCGCCCTGCCACACCGACCTGGAAGCGGGTTGTCGCCGTCGTCTTCCCCCTGCTGATCCTGGCACTGGCACTGCGCGGGCTGGCCGGAGAATTCGACGAGCACGGCTACCGGGCCATCCGCCATGCCTTCCATGACCTGAGCGGCGCGCAGATCGCGCTGACCGTCCTGCTTGGCCTGGCCAGCTACGCGTGCCTGGTCGGCTTCGACGCCATCGGCCTGCGCCGCAGCGGCAAGCGCGTGCACCCGGCACGGGTGGGCATCACCGCCTTCCTCGCCCACACCCTGGGCCAGACCGTCGGCTTCGCCGCGCTGACCGGGGGCGCGGTGCGCCTGCGCGGCTACGGCAGCGCCGGGCTGGACCTGGCGCAGATCGGCCAGGTGGTGCTGATGAGCACGCTGGGCTTCATCTTCGGGGCGTGGCTGCTGATCGGCATGGCCCTGTGCCTGGAACCGGCCGCGGCCGCGCTTGCCCTGCCACTGGACCCGGCGGCGGTGCGCGTGGTCGGCATCGTGTCCCTGCTGGCCTACCTGGCCACCCTGCTCGCCGTCGGCCGTGACGGCCGCACCTTCAACGTGCTCGGCCACGGCCTGTGGCTGCCCGACCGCCGCACCATGCTCGGCGTCACCGCCCTGAGCGTGGTGGAACTGGTGCTGGCCAGCGCGGCGTTCTACGTGCTGCTGCCCGATTCCACCCCGACCGGCCTGCCCGGTTTCGTCGGCCTCTACCTGGTGGCCGTGCTGGCCGGCCTGGTCTCCACCGTGCCGGCCGGGCTGGGCGTGTTCGAATGGAGCCTGCTCAAGCTGCTGCCACAGGTGGCCCCGGGCGCGGTGCTGGCCGCGGCACTGATCTACCGCGTCACCTACTACGTGCTGCCGCTGCTGCTGGCCACCGTGCTGGCGCTGGCGCCGGCCCTGCGCAGGCCACTGCGTGCCAGCGCCGGGGCCACCCGCGCCGGCTGGGCCGCGCTGCGCCCGTGGCTGCCACAGGTCATCGCGCTGGCCGCCTTCAGCGTAGGCGCCGCGCTGGTGATCGACGGCACGCTGCCCACGCCCAAGCGCAACCTGGTCAATGCCTCGCTGCCGATCCTGGAAACCTCGCATCTGCTCGGCAGCCTGGGCGGGGTCGCGCTGCTGCTGATCGGCCAGGGCCTGGCCCGGCGCAGCCATGCGGCCTGGGCGCTGGCACTGATCTTCTGCGTGGCCGCGCCGCTGCCGATCTGGCTGCGTGGCGGCCAGGAGCTGATCGCGCTGTCGGCGCTGCTGGTGGCCATGGCGCTGTGGGCCGCACGCCGCGAGTTCTACCGCCAGGGGGCGCTGCTGGACGAGGCCTGGTCCTGGCCATGGATCCGCAACCTCGGCCTGGTGCTGGTGGCAGTGATCTGGCTGCTGTTCTTCACCTACAGCCATGTCGAATACCAGAACGAACTGTGGTGGCAGTTCGCGCTCTCCGGCAACGCCCCGCGTGCGCTGCGCGCGCTGCTGGTGGTGGCCATCGCGCTGGTGATGTTCGGGCTGGCACGGCTGCTGCACAGCACGCGCAGCCCGCTGCCGCCGGCCGATGAAGGCACGCTGCAGACGCTGGCACCGGTGCTGGCTGCGGCCAGCGATACCCAGGCCTGCCTGGTGCTGACTGCCGACAAGGCGGTGCTGCGTGACGAGGCGGGCAAGGGCTTTGTGATGATGCAGCGCTATGGCGGCTCGCTGATCGCCATGGGTGACCCGGTCGGTCCACCGGAGGTGGTGCGCGCGCTGATCTGGCGCTTCCGCGAGGAAGCCGACCGGCTGGGCCTGCGCCCGGTGTTCTACCAGGTCAGCGAAACCTACTGGCAGACCTACCTGGACCTGGGCCTGGGCCTGGTCAAGCTGGGCGAGGAAGCCATGGTGCCACTGCAGGATTTCACCCTGGAAGGCCGCGATCGTGCCGACCTGCGCCAGGCCTGGAACCGCGGCAAGCGCAGCGGCCTGAGCTTCCGCGTGGTGCAGCCACAGGACGTGCCCGCCATCATTCCGCAGCTGCAGGCCATTTCCGATGCATGGCTGGAAGACAAGGCCGGCGACGAAAAGGGTTTCTCGCTGGGCAGTTTCGACCCGACCTACCTGTCACGTTTCCCGGTGGCGGTGGTGGAAGCCGAGGGTCGCCCGGTGGCGTTCGCCAACCTGTGGCAGGCCCCGGCGGCCACCGAGCTGTCGGTGGACCTGATGCGCCACCTCGACGATGCGCCCAAGGGCACGATGGATTTCCTGTTCATCGAGCTGTTCCTGTGGGGCCGCGACCAGGGCTACACCCGCTTCTCGCTGGGCATGGCGCCGTTGTCCGGGCTGGCCGAGCACCGGCTGGCCGGCCGCTGGAACCGCCTGGCCGGCCTGCTGGCCCGCCATGGCGAGCGCTTCTACGGCTTCAGCGGCCTGCGCCG
Source organism: Stenotrophomonas sp. 24(2023) (assembly GCF_030913365.1). Lineage (NCBI taxonomy): Bacteria > Pseudomonadati > Pseudomonadota > Gammaproteobacteria > Lysobacterales > Lysobacteraceae > Stenotrophomonas > Stenotrophomonas sp. 24(2023). Next base: position 613,624 of record NZ_CP133160.1, read on the forward strand.
CTTCAAGTCCAAGTTCGCGCCGCAGTGGCGCCCACGCTACCTGGCGGCCCCGGGTGGCATGCATCTGCCGGCGGCGCTGCTGGATGCCACGCGGCTGATCTCGCTGGACCCCAAGCGCTGATGCCACGCGTGCGATCGCGCCGGGCCCTGCTCGGCACGATCGTAGGCGCTTACTGGCCGTCCTTCAGGATGACCTCGGCCAGCCGGTCGTAATCGCCATTGAAGTGATGGTCACCGGGCAGCTTCACCAGGCGGATGCCCTCGCTGGGCGGCAGCGTCGGGCACAGCGCATCGCCGTCCTTCTCGCCGTACACGCACAGCGTCTTGACCGCCGGCAGCTTGGCCATCTCCGGCGCGATCGGCAGGCCGCTGCCGCTGGAACCCAGCCAGTTGGTCACGTGGAATTCGAAGTCGGCCTTCTTGCCCACCGACAGCAGCGCGATGCGCTCCACCTGCGCGCGCACCGCCGGGCTGAGCTGGTTGATGCTTGCCGGCAGCACATCGGCGCCCTGCGAGAAACCGATCAGCATCACCTTGTCGCGCTGCCACTGCTGCCGGTAGTGGCCGATGATGCGCTCCAGGTCACGCGCGAAGCCCTGCGGCGTGCGTGCGCTCCAGAAGTAGCGCAGCGAATCGACGCCGACCACGGAAATGCCCTGCTCGGACAACGAGGCCGCCACGTTCTTGTCCAGCCCGGCCCAACCACCATCACCGGACACGAACACCGCCAGCGTGTCGCCCGGCCGGGTCGCCGGTACTTCCACGATCGGCAGGCCCTTGAGCGCATCCGGTGGCGGTGCCAGGCTGACGCCGGCCTGCGAGCCGAGCACGCGGGCAGCAGCCACCAGTCCCGGCGTGGCATCGCCCTCGGCGGTGCGCTGGAACGAGCGCGCCATCGCCACCCGGCGCACGAACTGCGCCGAATCACCCACCGCGCAGCGATGGTCACCGGCAGCGTTCAACCACGGGAAATTCAGCTCGGTCGACTGCAGCCGGCCGGCACTCACGCCGGCGCCGCAGACCATGCGCTCACGCACATGATCGGGGCAGAAGTTCTCGGTCAGCAGGCCGGCAAAGACCTGCTTGTCGGCCTGGGCGGCCAGCGCATAGGCCAGTTCGGCGCCTTCGCCATCACCACCAACCAGCGGCAGGTGGTAACCGGGCATGTGCAGGAACGCCTGCACCCAGCGCGAGAAGTTCTCCACATCGCCGGGGCCGAACGCGCAGTTGCTGTTGCCTTCGTGCTTGAGCACGCCCCGCAGCTTGGCCACGTCCACCGCAGCCACCAGGGCGCCGTCGGCGCGCAGCGCCTCGATCGGCGGGCGCGTGGCATCGTCACGCCGGTCTTCATGGAACCAGATCACCACGCGCTTGGGGGCGCCGGTGGGCAGGTGCACCGGGACCTGCTGGAACCGTCCATGGCTGACGTCCTGCACGCCGCTGGCCACGGCGGCCATCGACGTTGCCGGCAGCACGGCCAGCCCCAGCATCAACCCCATCGCCCTTCCCAGGCCCGCTCGCATCATGTTGGATCCCCATTGGTCTGCGCACACGATACGCCGTGGCAGGTGTGCGCGACATGTACGGCGGTTGGCCGCTGGCTGCGTCGCCACAGGCCCCAGGCCAGGCACAGCAGCCAGCCGACCAGCACCGCGATCACCAGCTTCTGCCCCGCCCCGCGCGGCGGCCCCCGCCACAGCACGTGCAGCCACAGCAGCACGAAGGCCAGCCAGGCCCCGCCCCACAGCCCACCGGCCAGCGCCTGCCAGCCCGGCTCCCGGCGCAGGTACCAGGCCTGCAGCAGCGCGCCGGTGCTGGCGCACAGGAACGCGGTATTGGCCGCCAGGCCGTGGATGAACGGCGCGATCAGCGGTGCCAGCGCCGGCAACCAGCTGTCACCGATGGCCACGGTCGCCAGGCCCAGCGCGGACACCACGAACAGCAGCGGCGCGGCGGCACTGCGCCGGGGGCCGATGCTGCACCGGTACAGCGCCAGCCCCAGCACCGCGATGGCCACCGCCAGCAGGCAGTACGCCACGCGCAGCGCCAACCCCCACGGGCCATGCAGGTACAGGCTCAACGTAGCCCGCACCCAATCCAGGTCGGTGCGCACGAACTGCGTGGCCACCGCCACCAGCACGAACAGCAGCAGCGCCGACAGCGCCAGCGCGGCCGCAGCGCGCGGCCCTGCATGCCCCCGCGTCATGGCGATGCCTCCGGGTGCCGCTGCAGCCACTGCGCCAGCGCCTGCCGGTAACGCTGCAGCTCCTCGGCATACAGGTCCAGCACGCACAGCGGGCAGCCGCTGCCGCAGCATTCGTTGGGGCCCGGCTCTTCCGGCGGCGTGGGACGGGGATCGGGGTCGCGGTCAGGCTCGGACACGGTCAGGGCACGGAAACGAAAGACAGGGGCGCGCAGTGTAACGGGGCCGGTCACGCAGCCAGGCGGCGGCGCAGGTTGTCGCGCGCCGGGGCATCGCAGCGGGCATGGAACCAGTCACTCAGGTAGATGCGCGGGCGCGCCAGCAGGGCCTTGAGGAAGCGCCTGCGCCCGGCCCGGTACAGGAAGCCCGGCACCACGCCGGCATACTCCTCGGCCACACCGCGGTCGTAGGCATCGAACACCGCTGCCGGCGCAGCCAGGATGGCCATGTCGCAGTCCAGGAACAGGGCCGCTTCGGCGTCCACATCGGCCACGCCCAGTTCACCATGGCGGGCGGTCAATGCGATCAGCGCGGCCACCCGATCGGCGTCGATACCGGCATCGGGCAGCCAGCGTGCAATGGCCTGGCGCGCCAGTGCGGCCGAACGGGCTTCATTGTCCTTGCGCCCTGCCTCATAGATCGCATCGTGGTACAGCGCCGCCAGGTAGATCTCGGCCGGCTGCCGCCATCCCGGCCCCTCCGCCACCTGCTGGCAATGCTGCAGCACCGCGCGTGCATGGCCGAAATGGTGGTAGGCGCGGGGCGGCGTGGCATAGGCCGCCTGCACGGCCAGCAACTGCGCTTCGGACAGGTCCAGGGGAGCGAATTCCATGGCCCGATCATCCTGCCTGTGCCGGCCGCCGGCAAGCACGCCGGCGGTGTTCACCCCTCCTGCACGTTGCTTGCTGGGCAACCGTTGCAGGGGCGGCCTGGGCGCGCGCGCGCCACGTGCAGGCCGCCGGGCACAGGACTACACTGCCCCCAGGCGGCACCTGCGCCGCCGTCGCGGAGAGCTGCCATGCGCCTGCACGCCGCTGTTTGCCTCCTGCTGCTGTTGCCTGCGGCCGCCACCTGCGCGCAGGCCGGCAGCCCGCCCCCTCCCGCGCCCAGCACTCCGCAGCCACGGCCCGCCAGCGTACCGGCACCGGCGGAGATCATGGCCATTCCACCTGCACTGCAGGCCATGCTGCAGCAGCAGGTGATCGCCCAGGGCGCCTCGCGCCAGCAGCGGCTGCAGGCGCTGGTGGAGATGATCTTCGGCCACCATGGCCTGGACCTGCAGTACGACGCCGACGCGACCTACACCGTTGGCGAAGTCTGGCAGTACCGGCGCGCGAACTGCCTGTCATTCACCCTGCTGTTCGTCAGCCTCGCGCGCCAGGCCGGCATCGACGCGCGCGTGCAGGAAGTCGGGCAGGTCGTGTCCTGGTACCAGGACACCAGCCAGGGCGTGGTCTACAACGTCGGCCACGTCAACGCAGGCATACAGATCGCCGGTGCCAGCGCGACCGTGGACCTGGACCGCAACGTGCTCTACGACCGCCATGGGCCGCAGCCGATCAGCGACACGCGCGCGATGGCGCACTTCTACAACAACCGGGGCGCCGAGCGCCTGGTCGCCGGTGATGACGCCGGCGCGCGCCGGTTGTTCGCTGCGGCGCTGTCCCAGCAGCCGGCCTTCGCCCAGGCCTGGAACAACATCGGCGTGCTCGACCACCGGCAAGGCGACGATGCCGCCGCGCGCCGGGCATTTGAAACCGTCCTGCGCGATGCGCCGGGCAACGCAGCGGCATTGTCCAATGCCAGTGCGCTGTACCTGGCACTGGGCATGGACGCCCAGGCCCGTCCCCTGCAGCAGCGCCTGCAGCAGATACAGCGCGAAGACCCCTTCGCGCAGTACATGCTGGGCGCACAGGCCGAGCGCGAAGGACGGCTCGATGCGGCCATCGGCTACTACCGGCGGGCCGTGCGGCTGTATGACACCGCACACCAGTTCCACTTCGGGCTCGCCCGGGTCTACTTCCTGCGCGGGCAGCTGCGCCTGGCGGACCGGGAGCTGGTGCGGGCGCGCGAACTGGGTGGCACCGCGCTGCAGGCCCGCTACCAGGCCAAGCTGGACAGCCTGGCGCGTTGGCGGGCAAGCCAGCAGGCAGCACGCTGAGCCGCCCGCGCGGGCATCATGCCTTCTTCAGGAAGCAGGTCTTGAGCACCAGGCCCTTGATCTTGTCCGAGTGGCCTTCGATGTGTTCGGCATCGTCCTCGACCAGGCGGATGTTGCGGATCACCGTGCCCTGCTTGAGCGGAATGGAGGATCCCTTCACCTTCAGGTCCTTGATCACCGTCACCGTATCGCCGGCCTGCAGCACGTTGCCATTGCTGTCACGCACGACCAGCGCGTCGCCCTGGCTGTCCGCGGCCGTCCATTCAAAGCCACAGTCGGCGCAGATCCACAGCGCGCCATCGGCATAGGTGTTTTCCAGGGTGCACTGCGGGCAGGCGGGAACAGCGGGCATCAGGCATTCTCGACACGATCAACGGACTGCATTGTAACCGGTGGCCAAACGCGCCCTTCGCGCCTGCACTTGCGGCAGCGGCCGAAACCGCGCAGAGTGCGCGCCCCCTGATCTTCCGGAACTCCCATGCGCCTGGGCATCGACTTCGGCACCAGCAACTCGGCGGCGGCCATCGTGGTGGACGGCGCCGTCCAGCCCATCACGTTCGGGGGTGCCCAGCAGTTCCGCACCAGCGTGTATTTCCCGGGTGCGGTACAGGACCCGGAAGACTTCAAGCCCGATGCCGGCCAGGAACACGCTCTGCAGCAGCTGATCGACAGCGCCACGCGCCAGGCCCGTGCGGCCGGTATCGAGCGCACGCCGCAGGCGCTGCGCCGCGAGGCGCTGCGTGCCCTGCGCCGGGAATGGATGGAAGCGCGCATGCGCGAGCCACGCAGCTCCAGCGAGCTGCTGCAGAACGCGGTGTACGGCGATGCCGCACTGGAAGCCTATTTCCTCGAGCAGGAAGGCAACCTGGTGCAGAGCCCCAAATCGATGCTGGGCTACAACCTGCATCCGCGCGCCCGGCAGACCATCACCGGCATTGCCAGCCATATCCTGGAACATATCCGCCTGACCGCCAGCGCACAGCTGGGCACTGCCGTGCGCCACGCACTGCTCGGCCGCCCGGTGCAGTTCCGCAGCTCGATCGGTGCCGCCGGCAATGACCAGGCACTGGACATCCTGCGTGAAGCGGCCACCCAGGCCGGTTTCGACAGTGTCGATTTCCTGGAGGAACCGGCCGCGGCCGCCATGCATTACCACGCCGCCAGCGATGCCCGCCACGACGCGGTGATCGTCGATATCGGCGGCGGTACCACCGATATCGCCCATGCCGAGGTCGGCGGCGATGCGGCCCCGCGCATCCATCGCGCCTGGGGTATCGCCCGCGGCGGTACCGATATCGACCTGGCCCTGAGCCTGGCCCGGTACATGCCCCTGTTCGGCCGCGGCGTCAGCCGCGTGCCCGCCCATCACTTCGTCGAAGCGGCCACCGTGCAGGACATGCCACGCCAGCGTGAATTCCGCCTGCACCGCTACGACCATGTCGACAGCCCCTGGGGCCCACGCCTGCAGGCCCTGCAGGAACCGGGCAATACCGCACGCCTGTACCGCGACGTGGAGCAGGCCAAGATCGCCCTGAGCAGCGCCGGTACCCACCGCAGCGCACTGGACTACATCGGCCGCGACCTGCATGTGGACACCCCGGCCGACGGCCTGGCGCAGGCCGCCCACGGCTACATCGGGCAGCTGCGCGAGCTGCTGGCACAGGTCCGGACCGACATCGGCGGCGACCCGCAGGCGGTGTTCGTGACCGGCGGCATGTCCCGTGCCGGTTACCTGCGCCAGGCCATCGCCGAGGCGTTCCCGGCCGCCCGCCCGGTGCATGGCGACCCATCCTTCGGCGTGGTGCAGGGCCTGGCCCTGGCCGCCGCCCAGCCCGGTTAACATCTGGTCAAGCACCCTGCGCTATGATCGCGGGGCTTGACATCTGCAGCGTGTTCCGCCGGGGCTTCCGGCGTGTGTCCCTTCCGCCGCAGCCGGGCCCGCCCAGCGGGCCATCGTGGCCGTGTTTCCTGGCTCTTCCATGGCCCGCGTACTACCCCGAGCCGCCATCGAGACCCGCTTTGGGCACCCGCCAGGCCCCTGTGGCCGCACAACCTGTCGCAGCACCTGCACCCATCGACTGCCGCCGTTGTGAGGCGGTCTGCTGTCGCCTGCCGGTGCACGTGCTGCCCGGCGACGCGGTGCCGGCGCACCTGCTGGACACCGATGACTACGGCTGCACGGTGATGGCGCGCAACGAGGAAGGCTGGTGCGCGGCCATCGACCCCTACCATCTGCGCTGCACGATCTACCCGCAGCGTCCCGCGATCTGCCGCCAGTTTCCCATGGGTGGCGATGACTGCCGCTCGGTGCGGCAGGACTACCTGCACCAGGCGCAGGCCTGCGTGCCCCTCTCCCCTTCCCCCTGACAGGAGCCACCATGCCCCGCAAGGCAAAAACCCCCGCGAAGGCAAGCAACAGCATCCGCAGTGACCGCAAGGGTGCCAGCAGCAACGCCGTCATCAGCAGCAGCAGCATCGCCGCCGACGTGGCCGCATTCCGCAAGGCCGGCGGCAAGATCGAAGTCCTGGGTACCACCTGGACGCTGAAAAAGGCCGGCTGACGCCGGCGACGATGACCGCGGCGGACCTGCCGCCGCGGCCTCACTCGCATCACCGGTCCAGGCGTACCCGCACGCTGCCGGAATGCGACTGGATGCGGATATCCCCGTCACCGCTGCCCAGCCGGGCGTCAAGCCGGCTGCCCGGGCCGTAGCGCGGCCGCTCCACGGTACCGGCATCGCTGTCGATCGAACCGCTGAAGCTGTCCACCGACAACTGCGCGGACACCGAACGCGGCAGCCGCAGGTTGACCGACGCACTGACCGACTGCGCGCTGATGCGCCCCCCCGGTGCCAGCGCCGACGCCGCCACGTCGATGCCGCCGGATACGGTTTCCACCGCCAACCGCTGCACGCGGCCGGTATCCACATCGACCCGGCCGGACACGGTCTGGGTGTTGATGTCACCGGACAGCCCACCACCGGCCTGGATGCGGCCGCTGACCGTGCGCGCTTCCAGCCGCGGCGTCTGCAGCCGGGCCTGGATGCTGCCACTGACGGTGGTGAGCGCGCTCTCACCGCTGCGCCCGGCGGCCGACAGCCCGCCACTGACCGTGCTGGCCTGCAACCGGCTGACATCCACCCCGCTGATGTCCACATCGGCGCTGACCGTGCCCAGCTGCACCTCCACCCCGCGTGGCACGCTCAGCACCAGCGTGGCGCCACCGTTGCTGTTGCGCCGCGGGTATTCCACCTCCCAGCGCACGCGGTTGGCACTCTTTTCCTGCCGCAGTTCCAGCCCGTCGGACAGGGTGCCGGTCAACTGCACCTCGTTGCGGTCCCAACCGCGCACGCTGACCTTGCCGGCGATGTTGCTCAGCTCGATGCGGCCGCCGGATGCCAGCGCCGCACGCTCATCCACACGCGTATCGGCCAGCGCCAGCGATGGCAGCAGTGCAGCCGCCAGGCACAGGGGAAGGATCATTCGCATCGGGGCTCTCCTCAGGTAGCCATGCCGGCAGCGGACTGGGCCGCCTGGCGGGTCAGTTGCAGGCGCAGCGCATAGGTGCGCTGCAGTTGTTCAAGCAGCAGCCGCGATCGCGGATCCTGCGCGAGCGCGGCGCGGATCTGGCGGGCGCTGTGGTCCAGTTCGGCCAGTGCCGGCTGCCACTCGCCGGCATCGGCGTTGGCCGGCAGCGATTCAGCAACCGCCTGCTGGTACTGGCGGGTCATGTCATCGGCCTGGGCCTGCATCAGGGACGGTGCAGCGCCGGGGACCGTATCGTGCCGCTGCCCGGGCGTTACCCAGTACAGCGCCAGGCTGGCCGCCATTGCCGCCCCCACCGGCCACAGCCAGCGGCGGCGGCGCGGCAACGCCACCACGGTGGCGGGCGCGGCGCCGGGCGCCGCCGGTGCCTCACGCGGGGGCAGGCGCAGTGCCAGGCGTTCCCAGCTGCCCTCGGGCACGGCGCGCTCGTCGGGCAACGCCCGCAGGCGGGCCTGCAGATCGGGATCGAAAGAGGAATCAGGGTCGTGCGTGTTCATGCGGTATCTCCCAACCGTTCCCGCAACAGGCTGCGGGCGCGGTGAAGCTGTGCCTTGGAACTGCCGACGGCCATCTGCAGTTGTTCGGCGATTTCCTGGTGTTTCCAGCCTTCTATATCGTGCAGCACCAGTACTGCACGTGCACGCGGCGGCAGGGTCGCCAGCGCGCGTTCCAGATCACGGCGGGTGCCGGCGCAGCTGTCATGCACCGCCAGCTCCGGCAGCGTTCCATCGGCATCATCCAGGCTGTCGTGGTCATGCCCACCGGCACGCCCGCGCAGTTCCATCAGCGCGGCATTGACCCCCAGACGATGCAGCCAGGTGCCGATGCTGCTTTCAAAACGGAACCCCGGCAGCGCCTTCCACGCCTGCAGGAAGGCTTCCTGCAGGGCGTCTTCGGCACGGGCCTGCTGGCCGCCGCACAGCCGCCACAGCACGGCATACACGCGCGGGGCATGGCGCCGGTACAGCAGTTCATAGGCCGACATGTCACCACCGGCCGCCGCCCGCACCAGGGCGGGTTCATCGGCGGCTGCATCGTTGGCGGCGGTCAGCGCGGGCATGGTGGTGTCGAGCATATCCCTTCGATGCGGCAGGCTTGGAAAAGGTTTAAACGGCCCGGCCGGGCGGGCATGCGGCCGCCGCCCCGGCCAGGGCGGGGCCGTTTAAACCTTTTCGGGCCTCCCCGCATCCAACCCCGTGTCCATGCAAGGCCATCCACGGCCGGGAGTCCTCCATGTCCAGCACCGCCTGTGCTGCCGCCCTGGCAATCGCCGCCTGCGCACTGCTGCAGGGCTTCAACGTATCGCTGCACGTGCAGGCCGAGGCCAGCCGTGCCTGCCTGCAGCAGCACCGGCAGGAGGTGGTCTGCGTGGCCTGGCAGGGGGCGGTGGTCGAATCGGTACCGAACGCCGGGTAACATCGGGCGCTGTATCCGCTACCTGTTGTCGCTGCCAGCATGATGTTGTCGATCAAGGACCACCTGCCCGCCTGGACCCATCCCTGGCTGCATGACCTGGGCATCGCCGCCCAGGTGCTGCTGACCGTACTGGTCGCGTGGCTGCTGCGGGTGATCGGACGCCGGCTGATCCGCCGTTTCTCCGAGCACTACACGCTGCCGCCGGAAATGGTGATGGGCGCGCGCCGGGTCACCACCTTCGTCATTTCCTTCAGCGCACTGCTGTACATCCTGCACGTGCTGGGCGCCTCGCCGGTGGCGCTGTGGACGGCCTTCACCGGCTTTGCGGCGGTGGGCGCGGTGGCCTTCTTCGCGGCCTGGAGCGTGCTGTCGAACATCTTCTGCACGCTGCTGATCTTCACCACCCGGCCGTTCCGTCTGCACGACTACATCGAAGTACTGGAAAACGGCGAGAAGCCGGGACTGAAGGGCCGGGTGATCGACATCAACCTGATCTACACCACCCTGCAGGAGAGCGGTGACCACGAAGGCACCGTGCTGCAGCTGCCGAACAACCTGTTCTTCCAACGCACGGTGCGCCGCTGGCGCAACCCGGCACAGGCCCCGGGCGGCATCCAGGGCGACGGCTGAGGGGGGGGGTGTTTGCAGGGCTGCGCCCTGCACCTGCCGAAGCTTCAAGCAACAGCAACAGCAGGCTATCCGTGGATTGGCGGGGCGGTGTCGGAGGGCGGGGACGCCGCAAGTACGTCCGTGTAGGCTTGGCCGCCGCATCCATGCGGCGGACACCCCGCCCTCCGACACCGCCCCACCTCTGACAGATCTCCGCGATCGGGTAGATCCACGCCATGCGTGGATGCTTTTCGGTGAATCATCGAAATATTAGATTTCGATTGAGATTCATCCACGCATGGCGTGGATCTACAGGCCATTGGGAAATTGTCGAAGGCGGGGTGGGTCCGGTTGCGGGGGTGTGAGCGGCATGGATGCCGCGACCAAGCCCCCATGGATGGGTTTACGGCGTCCCCCGCAACCGGACCCGCCCCGCCATCCCACGGAACGCCCGCTGTTGCTGTTGCTGTTGCTTGAAGCTTCGGCAGGTGCAGGGCGCAGCCCTGCCGAACACCCCTCACCGCAACTGGCTGTCCTTGCTGCCCCGCCGGTTGTAGCCGCTGTGCGCCTGCTCGTCCTCGTCCTGCGCCTGCTGGCAGGCCACGCACAGCCGCACGCCTGGCACCGCCTCGCGGCGGGCCAGCGGAATCACCGCATCGCATGCTTCACAGCGCTCGCGCCCGGGGCCCTGGCGCAACTGGCGCCGGGCACGGGCCACAGCGTCGTCAACCGTGGCGTCGATCTGGTCCTGGACCGCGCCATCCCCCGCCCAACCGGTGGCCATGGCCATCCTCCTGCAGGTGTGTCGCCTGATATGGGGAGGATACGCCCCGACCGCAACCGGTCGCGACGACCAGTTCAGCCAGGCCTTACCAGACCAGATCGTCCGGCACCTGGAACTGGGCGTAATAGGCATCATCCTCGGCGTTGCCGGTGGAGATCTCCGCACTGCTGCCGGGCTGGCCGTGATCGACCACGATCGCCTCCGGCATGCGTTCGCGCACCTTCTCGCCCGCCACCCGCGGCAGCACGGCGTAGCCGTCGCCATGGGCCACGATGACCAGCACGCCCACCGACAGCGCCTTGCGCAGCTTGGGGTCGATCAGCAGCGTGCGGATGGCCCCACCGTCACTGAAGCGGTATTCGTCCTCACCCTTGTGGGGCACGGCATGGGCCGTGATGATCTGCCGCGCCTGGGCCTTCTGTTCAGCCAGCTTCGCCTGCGCATTGCGCTCGGCGGCCAGCGCGCGGTCCCGCTCGGCCTTTTCGGCGCGGGCACGCTCGGCGTCGCGCTGGATCTCGGCCGACGCCGATTCGGCCTTGCCCTGGCGGGCCTTGGCCTGTTCGCGCGCGGCCGCGCTGGCCTGCGACTTCTTGGCCAGGCCGGCCTTGAGCAATTGTTCCTGCAGCGCGTTGGGCTTTGCCATGGTCCTGCTTGCCACATGTCGTATCGTAGGACCCCCATTCTAGCGATGCCCCACCCTGGCTGCATGGCGGTTCTGAAGTACCTCACCGGTTATCCCGAGCCCCTGGTGGCGCAGGTCAGCGACCTGCTGGCCCAGGGCAGGCTCGGCCCCTGGCTGCGCCAGCGCTACCCCGACCCGCACGAGGTGCGCAGCGACCGCCAGCTGTACGACTACACCCAGGAGCTGAAAGACCGCTACCTGCGCAAATCGGTGCCGCTGAACAAGGTCTGCTACGACAACACCCTGGAAGTGATCAAGCACGCGCTGGGCACCCATACGGCCATTTCCCGGGTGCACGGCAACCGGCTCAAGGCCAGCCGTGAAATCCGCATCGCCACGGTGTTCCGCCAGGCCCCGGCGGCGTTCCTGCGCATGATCGTGGTGCATGAACTGGCCCACCTGAAGGAGGCCGAGCACAACAAGGCCTTCTACCAGCTGTGCCAGCACATGGAGCCGGATTACCTGCAGCTGGAGTTCGACACGCGCCTGTACCTGACCGAGCTGGCCAACCGCGGCCAGCGCTGAACCGGCGCAGCAGCTACACTGCGCGCCCCCTGCCCGACCTGCCCGCCATGGAACCGACCCGCCTCGACAAACGCCTGTCCGCCCTGCTCGGCATCCCGCGCGGTGAAGCGCGGCGCTACATCGAAGGCGGCTGGGTACGGGTGGACGGCGAAGTGGTCGAGCAGCCCCAGCGCCCGGTCAGCGAAGGCGCGGTGATCGTGGTCGACGATCAGGCCAGCGACAGCAAGGCCGAGCGGGTCAGCATGCTGCTGCACAAGCCGGCCGGGGTGGCCGCAGAGGCACTGTGCGCGCTGGTCAGCAGCGCGACCCGCAGCGACCTGGATGCCAGCGCCATCCGCCCCCTGCAGCGCCATTTCCACGGCCTGCAGCTGGCCGCTTCGCTGCCGGCCGCCGACAGCGGCCTGGTGGTGGTCAGCCAGGACCCGGCCACGCTGGCCCACCTGCAGCGCAACCTGGGCCGTACCGAGCAGGAATACCTGGTGGAAGTGGCCGAAGGTGGCCCCGAACGCGGGCCCTGGCTGCTGGCGCGCCTGCAGCAGGAAGCCGGCGGCGCCAAGGTGAGCTGGCAGAGCGAGCAGCGCCTGCGCTTTGCTGGCAAGGGCCTGACCGCCAAGGGCCTGAAACAGGCCGTCACCGCCGCCGGCCTGCAGGTGACCGCGCTGCGCCGGCTGCGCATCGGCCGCGTGGCGCTGGGACCGCTGGTACCGGGCCAGTGGCGCTACCTGGGCAGCGACGAGCGCTTCTGACGCCAGCCGGCGCAGGCGGGCTGCTACGCTCGGGCCATGCCGCTTTCCCGCGCCCTCTGGTCCCGCCTGCCACGCCTGGTGCGCTGGCTGGTCGTGCTGGCCATCACCCTGGCCACCCTGGTGCTGTCGGGCCTGCTGCTGGCCGACCGCCTGACGCCGCGTGCGCAGGGGTCCGCATCGCACGCGTTGCCGCTGCAACCGGCGCAGACCGTGCTGGACCGCCAGCTGGCGCCGCTGCTGGCCGCCCATCCCGGGCAGTCCGGGGTGGCGATGCTCGGTGATGGCCACGACGCCTTCGCCGCCCGCACGCTGATCAGCGAACAGGCCGGGCGCAGCCTGGACCTGCAGTACTACATCTGGCATGACGACATGCTCGGCCACCTGCTGGCCAAGGCCCTGCACGATGCGGCCGAGCGCGGGGTGCGCGTGCGCCTGCTGCTTGATGACATGAACGCCAAGGACAAGGACGCCCTGCTGCTGGCACTCGATGCCCACCCCTCCATCGAGATCCGGCTGTACAACCCGTTCCGCAACCGCCATGGCATCGCCCGGCTGCTGGAAATGGTGCAACGGGTGTTCAGCATGAACCACCGCATGCACAACAAGAGCTGGATTGCCGATGGCCGCGTGGCAATCGTGGGAGGCCGCAACATCGGCGAGGAATACTTCAGCGCGCGCAGCGACGTGAACTTCCAGGACCTGGACCTGCTGGTGGCCGGGCCGGCCGTGCAGCAGGCCAGCGCCATCTTCGACGCCTACTGGAACAGCCCGGCGGCCGTGCCGATCGCTGCGCTGGCCTCCCCTGACAGCGAACGCCTGCAGCAGCTGCTGGTGCAGTCCACCCACGATGCGCGGCTGGCCGACGCCCAGCCGTACCTGCGCGAAGTGGCGGCCTCCCGCCAGCGGCAGCGGCCCAGTGCCGAACCACTGCACTGGAGCACGCAGGTGCGCATCGTCTCCGACCCACCGATGAAGCACCGTGGCGATGACCGCCAGCAGTGGCTGGTCACCACGCTGGCCACGGAGCTGCAGCACAGCCGGCACACCGCGCTGCTGATCTCGCCGTACTTCGTGCCGGGCCAGGACGGCCTGGACGGGCTCTCGCAGTTGTCCCGCGCCGGCGTGCAGGTGGGCGTGGTGACCAATTCGCTGGCCGCCAACGATGTCGCGGCGGTGCACGGCGGGTACATGGGCTACCGCGTGCCGCTGCTGCGTGCCGGCGTGCAGCTGTACGAACTGAAGGCACATGGCCAGACCGGCAGCGCCGGACCGTTCGGCAGCAGCGGCGCCAGCCTGCACACCAAGGCGTTCGTGCTGGACGACCGGCGCGGCTTCGTCGGTTCGTTCAATCTCGACCCGCGCTCGGCCTACCTCAACACCGAAATGGGCGTGCTGTTCGACGACGCCGTGCTGGGCGCGCAGCTGCGCGATGAGTACCTGCGCCTGGCCAGTCCCGCGCAGAGCTACTGGCTGGCCCTGGGTGACGATGGCCGGCTGCGCTGGCTCGAACGGCAACCGCCCGCACACTGGGTCGGGCCGGAACCGGGCAGTTCACTGGGCAAGCGTGCGACCGCCCGCGTCATCAGCTGGCTGCCGATCGAATCCCAGCTGTAGCGATCACGCCGGCGGGCAGGTGGCTTCGTCCACGTCGCCCAGCGTTTCCACGCTGCGCCCGTGCAGGCGCCGCCAGGCCCAGCGCAGGGCATGCAGGGGCACGTCCGGCGACTGCTCCAGCAGCGCCAGCATCTGCCCCTGGGTGGCCCGGCCATGCCGGCACAGCAGGCTGGCGGCGGCGGCCGCGCTGCCAAACCGCAGGCTCGCCGCCAGGGGGCCGCTGGCCTGTGCCTGCAGTGCCGGGTGCACCGGCTCGGGCAGCTCCCAGGCGGCCGCGACACGCTGTGCCACCGGCAGTGACCAGCGCTGCAACAGCCGCAGTGCCAGCGCCGTGGGAATCTCCTGGCCGCCGGCGCTGGCCAGCTGCGTCAGCTGCCGCATCACCAACGCGGTACCCAGGCCCTGGGTCAGGCCCAGCCACTGTGCGGCAAACGCATCGCCCCCGCTGACCGCGCGCGCGTGGTCGGCCGCCCCGCGCGAGGCCAGCAGCGCATGCTCCCAGATGATGCTGCTGAACTGTGGAAACTGTGGGCACTGCACCTCCATCACCGGCTGCACCAGCACGGCACTGATGATCTGCCGCACGCCTTCGGTGCCCACCAGGGTGACGGCACGCTGCAGGCTTTCCACCGGCCGTTCATGCACCTTGTAGGCGGGGCTGTTGGCGATGCGCAGCAGGTTGCCGGTCAGCACCGGGTCCTGGCCGATGATGGCGGCCATCACCCGCGCCGAGCCAGCATCATCATTGACCGTCTGGATCAGCTGCGGCAGCAGCTGCGGCCGCCGTGGCAGCTGCCGGCTGGCCCAGTCGCGGGCCAGCAGCGCCTGCACCACGGCCTGCTCCAGTGCCGCCGCGCCGGCCGGCTCGTCTTCACTGGCCTGGCGCGGGGACAGGGCCAGCGCATGCAGGCCCTGCTGCAGCTGCGCGTGCACCTGGCCCAGTGGCAACCGCTCCGTTGCCAGGTCTGCGGCCGCCCGCGCCTGCCGGGGACGCTCGGCCTGGCGCGGCGGGGCCGTGCCGAACACGGCCTGCAGCCACGCACGTGCACACTGCCACGCCGATGTCGCGACCTGCGCGCTCATGGCCTTGCTTTCCTTCGCCGCATCCCCGCTGCCACTGCCCCTGCCACCGTCCACACCCTCCGGTCCGGCCCTCTCCGCCGTTGTGGCTGCATCGGCCGCATCTTCATCTTCTTTAACCACCGGCCCGCCCCGGCCAGGGGCCCGGCACGCGCCCGGCGAATGGACTAGAATGGCGCCGCGCGACCCGTCCCGAATGCTGACGACGTCGCTTTTTTTGTTTTGGGACCCTACCGTTTGCTGGCACGTTCACCGCCGATCGCGGATGTTCATGCCATCGGAGACGCCATGCTTTTTGAAACCCTCGCCAGCACCGGCCACGAACAGGTGGTGTTCTGCCACAACCACGATGCCGGCCTGCGCGCCATCATCGCCATCCACAACACCACCCTGGGACCGGCCCTGGGTGGGGTGCGCATGCGCCCCTACGCCAGCACCGATGAGGCGCTGGCCGATGTGCTGCGGCTGAGCCGCACGATGACCTACAAGAACGCTCTGGCCGGCCTGAACGTGGGCGGTGGCAAGGCGGTCATCATCGGTGACCCGAAGGCCGAGAAGAGCGAAGTGCTGTTCCGCGCCTTCGGCCGCTACGTCGATTCGCTCGGCGGGCGCTACATCACCGCCGAGGACGTGGGCACCGACGTCAACGACATGGAAAACATCTACCTGGAAAGCCAGTTCGTCACCGGCGTGCACCAGGTCCATGGCGGCTCGGGCGACCCGGCGCCGTTCACCGCCTATGGCGCGCTGCAGGCCTTGATGGCGTCGCTGCGGGTCAAGTTCGGCCACGAGGAAGTGGGCAAGACCAGCATCGCCGTGCAGGGCCTGGGCCATATCGGCATGGAGCTGGTCAAGCTGCTGCGCGACCGCGGCGCCAAGCTCTACGTGACCGATCTGGACACGGCGCTGGTGGACCGTGCGGTGACCGATTACGGCGCCGAGGCGGTCAAGCCGGATGAGATCCATGAAGTGAACGCCGACGTGTTCGCCCCGTGCGCGCTGGAGGGGGCGATCACCCCGCAGGTGCTGCCGCGCCTGAAGTGCAAGATCATCTGCGGCACCGCCAACAACCAGCTGTCCAGCCTGGAAGTGGGTGACGAGCTGCACGCGCGCGGCATCCTGTACGCACCGGACTATGCGGTCAACGCCGGTGGCGTGATGAACGTGTCGCTGGAAATCGACGGCTACAACCGCGAACGCGCGATGCGCCTGATCCGCAGCATCTACCACAACCTCACCCGCATCTTCGACCTGTCGCAGCGCGAGAACATCTCGCCGCAGCGTGCCGCCGACCGCATCGCCGAAAGCCGCATCCTGTCGATCGGCAAGCTGAAGATGCCGCTGGGCCGCAGCACGCCGCGCCTGGGCAACCTGCGCGGCGGCTGAGCGCCACGCCGTGGCTCCCCCCTGAAAAACGCCGGGCACTGCCCGGCGTTTTTTGTTGCCGCAGGCCGGCTTCAGAAGCCGGTGCTGTAGCGCAACGCTACCTGCCGCAGGTCCTGACCGGGGCCGACGCGCTGGTCCAGGCCGAGGGACAGGCGCGCCTGGCCACGCAGCGTGGCTTCCATCGACAGCCCCAGCAGGCCACTGCCCTGCGCGTTGGACACCAGCGCCAGCGGCGCCCAGGCCTCCACGCCGACGAAGCTGGCCTGCAGGTCCAGGCCACTGCGTGCGATCGTCTGCTGCCATTCGGCGTAGCCGCGCAGCGCCCAGCGCCCCCACTGGCGCTCGCTGCGCACGCCGGCCAGCGCCTGGCTGCGCGAGGCGACGCTGGCGTCGGCACGCAGGCCGAAACCCGCACCGCCCTGTTCGCTGAAGCCATCGCTGTCCAGCCGCATGTAGCTGGCGCCCACGTAAGGCGTCAGCGACGCGCGGGCGTTGCCCAGGCGCAGCCCGCTTTCCAGGCTGGCGGTAGTGAACGTGCCGCCATAGCGCGACGATGCGCCCAGCGCGCTGGCGCCCAGCAGCAGCTGGCGGTCGATCTGGCGCTGGAACTGGCCGG
Source organism: Stenotrophomonas sp. 24(2023) (assembly GCF_030913365.1). Classification (NCBI taxonomy): domain Bacteria; kingdom Pseudomonadati; phylum Pseudomonadota; class Gammaproteobacteria; order Lysobacterales; family Lysobacteraceae; genus Stenotrophomonas; species Stenotrophomonas sp. 24(2023). Next base: position 630,992 of record NZ_CP133160.1, read on the forward strand.
CACCAAGCTGCGCCAGCGCGTAGCCTCGGCCGAAGCCCCAGCCGGCATACAGCTGCGCCTGCGCCTGACGGTCACGGCCCTGGTCCCCGCCGAAGCCGTGGCTGCCCTGGTTGCGGGTTTCACCGAAGGCCACGCCGAACAGGCCATTGCTGCCCATCGGCATGTCCTGCCCGACCATCCAGCCCTGGGTCTGCGCCGCATTGCCGGCGAAGCTGCCCTGCCCGGCCTCGCCGAGCGACGCGCGCCACGCACCGCCCAGCACCGGCCGGCCCTGTACCTGGCCGAAACGGGTGGCCAGCGCGCGGCGTGACATGTCGATGCTGTCGAAGGTCAGCGCCGTCGCCAGCGCATGCGAACGGCCCGACAGGCTGTCCAGCGTCGCCGCCAGGCCGGCATTGCCGCCACCCACCTGCTGCACACCGGCCGCTGCCGCACCGAATGCCGACAGCCGCAGGCTGGCATCGGTATCGAGCAGTGCGAAGGCCTGCTGCACGCGCTGGGCTGCCGCGAAGGCCGCCGGGTCCACCCGTGCAGCACTTGCCGCAGCCGTCACGCTGACCTGGTCCAGGACCAGCCACGCCGTGTTCGCGTCATAACCGAAATGGCTGGACAGCAGCGCCAGCCCCTGCGCACCGGTGGACGTGGCATTGCCGGCGAACTGGCCGCTGATGCCACCACTGGCCCGCAGCAGGTCCTGCCGGCTGCCGTTGGCCGGTACGTAACCGCTGATGTAGCCGTTGACCAGCACGCCACCGGCCAGCTGCGCGCTGCCGGTCACCTGCAGCGGATTGACGCCCAGCGCGACCATCAGCTGCGCACCGGCCGACTGCACGTAATTGCCGTCGATGGTGGCGGTGGTGTTGGCGGTGGTCAGCGCCACCGTGCCATTGTTGGTGACCGTGCCGACCACGCGCGGCGTGCCGCTGCTGAACTGCAGCGTCGCCCCGGCCGAGGTGATCACGCTGGAGCGGAGCGTGGCGCCACGCAGGCTCAGCGCGCCCTGCTGCACGCTGGTGGCGCCGCTGTAGGTGCTGTCGCCGGACAACGCCAGCGTGCCGGCCCCCTGCTTGACCAGCCCGCCGGCACCGCTGATCGGATTGCTCCACAGCGAGCCGCTGTTGCCGGCATCGACATTGGCGGTGACATCGCCCCAGTCGAACCGGCCCGGCCCGTTCACCGCCCTGGCCACGTTGAGCAGGCCGTAGCCGAAGACCGGGTCCACGCCGGGGGCACCGATGTCGGTGGCCGTACCCAGCAGTACCTGGCGCACCTGGTCGTTGCTCATGTAGGGATACTTCTGCCACACCAGTGCCGCCGCGCCGGACACCAGCGGTGCGGCGTAGGAGGTGCCATACCCCCAGTAGAACGCCGGGTTGCTGCTTGCCGAGGCCGGATCGGGGAACACGGCAGAGCCCGGCGCGGCCAGGCAGTAGCGGGCTGCCACGCCGCAGGCGTTGGCGTAGTCCGCACGCTGGGTGAAGTTGACCGTGTCCACGGCGGTCACCGCCAGCCAGCCCTGCTCCAGATCAGCGGCCGGGCGCGAGCCGCCGCTGCCCACCTGGCTCGGCAGCGCGGCCACGCTGGACGGATCGGCCCGGCCCTCGTTGCCGGTGGCGAACACCACCAGGCCACCATTGCTGGTGATGAAGGGACGGTACTCGGCCGCGATCTGCGCGGTAGCTGCCGGGTTGGTCCAGTACAGGCCGCCCCAGGAATTGTTCATGATCTTCACGCCGCTGGCGATCAGGTCGCGGTGGACCTGGGCCACGCCGATCGGCCCGTTGACCGCGTTGCCCTGGCCGGACCCGTCATCGCTCGGCCGGGTATCCCCGATGATCCGCGCCGATACGATCTGCGCGCCCGGAGCGACGCCGCCGGGCCACGGCCCCACCGGTGCGCCGGCCGCCAGACTGGCCACCGTGGTGCCGTGCCCGACCACATCATCGACGTTGAGGTTGTTGCGCGCCGGATCGACGTAGGCGTAGCTGGCCACCACGCGCCCGGCCACCGCCGGGGCAGCCCGGTTGACGCCCGAATCGACGATGCCGATGCGCACGTTCTGCCCGGTCAGGCCCTGCAGCTGCGAAGCCCGTGCGTTGATCACCGCCAGGTGGGCATCACCGGCCGGTTCCGGCGGCCGCGCCGGCGTGGTCGGTGGCGTAGTGGGGGGCGTGGTCGGCGGTGCCGTCGGCGGCGGGTCCGCGCGCACGCTGCTGCCGCCACCTCCGCCACCACACGCGGCCAGCGCCGCACTCAAGGCCAACACCAGTGCCGGTCGTGCCAGCGTGTTCGTATCCATCCCTGCATCCCCCACCAGAACGTGATCCCGCCGTTCGCGGAGCTGACTGCGCGTGGAACCGGCGGCCATCGCCAACCCTCTATACTGGGCTGGCCCCCACGCAGTCTGCCGGGAATCCGGGCCACTTCCAATGGCCTGCGTTCCACTTCCAAATCTTGCTTACGCATCAAGAGATTGCCATGTCCAACATCGTCATCGCGGCCGCCAAGCGCACCGCCATCGGCTCCTTCCTCGGCCAGTTCACCGGCGTGCCCACCCCGACCCTGGGCGCGGCGGCCATCACCGCAGCGCTGGAACAGTCCGGCGTGCCGGCCGGCGAGGTCACCGAAGTCATCATGGGCTGCGTGCTGCCGGCCAATCTGGGCCAGGCCCCGGCCCGCCAGGCCGCCATCGCCGCCGGGCTGCCACTGTCGGTCGGCGCGACCACCCTGAACAAGGTCTGCGGTTCGGGCATGAAGGCGATCATGCTGGGCCATGACCTGATCAAGGCCGGCTCGGCCACGATCGTGGTGGCCGGTGGCATGGAGTCGATGACCAACGCACCGCACCTGCTGCCCAATTCACGCACCGGCAACCGCTTCGGCAATTTCCAGGCCGTGGACCACATGGCCCACGATGGCCTGGTCAACGCCTACGACGGCAAGGCCATGGGCGAGTTCGCCGAATGCACGGTGGACAAGTACCAGTTCAGCCGCGAGGAACAGGACGCCTACGCCATCGAATCGGTCAAGCGCGCCCAGGCCGCGCAGGCCAATGGCGCTTTCGCCGACGAGATCGTCACGGTCAAGGTGACCGGCCGCAAGGGTGAGGTCGAGATCAGCACCGACGAACAGCCGGGCCGCTCGGACATCGCCAAGATCCCGACCCTGCGCCCGGCCTTCAAGAAGGACGGCAGCGTGACCGCCGCCAGTTCTTCCAGCATTTCCGACGGCGCGGCCGCCGTGGTGCTGCTGGCCGAGGACGATGCCGCCGCGCGCGGCCTGTCGCCGCTGGCCCGCATCGTCGGCCATGCCACCCATTCGCAGGCGCCGGAATGGTTCACCACCGCGCCGATCGGTGCCATCCAGACGCTGCTGCAGAAGACCGGCTGGTCGCTGCAGGACGTGGACCTGTTCGAAGTGAACGAGGCCTTCGCCGTGGTGGCCATGGCGCCGATGCGTGAACTGGGCATCCCGCACGACAAGCTCAACGTGAATGGCGGTGCCTGCGCACTGGGCCATCCCATTGGTGCTTCCGGCGCACGCCTGGTGGTGACCCTGGTCAACGCCCTGCGCACACGCGGAGCCAAGCGCGGAATCGCGACGCTGTGCATCGGCGGCGGCGAAGCGACGGCAATTGCCATCGAATTGATTTAAAAGGGTTTAACCGCGAATTCGCAAAAATGAATGCGGGATCGCTTGACAGCCAAACGAGGCTTGTCATCATGTTGTCGGCGCGCAACTGCGCGTTGCCTATTCTAACGACGAGGATTCACACAATGAGCATCAACAAGCTGCTGGTCGCGATGTCCCTGGCTCTGGCCCTGGCCGCCTGCTCGAAGCAGGAAGCTGCCCAGGACGCCGCTGCTTCGGCCAACGAAGCCGCCACCGAAGCCCAGGCCGCTGCCGACCAGGCTGCTGCTGCCGGCGCCCAGACCGCTGACGCCGCCCAGGCTGCTGCCGACACCGCCGCCACCGCTGCTGACGCTTCGGCCGACGCCGCTGCCCAGGCTGCTGGCGCCGCCACCGACGCTGCTGCCGGCCAGGCTGCCGACGCTGCCAAGGCTGCTGAAGGCACCGCCGACAAGGCCAAGGACGCTGCTGAAGAAGCCAAGAAGTAATCACTTCTTTCTTCACGCTGTTCTGGAAAAGCCGCTGGTCCGCCAGCGGCTTTTTCTTTGCCCGCGCACCGGCCGATCACCGCTACCGCGTCTTCACAAGGGCATGAATAGGCTGGCCTCCCTCGATCCCCTCACCAGGAGTGCGCCATGAAGATCCGTCCCGTGACCACCTCGCTGCTGGCCGCCGCGCTGCTGCTGGGCCTGGCCGCCTGCAAGGGCCCGGAAGCCGAGAAGGCGCGCGAGGATGCCGCACAGGCTGCCGACAGCGCCGGTGCTGCCGCCCGCGATGCCGTGGATCGTGCCGCCGAAGCCACCCGCAACGCTGCTGATGATGCGGCGGCTGCCAGCGAGAAGGCCGCCGCCGATACCCAGCAGGCACTGGACCGCGCCGCCGATGCCACCGCCACCGCTGCCGGCGAGGCCAAGACCGCCGCCCAGGATGCGGCGGCACATGCCAGCGGTGCCACCGCCGATGCCGCCCAGAAGGTCGCCGACAAGGCCCGCGATGTGGCTGATGATGCCAAGGCCAACGCCGAGAAGCAGAAGCACTGATCGTCTCGTGTAGTTTCCTGGCGCGGGGCTGACCGGCTGCGGTCAGCCCCGGCCTTCAGGTGGGCAACGCGCGCGCGATCACGCCGCTGCAGTCCTCGCCCTCGGGCAGGGTGCCGAACGCCAGTCCGTGCCCGCCCTGCAGGCGGCTGCGGATGAAGGCCTCGGCCAACGGACTGCCCGCACGCAGCAGCAGCGCCGCCTGCAACAGCAGCGCGGTACGTTCACAGAACACCCGCGCCTGCGCTTCAGCCGGCAATCCTGCTGCGCTCCAGCGCTGCAGCGCATCGGCATAGGCGGGATGCTGCGTGGCCACCGCCGCCAGCTCGGCCTGCAGGGCGGCCAGCGCATCCGGTTCGCGCGAGAGCGTGCGCAGCACATCCAGGCACTGGATGTTGCCGCTGCCTTCCCAGATCGAGTTCAACGGTGCCTGCCGGTACAGGCGCGGCAACGGCGACTCTTCCACATAGCCGGCGCCCCCCAGGCATTCCTGCGCTTCATTGACGAACACCGCCACGCGCTTGCACACCCAGTACTTGCCCAGGGCGGTACCGAGCCGCGCGAACGCCGCCTCGGCGGCATCATGGCCCGCCCGGTCCACGGCCCCGGCCACGCGCAGCGCCAGCACCGTGGCCGCTTCCGATTCCAGCGCCAGGTCGGCCAGCACGTTGGCCATCAGCGGATGATCGAGCAGGCGCTTGCCGAACGTACGCCGGTGGCGCGCATGGTGCAGCGCCTGCGCCAGCGCCATGCGCATTTCCGCCGCACCGCCCAGCAGGCAGTCCAGGCGGGTCATCATCACCATCGGGATGATGGTGGCCACGCCACGCCCTTCCTCGCCCACGCGCCAGGCCTGCGCGCCACAGAACTCGACTTCACCGGAGGCATTGGCCCAGTCGCCCAGCTTGTCCTTCAACCGCATCAGGCGGAACGCGTTGCGGTCGCCGTCGGCCAGCCGCCGCGGCATCAGCAGGCAGGTCAGTCCCCCGGGTGCCTGCGCCAGCACCAGGAAGCCATCGCACATCGGTGCGGAAAAGAACCACTTGTGCCCCACCAGGCGGTAGCGCTCGCCATCGATCGGTTCAGCACGCGTGGTGTTGGCACGCACGTCCGACCCGCCCTGCTTTTCGGTCATGCCCATGCCCAGGGTGATGCCCGGCTTGTCCGCCGCCGGCACATCGCGCGCGTCATACACCGGCGCCGCCGCCTTGTCGGCCCACGCCCGCAGGTGCGGCTGGCCCCGCAGTACGGCCACGGCCGCATGGGTCATCGTCAGCGGACAGCTGGTGCCGGCTTCGGCCTGGTGGTGCAGGTAGCTCAGCGCCGCGCGCGCCACGTGCGCTCCCGCCATCGCCTCATGCCACGACAGGCCCGCCACGCCATGCTGCTTGGCCGTGCCCATCAGCGCGTGGTACGCCGGATGGAACTCCACCGTGTCGATGCGGTGCCCCTGTGCGTCATGCGTGCGCAGGCGCGGGCGATCGCGGTTGGCATCAAACCCCAGCCGGTACAGCTCATCGCCGGCCAATGCACCGTAGGCCGCCAACCGCGCGTTGAACGATGCCCCGCCCTCGCGCCGCACGGCCTCCACCAGCGCCACATCATCGGCCCACAGATCGCGCCCGACGAAAGGCGGTGGCTGGTTGAACACCACGTGGGTCTCGAAGGGCGCGCTGCTGTCGCTGCTCGATCCGCTCATCCGTTCCGTCCTGCGCTGGCAAGGGGCACTGCGCCGATTGTGCCGCATCCGGCAGGCGGTGGCCGTTCAGGCCGGTTCTCACCCCGTGCACGCCGCGCGCGCCACAGTGATCGCATGGCACTCAACGACGATCTGGTGGTGCTGCGGCCGGAAGGGCTGTACTGCGCGGCCGGTGATTTCCACATCGACCCCTGGCGACCGGTCCCGCGCGCGGTCATCACCCACGGCCATGGCGACCACGCCCGCCCGGGCATGGGCGAATACCACTGCACGGAGGCCAGCGTGCCGATCCTGCGCTGGCGGTTGGGCGATGTCGCCCTGCATGCCCATGCACATGGCGCGCCCTTCACACTGGGCCGGGTGCAGGTGTCGCTGCATCCGGCCGGGCATGTCCTGGGCTCGGCGCAGGTGCGCATCGACGATGGCCGGCAGGTCTGGGTGGCCTCGGGCGACTACAAGCGCCAGCCGGATCCGACCTGCGCGCCGTTCGAGGTGGTGCCGTGCGATACCTTCATCACCGAAGCCACCTTCGCGCTGCCGGTCTACCGCTGGCCGGACACCGCCGCCGTAGCGGCGGACATCGTCGCCTGGCGCCACGAATGCGCGCAGCGCGGCGAGGCGGCCGTGCTGCTCTGCTACGCACTGGGCAAGGCGCAGCGCGTGCTGGCCGAACTGCTGCCGCTGGACGATTCACCGGCATGGCTGCACGGCGCCATCGCCAATGGCGTGGCGGTGTACCGCGAAGCAGGCATCCCCATGCTGGAGACGCGGGCGGTGGCCGACCAGGGCCGCCAGCCGGACGCCGCCGGCACGCTGATCCTTGCCCCGCCCTCGGCCGCCGGCACGCCCTGGCTGCGCCGCTTCGGCCGCCACCAGCTCGGTTTCGCCTCGGGCTGGATGCAGCTGCGCGGCAACCGCCGGCGGCGCAATGTCGATCGCGGTTTCGTGGTGTCCGACCACGCCGACTGGCCCGCCCTGCTGCAGACCATCGAACAGACCGGCGCCAAGCGGGTGATCGCCACCCATGGCAATACCGATGCGCTGATTCCGTTCCTGCGCGAACGCGGCGTGGCCGCTGAAGCCTTCCGTACCGATTTCGGGAGCGGGGAATGAAAGCCCTCGCCGCGCTCTACCAGCGGCTGGACCGCAGCACGGCCACGCTGGACAAGCGCGCGGCCCTGGTCGACTACTTCGCCCACGCACGCGCCCACGATGCGGCGTGGGCGCTGTACCTGCTCAGCGGCGGCAAGGTCGGCGGCGCGCGCCGGAAGATCGCCGCCAGCGGCGAGCTGCGCGCCTGGGTCAGCGCCGAATCGGGGCTGCCGCCCTGGCTGGTCGAGGACAGCTATGCGCAGGTGGGCGACCTGGCCGAAACGCTGACCCTGCTGCTGGATGATCCGGCCACGCCTGCACCGGACCGCCCGCTCGCCGACTGGATCGAACAGCACCTGCTGGCCGTGGCCAACCGGCCCGAAGAGGAACGTCGCGCGGCGGTGGTTGCCGGCTGGCGGCAGCTGCCCGCGAGCGAACGCCTGGTGTTCAACAAGCTGCTGACCGGTGCCCTGCGCGTGGGCGTATCGCAGCGGCTGGTGCAGCAGGCACTGGCCGAATGGTCAGGATTGGATATCGCCCGCATTGCCCAGCGCATGCTCGGCGCGTGGGTGCCCTCGCCTGGCCTGCTGGCGCAGCTGCTGTCGCCGGAAGCGTTGCCGTTGGACCGCCAACAGCCCTATCCGTTTTTCCTCGCCTCACCGCTGGAGGGCGAACCCGGCGAACGCCTGGGCGCGATCGATGACTGGCTGCTGGAATGGAAATGGGATGGCATCCGCCTGCAGCTGCTGCGCCGGCAGGGTGACGTGGCGCTGTGGTCGCGTGGCGAAGAACGCCTGGACGGGCGCTTCCCCGAGATCGAGCAGGCCGCTGCCGCGCTGCCTGACGGCTGCGTGATCGATGGCGAACTGCTGGCCTGGAATGCGGCCGGTGATCTGCCGCGTGCATTCACGGCGCTGCAGACACGCATCCAGCGCCGCAAGCCCGGCGCGGCGACACTGCGCAACACCCCCGTGCGCGTGCTCGCCTACGACCTGCTGGAACGCGATGGCCACGACCTGCGCGAACAGCCGCTGCAGCAGCGGCGCGCGCAACTGGCCGAACTGGTCGGCGCGCTCGGCGATGCACGCATCCAGCTGTCGCCGCAGGTGCACGCCGACAGCTGGGCGCAGGCCGCGCAACTGCGTGACAGCGCACGCGAGCGCGGCGTGGAAGGGCTGATGCTCAAGCGCCGTGGTTCGGTCTACCAGGCCGGGCGACGGCGCGGGGACTGGTGGAAGTGGAAGGTCGACCCACTCACCATCGACGCGGTGCTGCTGTACGCGCAGGCCGGCCATGGCCGGCGCAGCACGCTGTACACCGACTACACCTTCGGCGTCTGGGACGGCGAGGTGCTGGTACCGGTCGCCAAGGCGTACTCCGGGCTGGACGATGCAGAGATCCTCGCGCTGGACCGCTGGATCCGCGCCCATACCCGCGAGCGCTTCGGGCCGGTGCGCAGCGTGCAGGCCGAACAGGTGTTCGAACTGGGCTTTGAAGCGGTCAACCGCAGTGCGCGGCACAAGTCCGGCGTTGCCGTGCGCTTCCCGCGCATCCTGCGCTGGCGCCACGACAAGCCGGCGCGCGAGGCCGATGCGCTGGGCACGCTGCAGGCCCTGGCCCGATGACGCGCCGTGAGGCGATGCGCAGGCTGGTGGCCTGGTTCGGCGGCCACGGCTGGCGCCCGCTGCCGTTCCAGCGTGCGATGTGGCGCCAGTACCTGGCCGGCGGCTCGGGCCTGCTGCATACCCCGACCGGCAGCGGCAAGACGCTGGCGATGTTCGGCGGCCCACTGCTGCAGGCGCTGACCGACCCGCCCCCCGCCCCCCGCCGGGCCAACGCCGTGCGCCCATTGCAGGTGCTGTGGGTGACACCGTTGCGCGCCCTGGCCAGCGACACCGCGCGTGCCCTGCAGGCACCGGTCGATGGCCTCGGCCTGGGCTGGAAGGTGGGCCTGCGCAGTGGCGATGCCAGCAGCCGCGAGCGTCGCCTGGCCCGCGAAGGCCGCATCGACGTGCTGGTGACCACGCCAGAATCGCTGGCACTGCTGCTGAGTTACCCCGACACGCTCGAACGCCTGCGCCAGCTGCGCTGCGTGGTGGTGGACGAATGGCACGAACTGCTGGGCAGCAAGCGTGGCGTGCTGCTGCAGCTCAACCTGGCGCTGCTGCGCGGCAATGCGCCGTCACTGCAGCTGTGGGGCCTGTCGGCCACGCTGGGCAACCTGGCACAGGCGCGCGATGTGCTGCTGCCGCACCTGCCCGATGCGCCCATCGTGGAAGGCGCGCGGCCGCGGCCGGTCACGGTCCGCAGCCTGCTGCCGGCGCCGGGCGAGCGCTTCGCCTGGGCCGGCCACCTGGGCCTGGCCCAGCTGCCACGCGTGCTCGAGGCGCTGATGGCCGCGCGCAGCAGCCTGCTGTTCACCAACACCCGCGCCCAGGCCGAGCTGTGGCACCGGGCCTTGGCGGCGGTGTGGCCGGAGGCTGCGCAGACACTGGCCCTGCACCACGGCTCACTGGACCCGGCGCTGCGCCAGCAGGTTGAAGACGGCCTGCGCGCCGGTGCGCTGCGCTGCGTGGTGGCCACCTCCAGCCTGGACCTGGGCGTGGATTTCCCCGAGGTCGAACAGGTGCTGCAACTGGGCAGCCCCAAGGGCGTGGCGCGCCTGCGCCAGCGTGCCGGGCGCGCCCACCACCGCCCGGGTGCCAGTGGGCAGGTGCTGTGCATCCCCAGCCATGCACTGGAACTGGCCGAATACGCCGCGGTACGCCGCGCACTGCGGGACGGCGCGGTGGAAGCACGCCGCCCCCCGGTGCTGTCGCTGGACGTCCTGGCCCAGCATGCGGTCAGCCGCGCGCTGGCTGGGGGCTTCGATGCGGCGGCGCTGCTGGCGCAGGTGCGTGGCACGCACGCCTTCGCCACGCTGTCTTCCCTGCAGTGGCAGGCGGTGCTGGACTTCATCGTGCAGGGCGGACAAGCACTGGCGCAGTATCCCGATTTCCACAAGGTGGTACGCGATGCCGATGGCTGCTACCGCATGCACGACCGCCGCCAGGCCCTGCGCCACCGCCTGTCGATCGGCACCATCAGCAGCGATGGCAGCGTGCGGGTGCAGTTCCTGCGCGGCGGCAGCCTGGGTGCGGTGGAGGAACAGTTCGCCAGCCGCCTGCGCCGTGGCGACCGGTTCCAGTTCGCCGGTCGCCTGCTGGAACTGGTGCAGCTGCGCGACATGACCGCGCATGTGCGGCTGGCACGGGGGGGCGATGGCGTGGTGCCGCGCTGGCAGGGCGGGCAGCTGCCACTGTCGGCGCCGCTGGGGATCGAACTGGAAGCGGTGCTGTCCGGCGCCGACAACAGCGCCGAAGCGCGCTGGCTGCAGCCGTTGCTGGCCCTGCAGGCGCAACTGTCCGCGCGCCCGTCGCCGGCCCACCTGCTGGTGGAGGACGTGCGCCGTCGTGAGGGCCAGTTCCTGTTCGTGTATCCCTTCGCCGGCCGCCATGTGCATGAGGCGCTGGCCGCGCTGCTGGCGCTGCGCTGCACCCGGGTGCAACGCAACAGCATCGGCTACGCGGTCAACGATCACGGGCTGGTGCTGGCCCCGGCCGACGCCGTGACGCTGGATGCCACGGCCTGGCGCGGGCTGCTGGACAGCGAGAGGCTGCTGGACGACCTGCGCGAGGCGGTCAACCTGGGGGAGCTGGCACGGCGCCAGTTCCGCGGCATCGCGCGCGTGGCCGGCCTGCTGGTGCCCAGCCTGCCCGGCGCAGCGCCACGATCGCTGCGCCAGCTGCAGGCGTCGGCCGGCCTGTTGTACGACGTGCTGCGCGAACACGATCCTGGCCACCTGCTGCTGGACCTGGCCGAACGCGAAGTGCTGGAAGACGCACTCGATCTCCCCGGACTGCAGCGCGTGCTGGCCCGTATCGGCACGCAGGCGCTGGCACTGCAGTCCCCGCGCTCGCTGACCCCGCTGGGTTTCCCGTTGTGGGCCGAACGGCTGCGCGGCCAGTTCAGCAATGAAGACTGGCGCACCCGCGTGCTACGTGCGGCCGCACAGCTGGAGCGCCGCCATGGACACTGACCTGCCGACGCAGCTGGCGGGCGAAGCGGTCAGCCTGCTCGGCCAACGTGCCCTGTGGTGGCCGGCCCGCGGCGCGCTGCTGATCGCCGACCTGCACCTGGGCAAGGCCGATACGTTCCGCCGTGCCGGCATCGCCCTGCCCCGTGGCGGTACGCACGATGACCTGCAGCGTCTGCAGGCGCTGCTGCAGGCATACCCGTGCCGTGAGCTGTGGATTCTCGGTGACGTGCTGCATGGGGCGACCCATGCCGCAGCGTGGCAGCAGCAGTGGCAGGCGTGGCGCGCCCGGCATGCGGGGGTGGGGGTGCATGTGATCCGCGGCAACCACGACCGCCAGCTGCAGCAGGCGGCGCTGGACGTGGTGCCGCATGAGGAAGCGGTGCCGCTGGGCCCGTTCCTGCTCTGCCACCACCCACAGCGCTGCGACGATGCGCACGTGATCGCCGGCCACCTGCATCCGCAGGTCGCGCTGCCGGCACTGCGGCGTCGCTTCCCCGCCTTCTGGCTGCAGGATGGCCTGAGCGTGCTGCCCGCCTTCTCTGCATTCACCGCCGGTGGCGTGCCGGCCGTGCAGCGCGGCGACCGGCTGGTGGCCTGCGTGCAGGGGCATGCGATTGAGGTGCCGCAGGCCTGACGCCGGTCCGGCGCCGTCACCCACGCGCAGCGGGTGCTGCCGTCATGCCGGGCGCACGATCATCTCCGGCATCAGGCGGATCGTCGGGCCCTCGTCCACGGCACGCCGCGGCAGTGCCTGCACCGCTGCAAGCATCTCCTGTGCACAGGTACGGATGTACCCGTGGTGCTCGATCGCAGCATGGCTGATCAGGCTGCCCACATGGAATTCGAACACATCTTCCAGCACGTCGGGCTGGTCCTCGTGCAGCATCTGCAGCAATCCGCGCAGCTTGCAGATCTCCGCTTCCAGCACCTCGGCCGAGAACAACATGAGGGGTCTCCTTGCATCGCGACGGCTCACCCGAGCCGGAGGGGCGGCGCGCTGGCGCAGCCCCGGGCAAGCGCGATGCAATGGATCACGAATCGTCGAAGGGGACGCACGCCGTGCGCCTGTCCCGTGTTGTCGCACATTCCCGGTGAGTCGATCGTCAATCCGGGTTAGCGATAATTTCACGCGGTGGCCGGCACCACGCGCGGCAGCGCACGGCCGGCAAGCGCATCGATGAAATCCGGCTGCAGCGGCAGCGCACCGAACCAGCCATGCTGGGTGCCGCTGAGCACGCGCAGCATGTGGCCGCGCCCACCGGGCAAGCGTCCCATCGGCCCCAGCAGCACGTCACGCGCCTTCGCCCAGGCATCGCGATCGGACTGGAACAACGGCGTCAGCCAGCGGCTCCAGCGCTGGTATACCGCCACATGGGCGCGGCGCTGCTGCTGGTAGGCCTGCATCGCCGCTTCGCTGTTGCCGTGCGCGCGCAGCGCATCACGCAACGCCAGTGCATCCAGCAGCGCCATGTTCACGCCCTGCCCGAGCTGCGGGCTCATCGCATGGGCCGCATCGCCGGCCAGCACCAGCCGGCCACGATGCCAGTGCCGCACCACGGCATCGCGGTACACCGCGCGCGCCAGCTGCCCGGCATCGTGCAGGTGCGCGAACCGCCCGGCCGCTTCCGGCCACAGGGCATGCAGTTCCTCCAGCCAGCGAGGCAGGCCGTCGGCCTCCCAGCGCGCGAAGTCCGCGCGGGGCAGGCTCCAGAAGAAGCTCAACCGGGGTGTGTCATCGCCCGGCCGCGTTCCGACCGGCAGCAGGCCGATCATCCGCCGCGCGGCCACGTAGCGCTGCCGCAGTTCCTGCAGGTGCGGCCAGTCTTCGGCCGGCAACAGGCACCACAGCGCCCCCCAGGGGTACATGCGGTCCAGCGTGGTGCCCCCGGTGCCGTCGCGCAGCGCGGATGCCGCCCCGTCGGCCGCCACCACCCGGTCATACGGGCCATGCACCCGCCCCAGGCTGTCGTGCAGCAAGCCGCGCTCGTGATCGACCGCGATGATGGTGACGCCCGCATGCAGCTGCCCCGCCCCGGCGCGCGCCTCGTCCAGCACGGTGAACAGCGCACCACGCTGCATGCCCAGCCCGCACAGCCGCGCATCCAGCCCGGCATACCCCATGTCCATCACCGCCCGCCCGCACGGCGTATCGCCATACAGCCGGTGCACCGGCGTGGCATGGGCGCGGACGGCGTCGAGCAGGCCCATCTGCCACAGTACCTGCAGGCCGCTGGGTTGCAGCAGGAAGCCTGCGCCCACCGGCCCGGGGGCCGGCGCACGCTCGAAGATATCGACGATGTGATCGTCGCGTGAAAAAAGCACCGCCACTGCCTGGCCAGCGGTGCCGTAGCCGATCACGGCAATACGCAGTCGTTCCGTCATGCGCCCATTGTGCCGCAGTCCACGGCCGGGCCCGCGCGCCGGAGCGCAAAAAAAACCCCGCCGAAGCGGGGTTTTCAACGCACAGGCAAGTGGATCACTCGGCCGGCGTAATGTTCGAAGCCTGGGCACCCTTCGGGCCCTGGGTCACGTCATAGCTGACGCGCTGGCCTTCCTGCAGGCTGCGGAAGCCCTTGGAATTGATGGCGGAGAAGTGCGCGAACACGTCGGCGCTGCCGTCCTCCGGCGAAATAAAGCCAAATCCCTTGGCGTCGTTGAACCACTTGACGGTACCGTTCGGCATGGTGATGCGAGACCTTTGCAATGAATGGGTGGTGTACGCTCAACCAGCGCACCGTCGGAGTATGCAAAGACTGCCCCGCATTGACAATCACCCCCGTGCCAATTCGCCCACCAGTTCCGGCAATCCGTTGCTGGCGGCCTTCACATTGGCCAGCACCTCGGCCATCGTGATCTCTTCACCGTCGCCACAACCGGCCGCCCAGTTGGCGATGATCGCCAGGCAGGCGTAGTCCAGCCCCAGCTCCCGTGCCAGCGCCGCTTCGGGCATGCCGGTCATGCCGACCAGGTCGCAGCCATCACGGCGCATCCGTGCGATCTCGGCGATGGTTTCCAGACGCGGGCCCTGCGTGGCGCCATAGCAGCCGCCATCGTGCACGGCCACGCCGGTGACCTTGGCCGCAGCCAGGATCTTGCTGCGCAGCATCGGCGTATACGGGTGGCCGAAATCGACGTGCACCACGTCGGTGCCCTCTTCCTCGCAGATGGTGCTGATGCGACCCCAGGTGTAGTCGATGATCTGGTCCGGGCAGGCCAGCACGCGCGGGCCAAAGGCATCGGTGATGCCGCCGACGGTGTTCAGTGCCAGCACCCGCTGCGCGCCCAGCTGCTGCAGCGCGGCCAGGTTGGCCCGGTAATTCACCTTGTGCGGCGGCAGCGAATGGCCTTCGCCGTGACGCGCCAGGAACGCCACGCGGTGGCCCAGCAGCGTGCCCACCCGCACCGGGCCGGACGGACGGCCGAAACGGGTCTCGACCTCATGCGTCTGTACATCGTCCAGCGTGGCCAGGTTGTAGACACCGGTACCGCCGATCACGGCCAGGGCAATCTGTTGCATCGGAAACACTCCAGGAAAGAAGAACGCCGGCACCCTGGGGATGCCGGCGGCAGGGGAACGCGTGCCGCAGGCGCGGCAGCGCGGTTATTCCTTCATCGCGTAGATGGCCGGCACGCAGCGCAGGCTTTCGTTGACGTCCATGCCGAAGCCGAACACATAGCGGTCCGGCAGCTCGATGCCGGCATAGTCGGCGGTCACGTCCGGCAGCGCGCGGTCATGCTTCTTCACGGTCATCGCCGCGATGCGCACGTCGGTGGCGCCCTGTTCCAGGCACCAGGTGCGCACGCCCTGCAGGGTGAAGCCTTCATCGAGGATGTCGTCGACCAGCAGCACCCGGCGGCCGAACAGCGAGGTGGCCGGCTTGTGCTTCCACACCAGGTCGCCACCGGTGGTTTCACCACGGTAACGGGTGGCATGCAGGTAATCGAACTGCACATCCTGCCCGCGCGCGCCCAGCTCCAGCGCCAGCTGGCCGGCGAACGGCAGCGCGCCGTGCATGATGGACAGGAACAACGGCACCTCGCCCTTGTAGTCGCGCGCGATGGCATCGGCGATACCGGCGATGGCCGCGTCGATGGTGGGGCGGTCGACCAGCAGGTCAGCCTGGGCCAGGGCCTGGGAAATGGTGAGGTTGGGCATCAGACGGTTCTTCCAAGGGTGTCAATCAGGTGGGTACGGGTTTGGCCATGGCGGGCATCGGCCAGCAGGCCATCCCAGCCAAGCGCGCCGCGGCCGAGCAGGCCCAGCAGCGCAGCGGTATTGAGCGGACGGTTCTGCACGGCCTGCAGGGCGTCCTCGACCAGCTCCGGGTGGCACACCAGCACCACGTCGCAGCCGGCATCCAGGTGGGCATGCACGCGCGCCGGCACGCCGCCGGCACTGTGCGAGGCGGCCATGCCGATGTCGTCGGAAAACACCACGCCACGGAAGCCGAGCTCGCCACGCAGGATCTGCTGGATCCAGCGCGGCGAATAGCCGGCCGGTTCCGGCGCGACCTGCGGGTAGATCACGTGCGCCATCATCACCGCGTCGGCACCGGCGGCGATGCCTGCAGCAAACGGCACCAGGTCCTGTGCACGCAGTTCGTCCAGCGCGCGCGGATCGATCGCGGTGTCCACGTGGGTGTCTTCCAGCACGGTGCCGTGGCCGGGGAAATGCTTGAGGGTGGCGGCCATGCCGACGCTGTGCATGCCACGCACGTAGGCGGCGGTGAAGGCAGCCACCACCTGCGGATCTTCGCTGAAGGCACGGTCGCCGATGGCGCGGTTGCCGCGTCCCAGATCGACCACCGGCGCAAAGCTGAGGTCCACGCCGCTGGCGCGCACTTCGCTGGCCATCAGCCAGGCGTGGTGCTCGGCCAGGGCCAGCGCCTGCTGCGGGTCCTGTGCGTACAGCGCACCGATCTCCTGCAGCGGCGGCAGGGCGCTGTAGCCCTCGCGGAAGCGCTGCACGCGCCCGCCTTCCTGGTCCACGCAGATCAACTGCGGGCGCGGTGCGGCGGCGCGGATGGCCGCCGACAGTTCGGTCACCTGCTGCCGGGAAGCGAAGTTGCGCTTGAACAGCACCACCCCGGCCACGGCATCGTGCTGCAGCCAGTCGCGTTCCTGGGCGGTCAGTTCAGTGCCGGCAACGCCGATCAGCAGCATGGGAGATCTCCACTACACGCGCGCCCGCATGGCGCAGTGCCGCATTGTCGCAGAACCCGCCCTGCGACGCAGGCACCTGGGCCACCGGCAGCGGGCAGTTCCCGGGTATCGGGCCGGTATACCGGCCCCACCCTGCCCACGGCAGCGGTGCTGGCCTAGACGCTGCAGCCCGACGGCCCGCAGGCCGCATCCCCCTCGCCGCCTGCGGCGGTCGCGCCCTGTTCGGCCGCGATCTGCCGCAGGGCCTGGGCGAAGGCCTCCGGCGGCTGCGCGCCGGAAATGGCCCAGCGGCCATCGATGACGAAGGTCGGCACCGACGAGATGCCCAGCGCCTGCGCCTGTGCCAGGCCGGCCTCGACCTCGGCCAGCCCGCGGTCGCCGGCCAGCATCTGCTGGACCTCGGCCGCATCCAGACCACCGGCCGCACCAGCCTGGACCAGCACCGCCGGGTCGGCCAGGTTCTGGCCCTGCGCGAAATGGGCAGCAAACAGCGCTTCACCCACCGCGTCCTGCACGCCATGCTGGCCCGCCAGCCACAGCAGGCGGTGCGCCGGCAGGGTGGTCACCCGTACCTGGCCCTGGTTGAAATCCATCGGCAGGCCTTCGCTGCGCGCCGCGGCCTGGGTCTGGCCCAGGATCTGCTCGGTGCGCTCGGCGCTGCCGAACTTGCGCGCATAGGCCTGGCGCAGCGGTACCGGCGTGGCATCGGCGTCAGGATCCAGCTGGAACGGCTGCCAGTGCACCTCCAGCGCCGGCGCATCGGCGCCGAGCAGTTCAAGACCCCGCTGGAAGCGGTGCTTGCCGATCCAGCACCACGGGCAGACCACGTCGGAATAGATGTCGATTCTCATGGGACCGACATGGGGACCGCCCCGGCAGATAACCACCCCCGCCTGTAAAGAGGAGGCAGCGGGCACTCACCAGCGTGAATAGGGGTGGCTGGCCAGCGCGACGTTGTAGTAACGGGTGTCATCGGTGACCTCGGCCCCGACCCAGGCCGGCAGGTCGATGGCCTGGTCGGCATGTTCCAGTTCGACCTCGGCCACCACCAGGCCGGCGTTGTCGCCCAGGAACTCGTCCACTTCCCAGAGCAGGCCCGCGTGCTGGACCAGGTGCCGGCGCTTGTCGATCAGCCCGCCCACGCACAGCGCCAGCAGCGCACGCGCATCGGCCACCGGAATCGGGTAATCGAACTCCTGACGGGTGTGGCCGATGGTGCGCGACTTCAGGTTCAACGCCGCCTGTTCGCCCTCGATGCGCACCCGCACCGATGCATTCTGGGTACCGCTGTCCAGCGCGCCCATGTCGTTGATGTAGCCCTGCGCCATCGGGATGACGCGGTGCGCGGCGGTACGCCAGCCGTCGCTGGTGACCAGGAATTTCCGTTCGATTTCGATGCCCATTGCCGCATTATGCGTGACCTGTGCACGGCGCGGCAGGACACCGTTGCCTAGAATCCAGGCACCCCCTGCGCATGGATGCCGCCGCATGCTTTTCCGTTGGATCCGCTCGCCCCTGCTGCTGTGCGCCGCCCTGCCGGGCCTGCTGCAGGCGCAGACCCCCAGCATCGAACAGGCGCAGGCCGCGATGGAGGCCGCCGTCGCAGCCGAACGGGACAATGCCCCTGGCACCGCGTCGGCCGTCGCTGCGGCGATGTTCGCCCCGCACCTGCGCGAACTGCCCTATTGCCAGCACCACGAGCAGGGCGTGGCCGACTGCATTGCCGGTGCCGACGCGGGCATGAAACGACGCTATCGCATGCTGCGCCTGCAGCCGGACGGTGATGGCTGGCGGGTGCTGGATGTGCGGCCACCGGCACCGACACCGCCGCTGGCAGCCGCCCAGGCCTGGCTCGCGGGGGAGATCGGCCAGGCCCTGGCCGAGGAAGCCGACCCGGCGGCGCGGCGGGCACTGGCGGCGGACATCGGCGACGCCCGCGCACAGGCCATCGAGCACTGTGCGCTGCGCAGCGAGGCCGCCGAACTGGACTGTGCCGTGCGCGTGCAGAGCGCAACAGGCGAATACTCGCGCACGGTCCGCTTCCAGCTGCGCGAGGGGCGCTGGCAGGGCCAGCAACCCGGTTGATCCCACCCACCGGCCCGCTGGCCGGCCCCGGCGTCTTCAGCGCTTCTCGAAGACGGCAATGCTTTCCACGTGCGCGGTGTGCGGGAACATGTCCATCGCACCGGCACTGACCAGGGTGAAGCCCTGCTCGTTGACCAGGTAGCCGGCATCGCGGGCCAGCGACCCCGGGTGGCAGCTGACATAGACGATGCGCTTGAACTGCTTCAGCGGCAGCTGCTGCAGTACCTCGATCGCACCCGAACGCGGCGGGTCCAGCAGCAGCTTGTCGAAGCCCTGGCGCATCCACGGGGTACTGCGCTGGTCCTGGGTCAGGTCGGCGCTGAAGAACTGGGCATTGGCCAGGCCATTGCGCTCGGCATTCTCGCGGGCACGGGCAACAAGCCCGGCGTCGCCTTCCACACCGACCACCTCGCGCACGCGGCGTGCCAGCGGCAGGGTGAAGTTGCCCAGCCCGCAGAACAGGTCCAGCACGCGCTCATCGCTGCCCGGCTCCAGCAGGTCCAGCGCGTGGGCGATCATTTTCTCGTTCAGCTTGGCATTGACCTGGATGAAATCCAGCGGCCGGAACGCCAGTTCCACGTCCCACGGCGCCAGCCGGAACGACAGCGGTACGCCCTGCCCGTCCAGCGGCTGCACGGTGTCCACGCCGCCCGGCTGCAGGTAGATGGCGAAGCCATGCTGCTGGCCGAAGGTGGCCCAGGCGCCCCGGTCGGCATCGCTGAGCGGCTGCAGGTGGCGCACGGTCAGTGCGATGGCCTGGTCGCCGGCGATGAACTCGATCTGCGGAATGTCGCGTTTGCCATCCAATGTTTCGATGAATGCGGACAGCACCGACACCTTCGTTCCCACTTCGGGGATGACGGTCAGGCACTGTTCAAGATCGGCGACAAAGCGCGGGTCCTGCTCGCGGAAGCCGACCAGCGTCTTGTCCTTCTTCTCCACCCGGCGCACCGAGAAGCGGCCCTTGCGGCGATAGCCCCAGCTGTCACCGACCAGGGGCGGCAGCACCGTGCCCGGCGTGACGTGGCCGATGCGCTCCAGGTTGTCCATCAGCACGCGCTGCTTGGCGACGATCTGCTGGCCTTCCTCCAGGTGCTGCAGCACGCAGCCGGCACAGGTGCCGAAATGCGGACATTTCGGGCTGACGCGCTGCGGCGAGGCCTGCAGCACCTGCACCGTGCGCGCCTCGTCGAAATGGCGGCTGCGGGCGGTCTGCTCGGCCAGGACCACCTCGCCGGGCAGGGCCCCGCTGACGAAGGTGACCTTGCCACCCTCGCCTTCACGGCGGGCGACGCCACGGCCGTCATGGCTGAGGTCGAGGATCTCGGTCTGGAACGGGGTACGGTCGATGCGGGAACGGGATCGGGCCACGTGGCGACAGGCTGCGGGCAAAAATGGGGGCGTATTGTCGCAGATCCGGACCAGTGCGGTCCGCCAGGGCGCTTGCGCCGCCCGCGCAGGGCATTAATATGTCCCCAGCTGACATGGAGGCAGCCCTGATGCAGATGACCCCGCAGGCCCCCCGGCCGCGCTTCCTGCTGGTCGAGGACGACATCATCAGCCGCGGTTTTTTCAAAGCGGCCCTGGAAACCCTGCCTGCGGACGTTGACACCGCCGATTCGCTCGCCAGCGCGCTGGCCCGGGCACGGCACGGTGTTCACGACCTGTGGCTGATCGACGTCAACCTGCCTGATGGCGACGGCGCCCAGCTGCTGGCCGAACTGCGCCGGCTGCAGCCGGACACCCCGGCGCTGGCCCATACCGCCGATGGCGACACGACCCTGCACAGTGGCCTGCGCAGCGCGGGCTTCAGCGACACCCTGGTCAAGCCACTGGGCCGCGACCAGCTGCTCAAGGCCGTCCGGCGGGCACTGGTGAACAGCCCCGGCACCGATGCCGGCGAACCCAGCCGCCTGCCGACCGAGGTGGGTGACTGGGATGAAACGGCCGCCCTGGCCGCCCTCAACGGCCAGCGCAACCATCTGATCGCCCTGCGCGAACTGTTCCTGGCGGAACTGCCCGGCGTCCGCGATGCGGTCGAACAGGCCGTGTACCGGCACGATGAGCCCAGCCTGCGCAGCCAGCTGCACCGGTTGCAGGCCAGCTGTGGTTTCGTCGGGGCGGCCCGCCTGGCCCGGGCCGTACGCCAACTGCACCACCGCCCGGAATCGCACCAGGCGCAGGATGGTTTCCGCGCCGCCGTGGCCGCGCTGCTGCACTGAAATCGGACGGCTCCCGGCCGCTACCGGGCTGGCTGGCAGCGCCGGACTGCGCTCGTCACTTCAACGTCTGCTGCCCAGCTGCTCCAGCATGTCCCACGAGGCCAGCCCACGCGGGCCCAGGTGGTGGGCCAGTACGTGGCGCATCGGCAGGCGCAGGCTGGCCAGGTCGGCGGCATCGGGCTCCTCGTCGGCCGCCAGCGCCAGCAGCGCCGAGCCAGTGGCACTGGTGCGGCGCTCGCCTTCACGTTCACTGAGCAGCCGGCGCGGGCCTTCCTCCGGGTCCAGCGCGTAGCGGGCCGCCGGGTCCACCGGCTGGCCATCGCCGGCCATTTCTAGGTCGAACCCCAGCCCCAGCGCCGCCAGCAGTTCACGCTCGAAACGGCGCAGGGTCCAGGCCAGCCCCGCCCCCACCGCCAGACGCGCGCGTGCCTCCCCATAGGCCAGGTACAGCTCCGGCAGCGGGTCCTGGCGTGGCGCCAGGCGCAGGGTCAGTTCGCTCAGGTAGAAACCGGCCAGCATGGCCGCGCCGGACAGGCGCGGGGCCGCATCCAGCGCCTCGGCACCGCGCAGCTGGGCCAGTTCGCCACGCTGCTGGGCGCTGAAGCGTATCCATTGCAGGGGCTGCAGGGCGGCGCGCAGCACCTGCCCCTTCGGGGTGGAGACGCCACGGGCCAGCACGCCCAGGCGCCCGTGCTGGGCGCTGAGCACATCGACCAGCAGGCTGGTCTCGCGGTAGGCCCGTGCATGCAGCACGTAGCCGGTGTCGTCCTCGATCAGCATCGGGGCGACCGCCGCCGGTCAGTCGTAACCGAAGGCCTTCAGTGCGGCCTCGTCGTCGGACCAGCCCTCGCGCACGCGCACCCAGGTTTCCAGGAAGACCTTGGCACCGAACAGGCGCTCCATCTGCAGGCGGGCCTTGGCGCCGATCTCCTTCAGGCGGGCACCGCCCTTGCCGATCACGATGGCCTTCTGGCCTTCGCGCTCGACCCAGACCACCGCACCGATGCGCAGCAGGTTGCCGTCTTCGGTGAAGCGCTCGATTTCCACAGTGGTGGCGTAGGGCAGTTCCTCACCCAGCTGGCGCATCAGCTGCTCGCGCACCAGTTCGCCGGCCAGGAAACGCTGGCTGCGGTCGGTAATCTCGTCCTCGCCGAACATCGGCGGGGCTTCGGGCAACAGCTTCAGCACGTCGCGCACCAGGGCTTCCAGGCCGTTGCGCTTCTGCGCCGAAATCGGGTGCACGGCGGCGAAATCGCGGCCTTCGGTCACCTGCTGCAGGAACGGCAGCAGCGCACCCTTGTCCTTCAGGCGGTCGATCTTGTTGACCACCAGCACCACCGGAATGCCGGCGTCGCGCAGGACGTTGAAGGCCAGGCTGTCCTCGTCATCCCAGCGACCGGCTTCGATCACCAGCAGGCCGGCATCCACGCCCTCCAGCGAGCCACGCGCGGCACGGTTCATCACGCGGTTCATCGCGCGCTTCTGCACCTTGTGCAGCCCGGGCGTGTCGACCAGCACCAGCTGCCCTTCCGGGAAGGTGGCGATGCCAAGCAGGCGGTGGCGGGTGGTCTGCGGGCGGTTGGAGACGATGCTGACCTTGGCCCCGACCAGGGCATTGGTCAGGGTCGACTTGCCCACGTTCGGGCGGCCGATGACGGCCACGCTGCCGCAATGATGGGGAGTTTGTTCGCTCACTTGGAATCCAGTTGTTCAAGGACGGCCGCAGCCGCCTGTTGTTCGGCGATCCGCCGCGAGGAGCCGGTGCCCCCGGTGCTGGCGGCGGGGTCGGCTACGCTGCAGCGTACCCGGAAGATCTTGGCATGGTCCTCGCCACTTTCCGAGAGCAGCTCGTACACCGGCAAGGGCTTCTGGCGGGCCTGCAGCCATTCCTGCAGGCGGGTCTTGGGGTCCTTTTCCGGCCGGCCGGTCGCCGGCAGGGCCTCCATCGAGGCCTGGAACCAGGGCAGCACGACCGCCCGGCAGGCCTCGAAGCCGGCATCCAGGTAGATGGCCGCGACCACGGCTTCCACCGCATCGGCCAGGATCGAGTCCCGGCGGTGGCCGCCGGATTTCATCTCGCCCGGCCCCAGGGTCAGCCGTTCACCCAGCTGAAGCTGGCGGGCGATCACCGCCAGCGCACCTTCACGCACCAGCTCGGCGCGGGCCCGGGTCAGCGCGCCTTCGTCGGCCTTGGGCCAGCGCTGGTACAGCGCCTCGGCCACCATCAGGTTGACGATGCTGTCGCCGAGGAATTCCAGGCGCTCGTTGTGCGGCGCGCCGGCACTGCGATGGGTCAGGGCCTGCTTCAGCAGATCCTGGTCACGGAAGGGGTGACCGATCAGGTCGCCACGTTGGAAAGCGTTATTCGGCACCGCTACGGGTCAGGTCCTGGGTTGTATCGAATCTGCCGACGACGTCGAGATTGCCGATCAACGGGCGGCGCACCTCGTAGTTCACCTTGAGCGTCCAGCCGTTTTCATGACGGTCGAATTTGACGTTGGCCGGCTTCACGTTGTCGGAATAGCTGATGTACAGGCGCTTGAAGAACAGTTCCTGGATGGTCGCCGGCGGCATGCCGCCCACGCCCGGTTCCTTGGCCAGGCTCTTCATCGCCGAACGCACCGCGTAGTACTCCTGGTACATCGGGAACAGCTTCATGCCGACGTAGAGGAAGAAACCCACCACGATCAGGACCACCAGGAAGGAGGTCAGGGTAATGCCGCGCTGCGTGTTCATCGTCTTCATTGCGTTCTCCCCAGATACGCGTTGGATGTCAGTTGATGCCCGAACCGATGCGGGACGGCTCGAAACCATCCTTGCAGAACCAGCCCGAGCAGTTCAGCCAGATCAGGAAGGCCTTGCCGCGCAGGTTCTCTTCCGGCAGCAACCCCCAGAAACGGCCATCGTCGCTGTTGTCGCGGTTGTCGCCCATCACCAGGTACTTGCCGGCCGGCACGGTCCACTGGCCCTGCCCGGCAGGATAAGCGGTCTCCAGCACGGTATGGGTACGGCCCGGCAGGTGCTCGACCAGCAGGTTGGCGCCCTCGCCCTGGCCGCGGTGGCCGGCGTACAGGCCCTTGTTGTCGTAGGCCAGCGGCTTGCCGTTGAGGATCACCCCATCGCCCTCGAAGGCCACGGTGTCGCCCGGCACGCCGATCACGCGCTTGATGAAGTTCTCGCCCTTGGCCGGGTCGCGGTCGTCATGCCCGGGGAAGTGGAACACCACCACGTCGCCGCGGGCCGGTTCGCCCAGCGGCACGACCTTGGTGTTGGTGATCGGCAGCCGCAGGCCGTAGGAGAACTTGTTGACCAGGATGAAATCGCCGATGAGCAGGTTGGGCATCATCGAACTGGACGGGATCTTGTACGGCTCGGCGATGAAGCTGCGCACCACCAGCACGATGGCCAGCACCGGGAAGAACGCCCGCGAGTAGTCCACCAGCACCGGTTCGGTATCGAGCAGGCCGGCACGCTGGGCCCGGCGCTTGGCCAGGAACAGCTTCTCGGCGAGCAGGATCAGGCCCGAGGCCAGGGTCAGCACGACCAGGAGGATCTCAAACAGTTTCATTCAGGGTCCTTTGCAACGTCACCGGACGACCGGCCCGCAGGCCGGTACGGGGCTTACTTGTTGTCCATCTGCAGGACAGCCAGGAAGGCTTCCTGCGGAATTTCCACGCGGCCGACCTGCTTCATGCGCTTCTTGCCTTCCTTCTGCTTTTCCAGAAGCTTCTTCTTGCGCGAAACGTCGCCACCATAGCACTTGGCCAGCACGTTCTTGCGCATGGCCTTGACCGTGGTGCGGGCGATGATCTGCGAGCCGACGGCGGCCTGGATGGCCACGTCGAACATCTGCCGCGGGATCAGGTCCTTCATCTTTTCGCACAGTTCGCGGCCACGGCGATCGGCATGGCTGCGGTGCACGATCAGCGACAGTGCATCGACCTTGTCGCCGTTGATCAGCACGTCCACGCGCACGAACGGGCCGGCCTCGAACCGCACGAAGTGGTAGTCCAGCGAGGCGTAGCCACGGCTGACCGACTTGAGCTTGTCGAAGAAGTCCAGCACCACCTCGGCCATCGGCAGCTCATAGCTGATCTGCACCTGGCTGCCCAGGTAGTTGATGCCGACCTGGCTGCCGCGCTTTTCCTCGCACAGCTTGATGATGTTGCCGATGTACTCCTCCGGGGTGAGCACGTTGGCACGGATGATCGGCTCGCGGATCTCCTCGACATGGTTCACCGGCGGCAGCTTGGCCGGGTTGTCCATGTTGATGATGGTGCCATCGGTCTTCAGCACCTCGTACACCACCGTCGGCGCGGTGCTGATCAGGTCCAGGTTGTATTCGCGCTCCAGGCGCTCCTGCACGATTTCCATGTGCAGCATGCCCAGGAAGCCGCAGCGGAAGCCGAAGCCCATCGCTTCGGAGCTTTCCGGCTCGAAGCGCAGCGCGGCATCGTTCAGGCGCAGCTTGTCCAGCGCTTCACGCAGGTCCGGGTAGTCCTCGGCATCGACCGGGAACAGGCCGGCGAACACGCGCGGCTGCATTTCCTGGAAGCCCGGCAGCGGCTTGGGGGCCGGATCGCCGGCCAGGGTCAGGGTGTCGCCGACCGGCGCACCGTGCACGTCCTTGATGCTGGCGGTGACCCAGCCCACTTCACCGGCCCGCAGCGCCGGCAGCACTTTCCGCTTCGGCGTGAACACGCCGACGTTGTCGACCTGGTGGTTGCGGCCGGTGGACATGACCTGCAGCTTGTCGCCGGCCTTGATCTCGCCCTGCATCACGCGCACCAGCGAGACCACGCCCAGGTAGTTGTCGAACCAGGAGTCGATGATCAGCGCCTGCAGCTTGTCGGTGTCACGCGGCTGCGGCGGCGGGATGCGGTGCACGATCGCTTCCAGCACGTCCTGCACGTTCAGGCCGGTCTTGGCGCTGACCGGCACGGCGTCGGACGCGTCGATGCCGATCACGGCCTCGATCTCGGCCTTGGCGCGCTCGATGTCGGCGGTGGGCAGGTCGATCTTGTTGATCACCGGCACCACTTCCAGGCCCTGCTCGACGGCGGTGTAGCAGTTGGCCACCGACTGCGCTTCCACGCCCTGGGCGGCATCGACCACCAGCAGCGCGCCTTCGCAGGCGGCCAGCGAACGGCTGACTTCATAGGAGAAGTCGACGTGGCCGGGGGTGTCGATGAAGTTCAGGTGGTAGGTCTGCCCATCCTTGGCCAGGTACGGCAGCGAGACCGACTGCGCCTTGATGGTGATGCCACGCTCGCGCTCGATCGGGTTGGAGTCGAGCACCTGCGCTTCCATCTCGCGGGCCTGCAGGCCACCGCAGAGCTGGATGATGCGGTCGGCCAGCGTGGACTTGCCGTGGTCGACGTGGGCGATGATGGAGAAATTGCGGATGTTCCGCATCGAATCAGAGGACATAGGTGGCGGCGGCGCGGCGCGTCGTCAGGATAACGGTGCATTATCGCACGCCCGGCGGGATCCCGCGTGGCGGGCCGGACCGGCGTCACAGACAGGCCGGGCCCGCACAGCGCGGGCCCGGCCCGGAAAACCTCCCGGGAGCCCCCCGGACCCTGCCGGGGTGCCCCTGCCAACCCGTTACGGGCCGGCCTTCACCGCCACGAAGGCGTTGCGGCCATTGCTGGCGCGGACCAGCAGCATCACCACGTCGCCCTTCTTGAAGCGGGCCAGCGCGCGGTTCAGGGCGTCCACCCCACCTACCGGGGCGTTGCCGACCTTGAGGATCACCATGCCCGGCGACAGGCCGGCGTCACGGGCGGCTTCGCCGCTGACCTGGGTGATGCGTACGCCCTCGCCGGCCTCCAGGCCCAGCTGCTTGCGCTGGGCGGCGGTCAGATCGGTCGCCTCCAGGCCCAGCAGCGCGCTGGCACCGCTCTGCGGGGGCGCATCGTCATTGGCGGCGGCCGGGCCACGGCTGCTGCCCTGGCCGTCATCGGTGGCCGCGGTCAGGGTGGCACCGAGGTCACGCGGCTTGCCGTCGCGGTACACGCCCAGGGTCACCTTGCTGCCCGGTGCCATCGCACCGATCAGCGGCGGCAGGTCGGACCAGCTGTTGACCGGGGTGCCGTTCACCGTACGGATCACGTCACCCGGCTGCACACCGGCCTTGGCGGCCGCACTGCCGGCCACCACTTCGTTGACCAGCGCACCACGGCTGTCCGGCAGCCCCAGGCCCTGCGCCTTCATCGCATCGATTTCCTGCACCACCGCACCGAGCTGGCCACGGGTGACCTTGCCGGTCTTCTTGATCTGCTCGACCGCACTCATCGCCAGGTCGATCGGGATCGCGAAGCTGATGCCCATGTAGCCGCCGGAGGCGGAGAAGATCTGCGAGTTGATGCCGACCACTTCACCGCGGGTGTTGAGCAGCGGGCCACCGGAATTGCCCTGGTTGATCGCCACGTCGGTCTGGATGAACGGCACGTAGCGCTGGTCGGCGCCGCCGGTGCTGCGCCCCAGCGCGCTGACGATGCCGGCGGTGACCGAGTGGTCCAGGCCGAACGGCGAGCCGATCGCAACAACCCACTGGCCCGGCTTCAGGCTGTTGGAGTCGCCCACGCGCACCGTCGGCAGGTTCTTGCCGTCGATCTTCAGCAGGGCCACGTCGTACTGCTGGTCGCTGCCGACCACCTTGGCGGTGAACTCGCGGCTGTCGCCCAGCTTGACCTTCACATCACTGGCGTCAGCGACCACGTGGTAGTTGGTCAGCACGTAGCCATCCGGGGAGATGATGAAGCCCGAGCCCATGCCACGGCCCTTGATGCTGGGGCCACCGCCACCGGGGCCGCCCGGCCCCTGCCCCGGCATCGGGAAATCCGGGCCGAAGAAGCGGCGGAAGAATTCGGGCATCTCGTCATCGCCCGAGGCCATCGGGCCGCGGGCCTGGCGGTTGCTGCGGACAATGGTGGTATCGACGTTGACCACGCCCGGCCCGACCTGTTCGACCAGATGGGTGAAATCGGGCAGGCCGCTGACCAGCGGCTGGGCCGGCGCGCGCGGCGCGGCGGCCGGTGCGGCCTGGGGCTGGGCGGTCGGGGCCGGCGCCTGGGCGCAGGCCACCAGCGGCAGGGTCAGGGCCAGCAGGCCCATGGCCTGCGTGCGGAGTCGGGGAGTCATCGGACGGCAACCTCCGGGTCGGATGGGGGACATCAGGGAAAGGAGCGCCCCGGCGAATGCGGGGCGCGCAGGGACCGGGCTCAGTCGCGCGGGCCCGAGGCCGGCAGGGGCGTTTCCTGCAGGCGGGGTTCGAACGGGTAGAACGCACGTGACGGGGCATGGGCCGGGTAGCTGGCGTTGAGCGCCCCGCCGGCCGCCGGGGCCAGGCTGGACCGCGGCCACGGCCGCGCCTGCAGGCCACCGACATCGCCGAACGGCGAGGCCCGGTTGCTGCCGGCCGGCACGGTCGGCGCCAACGGAGCCTGGCTGGCCACCGCACGCAAGGGTTCATCATCACGCTGGGCGGCACGCGCGGCCTGCTGGCTGCGGGTCGCACTGGCGCGGCGCCCGTCCTGGCGGCGGCTGGCGGCGGCGACCGCGGCCGCCGGCACGCTGGCCAGGGCCACGGCGGCAGGATCGACCGACGCCTCGGTCACCGTTGCCGGGGCCGTAGGGGGCACCGGCGCTGCCGGCAGCTGTGCCTGGCTGGCGATCACCTGTGCAGGCGCCTCATCGCCCGGCACCGGCTCGCGCAGCTTCTCGCCGCCCATGAACAGGGCCACGGCGGCCACCGACGCGGCCAGCGCGGCACCGCCACCCCAGCTGCGCCAGCCGCTGCGACGCACCTGCCGGCGCGGTTCAGCCTGCGGACGCGGTTCGGCGGCGAGGGCTTCAGCCACACGGTCGCTGAAGCCGGCCGGGGCCAGCAGCCCGGCCTGGCCACGCATCACATCGCCCAGCAGCTGCCAGCGTTCCTGGCAGGCGGACAGTTCCGGCTCGTGCTCCAGCCGGCGCAGCAGGAAGCGTGCCTCGTCGGTACCGAGTTCGCCATCCACCAGGGCGGAAAGCTGCTCACGGTGGCGCAGGTCCAGGCGCTGCCCGGCCGGGGACTGGTGGTGCTGCGATGGGTTGAACGGGTTTTCACTGGTCATACGCGGCTCTTCTCACGGGTGGCGCTGCCGATGTCCAGCAGCGGCCGGAGTTCGATGTCGATCGCCTCGCGGGCGCGGAAGATCCGCGACCGCACGGTGCCGATCGGACACCCCATCTTCTGCGCGATTTCCTCGTAGCTCAGGCCTTCCACCTCGCGCAGGGTGATCGCCGACCGGAGTTCTTCCGGCAGCGCGTTGACGGCCTTCATCACCGTCTGTTCCAGCTCCTGGCGCATTAACTCGCGTTCGGGCGTGTCGGTGTCGCGCAGGCGGGTTCCGGTATCGAACTGCTCGGCGTCGCCGATGTCCACGTCATCGGTCGGCGGACGGCGATTGTGTGAAGCCAGGTAGTTTTTCGCGGTATTCACGGCAATCCGATGCAACCAGGTTGAGAACTGGGCGTCGCCGCGGAAACTGCCGATCGCGCGGTAGGCACGGATGAACGTGTCCTGGGCAACGTCCTGACATTCACTCCAGTCGGCGATGTAGCGACCGACCAGGGCCACGACCCGATGCTGGTACTTGCGCACCAGCACATCGAAGGCCGCGCTCTCGCCGCGCTGCACGCGCCGGACCAGTTCCAGATCCAGCTCCTGTGGTGTTTCGACCTCGGCCATGAGGGGCCGCACTCCTGTCAGCCCAACCGTCGTCGGGCAATGAGACTGCCAATCCCGGGAAAAGTTCAGTCGCCGATCACCCGACGCCGCACCAGCTTTTAACTACCGTTCCGCTAGCGTCCGGGGTCCAGGGCCATGGATCCGGGGTCGCCACCCCCTGCTATAGGGATTTGACGCGGGGGAAACAACCTCTGGATCATAGCCGCTTCTCCATACACAACCGGATGGAACGTCCATGCTCTCAGGCTTCGATGGGCTTCGCTTCTCCCACTGGCACCCCGAGATCCGTGACGACGGCGTGGTGGTGCTCAACCTCGATCGTCAGGACAGCAGTGTCAACGCCATGTCGCAGGACGTGCTGCTGGAACTGGGCGACCTGATCGAGCGCCTGGCCATGGACCCGCCCAAGGGTGTGGTCATCCAGTCGGTGAAGAAGGCAGGGTTCATCGCCGGCGCGGACCTGAAGGAGTTCCAGGAATTCGACCGCCGCGGCACCGTCAACGATGCCATCCGTCGTGGCCAGGCCACTTACCAGAAGCTGGCCGAGCTGCCCTGCCCGACCGTGGCGGCGATCCACGGCCACTGCCTGGGCGGCGGCACCGAGCTGGCCCTGGCCTGCCGCTACCGCGTGGCGTCCAATGACAGCAGCACCCGCATCGGCCTGCCCGAGACCCAGCTGGGCATCTTCCCCGGCTGGGGCGGCAGCGCGCGCCTGCCGCAGCTGGTCGGCGCCCCGGCGGCGATGGACCTGATGCTGACCGGCCGCACGCTGTCGGCCCCGGCCGCACGCGGCATCGGCCTGGTGGACAAGGTGGTCGCACCGGCAGTGCTGCTCGACACGGCGGTGGCGCTGGCGCTGTCCGGTACCACCCGCCCGTTCAAGCAGCGTGCCACCGCTTGGGCCACCAACACCTGGCTGGCCCGCAAGGTGCTGGCCCCGCAGATGGCCAAGCAGGTCGCCCGCAAGGCCAAGAAGGATCATTACCCGGCGCCCTACGCGCTGATCAGCACCTGGCAGCGCGCCGGCGGCAAGCCGATCCAGGCCCGCCTGGACGCCGAGCGCCGTGCGGTGGTGAAGCTGGCCAGCACGCCGACGGCGCGCAACCTGATCCGCATCTTCTTCCTCACCGAGCGCCTGAAGGCGCTGGGCAGCGGTGACCACGGCATCCAGCACGTGCATGTGGTCGGTGCCGGCGTGATGGGCGGCGACATCGCGGCGTGGTCGGCGTTCAAGGGTTTCAACGTGACCCTGCAGGACCGCGAGCAGCGCTTCATCGACCCGGCCATGGAACGCGCGCAGGCCCTGTTCGCCAAAAAGGTGCGCGATGACAGCAAGCGCCCGGCCGTGGCCGCACGCCTGCGTGCCGACCTGGAAGGCACCGGCGTCGCGCAGGCCGACCTGGTGATCGAAGCGATCATCGAGAACCCGGAAGCCAAGCGTGCGCTGTACCAGACGCTGGAACCGGCGATGAAGGCCGATGCACTGCTGACCACCAACACCTCGTCGATTCCGCTGGTGGAACTGCGTGACCACATCCAGCGCCCGGCGCAGTTCGCCGGCCTGCACTACTTCAACCCGGTGGCGCAGATGCCGCTGGTGGAAATCATCCACCACGACGGCATGGCGCCGGAAACCGAGCGACGCCTGGCCGCGTTCTGCAAGGCGCTGGGCAAGTTCCCGGTGCCGGTGGCCGGCAGCCCGGGCTTCCTGGTCAACCGCGTGCTGTTCCCGTACATGCTGGAAGCAGCCACGGCCTATGCCGAGGGCATTCCGGGCCCGGTGATCGACAAGGCGGCGGTGAAGTTCGGCATGCCGATGGGCCCGATCGAGCTGATCGACACCGTGGGCCTGGATGTGGCCGCCGGCGTCGGCCGCGAACTGGCGCCGTTCCTCGGCCTGCAGATTCCGGCGGCACTGCAGTCGGTGGAACCGGACAAGCGCGGCAAGAAGGATGGCCAGGGCCTGTACACCTGGGAAAACGGCCGCGCGAAGAAGCCGGAGGTGGCCAGCGGCTACCAGGCCCCGGCGGATCTGGAAGACCGGCTGATCCTGCCGCTGCTGAACGAAGCGGTGGCGTGCCTGCACGAAGGCGTGGTGGCCGATGCGGACCTGCTCGATGCGGGCGTGATCTTCGGCACCGGCTTCGCCCCGTTCCGGGGCGGCCCGATCCAGCACATCCGTGCCACGGGTGCCGATGCGCTGGTCGAGCGGCTGAAGGTGCTGCAGCAGCGCTATGGCGATCGTTTCGCCCCGCGCCCGGGCTGGGACAACCCCGCCCTGCGCGAACCGGTGGTTTGAGTTTATCGGCCGGGCCTGCGGCCCGGCACCCGCTGGAGCCAAAGCCAGAGCCAGAGCCGGAGCAACAGCCGGCTCTGGCTTTTCTGTTTGCTGGGTGGGGCGGTGTGGGCTTGCAGGACACGCCGTAAACCCATCCATGGGGGCTCGTAGGCGCCATCCATGGCGCCTGCGGTCCTGCAAGCCCACACCGCCCCACCCCCGACAGTTTCCCGGTGACGGCGGGTAGATCCACGCCATGCGTGGATACGAGCGAAGCGACCGGCGTTTGAATTTGATTTTCTTTTTTCTTTTCCGTGGCTGACGCGCCCGGAAACTGTCGGGGCCGGGCGGGTGGGTTGCGCAGGGGCGTGAGCCGCATGGATGCGGCGACCGAGCTTACATGGACGTACTTGCAGCGCCCCCTGCGCAGCCCACCCGCCCGGCCAACCACGAGACAAGCACCAACCATCCCGCCACGAGGGGCTGCGCCGTTGGCTGGAACACCCTGTTACCCATACGGGGCATGTCCCCGTCACAGCTGCATGCGATGCTGCGCACTGAATTCCTGCCAGCGAGAACGCCCGCATGACCACCATCATCGCCCCGCGCGTCCACGACATCGGCGGCCTCGAAGTCCGCCGCGCCGTGCCCACCCTGCAGGCCCGCAGCATCGGTTCGTTCGTGTTCGTCGACCAGATGGGCCCGGCCATCCTGTCCCCCGGCACCGGCATCGATGTGCGCCCGCACCCGCATATCGGGCTGGCCACGGTGACGTACCTGTGGTCGGGGGCGATCGGCCACCGCGATACGCTCGGTTCGGACCAGGTGATCCGCCCCGGCGATGTGAACTGGATGACCGCCGGCCGCGGCATCGCCCATTCCGAGCGTACGCCGCCGCCGGAGCGCGAACACGACCATCCGATCCACGGCATGCAGACCTGGGTGGCGCTGCCGAAATCACATGAGGAAATCGCCCCGGCGTTCTATCACCATCCGGCCGCCACCCTGCCCGAGCAGCGCCGCAACGGCGCATGGCTGCGGGTGATCGCAGGCCGCGCGTATGGCGAGGAATCCCCGGTGCAGGTGTTTGCCGACACGCTGAACGTGGCCATCGACCTGGAGCCGGAGGCGGAGATCGACATCGACAACGGCCACCGCGAGCGCGCGCTGTACATCCTGGAAGGCCAGGCCCAGCTGGATGGCGTGGACGTGCCTGCGCAGCACCTGATCGTGCCCGAGGCCGGCGCGGTGGGCCGCCTGCGCGCGAAGACGCCGGTCAAGGCGATGCTGTTCGGCGGCGAACCGCTGGATGGCCCGCGCCATCTGTGGTGGAACTTCGTGTCCAGTTCCAAGGAGCGCATCGAACAGGCCAAGCACGACTGGGACGCCGGCCGTTTCGGCACCATCCCCGGTGATGACAAGGAGTTCATCCCGCTGCCGGCGTACTGAGGCCCCGTCACCACGGCATCTTTACGCGGCCATCACCGGCCCCACACTCCAATGCGACCGCACGCATCCGCGCGCCTCATTGGAGTGCACGTCATGGGCATGGGCAAACGCTTGGCCGCCGAGTTCCTCGGCACGTTCTGGCTGGTACTGGGGGGCTGTGGCAGCGCGGTACTGGCCGCCAAGTTCGGCGGCGACGGCAATCCGCTGGGCATCGGCTTCCTCGGCGTGGCACTGGCCTTCGGCCTGACGGTGGTCACCGGCGCCTACGCGTTCGGCCACGTGTCGAGCGCCCACTTCAATCCGGCCGTCAGCGTCGGCCTGTGGGCCGGTGGCCGCTTCCCGGCCCGCGACCTGGTGCCCTACCTCATCGCCCAGTGTGCCGGCGGCCTGCTGGCCGGCTTCATCCTGCTGCAGATCGCCTCCGGTGCGCCCGGGTTTGCCATCGATGGCAGCCAGGCCGGCGCCTTCGCCAGCAACGGCTATGGCGCGCTGTCGCCGGGCGGCTACAGCGTGGCAGCCGCCTTCCTGTGTGAAGTGGTGCTTACCGCCGTGTTCCTGGTGGTCATCATGGGCGCCACCCATGGCAAAGCGCCGGCCGGCTTCGCGCCACTGGCGATCGGCCTGGCCCTGACCCTGATCCACCTGATCAGCATCCCGGTGACCAACACCTCGGTGAACCCGGCCCGCTCCACTGCCGTGGCCTTCTTCGCCGGCAGCGGTGCGACCGGCCAGCTGTGGCTGTTCTGGGTCGCCCCGTTGCTGGGCGGACTGATCGGCGGCCTG
The DNA here is from genome assembly GCF_030913365.1 of Stenotrophomonas sp. 24(2023). NCBI lineage: Bacteria > Pseudomonadati > Pseudomonadota > Gammaproteobacteria > Lysobacterales > Lysobacteraceae > Stenotrophomonas > Stenotrophomonas sp. 24(2023). Next base: position 665,242 of record NZ_CP133160.1, read on the forward strand.
CTCTACAAATGGGTGGGTAGCGAGCGCTGACCCCGGCCATCGTGGCCGGCGCTGGCCGGCGCTGGCCGGCGCTGGCCGGCCATGATGGTTTCATGCGTAACCGCGATTTGTGCAGCTGCTCACGTTCCGTTAAGGTCTGGAGCAACGGCCCCCCGGGGATGGAGGGCCGGCCACGCACCCGTCATGGGCCGTGGTGCCCACCGACACGCCTCTGGGGGATGCATGAAGTTCGCGTCTGTTCTGTTGTCGAGCCCGCTGCTGGCGGGCCTGCTGGCCGTGGCCGTCCCGGCACACGCACAAACCGCGGGCAACTGCCCTGCCCTGCCGGCCGACAGCGGCCTGCAATGGCAGCAGCAGTCGCATGCGGATTTCCTGGTCTGCCGCGCCGCCACCCCCGATGGCCGTGAAGTGCTGAGCCTGATGCTCAGCCAGCGCGATCCTTCCATTCCGTTGAGCCGCGCCCTGCGCCACGAAAAAGGCAGCTTCGCCGGCGAATCGCTTTACTGGTACCAGCCCGACCTGGGCGGCCAGCAGCCGCCGGGCTATGCCGAACGCCGCATCAGCGTGGTCAAGCTGGCCAAGGAGCGCTATGCGCAGCTGGCCCTGTACCCGGGCAACGAAACCGAACTGGGCAGCCTGCTGCAGCTGGTGGGCGGATTGAACCTCTCCCCTGCCGCCGTCGCCGCCGGGCGCTGAGCGGGCACGGGGATGACGGCCTGGCAGCCTCCCCGTCGTCCCGCCCGATCGCCCGGCAACGCCGGGCCCTCAGAACCTGCCTTCCTGGAAATCCACGAAGGCCTGCATCAGTTCCTGCCGCGTGTTCATCACGAACGGGCCGTGGCGCATCACCGGTTCGCGCAGCGGGCGGCCGGCGACCAGGATCAAGTGCGCGCCATCGCCACCGGCGGACAGGTGCAGCTGTTCACCGCCCCCCAGCACGGCCAGTTCCTGCCGCGCCACCGCGCGCGCGTTTTCCTGTTCGCCCACCACCAGCCCGCCTTCGAACACGTAGGCGAAGGCGTTGTGCCCTTCCGGCAGCGTGTACGTCCAGGCGCGGTCGGCCGCCAGGGTGATGTCCAGGTACACCGGATCGGTGGCCGGCTGCACGATCGGGCCCACGGTGTCGCCCACGCGCCCGGCGATCAGCTTCACCGTCACGCCGTCGGCCGGCTGCACCACCGGCAGGCGGTCCGGGGCGAATTCCTGGTACTTCGGCGCGGTCATCTTCTCGCGGCCCGGCAGGTTCACCCACAGCTGGAAGCCGCGCATGCGCCCGCTTTCCTGTTCGGGCATCTCCGAATGCACCAGGCCACGGCCGGCCGTCATCCACTGCACGCTGCCGGGCACCAGCAGGCCTTCATTGCCGTGGTTGTCACGGTGCCGCATGCGCCCATCCAGCATGTAGGTGACCGTCTCGAAGCCACGGTGCGGGTGCTCGGGGAAACCGGCGAGGTAGTCCTCGGCACGGTCGGTACCGAATTCATCCAGCAGCAGGAACGGGTCCAGGTCGGGCAGCGAAGGGCCGCCGATGACACGGGTCAGGCGCACGCCGGCGCCGTCGGACGTGGGCATGCCACGGATGGTGCGCAGCACGCGCACCGGCTCGGAAAGGCTCATGGCAACTCCTGTTCGGGGACAGCCCACAAGATGGACGCCACACGGATCGCGACCAACCGGCGGCCACGCAACCGATTGTTCCAGCCATGGTGTCCGCAGCGCGTCATGGCGACAGGGCGTACGACCAAAGTACTACCGCTGTTCAGGCCTCCGCACGTTGACCCTGCCAGGGACACGCGGGACTCTTTGACTGTCTTTCCGGGAGAGAGCACCTCATGAAAGGGTTTTCCAAACTGGGCTGGGCGCTGCTCGCCCTGCTCGGCGCGTTCTGTCTGGGCACCGTGGCCCTGCGCCGCGGTGAACACATCAACGCGCTGTGGATCGTCGTCGCGGCGGTCTCGATCTACCTGATCGCCTATCGCTTCTACAGCCTGTTCATCGCCGACAAGGTGATGCAGCTTGATCCAACCCGGGCCACCCCGGCGGTGATCAACAACGATGGCCTGGATTACGTGCCGACCAACAAGCACGTGCTGTTCGGCCACCACTTCGCCGCCATCGCCGGCGCCGGCCCGCTGGTCGGCCCGGTGCTGGCCGCGCAGATGGGCTACCTGCCCGGCCTGCTGTGGCTGGTGGTGGGCGTGGTGCTGGCCGGTGCGGTGCAGGACTTCATGGTCCTGTTCCTGTCCAGCCGCCGCAACGGCCGTTCGCTGGGTGATCTGGTGCGCGAGGAAATGGGGCAGATACCCGGCACCATCGCGCTGTTCGGCGCCTTCCTGATCATGATCATCATCCTGGCGGTGCTGGCGATGGTGGTGGTCAAGGCGCTGGCCGAAAGCCCGTGGGGCATGTTCACGGTGATCGCCACGATGCCCATCGCGATCCTGATGGGCATCTACATGCGCTACATCCGTCCCGGCAAGATTGGTGAGATCTCGGTGGTCGGCCTGATCCTGCTGCTGGCGGCGATCTGGTACGGCGGCAAGGTCGCCGCCGATCCGGTGTGGGGCCCGGCCTTCACCTTCACCGGCACCCAGATCACCTGGATGCTGATCGGCTACGGCTTCGTCGCCTCGGTGCTGCCGGTATGGCTGCTGCTGGCCCCGCGCGATTACCTGTCCACCTTCCTGAAGATCGGCACCATCATCGCGCTGGCCATCGGCATCGTGATCGTGATGCCGGAGCTGAAGATGCCGGCGCTGACCCAGTTCGCCGCCAGTGGCGATGGCCCGGTGTGGAAGGGCGGCATGTTCCCGTTCCTGTTCATCACCATCGCCTGCGGCGCGGTGTCCGGCTTCCATGCGCTGATTTCCTCGGGCACCACGCCGAAGCTGCTGGCCAATGAAGCGCACATGCGCTACATCGGCTACGGCGGCATGCTGATGGAGTCGTTCGTGGCGGTGATGGCCCTGGTGGCCGCATCGATCATCGACCCGGGCGTGTACTTCGCGATGAACAGCCCGGCGGCGGTGATCGGCCCCGACGCGGTTTCCGCCGCGCACTACATCACCAACACCTGGGGGTTCACCATCACCCCTGAGCAGCTGGAAGCCACAGCGGTGGCGATCGGTGAACCGACCATCCTGCACCGCGCCGGTGGCGCACCGACGCTGGCCGTGGGCATCGCGCAGATCCTGCATGAAGCGATTCCCAGCGGCAGCAACGCGATGATGGCGTTCTGGTACCACTTCGCGATCCTGTTCGAGGCGCTGTTCATCCTCACCGCGGTCGATGCCGGTACCCGCGCGGGCCGCTTCATGCTGCAGGACCTGCTGGGCAACTTCATCCCGGCGCTGAAGAAGACCGAATCGTGGACGGCCAACATCATCGGCACGGCCGGCTGCGTGGCGCTGTGGGGTTACCTGCTGTACACCGGCGTGGTCGATCCGTTCGGCGGCATCCAGACGCTGTGGCCGCTGTTCGGCATCTCCAACCAGATGCTGGCCGGCATCGCGCTGATGCTGGGCACCGTGGTGCTGTTCAAGATGAAGCGTGACCGCTATGCATGGGTGACTGCGGTTCCGGCGGCGTGGCTGCTGATCTGCACGACCTATGCCGGTTTCATCAAGATCTTCGACAGCAACCCGGCGCAGGGCTTCCTGGCCCAGGCACACAAGTTCCAGGCCGCCATCGCCAGCGACACCATCACCGCCCCGGCCAAGAGCGTGGCGCAGATGAAGCAGATCGTGCTCAATGCCTACGTCAACACCGGCCTGACCGTGCTGTTCCTGTTCGTGGTGTTCGCGATCCTGGTGTATGCGGTGAAGACGATCGTCGCCGCCCGCCGCGCCCCGCAGCGCACGGACAAGGAAACCCCGTACGTGGCGCTCAAGCCGCATGAAATGGTGGACCTGTGATGAGCACCCAACTGGTTCCCGTCGGCCAGTACCAGACGCACCGCCGCATCTGGCGGCGCCTGGTGCAGACCGCACGGCTGTGCTGTGGGATTCCCGACTACGACAACTACGTCCGGCACATGCTGGAAAAGCACCCGGACCAGGAACCGATGGACTACAAGACGTTCTTCCGCGAGCGGCAGGAAGCGCGCTACGGCGGCCGCAACGGCGGGCGCTGCTGCTGAGGAATGGGTGCCGGGCTTGCAGCCCGGCACCCGCAGAGGCAACGGCAACTCCAGAAGCTGGCTTACTGAGGGATGCCGGGGCACTGTGGGTTTGCGGGGCCGCCGTGAACCCGTCCATGGGGGCTTGGTCGCGGCATCCATGCCGCTCACACCCCACAAACCCACAGTGCCCCGGCTCTGAAAAATTTCCGGCGACCCGTAGATCCACGCCATGCGTGGATGGATCTCAATCGAAATCGAATATTTCGAGAATTCATCGAAGAGCATCCACGCATGGCGTGGATCTACAACAGATCGCGGGAAACTGTCGAAGGCGGGGTGGGTCCGGTTGCGGGGGCGTGAGCCGCATGGATGCGGCGACCGAGGCTACAGGGACGTACGTGCGCCGTCCCCCGCAACCGGACCCACCCCGCCATTCCACGGATTGCACGCTGTTGCTGTTGCTGTTGCTCGTGCTCTGGCTTCGGCGGGTGCCGGGCGCTGCCCGGCCGGACTACTCCACCAGCGTGATCGGCGTCAGCGTGACCCTGGCGTTGTTCGCAGCGCCCATCCGATCGGTGTACGTTTGGCCTCGTTGAACCAGGTAGAAGCTGTCTACGTAGTCAATGTCGTTGGAGAACCACGACGTCGGCATCGCTTTCAGAATCGCACCGGCGATGTCAGCGATCACCGCATACTCCGGTGCGAACGCGCCCAGTGCCGCCTTCACACCGTTGCTCAGCGCCACCAGCAGGTCCTGGTAGTTGGTGTCGCCGTCATCCTCGAACAGCTGAACATTGGCTGCGTTGAAGCGGTAGTTGCCCCACAGGATCAGCGCCTGCTGCGGGGTGTAGTCGGTCTTGTCGTAGTCCAGGTAGGGCATGTCCACCGTGGCCATCTCCGGCTCGGCCTTGCCGATCTGCAGCCCGGACACCACCGCGAACACCTCGGCCGCACCCAATGCCCACGGTTCCTGGTCATCGGCCAGGCGGATGCGGTCGAGACGGGTGATATCCAGCGACGCGCGCGCGCCATCGGTCGACAGCTGGATGCGCTCGGGCGACTGCAGGCCGCGTGCGCGCAATCCGGCGTTGACCAGCGCCATGCCCTCCTGCACCGAACGACGGGTATCGACATCGACGATCAGTACTGGAAATGACGGCGCACGCTTCGCATCCAGCACATGCGCGCGACCCTGCGCGTCGTAGGCGGTCAAGGTGGTCCAGTCACGGTCATTGCCGCGCGGCAGGCTGACCACCCAAAGCTGTTGCGGAGCGGTGTCCGACAGCGACTGGCCCTCAGGAACATAGGCGCGCAGCTGCAGCAGGCCCTCACCCTGCTCCGGCAACCCCTTTGCCTGGCGCAGCCGTTGATCGTTGTTGGCCAAGGAGGCACTGGCCCGGGTCCGGACATCCGGGTCGAAGCGCTCCATCACCGCATCCAGTGCGACGGCTTGCTCGGGCGATGCCGCCAGCGTACCGCGCACGATCTCGGCGAAGCCCGGTTGCGTGATCAGCGAAGCCACCTCACGCGCACTCGCCTCGGTCACGGCCTGGACCTGGGCGCCACGCGCAGTGGCACCGCCTTGTGCCGCTGCCCCCACACTGGCCAGCAACAGTGCCAGCAGCACAGCCCCGCGAATCATCTGTCGTTGTGTCATTCCAGCCCCCCGCAACGTCACTGCAGATGAGCGACAGGTGCTGCCTACGCTACGACGCTGACACCGTACGTTCCGGTATGTACTGCACAGTTCCGCCTGCGGCCGGCAAAAAAAGAGCCGAGCATGGGCTCGGCTCTACATGGGAACGCGATCCCACGGAGGCCCGGACTCAGCCGTTGGCCATCCACTTCAGGATCAGGCCGGTCACGTAGGCCAGCCCGGTACCGGTGGCATAGCCCACCGTGCCCAGCAGCACGCCCACCGGCGCCAGCGACGGATGGAAGGCCGCGGCGACCACCGGTGCCGACGCGGCCGCGCCGATGTTGCCCATCGACCCGACGCCGAAGAAGAACAGCGGCACGCGCAGCAGGCGGGCAACGATCCACAGCACCAGCACGTGGGTGGCCATCCAGATCACGCCGAGCAGGAACAGCCACGGCCGGTCCAGCAGCGACAGCAGGTTCATCTGCATGCCGATGCAGGCGATCAGGAAATACAGGAACACCGTGCCCAGCCGCGAGGCCCCGGCCGACTCCAGCCGGCGCGCACGGGTGAAGCTCAGGCCCAGGCCCAGCGCGGTGGACAGCAGAATCACCCAGACGAACTGGCTGTCCAGGCTGAACTGGCTGGACCAGCCCACGTTCGCCTTGAACCAGCCGGCCAGCGGCGCGGCGATGGCATGGGCCAGCCCCACCCCGCCCAGCGCCACGCCGACGATCACCATCAGGTCGGTCAACGTGGGGATACGCGCGTTCTGCGCCTCGTAGGCACTGATGCGCGCCTTCATCTCGTCGATGGCACGGGTATCGGCGCCGCTGCGGGTATCGATCTGCTGCGCGCGGTTGGCCAGGAACAGCAGGATCGCCATCCACAGGCTGGCGCAGGCCACGTCCACCACCGCGATCTGGCCGAAGGTGGTGGCGTCGGTGCCGAAGATCTCGCGCATGGCCACCATGTTGGCCCCGCCGCCGATCCAGCTGCCGGCCAGCGCGGCCATGCCGGCCCAGGTATCACCGGCCACCGTTTCCGGGTGGATCAGCTTCATCACCTGGAACGACACGATGGCGCCCAGCATCACGCCGGCGGTACCGGCGCAGAACACCACGATCAGCTTGGGCCCCAGCTTGGCGATGCCCTTCAGGTCGATCGACAGGGTCAGCAGCACCAGCGCGGCCGGCAGCAGCACGTCACGCGCCACCGGGTTGTACAGCGCCGTGGCATGGCCATCGATCAGCCCGGCGGTGTTGTAGATGGCCGGAATGAAGTAGCACAGCAGCAGGGCGGGCACCCAGGCGAAGATCTTCTTCAGCAGGGGCGTGGGGCCGCTCGCGGCCCAGAAGATCAGCGCCAGGGTGGCGGCGATCAGGCCCAGGCCAACGATGTCGCTGGAGATCAGGGCGGTGGTCGGTTCGGTCGGCATGGCGTCCTCTGTCGATCGAAAAAAGGGCAAAAAAAACGCCGCATGCAGGCGGCGTTTCCGAAGATTAACATTGTCTTCACGCCCCTGCATGCCGCAGTGCGCCAGCCCGCCCGCCGGGTGGCCGCCGCCTCAGGGCGTGCGCGCGCCGCTGAAATCCAGCGTGGCGCGGGTGCCGCGTGGTTCGCAGGCCTGGAAGGCCAGCGTCCATCCCAGGTGCTCGCACAGCCGGGCGATCAGCTCCAGCCCGATGCCGCCGCGCTCGGTCCGCAGCCCACGTGCCATCCGCGCATGGATGGCGGCGATCTCCTCCGGACTCATGCCGTGCCCCGGGTCCTGCAGCACCAGCACGCCATCGGTCCCCAGGGTGAGCTGGATATGGCCACGGCCACTGTTCTCGATCGCATTGCGCAGCAGGTTGCCGATGGCCGCCTGCACCACGGCCAGCGGCGCGACGATGTCCACCGGGGCGGCCTGCACGTTCACGTCCAGATCCTTGTCGCCCAGCAGGTGACGATGGTCATCGACGATCTGCGGCAGCAGCTGGTCCAGCGCGATACGCTCAGCGCGGTTGGCCAGGCGAGCCGGTTCACGGGCCAGCACCAGCAGCAGGTCGATCAGCTGTTCCACCCCCTGCGCAGTGCGCAGCACCCGCTGCATCTGCTGGCGCGCACGCTCGGGCAGCCCCGGCTGATCCAGGGCCAGTTCGGCCGCACCGGTGATCACCGCCACGGGCGTGCGCAGTTCATGGCTGGCAGTGCTGATGAACACCCGTTCGCGCTCGACGAACTGTTCGTTGCGCTCCAGGTAGTCGTTCAGCGCATCGGCAATCGTATGCAGCTCGGAACTGCCGCGCACGTCCACGTCGATGCGCTGTCCGGGCACGCCCGGACGCAGTGCGCCGATATGGCGGGCCAGCAGGCTCAGCGGCCGTACCAGCCGCTCCATGCCGAGGGTGGCCATCAGCACGGTGACGATCAGCATCACCACCCCGGCCAGCATCACCCAGCGCGTGGCGAACTGTTCCAGGTCGTGGAAATCGGAAATGTCCAGTACCAGCGCGATACGCCCCAGTTCATCGGTCTGGCGCACCATCACTGCGGTTTCGCGGTCGTGGACGATCACCCCGTCATGCAGCCCCGGGTGCAGCGCACGCAGGCTGTCGGGGGTGGCCGGGTCATCGAAATGGTAGAGGCTGAGCGTGTCCGAATCCTGCCAGCGATAGTGGGGTTCGTGCTTCACATGCTCGACGATGCTGTCCAGCTCGGAATTGAGCAGCGCCCGCCAGGCCGCGTGCTCGGCGTGTTCGTGCACGTAGTTGCCCACGCTGAACACCGCCAGCGAGATCAACGCCAGGTAGCCGAGCAGCCACCAGGCCACGCGCCGCGACAGCGGCCCGGGCTTACGGGCCATCGCCATCGTCCGCACCGCCTGCGGTTCCCGTCGGCGCCAGTCGGTACCCGACCCGTGGCAGCGTGTGGATCAGCTTTTCCTCGAACGGGCCATCGACGCTGCGGCGCAGTTCGTAGACATGCGAGCGCAGCAGGTCACCGTCGGGTGGTTCATCGCCCCACAGGGCGAACTCCAGCTGCTGGCGGGTCACCGCGCCCGGGCTGGCCCGCATCAGCAGTTCCAGCAGCTTGCGGCAGGCCGGGTACAGGTGCAGCACCTGGCCATCGCGGCGCGCCTCCAGCGTCGCCAGGTCCAGCACCAGATCGCCCACCTGCAGGCGCTTGCGCGGGTTGCGGCCCTGCGCACGGACCAGCAGCGCCTCCAGCCGCACTTCCAGTTCCGGCAGGGCGAACGGCTTGGTCAGGTAATCATCGGCACCGGCGCGGAAGCCGGCAATCTTGTCCGGCAGCTCGTCACGCGCGGTCAGCATGATCACCGGCACTTCCGAGCCATGCTCGCTGCGCAGGCGGCGCAGCACTTCCGGGCCCTCCATGCGTGGCAGCATCCAGTCCAGGATGACCGCATCGTAGGGGTGGCTGCCGGCCAGGTGCAGCCCGGTGATGCCGTCAGGAGCGACATCGAGCACGTGCCCGCGCGACTCGAAATAGTCGAACAGGTTGGCCACCAGTTGCCGGTTGTCCTCGATCACCAACAGGCGCATGCCCGCTTCCTGCATGAAAAGTCGCCCCCATGGTAGCTGCCAGGATGTCGTAATGCGGTGGGAAACGGCCTTGTCGGCAGGGCCTACGACGCTTTTCCAACCCGGGTTCAGGCAGACTTGCGTTTTGCTCCCGGAGCCGCCCATGCCCGCAGCCCTGCCCCGCCGTTGGCGCCTGCCCCTGTTGTGGTTGCTGATGGTCATCGGCCTGGTGGCCGGGCTCGGCCTGCGCCAGCCGCAGCCGCCGGACGAACCGCGCTTCGTGCTGGCGGCGCGGACCATGGTGGACACCGGCCAGTGGCTGCTGCCGCACCGTGGCGGCGAGCTGTACGCGGAAAAGCCACCGGTGTTCATGTGGCTGCAGGCCGCCAGCTATGAAGCGGTGGGCAACTGGCAGTGGTCGTTCCTGCTGCCTTCGCTGCTGGCGGCACTGTTGACGCTGTGGCTGGTGGGCGACCTTGCACGCCGGCTGTGGTCCCCCCGGCTGACCCCGTATGCCATGGCCGCCCTGTTCGGCACCCTGCAGTTCGGGCTGATGGCCAAGCGCGCGCAGATCGACATGGTGCTGGTGGCGATGACCACGCTGTCACTGTGGGGCCTGCTGCGCCACCTGTGCGAGCGTCGCAATCTGCCTGCATTGTGGCTGGCCGGATTCGCCGCCGGCGTCGGCACGGTGACCAAGGGCGTGGGCTTCCTGCCGCTGCTGATGGTCCTGCCCTGGCTGGGCTGGCGCTTCTGGCAGCGCCGCCACGGCCAGGCCCATCACGGGCCGCACGGCGCCACCCTGCTGTGGCTGCTGCCGGCCTTCGTGGTGGGCACGCTGGTCTGGCTGGGCCCGCTGGGCTGGGCCCTGCTGCATTCGCCCAGCCCCAAGCTGCTTTCCTATGCGCACGAACTGCTGTTCAAGCAGACCGGCACCCGCTACGCCAATGCCTGGCACCACGTGCAGCCGGCCTGGTACTACCTGCAGGTGATGGCCACGCTGTGGCTGCCCGGCAGCCTGCTGCTGCCCTGGCTGGCCCGCCCGTGGTGGCGGCGCCTGGCCCGCGGCGATGGCCGCCAGTGGCTGCTGCTGGGCTGGGCGGTGCTGGTGCTGGTGTTCTTCTCGGCCAGCCCGGGCAAGCGCGAGGTCTACCTCCTGCCGATGCTGCCTGCGCTGGCGCTGGCAGTGGCCCCGCTGCTGCCGGGCCTGCTGCGGCGGGTGGCGGTGCGCCGCTACCTGCTGGGCTACTGCATCGTGCTGGGCGTGGTGGCCGTGGCCCTGGGCGGCGTGCTGCTCGGTGGCAGCCCCTGGGCGCACGCGCAGCTGGCCAAGCGCGCGATGCCCGATGAACTGCTGGGCGTGATGGGCGGTGGCCTGTTAGGCTTCGGCGCGGTGGTGCTGGTGATCGCGGCCGCGTTGCGGCAGCGCCGCGCCGGTGTGCTGGTGCTGGTGACCCACGCCCTGCTGTGGTCGCTGCATGGGCTGGTGCTGCTGCCCGCCCTGGACCCGCATGCCTCGGCATCGGCGGTGATGCAGCGGGTCGGCCAGCGCATCGGCCCACAGGCGGAACTGGGCCTGCTGGCCTGGCGCGAGCAGAACCTGCTGCAGGCCGATCGCCCCGTCCGCGAATTCGGCTTCAAGCGCCCCTGGGCAGAGCAGTGGCACGATGCCGGCCCCTGGCTGGCACAGGCCCCGCAGACCCGCTGGCTGCTGGTGCTGGACGATGCCATGAGCCCGTGCGTGGACCCGGCACAGGTGATCGACATCGGCACGGCCAACCGCAACCGCTGGCAGCTGGTGCCCGGTACCGCCTGGAATGCGCAGTGCCATGCCGAAAAGACCGGGGCCACCGCCGAGGAGGACTGAGCGGAAGTGAACCGGGGGCGGCGCTTAACCGCCGTCCAACGGCGGTCCGACCCTTCTCCGACATGCCGGTGACGAGCATGGCCGCGTTCCCGAACCGGCGCCTCCCGCATGCCCGTCCGTCCACTCGCCCCCGCTGGCCTTGCCGCCCACCGCGCGCAGCCCTGGCAGTTCCTGCTGGCCCACCTGGGGCTGCCGCTTGCCATCGGCGTGCCGCTGTTCGCCCTGCTGATGGGCGGCGGTGGCGACCAGTGGCTGGCCGACCAGCTGTACCGCCTGGAAGGTGGCCACTGGGCCCTGCAGAACGCCTGGGCCACCACCGCCCTGGTGCATCGTGCCGGCAAATGGCTGAGCACCCTGGGGGCGCTGCTGGCGATCCTGCTGTGCTTCCATCACTGGCGCCGCGGCCGTGACCGCACCCTGCGCTGGGCGCTGCTGTACGTGGTGGTGGCAGTCGCGCTGGGCACCGGCCTGGTCTCGCTGCTGAAGGCCCACCTCCCGATGGAGTGCCCGTGGGACCTGCTGCGCTATGGCGGGCATGAACGCTTCGTCGGCCTGTTCGACACACGCCCGGCCGGCATGCCCTCCAATGCCTGCTTCCCGGCCGGCCACGCCAGCGCTGGCTATGCGTGGCTGTCGCTGTACTTCTTCGCCCTGCTGTGGCGCCCGCAGTGGCGCTGGGCCGGCCTGACGATCGGCGTGGCCGGTGGCCTGCTGTTCGGCATCAGCCAGCAGCTGCGCGGCGCCCACTTCCTTTCCCACGACGTTGCCACTGCACTGCTATGTTGGCTGCTGTCGCTGGGCCTGTATCTTCTGGTCCGCTGGCAGCTGGACCGCCCCACCCGCCAGGAGGCACGCGCATGAATGCATCGGTCCATCGCCCCCTTCGCCTGCCTGCCACCCGCTGGCTGGGCTGGCGTCCGGAACTGTCCAGTGAAGCCCTGATCGCGCTGGCCAGCCTATTCTTCGCCGTCGCGGGCAACAGCCTGTTCTGGCACAGCGCGATGGCCAGCCACCCCGGCAGCCTGCGCTACGGCCTGTCGCTGCTGTTGCTGCTGCTGGGCACCCACGCCTTCCTGCTGGGCATCATCGTGTGGCGCTGGAACGCGCGCGTGCTGCTGTCGGTGCTGCTGCTGGTCACCGCGATGGCGGCCTACTACATGGACCGCTACCACATCTATCTGGATGCGGACATGCTGCGCAACGTGCTGGCCACCGACCGCAAGGAAAGCAGCGAACTGCTGACGCCCTCGCTGCTGTGGCCGCTGCTGTGGCTGGGCGTGCTGCCGGTCATCGTGCTGTGGCGCGTGCAGCTGCGCCGCCGCAGCTGGGGCCGCGCGCTGCTCTGGCGGGCCGGCTTCCTGCTGCTGGCAGCGGCCACCGCCGTCGGCGGCGCGCTGGTGTCGTTCCAGGATGTATCGGCGCTGATGCGCAACCAGCGCGAAGTGCGCTACCTGGCGACGCCGGCCAATGTGCTGCTGGGCCTGCCCCGTGCCCTGCGCAGCGAAAACCCGGTGCAACGCGCCCCGAAGCTGCCGATCGGTACCGATGCGAAGGCCACCCCGCGTGCGGCCGGCAGCAAGCCGCGCCTGCTGGTGATCGTGCTGGGTGAAACCGCGCGTGCGCAGAACTGGGGATTGAATGGTTCACCGCACGCGACCACGCCGGAACTGGCGCAGGCCAACGTCATCAATTTCCCGGACATGCATTCGTGCGGCACCAGCACCGAAGTGTCGGTGCCCTGCCTGTTCTCGCCTTGGGGCCGCCACGACTACGACGAGAAGAAGATCCGCGCGCACCAATCGCTGCTGCACGTGCTCAGCCGCGCCGGCGTCAGCCCCTTGTGGCGCGACAACCAGTCCGGCTGCAAGGGTGTCTGCGAGGGCCTGGCGTTCGAATCGCTGGCCGATGCCACCACGCCCGGACTGTGTGCCGATGGCCGCTGCATGGACGAGATCCTGCTGCAGGACCTGGCCACCCGCGTGCGCGCCAAGCCGGGCGACCGCGTGGTGGTGCTGCACCAGCTGGGCAACCATGGCCCGGCCTATTTCGAACGCTACCCGGCCGCGTTCCGCCGCTTCACGCCCACCTGTGACACCCCGGACCTGGGCCGCTGCTCGCGCGAGGAGATCGTCAACAGCTACGACAATGCCCTGCTCTACACCGATCACCTGCTGGCACGCACCATCGGCACGCTGCGTGGCATGGAGGACTACGACACCGCGATGCTGTACTTCTCCGACCATGGCGAATCGCTGGGCGAAAAGGGCCTGTTCCTGCATGGCGTGCCCTATGCCATCGCACCGGCCGAGCAGACCCGCGTACCGATGGTGATGTGGTTCTCGCAGGGCTTTGCCAGCAGCCGTGGGCTGGACCTGCAGTGCGTGAAGCGCCGTGCCGGCGGCTATGCCGACCATGACAACGTGTTCCCGTCGGTGCTGGGGCTGATGCAGGTGCGCACCGCGCTGTACGACCGGCAGCGTGACCTGTTCGCCCGCTGCGAGCGTTGAGGGGGGTTCGGCAGGGCCTGCGGCCCTGCACCTGCTGCCCGGCAACAGCCTGTGATCAGCGGGTTGGCGGATCCCCGCGATCGGGTAGATCCACGCCATGCGTGGATGCTTTTCGGTGAATCATCGAAATATTCGATTTCGATTGAGATTCATCCACGCATGGCGTGGATCTACCGTGTCGACCAAGGTCGACACCTACCAAGAGCTGCGGGAATCTGTCGAAGGCGGGGTGGGTCCGGTTGAGGGGGTGTGAGCGGCATGGGCCCGAGGCATGCCTCGGGCGGGTTGGGCAGGACGCCCAACCCCGGTCTTGCCGTGTGCGCAGGACAGCGCACACGAGCAAGCCGCGACCAAGCCCCCATGGGTGAGGGCGCTTTGCTTGCGAAGCACGGCTTCGCAAGCGCCCGAACGCACAGCCGCCAGCGGCTGGGCCGGACCCCGGAGGGGGGTTTACGGCGTCCCCCTCAACCGGACCCACCCCGCCATCCCACGGATAGCCAGCTTTTGACGTTGACGTTGGCGTTGATTCTGCGGGTGCAGAGCGCAGCCCTGCCGACCTTTGCCACTTGCGGTGGCAACGACTGCCCACTAGCCTTCGGCCGTCGTTCACCACCCAAGGACCGCCCGTGAAGCACCGTCATCTCCTGCTGGCATCGGCCATCGCCGCTGCCACGCTGGCCCTGGCCGCCTGCAAGAAGGAACCCTCGCCCGACGCCCCGGTTGCCAGTGGCAGCGCACCGGCCGGCGAGACCGCCGACCAGTTCGTCGCCCGCGTCAATGCCGAATACAAGGCGATGTACCCGGAGATGACTTCGGCACAATGGCTGTCCTCCACCTACATCAACAGCGATTCGGAACGCATCGCGGCCAAGGCCAACGAACGGTCGCTGACCGCGCTGAACCTGTGGATCGAGCAGGCGAAGAAGTTCGACGGTCAGCCGATGAGCGAGGACAGCAAGCGTGCCCTGCACCTGCTCAAGCTGATGTCGGCCATGCCGGCACCGCGTGATCCGGCCAAGCTGGCCCAGCTGACCCAGATCGCCACCCGCATGGAAGGCAGCTACGGTGCCGGCAAGTACTGCACCGATGACAAGGATCCGGCTTCGTGCCGCCAGCTGGGCGACCTGGAACAGGTGCTGGCCCGCAGCCGCGACTACGACAAGCAGCTTGATGCCTGGCAGGGCTGGCATGGCACCACCAAGGCGATGCGCGGCGACTACCAGCAGTTCGTCAGCCTGGTCAACGAAGGCGCCAAGGGTCTGGGCTTCGCCGATGCCGGCCAGATGTGGCGCAGTGGCTATGACATGCCGCCGGATCAGATCGGGCCGGAAACCGATCGCCTGTGGGACCAGGTCAAGCCGATGTACGAGCAGCTGCACTGCTATGCGCGCGGCAAGCTGGACAAGACCTATGGCAAGGACAAGGCCGAAGTGGGCAATGGCCTGATCGCCGCGCACCTGCTGGGCAACATGTGGCAGCAGGACTGGTCCAACCTGTGGGACCAGCTCGAACCCTACCCCGGTGCCGGCAGCCTGGACATCACCGCCGCGCTGGAAAAGCAGTACCAGGCCAACCTGAGCGCCGCGCTGGCCAAGGCCGGCCCGACGGCCAACATCACCGCGCAGTACAAGGCACAGCGTGAGGCCGAACTGCGCACCGCGCGGCAGATGACCGAGCGCGCCCAGGACTTCTACGTATCGCTGGGCATGCCCTCGCTGCCGCAGTCGTACTGGGACAAGACCCAGTTCATCAAGCCCGATGACCGCGACGTGGTCTGCCACGCCAGCGCCTGGGACATGAACATGGAAGGCGATGTGCGCACCAAGATGTGCATCAAGCCGACCGAGGAAAACTTCACCACGATCTACCACGAGCTGGGCCACATCTATTACGACCTGGCCTACAACCCGCTGCCGCCGCTGTTCCAGGGCGGTGCCAACGATGGCTTCCACGAAGCGATCGGCGACACCATCGTGCTGGCGATGACGCCCAAGTACCTCAGTTCGATCGGCCTGGTGGACACGCCGGAGGAAAGCCGCGAGGCGGTGATCAACAACCAGATGCGCATGGCGCTGTCCGGCGTATCGTTCCTGCCGTTCGGCCTGATGATCGACCGCTGGCGCTGGGGCGTGTTCGACGGTTCGATCACCCCGGACCACTACAACCAGGCCTGGTGGGACCTGAAGGCCAAGTACCAGGGCGTGGCCCCGGCCAGCGCGCGCGGCGAGGAATTCTTCGACCCGGGTGCCAAGTACCACGTGCCGGGCAACACGCCGTATACGCGCTACTTCCTGGCGCGCATCCTGCAGTTCCAGTTCTACAAGGGCCTGTGCGATGCGGCCGGCTACAAGGGCCCGCTGCACGAGTGCACCTTCTACGGCAACAAGGAAGCCGGGCAGAAGTACTGGGCGATGCTGAGCAAGGGTGCCAGCCAGCCCTGGCAGGCCACGCTGAAGGAGCTGACCGGCAGCGACAAGCTCGACGCCGGCCCGATGATCGAATACTTCGCCCCGGTCAATGCGTGGCTGAAGGAACAGAACCAGGGCCAGATGTGCGGCTGGCAGGCCAGCACGGCACAGGCGAAGTAAGCACGGGGGCGGATCTGCAAGGGTCCGCCCCTTTTCGATGGGGCGCGTGGTGGGGGTGCACGACTACCCGTCGGCGCTACCGGCGTACCGCCCCATCGGCGTGGGCTCAGTTGGCCTTGCCGGCCTCGAGGCGCTCGGCCAGGGTGGCCTTGAATTCCTCGAACGTCTGGCCCTGGGCCTGGGCTTCGGCGTGGGCCGCATCACGCAGGGCATCGGAATACATCAGGCGCACCGGCTTGCCCTGGCGCTCGTGCAGTTCACCGGCCTGCATGATCAGCGCCAGCACATGCGCGGCGCTTTCGGTCTGCCCGGCGATGCGGCCATCCATGCCCAGCACCCATTCGCCGTCGCGGCGGACAACGCCGGCCAGCAGGGTACGCTGCGGGTCGCGCAGTTCGGCGTGCGGCTCGACGGGAGAGGCAGCGGTGCGGGCCTTGTTGGCGGCCTGCTGTTCCTGGCGGCGACGCTGGTCGCGGCGGGATTTGGACGAGGTGGACATCAGGGGGACGTGCATTGCGGGGGCGCAAGGATAACCCACGCCGCCGCCCTGCCCGTTCACGGGCGTGTTCAGGCACGATCCCCGCAGGTGCCTCAATCCAGCACCCGTCCCTGCCGCCAGTAGCCCATGAAGGTGATCGCGCGACGGTCCAGGCCACAGGACTGCACCAGGTAACGACGGATCGCCATCACCGCGCCGGCCTCGCCCGCGACCCAGGCGTACAGGGGCCCTGCGGCGTCGGCCAGTTCCCACAGGATCTGCGTGTCCACGTCGACGTCCTCCAGCACATCGCCGCCGGCCGCACCCAGCGCAGCCGGCGCCAGCCGTGCCTGCACCGCCTGCAGCAACCGCTGCCCATGCCCCGCCCCTTCGCGCGGCAGCCAGACCACTTCGGCATCGGCCGGTGCGCGCAGCGCCAGTGCATCGGCAGCCTGGGCCACTTCAAGCAGGGCCAGCGTGCGCGGTGCCTGCGGCCGCGCCGCCAGTTCCTCCAGGATGCCGGCCACCGCAGGCAGCGCGGTTTCGTCGGCCACCAGCAGTATCTGGCCCACGCCCGCAGGCGGCTGCCATTCGCAGCCCTGGCTGTGGGCATCAACCTGGGCATCCGGCGCCAGCAGCAAGACGCGGTCGCCCGGCACCGCCCGCGTTGCCCAGTACGAGGCCGGGCCGGTTTCACCGTGCAGCACGAAGTCCACATCCACCTCGCCCTGCGCGGCGCGCAGCTGGCGGATGGTGTAGGTGCGCATCGGCGGCCGCTGATCGTCGGCCAGTGCCCGGTAGCGGGCGTACCAGTCCTCCCCGCTGGGCACCTGCGGCACGGCCTGGCCGGGCAACGGGAAGAACACCTTGATCCGCTGGTCCGGGCCATCGGTCTTCATGTGCATGACTTCCGCACCGGAAAACACCATGCGCACCAGCGACGGGGAAAGAACGTGGCGTGCTTTGAGCGCCACCTCGAACAGGCGATAGGTCTGCTGTGCCGCCATCGGCAACCTCCTGCAACGACATCCGGTTGGCTGGCAGCCGTGCACGCACGGTTTGGCTGGCTGGAACACCCAGCCTAGCCCGCGCGGCAGCGACGGCAAGGGCCACGCCGGCCGGCGTGCACCCTACCCGTGCGCGGTGCTCAGGCGCCCGTGCAGGCTGCCTGCTGCGCCTGCTCGCGCCGGTGTTCCCAGATCCAGAACACGAAACCGGTGGCGAAGAACGCCGCCTGGCCCAGCGCCAGGTGCAGCGGGCTGCCACTGAGCAGCGGCGAGACCACGCCGGCCACCACGGTGGAGATCATCAGCTGCACAAACGCCTGCAGCGACGAGGCCAGGCCGCGCTGCTGCGGGTACATGTCCAGTACGGCCAGCGCCAGGATCGGGAAGATCAGCGCCATGCCCATGCCGCCCAGGAAGATCGGCAGCACGGCCCACGGCAGCACCAGCTGCGGCGCCAGGGCCACATAGCCGATGTTGAGCAGCACCGACAGCGCACACAGGGTGAAGCCGATGCTGATCTGCCGGGTCGGCAGGGTATGCCCGGCCATGCGCCCGGACAGGTACGAGCCCAGCGTCATGCCGCCGATGGTGGGGATGAACAGCCAGGCGAAGCCCCCCTCGCCCAGGTGCAGGTGCTGCATCACGAACACCGGCGCGGAGGCGATGTACAGGAAGATGCCGCCGAAGTTGATGCTGCCGGCCAGGGCCAGGCGCAGGAAGCGCGGGTTGAAGCCGATGCGCACGTAGTCACGCAGCAGGCCACGCGGCGACAGCGGCACGCGCGCCTGCACCGGATGCGTTTCCGGCAGGAAGCGCGCGGTGGCGGCCAGCAGCACCAGCGAGAACACCACCAGGAACCAGAAGATCAACGGCCAGCCCGCGCCACTGAGCAGGATCCAGCCGCCGATGATCGGCGCGATGGCCGGGGCGATGCCGAAGATCATCGAGACCTGGCTCATCAGCCGCTGCGCGTCGTGGCCGTGGTACAGGTCGCGGATGACCGCGCGGCCGACGATCATGCCGACGCCGGCCGACAGGCCCTGCAGCGCGCGGAAGGCCAGCAGCGTGCCCAGGTCGGTGGACAGCGCGCAGCCCACCGAGGCGCCGACGAACACCACCAGGCCCGCCAGGATCACCCGCTTGCGGCCCCAAGCATCGGACAGCGGCCCGTGCGCCAGGCTCATCAGGCCGTAGAACAGCAGGTAGACGCTGATGGTCTGCTGCACCGCCACCTCGTCCACCGCCAGGCGCTGGGCCAGCTGCGGGAAGGCCGGGAAGATGGTGTCGATGGAGAACGGGCCGAACATGGCCAGGCCGGCCAGAAGCAGGGCCAGGCGTCGGGTCGAAGGGGCGGCGGCGGCGGTCATGGGGCAGAAGTCCGACAGGGCCGTGCGCGGCACACACGGCGGGCGCCGGTCCCCTGCTGCGGGGACGGCGCCAGATGAATACGAGAGTCTGGCCATGATAGGCCGGCCCGATCGCCAATGCCATGCGCCGGCGCACGAAACGCGTGCCCGGGCCATCGCCCATTCAGCCCCGCAGCGGTGCAGGGCCGGCCCCTCGCCGGCTACCGGCACCGCCAACCGGCTATAATCGGCGGGCAACATGGTGGGAGAAGCGGAACACCGCTGCCGAAGGCGCAACGCCCGTAATCGCTCAGGCCCGATACCACCCGCAACACAACTCTGGAGAGACCGGTTCGATCCGGCGCCGAAGGGGCACGAAGCCGCGGTTTTCCGCGCTTCCAAACTCTCAGGCAAAAGGACAGAGGGGCGCCCCGCAAGACCGCCAGCCGGCGGCTTGCGCCCGTGCGTGCGCCCTTCCCTGACGGATCCTTCGCCATGTCCCAGAACACCCCCTCCCTGCGTGAGCTCGAGCACCATTCCGCGTTCGTCGAGCGCCACATCGGTCCCAACGACGCCGAAATCGCGCAGATGCTCGACGTGGTCGGCCACGCAACGCTGGATGCGATGACCGACGCCATCGTGCCGGCCAAGATCAAGTCGCCGGCGCCGCTAGCACTGCCGGAGTCGATGACCGAAGTGCAGGCACTGGCCAAGATCCGTGCGATCGCCGACAAGAACACCGTGCTGCGCAGCTTCATCGGCCAGGGCTACTACGGTACCCACACGCCGAACGTGATCCTGCGCAACATCCTGGAAAACCCGGCCTGGTACACCGCCTATACCCCGTACCAGGCGGAAATCTCGCAGGGCCGCATGGAAGCGCTGATCAACTTCCAGACCCTGTGCGCCGACCTGACCGGCATGGAGATCGCCAACGCCTCGCTGCTGGACGAAGCCACCGCCGCTGCCGAAGCGATGACCCTGGCCAAGCGTTCGGCCAAGTCGAAGTCAGACACCTTCTTCGTGCACGACGCCGTGCACCCGCAGACGCTGGAACTGCTGCGTACCCGCGCCGAGCCCATGGGCATCGTGCTGCGCGTGGGCACCCCGGCCGAAGCGCTGGACGCGGAGGCCTTCGGCCTGCTGCTGCAGTACCCGGATACCTTCGGCCAGGTCGGCGACTACAAGGCGCTGGTCGATGCCGTGCACGCGCGCGGCGGCCTGGTGGCCGTGGCCACCGACCTGCTGGCCCTGACCCTGCTGGCCGCCCCGGGCGAATGGGGTGCGGACATCGTGGTCGGCAACAGCCAGCGCTTCGGCGTGCCGTTCGGTTTCGGCGGCCCGCACGCGGCGTTCATGGCCTGCCGTGATGCCTACAAGCGTTCGATGCCGGGCCGCCTGATCGGCGTGTCCATCGATGCCGAAGGCAAGCCGGCCTACCGCCTGACCCTGCAGACCCGCGAGCAGCACATCCGCCGCGAGAAGGCCACCTCCAACATCTGCACCGCGCAGGTGCTGCTGGCGGTGATGGCCTCGATGTATGCCGTCTACCACGGCCCGGAAGGCCTGGCCCGCATCGCCCGCCGCACCCACCGCCTGGCCTCGATCCTGGCCGCATCGCTGCGCAACGCCGGCGTGCAGGTGGGTGGTGATTTCTTCGACACCCTGCACGTCACCGGCGTGCATGCCGATGAGATCCACGCCAAGGCCCGCGCCGCCGGTTACAACCTGCGCGCGATCGACAGCGACTCGGTCGGCATCAGCCTGGACGAAACCACGACCCGCGCCGACATCGTCGCCGTGGCTGCCGTATTCGGTGCCTCGCTGGACGTGGACGCACTGGATGCCAGCACCGCCGACGCGCTGCCGACCGGCCTGCTGCGCCAGTCCGCATTCCTGACCCACCCGGTGTTCAACACCCACCACAGCGAGCACGAACTGCTGCGCTACCTGCGCTCGCTGGCCGACAAGGACCTGGCCATGGACCGCACGATGATCCCGCTGGGCTCGTGCACCATGAAGCTCAACGCCACCGCCGAGATGATCCCGGTGACCTGGCCGGAGTTCTCGCAGATCCACCCGCTGGTGCCGGCCGACCAGGCGCTGGGTTACAAGGAGCTGATCCAGACCCTGGAAGCGATGCTGGTCGAATGCACCGGCTACGACGCGGTCAGCCTGCAGCCGAACTCCGGCGCGCAGGGCGAGTACGCCGGCCTGCTGGCGATCCGTGCCTACCACCGCTCGCGCGGCGAGGGCCACCGTGACATCTGCCTGATTCCCGATTCGGCGCACGGCACCAACCCGGCCTCGGCGCAGATGTGCGGCATGAAGGTCGTGGTGACCAAGACCGATGCCAACGGCAACGTCGATGTCGAAGACATCCGCGTCAACGCCGAGAAGTACAGCGACCGCCTGGCCGCGATCATGATCACCTACCCGTCCACGCACGGCGTGTTCGAGGAGGAAGTGGTCGAGATCTGCGAGATCATCCACCAGCACGGCGGCCAGGTGTATACCGACGGCGCCAACATGAACGCCCTGGTCGGCGTGGCCAAGCCGGGCAAGTGGGGGTCGGACGTTTCGCACCTGAACCTGCACAAGACCTTCTGCATCCCGCACGGCGGTGGCGGCCCGGGCGTCGGCCCGTGCGCGGTGAAGGAACACCTGGCACCGTTCCTGCCGGGCAAGCTGGGTGACAACGGCCCGGTCGGCATGGTCAGCGCGGCCAGCTTCGGCAGCGCCTCGATCCTGCCGATCAGCTGGATGTACATCGCCATGATGGGCAGCGAAGGCCTGCGCAAGGCCACCCAGGTGGCCCAGCTCAACGCCAACTACATCGCCAAGCGCCTGGCCCCGCACTTCAAGACCCTGTACACCGGCCGCAACGGCCTGGTGGCGCACGAGTGCATCCTCGACGTGCGTCCGCTGGAAAAGACCAGCGGCATCGGCGCCGAAGACGTGGCCAAGCGCCTGATCGACTTCGGCTTCCATGCCCCGACCCTGAGCTTCCCGGTGGCCGGCACGCTGATGGTCGAGCCGACCGAGAGCGAATCGCTGCACGAGCTGGACCGCTTCATCGATGCGATGATCCAGATCCGCCAGGAAATCGCCGCGATCGAAGACGGCCGCCTGGACCGCGAGGACAACCCGCTGAAGAATGCGCCGCACACCGCCACCGCGGTGACCGCCAGCGAGTGGACCCACGCCTACCCGCGTGAACTGGCGGCCTTCCCGCTGCCCAGCCTGAAGCTGCAGAAGTACTGGCCGCCGGTGGCCCGCGTGGACAACGTGTACGGCGACAAGAACGTGATGTGCGCCTGCATCCCGGTCGATGCCTACAAGGACGATGAAGTCGAGGCGTAAATTCTCGATGGATCGGTAAACGGAACGGCCCGCGCAAGCGGGCCGTTTTCGTTATGCCTCACGGGTCCGGCATCTGGCCCAGGCTCAACTGCCAGGACACACCGAAGCGGTCCTGCACCCAGCCGTAGCGGTTGCTGAAATCGTAGTCGCCCACCGGCATCAGCCAGTGCCCGCCCTCCCCCAGCACCCGGGCGGCGCGCTCGAACTGTTCGGCTCCCGCGCACTCCACGAACAGGGACATCGACGGGGTGAAGGTGAAGCCGTGCACGTCCAGGCTGTCAAAGCACAGGTAGTGGGTACCGCCCAGCAGGAAGATGGCCTGCCGTACCTGCCCCGGCACGCCCGCAGCCGCGCCATCGGAATGGCGCTGCAGGCCGAGCAGGCGGAAATCGGCGAACGCTTCAGCGTACAGGGCCAGGGCCTGTTCGGCCTGGCCGGTGAACATCAGGAAAGGGCGGCTGCGCAGCATGCGTTGCTCCTGTTCGACGGGCCGGGGACGGCCCATGCACGCAGGGTGGCATGCCGGTTGTGGTGGCCGCGTCGGCGCGGCCCGCCCCCGTCACCCTTCGCGCACGCGCCGGGCGATCGCACTGCACACGGCGATGGTGACCGTCAGTGCCACCATCGACAGGAACTGGACCCGGGTCTGCGCCCCGGACAGCAGCAGGCCGAAAATCAGCGCCAGGATGGCCAGCGCAAACGCGGTCAGCCACGGGTAGCCGGCCATGCGGAACGGCAGGGCCGTGCCGGCCCGGTTGGCCCGATGGCGCAGCACCAGCTGCGATACCAGCGACAGGGTCCACACCAGCAGGCAGGTGGAGCCGACGATGTTCAGCAGCACCGGCAGCACCTTGTCCGGGAACAGCAGTTCCATGATGGTGGCGGCGAAGCCGAACAGCACACTGGCCAGCACCGCGATCACCGGCACCTGGCGCGGGTCGGTCCAGCCCAGCACCGCCGGCGCCTCGCGACGCTGCGCCAGCGAGAACATCATGCGCGAGGCACCGTAGAGGTTGGCATTCAGTGCCGACAGCAGGGCCACCACCGCGATCAGGGTGATGGCCGTGGCCGCGCCGGGAATGTTGGCCACCTGCAGCACGGCGGCGAAGGGCGATTTCAATGCCTCGCTGGTCCACGGCACCACCGCGATGATCACGCTCAGCGACCCGATGTAGAACACCAGGATGCGCCAGGCCACGGTGCGCACCGCCCGGGCCAGGCTGCGGCCCGGGTCTTCGGTTTCCGCCGCCGCCACCGCCACGATCTCGGTGCCGCCAAACGCAAACACCACCACCAGCAGCGCCGCACCGATACCCGCCAACCCGTTGGGCGCGAAGCCGCCATGCTGGGTGAAGTTGCTCAGCCCCGGCGAGGCCACCTGCGGCAGCCAGCCCATCAGCAGGGCGATGCCGATGGCGATGAACGCCAGGATCGCCGCCACCTTGAGGATGGCGAACCAGAACTCGAACTCACCGAAGTTCCTCACCCCCAGCAGGTTGATGGCGGTGAAGAACAGCATGAAGGCCAGCGCGGCCATCGGCACCGGGATGGCCGGCCAGATGCTGGCCAGCAGGCCGGCAGCGCCCACCGCTTCGGCGGCGATCACGATCACCAGCTGCACCCACCACAGCCAGCCCACGGTGGCCCCGGCAGTGGCGCCCATGGCATCGGCGGCATAGACCGAGAACGCGCCGCTGGTCGGCTTGGCCGCGGCCATCTCGCCCAGGGCGTTCATGACGATGATCACCAGCGCGCCGGCGACCAGGTACGACACCAGCACCGCCGGGCCGGCCGCATGCACGCCCACGCCCGAGCCCAGGAACAGGCCGGCACCGATGGCGCTGCCCAGCCCCATCATGATCAGCTGGCGGGGCTTGAGCGCATGGCCCAGGCGCGAGGTCGAAGCAGGCGAAGTCGGGGTAGCGGGCATCGGCAGGGCTGGCATCGGCAACAAGGGCGACACCTTACCCTGTCCAGCGCGCGGAAGGGATAGGCCAGACGATCCGGCGGCTCAGAGCGTGGCGTGTTCGCTGGCGCGCACGCGGTAGGCACGCGGCGAAACCCCGGTTTCCGCCTTGAATTTGCGGGTGAAGGCGCTCTGGTCGGTGAACCCGCAGGCCTGGCCGATGCTGGCGATGCTTTCGTTGCTGTGCAGCAAATGCATGGCCATCTGGATCCGCAGGCGGGTCAGCACCTGCTGCGGGGTCATCTGGAACACCTTGCGGAAACTGCGCTCCAGCTTGGACAGGGAAAACCCGGTGATGTCCAGCAGGGTCTGCATGCGCACGTTTTCCGCGTAATGCGCATTGAGGTGGGCCAGCGCCAGCCGCAGCTGCTCGTACTGGGCCCCCAGGCTGTGCTTCTGGCCCAGGTCGCGGGAAATGCCGATCAGCCCTTCGATACGCCCATCGACCAGCAGCGGCCGCTTGCAGGTCAGGCACCAGCCCGGCTCGCGGTTGGCGAACAGGTGCAGTTCCATCAGGTTCTCGATGACCGCCCCGCCGAGCACGCGCGCATCCTGGTCCACGTAGTCCGCGCTCAGGCCGGTCGGGTAGATTTCCGCCGCGGTCCGGCCGATCACGTCCTTGCGCGAGCGCAGGCCCAGCCGGCGCAGCATCGTCTGGTTGACGTGCGTGTAGCGCCCCTGGCGGTCCTTCATGAAGAACAGCACATCCGGGATGGCGTCGAACAGGGCTTCGATGTCGGCGGGTTCAACACGCATGGGACAAGCATAACCGAGCGCGGTTTTGCCTGCGCGTTCACCTCTGGCGGACCGCCTGTTAACGCAACGTGCGCCACTGTCGGCCGCGTCCCCGCCGCGCAGCCGCCCTGGCCGGGGCAGCCCCTTCCCCTGGAGCCCGGTCATGCCGCGTGGCGACAAATCGGCCTACACCGACAAGCAGAAGCGCCAAGCGGCGCATATCGAGGACAGCGAGCGCGCACGGGGCGCCAGTGAAGCCACCGCCGAGCGCATCGCCTGGGCCACGGTGAACAAGCACGGTGGCGGCGGCAAGCGCAGCGGGAGCGGGCGCGCGCCACCGAGAACCGCAGTGAAGAAAGCCGCGACCAAGACGGCCACGAAGAAAACGGCGCGCACCGCGTCACGTTGAACACCGGAGACCGGGCGCGCCGTCCCTGCGGCGGCGCGCCCCTTTTGCCGCCGGTCAGGGGGCTGCGGCGGGCGTATCCGCCTTGGCCGGTGCCGCCCGGACAGGCACGCCCACCGACTGCAGGCGGCGCACCGCCGAGATCGGTACGGCTTCGGCGCGGCGCTGCTGCGGCCACCACAGGAACACGAACGCGCTGCTGCTGCCGAGCAGGCGCGCCTCTCCGGCCAGCGGCGCGGCATCACCGGCCAGATGCACGCGCACCGGCAGGCCCGCCCCCGCATCGCGGATACGCTCGGCCTTGGTCATCGCGTACGAGGCCGCCCCCAGCGCCATGAACGCACACACGGCGATGGTCAGCCCGGTCAGCGGACGCATGCCCGCCAGTTCCCAGCTGGTCCAGCGCGAATGGGTGAACAGCACGCGCCAACCCCAGTGACGGGCACGCAATGCCTCCACCTTGGCCGGGTTGCGGCGGCGCACCGTATCCGGCCATCCCACCAGCACCGCGATCAGCACGCCGCAGGCCAGGATGAGCGCGTAGGCCGGATCACGCAGGCCCGCCACCAGGAAATCGCTGACCTGCAGGTAATCCAGGATCGACAGCTTGAAGCGCAGGTAGAAGAAATAGCTCGACCACAGGCCCAGCAACGACAGCAGGATGTAGCCCGCGCTGACCATCAGCGCAGGTTCGTGGCGCAACAACCGCCACAGCCGCATCACCGCCGAATCGCGGTCATCGGCCACCAGCGGCAGCATCGACCAGTCGGTGGGGGCATCATGGGCCACCGCCACGCGCGCGCCCTCCTCCAGCGCCGGCACCGCCGGCACATCCCCGTGGATCTCGCCCTGCCCTTCCGTATCCCGGTTGTCCATGCATCCCCCTTGATGGGCAGAGCATCGCTGAAACATCAGGTCAACGGAAGGGAGTATCCCGCGCGGCATCTCACGCGCGTGCGGCACCCATCGACGAATGCAGCCTGGCTGGAACCCGGCGCAGGCCCTCACCGGCCACGCCAATTCCACTCATGCGCCCCATCACGATGGTTCCACCGGCATCCGCCGGCTGACGACTTTCACCACGCAACCGATCACGAAGGCGACGATGCCGCCGCCCAGCAGCACCGCGCTGACGTGCATCGAGCGAGCCGCGCCCATCGGTGGCACGCCGTGCCAGGAGGCGGCCACCAGCGGCATACCGACAATCGTCAGGGCCAGGCCCAACTTCAGGTAGCTGTTGGTCAACCCCAGGTTCCCGCGCATGCACTGCCTCCTTCCTGGACGTGGCTGCGGCCTGCAGCCACGCCGATCAGAGCACAGCCACGGCGGGGGCTCAAGCCGCCCGGGCAGCCACCGGGCGTGGAGCGGCCTGGGCCACGGTGAACACCGCCACCGAGGTGGTCAACGCCTGCGCCTGTTCCTCCAGCGCACGGCTGGCGGCCGTGGCCTCCTCCACCAGCGCGGCATTCTGCTGGGTCACCTGGTCCATCTGCACCACCACCTGGTTGACCTGCTCGATGCCGGCCGCCTGTTCCTTGGTGGCGGCGGCGATGTCGCTCATCAGCTGGTTGGTGCGTGCACTGGCCTGGGCCAGGCGGGCGATGGCCGCCTCGGACTGCACGGTGACGCCCAGGCCGGACTGTACCTTGCCGCTGGCCTCCTCGATCAGCGCCTTGATCTCCTTGGCGGCGGTGCCGGCGCGCTGCGCCAACGTGCGCACCTCGCTGGCCACCACCGCGAAGCCACGGCCGTTCTCGCCCGCACGTGCGGCTTCCACCGCGGCATTGAGCGCCAGGATGTTGGTCTGGAAGGCGATGCCATCGATCACCGTGGTGATGTCGGCAATGCGTGCCGAGGACTGATCGATCTCGCGCATCACCGTGGCCATCTGCCCGATCGCCTGCTCGGTCGCACGCACGGCCTCGCCGGCCGCATGCGCTTCACGGTCCGCCTGGAACGCCAGCTCGGCGTTCTGGCGCACGGTGGAGGTCAGCTCTTCCATCGAGGCCGCCGCCTCTTCCAGATTGGCCGCCTGCTGTTCGGTACGGCGCGACAGGTCGGCGTTGCCGGCTGCCAGCTCCTGGGCGGCGCTGTCGATGCTGCCGGCCGCCTGCTGGATGCCCTGCACGATGCCGGTCAGCTGCGCGCTGGTGCGGTTGGCATCGGCCGCCATGCGCGCGAATACGCCCTGGTACCGGCCGGCCATGCGCGCGGTCAGGTCACCATCGGCGATGGCCTGCAGCACGTCGGATACATCGGCGATGCTGGCCTGCGCCCCGGCCATCATGCCGTTGAGATGGGCCACCATCGCGCGGAACTGGAACTGGAAGGCCGCCTCGTCGCCGCGCATGCTGAAATCACCTGCGCTGGCCGCCTGCGCCAGTGCTTCAATCTGCGCGTTGACCGCCTGCAGGCTGCCTTTCACCGAGGCCATGGTGCGGGTCAGCACCGCCTTCTCACCGGGGTAATCCTGCAGGTCGCGGCTGAGATCGCCCACCGCATAACCTTGCATCACCTCCGCCAGGTGGAACTGCACCTGCACGTGTGAATCGACCAGCGCGTTGGTGGCGCGCACCATGCGACCGAAATCGCCCGGGAACGCATCGGCCTGCATCCGGTGGCGGATCGCGCCGGCATCGTGCTGTTCGGCCATCTGCAGCTGTGCGCCGATGGTGGCCTGCACGTTGTCACGCACGCTGGCCATGGCTTCACCCAGGCGGCTCAGCTCGTCGCGGCCACCGAGATGGAAGTCCTGCTCCAGCTCGCCCCGGGCCATGCGCCCGGCCAGCTGCACCGCCCGTGCCAGCGGTGCGGTCAGGCTGCGGGCGATCAGCACCGATGCGGCCACCCCCACCAGCAGTGCGATGGCCCCCAGTACCAGCAGCTGCACCAAGGTGCGCTCACCGAGGGCGATGGCCGCCGCCGCGGCGCTGCGGCTCTGCGCTTCCTCGAAGGCAACGCCATCGGACAGCGCCTTGTTCCAGGCATTGGCCGCGGCCTGCACCGGCCCAAGCGTCAGTGCGATGGCACCGGCGTAATCATTGGCCGCCATCAGCTGGCTGGTCTGCTTGTTCAACGGGCGCGCCGTGGCGCGCGCCTCGGCGATGGCCTGCGCGGCGGCCTTGCCACCGGCATCGGCCGGCAGCGCCTGGTAGGCCTTCCAGCTGCCCTCATAGCGCGCCACCAGCGCCTCGATGCGCGCCTCGTCGTCCTGCAGGTGGTCGCCCTGGCGGATCAGCATTTCGCGGCGCACGACCATCATCTGGTTGTTGGCATCGAGCATCTGCGACAGCAGGCGCACCTTGGCCACGCCAACCTCGACGACCTGCTGCATGGCCTGCTTCTGCGCGATGCTGGCCGTGGCGGCGGTGGCGACGACGCCGGCCACCAGCAGCAACAGCAGGCCAAAGCCCAGCCCAAGACGCCAGGACACCCTGACATTCCTCAAGTAATTCATCGGTGGATCCAAACGGGGGGATACGGGAGTTATCGGCTCCCTTTTGCAGTGCTTTACTCCCGGAACACCGCCAGGCCCTTCCCGTTCATAATGAAAATCAAAACTTTCCTTGACTTTCGGACCAGCCAGGTGAGATCAATTTCAGAGGCCCTTGCCCGAAGCAAGGGAAAGCGCGACCGTATCCGGCAGTGCTCCGCACCGGGCCATCGGGTGGATCCATGCGGCCATGCAACCCCTCCCTGAAATCATTCCAACACCGCAATGACCAGACTTCGAGCCTTCATCAGCAGCACCATGGAAGATCTTGCCAATGAGAGAAGGGCGGTTGTCAGGCGCCTTTCCGATCTGGGCATTGAACCTGTCAACGCCGAGAACATCAGCCCATCCGGGCAGAGCAGCTGGGAACGGATCAAGCAGGAAATCGAAACATGCCAGATCGTCATCCTCATCCTGGGTGAAAGGTATGGCTGGGTACCTCCCGAAGATGCAAATGGAAAGTCGGTCACTCACCTCGAGTACGATTATTCAAGAAGCAAAGGGAAGATCATTCTTCCTTTTCAGAAGAAGCTGAAGTACGGCGCAGAGCGTGACACTGATCGAGACAGTTTCCGGCGCGAGGTTGCCGACTGGCAGGACGGCATGTTCCGTCAGGAATTCGAATTGGCCGACGACCTGTCCGAGCTTGTCCGCAAGGCCATCATCGACCTGTTCAACACCACGTTGTTGAATACCCTTGCAGACCGTGCATCCAGAACGCCCGCCCCCATCCCCGCCCGCATCGCCCCGCCCTCCACTGGCCCCAGCGCTGCAGCTTCACGGGGCGAGGGCGTACTCATTGCAGGCGCCGGAATGTCACTACCTGCGGGAATG
Organism: Stenotrophomonas sp. 24(2023); assembly: GCF_030913365.1. Taxonomy (NCBI): domain Bacteria; kingdom Pseudomonadati; phylum Pseudomonadota; class Gammaproteobacteria; order Lysobacterales; family Lysobacteraceae; genus Stenotrophomonas; species Stenotrophomonas sp. 24(2023). The sequence continues at coordinate 695,118 of NZ_CP133160.1, forward strand.
CCTGCGGCATCGCTTCTTGTAGACATTCTCAGCGATGAACTGTGGAACCAGGAACTTCCCCGCTCCGACCGCTTCAACTTCAGCGACGTCGCTGAGTACTACGTCTTCAGGTTCGGAAAGCAGAAACTTGTTGATCGCCTCGTCACTTTGATGAAAGCCCTGGGAAGGCCTCGGCCAACCTCCGCCCACCTGAAAGCAGTAACGCATTTCAGCGCCATCATCACGACAAACTATGACTCGCTGTTCGAGGAGGCCTGCAAGCTGCAGGGCGTCCCGTACGTCACCCTGCTTCCTGGCGCACCAATCCCTGAAACAGGAAACCATCTTGCCATCTACAAGATGATAGGAAGCCTGGAAAGCCCGGAATCACTCCGGTTGACGCAGCAGGAAACGTTCGATGACGCAAAATCCGAGCTGGTTTCCATGGCCCGCGAACTTGTCACGAACAATCCGGTCACCATCATCGGACATGCCCTTCGCGATGGATTCATGCCTGAAATCCTCATGCACAGGACGCAAGCCCACAACGGCATCCTGGTCACCCCCTTCGAGAATCCCCTGGATGACATCCTGCTCAACCGGTTCAAGCTCACCAAGGTGAACAAGACCGCCGATGACTTCATGGCCAGACTGCAGCGCCCGGCCCAAGCCTTGGCGTAACGCCGGCAGCAGTACGAAAAAGCCCCGCTTGTGCGGGGCTTTTCCTGTCAGCGACGCCGGGCATGGCCCGGCGCTACCGGCGCATCACTCAGGCGAACGGGTCCTGCAGGACCATGGTGTGGTCGCGGTCCGGGCCGGTGGAGACGATGCTGATCGGGCAACCGGCCAGCTCTTCCAGCGAACGCAGGTAGGCGCGCGCGGCCGGCGGCAGGTCGTCCCAGTTGGTGATGCCGTGGGTGTTCTCGTTCCAGCCCGGGAATTCCAGGTACACCGGGGTGCAGTCTTCCCAGCCCTGCGCGTCCAGCGGCGCGTACTCGGTACGCTTGCCGTTGTATTCGTAGGCGATGCAGACCTTCAGCTTTTCCATGCCGTCGAGCACGTCCAGCTTGGTGATGCACAGGCCGCTGATGCCGTTGATGGCCACGGCGCGCTTGAGCGCGACGATGTCCATCCAGCCGCAGCGACGCGGGCGGCCGGTGGAGGCACCGTATTCGGCGCCGCGGTCACGGATGCCCTGGCCGATTTCATCGTCCAGTTCGGTCGGGAACGGGCCGCCGCCGACGCGGGTGGCGTAGGCCTTGGCGATGCCCAGCACGTAGTCGATCGAATCGGCGCCGACGCCGGTACCGGCCAGCGCGCCACCGACGGTGGTGTTGGAGCTGGTGACGTACGGGTAGGTGCCGTGGTCGATGTCCAGCAGCGCGCCCTGCGCGCCTTCGAACAGCACGCGCTTGCCCTGCTTGCGCAGGTCATGCAGGATGCCGGCCACATCGGACTTCATCGGCTGCACGTATTCGCCGAAGGCCAGCGCCTCGTCGAAGGTCTTCTGGAAATCGACCGCTTCGGTGCCCAGGTACTTGGTCAGCACGAAGTTGTGGTAGTCCAGCGCGGTGCGCAGCAGTTCTTCCAGCTGCTTGGGGTAATGCAGGTCGGCGATGCGGATGCCGCGGCGCGCCACCTTGTCTTCGTAGGCCGGGCCGATGCCACGGCCGGTGGTGCCGATCGCCTTGCCGCCGGCAGCGCGTTCGCGCGCCTGGTCCAGGGCGATGTGGTACGGCATGATCAGCGGCGCGGCCGGGGAGATCTTCAGGCGCGAACGCACTTCCACGCCGGAGGCTTCCAGCTCGGCGATTTCCTTCTGCAGCGCGGCCGGCGAGATCACCACGCCGTTGCCGATCAGGCACAGCGCATCGTCACGCAGGATGCCCGACGGGATCAGGTGCAGGACGGTCTTCTTGCCGTTGATGACCAGGGTGTGGCCGGCATTGTGGCCGCCCTGGAAGCGCACGACGGCGCCGATTTCCTCCGTGAGCAGATCGACGATCTTGCCCTTGCCTTCATCGCCCCACTGGGCACCCAACACTACGACAGACTGACCCATGACGGGCTCCTCGATTTTGTTGCGGCCATCGGGGCCGCGGACGGTTGAACCGTGGCGAGGCTGGCCAGCGCACAGGTGGCGGCTCCAGACGGGGAGCGGCCGGCGATGGAAGGCCCAGACACGGAAAAAGCCGAACGGGAGGCCCGTCCGGCTTTTGTGCATTATCCGGGTTTCCGGGGTCCGGTGCCACCCCATCGGCGGCGGGCTTCACCGGCCGGTCAGGCCCATGCCCTGCCCCTAGTGCCGGACCCACCACAGCAGGCTCAGGCCCGCCAGCAGGACCAACCCGCCAAAACTGCGCAGGGCCGGGCTGGGCAGGCCCATCAGGCGCTCGGCCATGTGCCGCCAGGCCACCGGCGCGACGAACAGGAACAGGCCTTCGAGCACCGCGACCAGGCACACGGCCGCGAACAGATCTTTCATGGGGAACTCCAAAAAACACGGGGCCCGGCAGGTCGCCGGGCCCCGGATGCACGCCGCTGGCGGTCAGCGGTCGTTCTTCAGGTACTGCAGGAACGGGTCGTTCTTGTCCAGCACGATCACGCCGTTGCCGTCGGTCATGGAGCCACGGTAGGCCTCCAGGCTGCGGTAGAAGGCATAGAACGCCGGATCGGCCGAACCGGCCTTGCCGTAGATGCGCGCTGCATCGGCATCGCCTTCACCACGCAGGCGCTGGGCATCACGCTCGGCCTCGGCGATCAGCACGGTGCTTTCGCGGTCAGCCTGGGCACGGATGGTCAGCGACTGCTCCTCGCCTTCGGCGCGCAGCTTGGCCGCTTCCTGCTTGCGCTGGGCGCGCATGCGCTCGTACACGTCGTTGATGACCTGGCTGTCGGTGGGCAGGTCCACCTGCTTGATGCGCAGGTCGATCATCTGCATGCCCAGCCCCGCCACCGCTTCGTTGATGCCCTTGAGCTGCTCGGCGATCAGCTCGCTGCGGTCGCCGGACACCAGCTGCTGCAGGGTGCGCGAGTTGATCTGGTTGCGCAGCGAATCGGTGATGATCGGCGCCAGGCGGGCATTGGCGATGCGCGGATCGCCGCCAGTAGCACGGAAGTAGTCACCGACGTTGGAGATGTAGCCGATGGCGAAGAAGTCGACGCTGACATCTTTCTGTTCGGCGGTGAAGTAGCGCGCCGGCGTGGTGTCGAGCACCTGGAAGCGGCGGTCGAACACCTTCACCGATTCCACCACCGGGACCTTGAAGTGCAGGCCGGGCTGGATGTCCGAACGCACGACCTTGCCCAGGTTCAGCACCATGGCGGTCTGGTCTTCACGCACCACGTAGACCGAGCCCAGCAGGCCCAGCACTGCCGCCACGATGACGGCGATCCAGATTGGATTTCTCATCGGCTGCCCTCCTCACGGCCGGCCGGACGACCCGCCGGGCGGCCGGTGGGCCGGCCCGGGTCGCGGGATTGTTCCGCTGCCGAGGTACCCGGCAGCGACGGGAGCACCACGTCCGGGTTCGGCACGCTGGCCGGCGCGGAGGTGCTGCCTCGGGTATCGCCGGTCATCGGCACGTAGATCAGCTGGCGGCCATCGCCACCAATGACCTTGCGGTTCTCCGACAGCACCTGCTGCACGGTTTCCAGCCACAGGCGCTTGCGGGTGACCTCGGGGGCATCCTTGTACTGGCCCTGCAGCAGGCTGAAGCGTTCGGCATCACCTTCGGCCTTGGCGACCACGGCCTGCTTGTAGCCTTCGGCGGTGGTGCGCGAACGGGCGGCCTGGCCGCGGGCTTCCGGCACCACCTTGGCGGCGTAGGCCTGGGCCTCGTTGATCAGGCGTTCCTTGACCTGCTGGGCGCCGTTGACCTCGTCGAAGGCCGGCTTCACCTCTTCCGGCGGGCGGGCGTCGGGCAGGGTCAGGCCGGTCACGGTCAGGCCGGTACGGAACGCACGCAGCAGCGCCTGCAGGCGCTCCTCGGCGGCCACGGCCAGCGGGCCACGGTTGTTCAGCACGCTGTTGAGGTCGGCGCGGCCGACTTCCTCGCGCACCGCGCTCTGCGCGGACTGTTCCAGCACCTGGTCGCCATCGACCGTACCGAACAGGTACTGGCGCGGGTCATCGATGCGGTACTGCACGTTCAGCGAGACGTTGACGATGTTCTCGTCGCGGGTCAGCACCGGCACCTGGATCGAGAAGGTCTTGATCTCGGTGGCGTTGACCTTGGTGACCGATTCGATCGGCCAGGGCAGCTTGAAGTTCGGGCCCGGCTGCAGGATGCGCGAGAACTGGCCGAAGCGCAGGACCACGCCCCGCTGCTGTTCGCCGACCAGCTGGAAGCTGGAGAACAGCACCAGCAGCACCACCGCCACTGCGACCCAGCGCAGGATGCCTCCATCGAACAGGTCCTTCAGGGGGCCGGGCAGTCCGCCCCAGCCGCCGCCGCTGCCGCCACCACGCGGCTTGAACGGCCCGCGTCGATTCTCGTCGGGGCCTTGTCCGCCCTTGTTGCCGCCGGGTGTATTCCAGGCCATGCACGCTCCATCAAGATTGGGCCGCGCGCGGGCCCTTCCCGCGTCGCCAGCCATTACCAGCCATCAAACGTAACCGATGATACAAGATGGGGGGGACCGGCAGGATTGAAAGGGGTAAGGTGGCGTTTTCCCCCAAGTCAGCCGCGCCGATGGCCATTCCCGCCCAGTTCACCGCCTTCCGCATCGAAAACGACGAGGCCGGCTACCGCAGCGGCCTGGTCCAGCTGGGGCTGGACGCGCTGAACCCCGGTGAAGTGGTGATCCGCGCCCAGTGGTCCTCGGTGAACTACAAGGACGCGCTGGCCGGCACCGGCAAGGGCCGCATCCTGCGCCGCTTCCCGCTGGTGGGCGGCATCGACGTGGCCGGCACCGTGGTGGCCTCCACCGATCCGGCCTTCCGCGAGGGCGATGCGGTGCTGGCCACCGGCTGCGGGCTGGGGGAAAGCCGTGACGGCGGCTACAGCCAGTACGTGCGCCTGGCCGCCAGCGCGGTCATTGCGCAGCCGCCCGGGTTGACCCCGCGCGAAGCCATGGTGCTGGGTACGGCCGGCTTCACGGCGGCACTGGCCCTGCTGCGCCTGCAGGACAACCGCCAGACCCCGGGCCTGGGCCCGCTGGCGGTCACCGGCGCCAGCGGCGGGGTGGGCGCGCTGGCCGTGGACATCTTCAGCCGCGCCGGCTACACGGTGCACGCGATCAGCGGCAAACCGGCCCAGGCCGATTTCCTGCGCGGCATCGGTGCGGCCGAGGTCCTGCCGCGCGAGGCCCTGGCCGATACCAGCCCGCTGCAGACGGCCCGTTTCGGGGGCGGCCTGGACAACGCCGGCGGGCCGATGCTGGCCAGCCTGCTGGCACAGACGGTGCCTTATGGCAGCGTGGTCAGCGCCGGCCTGGCCGCCAGCCCGGCGCTGGAGATGACCGTGATGCCCTTCATCCTGCGCGGTGTGTCGCTTCTGGGCGTGTCGTCGGCCAACGCACCGCGCGCCCTGCGCGAGGCCGTCTGGGAACGCCTGGCCGATGCGTGGAAGCCACGCCACCTGGACAGCATCTGTACCCGGGAGGTCGGGCTGGCAGAGCTGCCGGACGTTTTCGACACGCTGCTGGCCGGTGGTGGGCTGGGACGCACAGTGGTGCGGATCGGCTGAGCGTCGCAGGCAGGCGACGGACGGCACGCCCTGCCCTCCCATCGCTACGATGCGCGCACTACACTGCCAGCATCATCCGGGGAACAACATGGCACGCATTCTGATCGTCGACGACTCACCGTCGCAGCTGTTGGGGATACAGCGCATCGTCGAGAAGCTCGGGCACCAGATCCTGACCGCCACCGATGGCGCGGCCGGGGTTGAAACCGCCAAGGCCGAGCTGCCCGACCTGGTCCTGATGGACGTGGTGATGCCCAACCTCAACGGCTTCCAGGCCACCCGTACCCTGGCCCGCGACGAGGCCACGCGGCACATCCCGGTGATCCTGGTGACCACCAAGGACCAGGACACCGACCGCATGTGGGGCATGCGCCAAGGCGCAAAGGCCTACATCACCAAGCCGTTCTCGGAAGACGAACTGTCCGAGGTGCTGGAGCGGGTGTTTGCCGGTCAGGGCTGACCCTGGCAGCGGCCGGCCGGGGCCGGCACGCTGTTGACGCCGCCGGGCATGGCCCGGCGCCAACCTGCCTTCAGATCGTTTCGCCAAAGGCCTTGGCCAGGTTCCGGTAGGCCTTCTTCTGCGCCTCGTCGGTGGCCGGCGGGGCGATGATTTCCAGTTCAACGATCTGGTCACCGTCCGGGCTGCCCGGCAGGCCACGCCCTCGCAGGCGCAGCTTGCGCCCGGCCTCGGCGCCGGCGGGGATCTTCAGTTCCACCGCGCCCCCCAGCGTCGGCACGCTGATGCTGGTGCCCAGCGCGGCCTGCCAGGGGGTGACCTGCAGGGCATGCAGGATGTTGCGGCCATCCACGTCGAACTGCGGGTGCGCGGCATATTCCACTTCCAGCAGCAGGTTGCCGCCGTTCTGCCCCTGCCCACTCAGGCGGATCACCTGCCCCGGGCGGATGCCCTTGGGCACCCGCACATCCAGCTGCTTGCCATTGACCGTGATGCGCAGACTGTCGCCCTTGTAGGCGGCCTCCAGCGGCACCGACAACTTGGCGCGCGTATCGCGGTTGGGGGCGTGGCCACCACTGCTGAAGCCGGGGCCGCCCTGCGCACCACGCTGGCGCGCGAACAGGCTTTCGAAGAAATCACTGAAGCCGCCGTTGGCACCGCCACCGCCGCCGAACACTTCCTCGAAGTTGAAGCCGCCGCCACCGAAGTTCGGCGGCACGTTGAAATCGTCGCCCGGACGGTAGCCCTGCGCACGCAGCTGGTCATAGGCGGCCCGCTTTTCCGGGTCGCGCAGCGCCTCATAGGCTTCATTGACCGCCTTGAACTTGTCCTCGGCGCCGGCTTCCTTGCTGACGTCGGGGTGGTACTTGCGCGCCAGCCGGCGGTAGGCCGTCTTGATCTCGGCGTCGCCCGCACCCGGTTCCACCCCCAGGGTGGCGTAGTAATCCTTGAATTCCATCCAGCTACCTCGATTTGATTCTGCCGCGGCGGGTCCCGCCCCGCGTTCATTCTAGCGCCGCCCGATGCTACGGCCTGTGGAATGCCCCTGCGGTGACGCCGGCTGATCCAACGCAATGCCACCGCCATGGCCAGGGGCCATGCTGGCCACGGCATCCCGCCCCGGGACCGGACAGAATGGGTGTGCACGCCGGATTTTCAATGTCTTGACGCGCCCATCCCATTCCGGTCCCTACCCTGCCCGTGCAAAGGAGCTCCCATGACCATCCACGCCGGCGACCGCCTGCCCGAAGTCACCCTCAAGCGCATCCGCGACGGCATCCAGACCCTGGACACCCATGCGTTGTTCGAGGGCCGCAAGGTGGTGCTGTTCGCCGTTCCCGGGGCCTTCACCCCGACCTGCTCGGCCCGCCACCTGCCCGGCTTCGTTGCCCGCTTCGAGGAATTCCGCCGCCGTGGCATCGAGGTCTACTGCATGGCCGTCAACGACCCGTTCGTGATGAAGGCCTGGGCCACCGAGCAGAACGTGCCCGAGGGCCTGCTGATGCTGTCTGACGGCAATGCCGAATTCACCCGTGCGCTCGGCCTGCAGATGGACGCCAGCGCCTCGGGCATGGGCATCCGCTCGCGGCGGTTCGCCCTGTATGTGGAAGACGGCATCGTGCGTGAGGCATGGGTGGAGGAGCCCGGCAAGTTCGAGGTGTCTTCGGCCGACCACGTGCTGGAGCACCTGCCCACCTGATCCCCCACTCCCAGAGGAAACGGCCAGCCATGTCAAAGCCAGCCAGACAGCACGCCCCCCTTCCCGGCATCAGCGACCGCCAGACCCTGCGCAGCAACGCGCGCAGGAACCTGGACGATGGCGCCATCACGCCCACCTACAGCGCCGACCGCAAGGCCGTCATCCAGCTGCTCAACGATGCACTGGCGACCGAGTATGTCTGCGTACTGCGCTACTACCGGCACTATTTCATGGCCAAGGGCATGCTGGCCGACGCGGTGAAGGCCGAATTCCTGGAACACGCACAGCAGGAACAGGCACACGCCGGCAAGCTGGCCGAGCGCATCGTGCAGCTGGGGGGCGAGCCTGACCTCAACCCCGACACGCTGACGGCACGCTCGCATGCCGAGTACAAGGAAGGTTCGGACCTGCGCGACATGGTGCGCGAGAACCTGATCGCCGAGCGCATCGCCATCGACAGCTACCGGGAAATGATCCAGTTCATCGGCGACAAGGACACCACCACCAAGCGCATCCTGGAAGAGATCCTGGCGCAGGAGGAGGAACACGCCGATGAGTTCGCCGACCTGCTTGACGGCTGGATCGGCAAGTAAGACCCATGCGCGCCGGGCACGGCCCGGCGCTACCGCAGCACGCGGAAGCGCACCTGCGTCCAGGCACCATCGGACGCCAGCGCAGTCAGCGTATGCGGGCCGGCTTCGGCGAATTCGTGGGCAATGTGCTGGGCGCCGCGGGAGCGGGCGATCAGCCGGCCATCGAGCAGCCAGTCGATGTCCTGCTCGCTGCCCAGCGCGCGCAGCTGCAGGCGCACGCCATGGTCGGCGTTGGGTGCGCGTGCCAGGGTGGCGCCATCGTTCAGGCCATCCACATGCAGGGCGATGCTGGCCTCGCGTCCGTCATCGCGGCAATCCGGTGCCAGGGCCGGCAACTGGGACACCTGCCGGGTGGCCTGCGGCAGCCACGGCGACACCAGCGCCGGCCAGCGCGCGATCTCGCGCTCGACCACCTCGTGCGCGGCACTGCAATCGGCCGACAGGCGCAGGCCACTGCGTGCATCGGCCTGGTAACGCTGCCGCCCCGGCTGCCATCGCCGCGCCTCGCGCTCGGCGAACGTGGGCGGCACGGTGCCGTCGAGCACGAACGCGGGCATCCGGCGCTGGCACAACGCCGGTGGCAGTTCGTCGGCCAGGCCCCCGGTGGGCCAGCAGACATCGGCTTCGCTGACACTGGCTGGCCGTGGCGCAGCACCGGCGTCACCACGCTGGCGTGGCAGGCTGTCGACCACCTCGAACATCAGCGGCAAGGCGGTGACCGCCCCGTACTGGCCCGGCAACGGCGTGCCATCCGGGCGCCCCACCCACACCCCGACCGTGTAGTGGCGGGTGCTGCCGATCGCCCAGGCATCGCGGTAGCCATAGCTGGTGCCGGTCTTCCAGGCCACGCGCGGGCGCCCGGCCACGTCGAAGGTCCCCACGCCGTCGCCGGGCCGCGGGTTGGATTCGAGCATCTCGCGGGTGATCCAGGCAGCGCCCGGCGATACCAGCCGTCGCTCCACCCGTGGCTCATCGGCGGTGTAGCGCACGTGGCCGGCAATGCCGCCACGATTCAGCGCGGCGAACGCCCCCACCAGGTCTTCCAACCGTGCACCGGTGCCGCCCAGGATCAGCGACAGGTTCGGCGTGCTGCCCTTGGGGAAGCGCAGCTGGATGCCGGCGTGCGACAGGCGTGCGGCAAAGCGCGCCGGGCCGACGCGGTCCAGCAGATCCACCGCAGGGACATTGAGCGACAGCCGCAGTGCGGTCGCCGCCGCCACCGGGCCGTTGAAGGCGGCATCGAAGTTGCCGGGCCGGTACCCGCCAAAGCTCTGCGGCGCATCCACCAGCAGGCTTTCCGAATGGATCAGGCCATCGTCCAGTGCCAGCGCGTACAGGAAGGGCTTGAGCGTGGAGCCCGGCGAGCGCCAGGCCTGCACCATGTCCACGTGGCCCAGCCGCTGGCGGTCGCCGAAATTGAGCGTGCCCACGTAGGCACGTGCTTCCAGGCTCTGGTTGTCCACCACCAGCAGGGCCGCCGAGGTGCGCTCGGGCAACGTGGAGAAATAGCTGGCCACGCGCTCTTCCAGCGTGCGCTGCAGACCGCTGTCGATGCTGCTTTCGATGCGGGCCCGCCCCGGGTAGGCGCTGTGCAGGCGCTGGGCCAGCAGGGCGGCATGCAGCGGTGGCCGCAACGAGCGGGTGACCACGGTTTCGATGCGCGCATCCTGCACGTCATCGGCCGACCATACCCCCAGCGCCGCCATGCGTTCGAGCACCTTGTCGCGCGCCTTCTGCGCCGCTTCCGGGTGCCGGTCCGGGCGCAGACGGCTCGGTGCCTGCGGCAGCACGGCCAGCAACGCGGCCTCGGCATGGGACAGCCGCGCCGCCGGCTTGCCCAGGTACGCCCAGCTGGCCGCCTCCACGCCTTCGATGGTGCCGCCGTAGGGTGCGCGTTCCAGGTACAGCGCCAGGATCTGCGCCTTGGACAGGTGCATTTCCAGCTGCACCGCGCGCAGCATCTGTTTGGTTTTGCCCCAGGGCGTGCGCGAATGCGCATCGAGGATGCGCGCGACCTGCATGGTCAGGGTGGAGCCACCGGACACGATGCGGCCCTGCCGCAGCAGCTGGCCGCTGGCCCGCAGCAGCGCCAGCGGGTTGATGCCGGGATGCCGCCAGAACCAGCGGTCCTCGTAGGTCAGCAGGGCCTGCAGGTACAGCGGCGATACGCTGTCCACCGAGGCCGGATAGCGCCATACGCCTTCGGCATCGGCGAAGGCACGCAGCGGGCTGCCATCACCCGCCACCACCAGCGTGCTGGTGTCGCGTTGCCGTGGCAGCGGCGGCGGGAACGCCAGGTCCAGCACCAGCAGCAGTGCCAACACCGCGGCCGTGCCCCAGCGCAGCCACGGCCACAGGGGCCGCAGCGCGCCGCGCACGCGTGCCGGCCATCCCGCCTTCATCGGCCCACCCGGTCGGGGCAGGCCGCGCGGACGCGGCCCGCCCGCACGGTCATGGCTGGACCACGGTGATCGTGGTCGGCGTGCTGCGGCCTACGCCGCGCAGCTGCGGCCGGTACATGTCCTCCACCAGCGGCGGCGGCACCGAATAGGTGCCCGGGGTCACCGCGCGCACCAGGTAGAACACGGTGGCCTTGCTGCCACGGGACAGCTTCAGTGCCGCCACGTAGCGGTCATCGCGGAACTCTTCGTGCTGGGTCTGCGCTGCCTCGCCACGCTCGCTGATGTTGATGCCGTCGACCACCACATCGGCCCACTGCTTGGCATCGCCCAGGTTGAAGTTCTCGATTTCCAGGCCGGCCGGCAGCAGGTCGGTCAGCAGCGCATCGGGCATGCTGGTGTCCGGGGTCACCGTCACCCGCACGATCAGCGCTTCGCCTTCCTTCAACGGGCGCGGTGCCCACGGCTTGCCGTCGGTGCCGAAGTAGCTGCGCTCCACGCCCAGCACGCTGTTGTCCGGTGCCGGCGGCGTGCGCGGAATGCCGGCCACGTCGATGCTGGCGAACATCGGCGGCTCGCCCTGCGGGGTGAACCGCACGCCGCTGGCCAGCTGGCCGGCATCGAAGCTGCGGCCGAACAGGCGGCGCTCGCTGATGGCCTCGCTGCTGCCACCGATCACCAGTTCACCGGCCACCAGCTTCTTCTGGTTGGCGGCCAGTGCCTTGCCCAGGCGGGCGATCGCCACCTGTTCCTGCGTGCTCAGCCACAGCCAGCCGCTGTTGCGGCGCGCATCCAGGCCACGGCCCAGATCGACCGAGCGCGCATCCCAGGCCGGCTTGGCCAGCTTGTTTTCATGGGTGAGCGCGATCATCAGCGCGTCATCACGGATGGCACTGCCGTAATCGCCGTAGTACGCCGGGCGTTCACTGCTGGAGGTGGCGAAGCCGGCCGCGATGGCCGCCTCGCCGCGCTTGCGGTCGCCCTGCAGCGACAGCGCCACGCCCAGGTGCACCAGCGGCAGGCCACCGACGGCCTTGCTGCGCTCGTTGTCATACAGCGCGCGCAGCGTGCCCAGCGGTGCACGGTTGACCCGTGCCAGCACGTAGCCCGAATAGGCCTGGTTGGCGAACTTCAGGCTGTCGCGCTTGTCCTGCCCGTAGAACTGATTGCCACCGGACAGCAGGTCTTCGCTCAGGCGGTTGAGCGCCTTCTGCAGCACGTTGTCCGGCACGGCGAAGCCGGCGTCCTTGGCATCGAGCAGGAACTCGGTGATGTACGGGGTCAGCCAGGGGTTCACATCCCCATCGTTGCCCCACATCGAGAAGTTGCCGTTGGCCACCTGCATCGAGGCCAGGCGGCCGAAGGCCCCTTCCATGCGCTCGTTGCGCGCCTTCGCGTCCAGGCCATCGGTGCCGAGCATGGCCGAGGTGGCCTGGTCCAGGATCAGCGCGGCATAGCCCTTGCTGGTGGTCTGCTCGGCGCAGCCATAGGGGTAGTTCAACGCCCCCTGCAGTGCGCTGGCGAAGGGAACCGGCGGCAGCGGGCTGACCAGCAGGCGGGCATTGACCGACTCGGCCATCAACCCGTCGGCCAGGCTGCTGTCCAGGCTGACCGCTGCCAGCGGATCGAGCGTGCGTACCTGCGAACGCAGCACCTGCGGCCAGGCCGCACGCACCGGCAGTTCGTAGCGGCGGTCGGCCTTGAAGCCGTTGCCGTCCACGCGCACGCGCACCTTGGCCACGCTGTTGCCCTCGCGGGCGCCGAGCGGGAAGCTCAGCGTGGTCTTGGCATCGGCCCCCAGCTGTATGCTGCGGCTGCCTTCGGTGAGCGCCAGCGGGCCTTCGGTGTCCACCCGCACGTTGAAGGCACCGGGCTTGCCGGTGAAGTTCTGCACGTCCAGCGTCACCGTGCTGCGGTCGCCCGGGGCCAGCACGCGCGGCATGCTGGCTTCGGCCAGGATCGGCGCGCGCACGATGGTTTCCACATCACGCCTGCCGTAGTCGGCATCGGAATACACCAGCGCCGACACGCGCAGGGTGCCGTTGAAATCCGGCACCTTCAGACGGATGCGGGCATTGCCCTTGGCATCCAGCGGTACCGGGCCGGAGAACAGGTCCACGGTCTGCACCCGTGCCGTGGGCCGCTTGGCCTGCGGCAGTGCCTGCAATGCCATGTCGCCGCCGAACTTGAGCTTGCCGGTGCTGCCGTCGAAGCTCTCGATCACACGGCTGTAGACATCATAGGCATCGATGCCCAGCCGGCGCTGCGCGAAGAAATGCGCGGCGGCATCGGGCACCGGGAAGCGGGTGATGTTGAGGATGCCCACGTCCACCGCCGATACGGTGACATGGGCCGTCCTGCCGGCCAGCTGCGGCACGCTGACGGTGACCGGCAGGTCCTGCTCCGGCCGCATCTGCTTCGGCGCGACCAGCCCGACCGCCACCGTGCGTGCCTTGCGGTCCATCGGCACATGCACCACACCCACGGCACGTGCCGGGGTGATCTTGCTCGGCGCGCTGCCACCGCGGAACACCAGCGCGGTGATGTAGACATCATGGCGCTCCCAGTCGGCGGTGACCGGAATCTTGAAGGTGGCACCGGGCTTGGCGTCGATCTCCTGCACGTACAGCATGCGGTCGCTTTCGACCATCAGCAGGCCCTTGCCGGCATGCGGCGGAGTCACCGTCACGTGCAGGGTGTCGCCGGCCTTGTAACCGGTCTTGTCCAGCGCCAGCTTCACCTTGTCCGGGCGCGCATCCAGGCCGCGGTTGTCATCGCCCCAGCTCCAGCCGGCACGGAACGGATAACGGCTGGTCAGCCCGGTGGCCGGATCGAACACATCCACCCGGTACTCGCCCCACTCCACCGCGAAATCGAAGGCCACCGCGCTGCTGCCGGCATCGACGATGCGGGTGTCCTTGTTTTCGAAACGGCGGGTGAAATCGTAGCCCCAGCGGTTGTCGCTGAACGTCCAGTGGTAGTCGCGCAGTTCGCGCACCAGGGTGATCTTCAGGCCCTTGGCCGGCTGCGGCTTGCCATCGGCATCCACGCGCATCAGTTCAAAGCGCGCGTTGCTGTTGGCATCGGCGCCATCGTCGGGGTTGAACAGCGGGCGCACGCCGACCAGCGCCGGTGCCGGCCACAGCACGCGCTTGAGGCTGCGGGTGACCGTGCGCCCACCGGTTTCATATACGCTGCCGGACAGCACCACGGCCACCGGGGTCTTGGCCTTGGCGACCTCTTCGGGCAGATCCACGTCCTGGCGCAACTGGCCGTTGGCCGGCAGCGTGGTATCGATCACATCCTTGGCCTCGCGCGGCAGCTCCGCGGTCGGGTCACCGAAGAAATAGCCCGGCAGGTTGGCCACCGGTGCCTGCTCCACGCCCACCGCCAGGCGGGCGGTGAAACGGTTGCCGTCGGCCGGCGCACCATACAGGTACGCCCCGTTGGCCTGCAGGCGCAGGGCATCACCCGGGCGCAGGGTCTTCTGCGGGCTGTCCAGGTCCAGCTTCATGCGCTCGGGCAGGAACTCCTCGATGCGCAGGGTCATGCCCTGGATGGCGTCCTTGCTGGTCGGGTCGGTACGGAATTCCACCTGCCAGCGCCCGGTCGGCGCCTCGGCCGGAATCGCCTGCTCGAAGCTGAAGTACCCCTGCTCGCCCGGCTGCAGGCGGGTTTCGCGGAAGGTCTTGCCATCGGGCTGCTTCAGGCGCAGGAACACCGGCTGGCTCTTGACCGGCTTGCCATCGTTGTCACGCAGCAGGGCGGACAGCCGCACGGTCTCGCCCGGGCGATACAGGTCACGGCCGGACCAGGCGAACACATCGAACCAGGCGTTGTCACGGCCGGCCACGGCGAATTCGCTCAGGTCCAGCGCAGGCTGGTTGAACGGCAGGAAGCTGGTGTCCTTGCCGCTGCCGGCCACCAGCACGTGGCCAGCGTCGAGCGTGTAGTTCAACAGCGCGTTGCCATTGCCATCGGTGCTGGCCTTGAGCACGGTCTCGCCCTTGGCGTCGAGCACGCGCAGGTCGATCTTCTTCAGCGCCGCGCCATCCTTCAGCGACGCGGTGTGCACGAACAGCTTGTCCTTGTAGGCACGGGCGTGCAGGCCGATGTCGCTGATGGTGAAGAAGGCGGTGTCGAACTCGCCCTCGAAATCGCCGGTACGCTTGAGCACGGCGAAGTACAGGCCCGGCTCCTGCAGCTCCTTCACGTCCTGGATCGGCAGGTAGGTCAGTACGCGCTCGTTCTGCTTGCCGCCCAGGATGAAGCGGTTCACGTAGACCGGCTCGGCCAGCTTGTTGATCGGGGTGCGCTCGTAATCGCTGCTCAGTTCCCAGCTGCCACGGCGGCCGCCACGCTGGTACTGGCTGAAGAAGGTCGGCAGATCCTTTTCGCGCACGCGCAGGAATTCCACGTCCACTTCCGGCACGTTCACCGACACCACCGGCAGGCCACGGGTATCACGCGCCGGCAGCACGCTGCCCTGCGAGGCGAAACCGGCCACCGGCTTGAGTTCGCCGCTGAACACCTTCTGCTTCAGTTCCTTGCCCAGCCGGCTGCCATCGGCGGCCAGCAGGTCGGCCGACACCACCAGACTGAATTCCTTGCCGGCCTCCACGAAGGGGTAGCGCAGGGTCAGGCCATCATCGGACAGGGTCCAGCTGCTGTCCTCGGTACCGACCTTTTCCTCGAAGCGCACCAGCTTGTCGAACTCCTGGGTGCCGACCAGCGGGCGCGAGAACTCCAGCGCCAGCGACAGGCCATCGTTCTTCTGGTCCGGGTAGGCACGCAACAGGGTGAATTCCTTCACCGTCTCGGCCTTGGTGGCGATCGCCTCGCCGCTGGCCTTGGGCAGCTGTCCGCTGTCGTTGCGGCAGCCCGCCAGGCCCAGGACCAGGGCCCCGGCCACCAGCGCCGTCTTCCACCCCCACTGCCGCAGCCACGCCAGACCGGTCATGTCGTTTCACTCCTTGAACGAGGCGGCCAGTATAAGCGCCCCGCGTCAAGGTGTTGACGCCGGCAGGGCCGACCCGCGGGGTTGGCCCCCCCCAGGCGAGGGCAGCGCCAGCGCCGGCACCCGCTCCGGCCTATGTCGGCAGGTACAGGTCCACGTAGGCAGTCACCGGCATCGAGGCCAATGCGACCGGATCCAGCGACACCGCCAGGATGCGCTGCTGCTGGGCGGTGGGGAAGCGGTGGGCCAGGTGCCGGCGGAACTTGTCACGCAGCAGCGGCATGCCCTCCCCGCGTCGCCGGGCATGGCCGAGCGGATACTCGACCACCACCTCCGGCAGATCGCTGCCGTCGTTGAAGCGCACGCTCAGCGCGTTGGCGATGCTGCGCTTTTCCGGGTCCAGGTAATCGGCACTGAAGCCGGCATCCTCCACGCACTGCATCCTCGCCCGCAGCGCATCGATACGCGGGTCGGCAGCCACATCGTCCTCGTAGTCCTCGGCCACCAGCCGGCCATGCAGCAGGGCGATGGCCACCATGTACTGCACGCAGTGATCGCGGTCGGCCGGGTTATGCAACGGCCCCTGCTTGTCGATGATGCGGATGCAGGCCTGCTGGGTGCGGATGGTCAGCTGCGCGATATCCATCGGCGAGCGCCCTGTGGCCTTCAACTGCTGGTGCAGGAGGATCGCCGCCTCCACTGCCGTCTGGCCGTGGAATTCGGCGGGGAAACTGATCTTGAACAGCACATTCTCCATCACGTAGCTGCCCAGTGGACGGGCCAGGCGCAGCGCCTGCCCGTGCATGGACACGGCCTCGAAGCCCCAGGTCGGCGCGCTGAGCACCGAGGGGTATCCCATCTCGCCGGTGGCGGCCATCAGGGCCAGCCGCACGCCACGACTGGTGGCATCGCCCGCCGCCCAGCTCTTGCGCGAGCCGGTGTTGGGCGCATGCCGGTAGGTGCGCAGCGACTGGCCATCGACCCAGGCCAGTGACAGCGCATTGAGCATGCGCTCGCGGTCCAGCCCCAGCAGGTGCGCCACGACCGCGGTGGTGGCCACCTTGACCAGCACCACGTGGTCCAGGCCGACCCGGTTGAAGGCATTGTCCAGCGCCAGCACACCCTGGATCTCGTGTGCCTTGATCATCGCGCGCAGCACGTCGTGCATGGTCGGGGGTGCGCGGCGCAGGCCGGCGGCATTGCGGCCCAGCCAGTCGGCCACGGCGAGGATGCCGCCCAGGTTGTCCGAGGGATGGCCCCATTCGGCGGCCAGCCAGGTGTCGTTGAAATCCAGCCAGCGCACCATCGCGCCGATGTTGAAGGCGGCCTGCACCGGGTCAAGCACATAGTGGGTGCCCGGCACGCGGGCCCCGTTGATGACCGAGATGCCGGGCACCACCGGCCCCAGCAGCTTGCTGCAGGCCGGGAACGCCAGGGCCTCCAGGCCACAGCCGAGGGTATCTAGCAGGCAGTGGTGCGCGGTATCGAACGCGCGGGCGCTGTCGATGGGCGTATCACGCACGTAGTCGACGATGTCCACCAGCAGCGCATCCCACGCTGCACGTTCGTTGGATGGGGTGTGGCGGTCGGACATCATCGGTCTCCTCGTTGGGGTGCACGGTTGCCCGTGCACCCTGCCAACCCAGGTTGGCATCTACCCAAGCAATCGGTCTCCGCGCCCCGGTCGTCGCCAACCTCGGTTGGCGTTCACCAGCGCATCAGTCGGCCGGCACCCGCACCGTGCCTTCCATCAGCACGCGGGCACTGCGGCTCATGATGGCCTTGGTCACCGTCCACTGGCCGTCAACAACGCTCGCCTGTGCGCCCACGCGCAGCGTGCCGGAAGGATGGCCGAAGGTCACCGCCTCCCCCACCGCACCGCCTGCGGCCTGGTTGACCAGCGTGCCCGGTACCGTGGCGGCCGTGGCGATCGCCACCGAGGCGGTGCCCATCATCGCGTGATGCATCTTGCCCATCGAGATCGCGCGGACGTTGAGGTTGATGGCCTCGGCCGGCACCGGCTTGCCGCTGGAGCTGACATACGCGCGGGCCGGGGCCACGAACGCGACCTTCGGGGTCAACGGACGCCGCTCGGCGGCCGCCAGGTCCGGCACCAGCCCCATGCGCACCGCGCCGGCCGCACGGATGGCCTCCAGGCGTGCCAGCGCGGCCGCGTCTTCATTGAGGGCGCCCTGCAGCTCGGTGCCCTCATAGCCCAGTGCCGCAGCCTCGACAAAAACAACCGGCACGCCGGAGTTGATCAGCGTCGCCCGGAAGGTACCGACCCCCGGCACCTCCAGGTCTTCCTGCAGCTGGCCGGTGGGGAACATCGCGCCACCGCCCTCGCCATCCTCGGCCGCCGGATCAAGGAATTCCAGCTGGATTTCGGCGGCCGGGAAGGTCACCCCGTCCAGCTCGAAATCCCCGATTTCCTGCACCACGCCCTCGCGCATCGGAACGTGGGCGATGATGGTCTTGCCGATGTTGGCCTGCCAGATGCGCACCGTGCAGATGCCATCGCGCGGCACGCGCGCCGGATCGATGAAGCCATTGCTGATGGCGAACGGACCGACCGCCGAGGACAGGTTGCCGCAGTTGCCCGACCAGTCGATGAACGGCTTGTCCAGCGGCACCTGGCCGTACAGATAGTCCACATCGTGGTCCGGCACGGAGGCGGCGGCGATGATCACCACCTTGCTGGTGCTGGAGGTGGCACCGCCCATGCCGTCGGTGTGCTTGCCATACGGGTCGGGCGAGCCGATCACGCGCATCAGCAGCGCATCGCGCGCGACGCCGGGCACCTGCGCGGCCTCAGGCAGGTCCTGCCGGCGGAAGAACACGCCCTTGCTGGTACCACCACGCATGTAGGTGGCGGGAATGCGCAGCTGCGGAAGATGGGGATGGGTCATGTTGCGGGGTCCTCACAGGCTTTTCTTGAAGAACAGGATGCCAAACAGATAGAACGGGGCCGTCACCACGGCGCTGACCGACTCGGCCGCGGGCGAGCCCAGTGGCTCGCTGCCCTTCACGTCGAGCTCCAGCGTGACGGGCTGGGCCAGTGCGGCCTCGGCCAGACGTTGTTCACGCGCCTCCACCGTAACCAGGCGCCCTTCCCCCTGGAACGTGGCGACGTAATAGCCGACGGCCGAGGCCGCAGGCGCGCAGCGCGGGTCGACCGCAAGCTTGTACAGATAGGAATCATTCGACTCGACACGCCGCAGGCCAGCTGCCGCCGCCGCGGCCGGATCGACCCGTGCGGGATCCAGCAGCAGGCCGTACGTTCCGACCACCATCGGAGACGGGCGGCCCGTGCCCAGCCAGATGCGGCCGCTCAACCGCGAGCAGACCACCGCCTCCTTCAACGGGCTGTCGAGCAGCGCGTGGTACGCAACAAAGGGTTTGGGATCAATCTCGTAGTCGCGCTTCTCACCCAGCAGATAGGCCTTGTCGCCGCTCAGGTAGGCCGCACGGATCGTATCGGTCTGCCGACGGGGGCCCACCGCGGTGGTCGCGCAGCCAACCAGGGAGAACAGCAGAACCACCGCCAGGGCGGCACACATCCAACGACGAGGGCCAATGTCCATCGGTTCCTTCCGGTCAGCGGGCGTGGGCCGATTGTCATCGTTCGACGCTCGATTGCCCAGCCCGCTGTCCTTCATGGCCTCACGCCACCTTGGCGCCTTCCAGGAAGTCCTGGGCGAAGCGCTGCAGGACGCCGCCCGCCTCGTAGATGGCCACTTCCTCGTCGCTGTCCAGGCGGCAGGTGACCGGCACGGTCACGTCCTGGCCGTCGCGGCGGTGGATGACCAGGGTCAGGTCCGCGCGCGGCCGGCGTTCGCCGACGACATCGAAGGTCTCGGTGCCGTCGATGCCCAGCGTCAGCCGCGTGGTGCCCGGCTTGAACTCCAGCGGCAGCACGCCCATGCCGATCAGGTTGGTGCGATGGATGCGTTCGAAGCCCTCGGCCACGATCGCCTCCACACCGGCCAGTCGCACGCCCTTGGCCGCCCAGTCACGCGAGCTGCCCTGGCCGTAGTCGGCGCCGGCGATGATGATCAGCGGCTGCTTGCGGTCCATGTAGGTCTCGATCGCCTCCCACATGCGCATGACCTTGCCTTCCGGCTCCACGCGCGCCAGCGAGCCCTGCTTCACGCTGCCGTCGTCGTTGCGCACCATCTCGTTGAACAGCTTCGGGTTGGCGAAGGTGGCACGCTGCGCGGTCAGGTGGTCGCCACGGTGGGTCGCGTAGGAATTGAAGTCTTCCTCCGGCAGGCCCATCTTCGCCAGGTATTCACCGGCGGCACTGGCGGCCAGGATCGCGTTGGACGGCGACAGGTGGTCGGTGGTGATGTTGTCCGGCAGCACCGCCAGCGCGCGCATGCCCGACAGCGTGCGCTCGCCGGCCAGCGCGCCCTCCCAGTAGGGCGGGCGGCGGATGTAGGTGCTCTGCGCGCGCCAGTCGTACAGCGGGCTGACCTGCGCGCCGTGCTCCACGCGCACGTTGAACATCGGGTTGTAGACGCGGCGGAACTGCTCCGGCTTCACCGCAGCCTTGACCACGGCATCGATCTCGGCATCGCTGGGCCAGATGTCCTTCAGGCGCACGTCGTTGCCGTCGGCATCCACGCCCAGCACGTCCTTCTCGATGTCAAAGCGCACCGTGCCGGCGATGGCGTAGGCGATCACCAGCGGCGGCGAGGCCAGGAAAGCCTGCTTGGCATACGGGTGGATGCGGCCATCGAAGTTGCGGTTGCCCGACAGCACGGCGGTGGCATACAGGTCGCGATCGATGATTTCCTGCTGGATGACCGGGTCCAGCGCACCGCTCATGCCATTGCAGGTGGTGCAGGCGAAGGCCACGATGCCGAAGCCCAGCTGTTCCAGTTCCGGCAGCAGGCCGGCTTCTTCCAGGTACAGCTGCACGGCCTTGGAACCGGGTGCCAGCGACGACTTCACCCACGGCTTGCGCTGCAGGCCACGGGCATTGGCATTGCGCGCCAGCAGTGCGGCGGCGATGACGTTGCGCGGGTTGGACGTATTGGTGCAGCTGGTGATGGCGGCGATGATCACCGCGCCATCGGGCATCAGACCCTGGGCCTGCTCGGCCTTGCCGGCCACCAGCTTGGCCTCGTCAGCGATGCCGCGCTCGGCCAGTTCGGCGGTGGCCACACGCTTGTGCGGGTTGGACGGGCCGGCCATGTTGCGCACCACGCTGGACAGGTCGAAGCGCAGCACGCGTTCGTACTGCGCGCTGGCCAGATCGTCGGCCCACAGGCCGGTGGTGCGTGCGTAGTTCTCGACCAGCGCGACCTGCGCTTCCTCGCGCCCGGTCAGGCGCAGGTAGTCGGTGGTCTGCGCATCGATGTAGAACATCGCGGCGGTCGCGCCATATTCGGGGCACATGTTGGAGATGGTGGCGCGATCGCCGATGGTGAGCGCAGCGGCCCCTTCGCCGAAGAATTCAAGCCAGGCACCGACCACGCGCTCCTTGCGCAGGAACTCGGTCAGCGCCAGCACCACGTCGGTGGCGGTGATGCCCGGCTGCGGCCGGCCGCTCAGTTCGACACCGATGATGTCCGGCAGGCGCATCCACGAGGCGCGGCCGAGCATCACGTTCTCCGCTTCCAGGCCGCCGACGCCGATGGCGATCACGCCCAGCGCATCCACGTGCGGGGTGTGGCTGTCGGTGCCCACGCAGGTATCGGGGAACGCCACGCCCTGGCGCACCTGGATCACCGGCGACATCTTCTCCAGGTTGATCTGGTGCATGATGCCGTTGCCCGGCGGAATCACATCGACGTTCTCGAAGGCCAGCTTGGTCCAGTCGATGAAGTGGAAGCGGTCTTCGTTGCGGCGGTCTTCGATGGCACGGTTCTTCTCGAACGCCTGCGGGTCGAACCCGCCGCATTCCACGGCCAGCGAGTGGTCCACGATCAGCTGCACCGGCACCACCGGATTGACCTTGGCCGGGTCGCCGCCCTTGTCGGCGATCGCATCGCGCAGGCCGGCCAGGTCCACCAGCGCGGTCTGGCCGAGGATGTCATGGCAGACCACGCGGGCCGGGAACCACGGGAAATCCAGGTCCTGGCGGCGCTCGATCAGCTGCTTCAGCGATGCGTCCAGCGTGCCCGGCTCGCAGCGGCGCACCAGGTTCTCAGCCAGCACGCGCGAAACGTACGGCAGGGTGGCGTACGCACCGGGCTGCAGGGCCTCGACGGCGGCGCGCGCATCGAAATAGTCCAGCGAGGTGCCGGGGAGGTTCTTGCGGTAATCGGTATTCATGGGCTGGCGGAATGCAGGTGGCGGGCCGGGTGCCGGCGGGGCGGCGGGCGCTCCCCGGCCGGCACGAGGCCGGGCCGGAGGCGCAGGGAGGCGCGGATCAGACGCGCTTGTCGATCGGCACGAAGGCCTGGTCTTCCGGGCCGGTGTAGTTGGCACTCGGGCGGATGATCTTGCCGTCCACACGCTGCTCGATGATGTGCGCGCTCCAGCCGGCGGTGCGGGCGATCACGAACAGCGGGGTGAACATGGCCGTCGGCACGCCCATCATGTGGTAGCTGACGGCGCTGAACCAGTCCAGGTTCGGGAACATCTTCTTGATGTCCCACATCACCGTTTCCAGGCGCTCGGCGATGTCATACATCTTCAGGCTGGACTGCTCTTCGGACAGCTCGCGCGCGACCTGCTTGATCACCTTGTTGCGCGGGTCGGACACGGTGTAGACCGGGTGGCCGAAGCCGATCACCACTTCCTTGCGCTCGACGCGGGCCTTGATGTCCGCCTCGGCTTCATCGGGGCTGTCGTAGCGCTTCTGCACTTCGAAGGCCACTTCGTTGGCGCCGCCGTGCTTGGGGCCACGCAGCGCGCCGATGCCACCGCAGATCGCGCTGTGCATGTCGCTGCCGGTACCGGCGATGACGCGGCAGGCGAAGGTGGAGGCGTTGAACTCGTGCTCGGCGTACAGGATCAGCGAGGTGTGCATCGCCTTCACCCACGAATCCTGCGGCTTCTCGCCATGCAGCAGGTGCAGGAAGTGGCCACCGATGGAGTCATCGTCGGTTTCCACGTCGATGGCGCGGCCGTTGTGGCTCCAGTGGTACCAGTACAGCAGCATCGAACCCAGGCAGGCCATCAGCTTGTCGGCGATGTCGCGCGCGCCGGGATGGTTGTGGTCGTCCTTTTCCGGCGACACGCAGCCAAGCACCGAGACGCCGGTGCGCATCACGTCCATCGGGTGCGCCGACGGCGGTAGTTCTTCCAGCGCGGCCTTCACCGCTGCCGGGATGCCGCGCAGCGACTTCAGCTTGGCCTTGTAGGCCACCAGCTCGGCGCGGGTCGGCAGCTTGCCGTGCACCAGCAGGTAGGCGATTTCCTCGAACTCGCTGGTGGTGGCCAGGTCCAGGATGTCATAGCCGCGGTAGTGCAGGTCGTTGCCGCTGCGGCCCACGGTGCACAGGGCGGTGTTGCCGGCGGCGGTGCCGGACAGGGCGACGGACTTCTTCGGCTTGAAGGTCGGGGTTGCGGTCGTATCGTTCATGTTTCCCTCCGAAAACTGATGGTGCAGGGTACTGCTTATTTCTTCGCGGCGAACAGCGCATCGAGCTGCTGCTCGAAGGCGTGGTAGCCGATCCGGTCATACAGCTCCTCGCGGGTCTGCATGCTGTCGATCAGGTCACGCTGGTGGCCGTCACGGCGGATGGTCTGGTAGACATGCTCGGCGGCCTTGTTCGCCGCGCGGAAGGCCGACAGCGGGAACAGCTGGATGGCCACGCCGGCCGAGGCCAGTTCATCGCGGCTGAACAGCGGGGTCTTGCCGAATTCAGTGATGTTGGCCAGCACCGGCACCTTCACCGCATCGACGAAGCGGCGGTAGGTGTCCAGGTCGTAGGCGGCCTCGGCGAAGATGCCATCGGCACCGGCCTCGACACAGGCGATGGCACGCTCGATCGCCGCATCCACGCCGTCCACCTGGATGGCATCGGTACGGGCGATCAGGAAGAAGTTGGCGTCGGTCCGGGCATCGGCAGCGGCCTTCACGCGGTCGGCCATTTCCCCCTGCGAGACGATTTCCTTGCCCGGGCGATGGCCGCAACGCTTGGCGCCCACCTGGTCTTCGATGTGGCAGGCGGCGGCACCGGCCTTGATCAGCGACTTCACCGTGCGCGCGATGTTGAATGCGCTGGGGCCGAAGCCGGTGTCGATGTCCACCAGCAGCGGCAGGTCGCACACATCGGTGATGCGGCGCACGTCCACCAGCACGTCGTCCAGGGTGTTGATGCCCAGGTCCGGCAGGCCCAGCGAACCGGCCGCGACGCCGCCGCCGGACAGGTAGATGGCGCGGTAGCCGGCGCGCTTGGCCAGCAGGGCGTGGTTGGCGTTGATGGCGCCGATCACCTGCAGCGGCGATTCGGCCGCCAGCGCTTCACGGAAGCGGGCACCGGCGGAAACAGGAAGGGAAGCGGTCATGCAGCAATCCAGGTCATGGGACGAAGGAGAAGGCGCAAGCACCGTGCCAACCTGCAAGTGGTTGATTTCACGGTGATGACCCCTTGCCCCGAATGAAACATATGAAACATTGAAACAGATGTATCATGAAACACCCCGCCCGCCCCGGCCCACCCGATGGACCTGCCCCGCTCCCCGCTGCGCTACACCGACGCCGATCCCGGCCGCCCGGTCATCTGGACGGTCAGTGTTTCGCGGCTGACCGGCCTGCTCGGCGACGTCATTCCCGAATTCGACCGCCGCGCGCGCATCGAGCAGATCAACCTCGGCTTTGAAGAAGCGGTGGAGGTGATCGGCAAGCGGCTGCGCCGCGAGCACTGCGACGTTGTCATCGCCGGCGGCTCCAACGCGGCCTACCTGCGCAGCCGCCTGGAGGTACCGCTGGTGCCGATCCAGGCCAACGGCTTCGACCTGATGGAAGCGCTGGCGCGGGCGCGCCGCATCGCCCCGCGCATCGGCCTGGTCACCCACGCCACCGACGTGCCGGTGTTCAGCACCTTCCAGCAGAGCTTCGGGCTGGACATCGAGCACCGCCGGTTCGTCACCCGCGAAGATGCGCGCGACTGCATCGCCGACCTGCGCGCCAACGGCATCGAGGTGATCGTCGGCACCGGCATGGCGATCGACCACGCCGAACAGGTCGGCCTGCCCGGCGTGTTGCTGTACTCGGCCGATTCGGTGCGGCAGGCCTTCGAGCACGCACTGGAACTGACCCAGACCCTGGCCCGCTCCGGCCGCACCGGCAATGCCACGCGCCGCCCCCGCCGCCTGCACGGCGACAGCCACGACCTGCTGGGCGACAGCGCCGCCATGGGCCAGGTGCGCGACCTGATCGCCCTGTACGCACCGCACGAAAGCACGGTGCTGGTCACCGGCGAAACCGGTACCGGCAAGGAACTGGTCGCGCGCCAGCTGCATGCCGCCAGTGGTCGGCGCGGGCGCTTCGTCGCACTGAACTGCGGGGCGATCAGCGAATCGCTGCTGGAGGCGGAGCTGTTCGGCTACAGCGATGGTGCCTTCACCGGCGCGCGGCGCGGCGGGCGCATCGGCCTGATCGAGGCGGCCGATGGCGGCACCCTGTTCCTGGATGAGATCGGCGAGCTGCCGCTGCCGCTGCAGACCCGCCTGCTGCGCGTACTGGAAGAACGCGAAGTGCTGCGCGTGGGCGCCACCGAACCGACCAGCATCGACCTGCGCGTGGTGGCCGCCACGCTGCAGTCGCTGGAACAGCGCGTGCAGGCTGGCAGCTTCCGCCGCGACCTCTACTACCGCCTGGCCGCACTGCGCATCGCGCTGCCCGCACTGCGTGCGCGACGTGCCGACATTCCGCTGCTGGCCCGCCACTTCTTCCGCCAGCTGCGCGGCGTGGAAGCACCGCTGGACGAGACGGCGATGGCGCTGCTGCAGGCCGCCGACTGGCCCGGCAACGTGCGCGAACTGCGCAACCTGATCGACCGCCTGCGCATCCACTGGCAGCCGGCCGACGGCCACATCGATGTGGCCCGCCTGCAGCAACTGGCACCGGAACTGGCAGGCGAAGGCAGTGCCGCACCGGCCGCCGACAGCACCGGCAAGCGCCCCGCTCCCGCACAGCTGCAGCAGCTGCTGCAGGAGCACCGCAACGACCGCGAAGGCATGGCACAGGCGCTGGGGGTATCGCGCACCACCCTGTGGCGATGGCTGCGTGCGGCAGGGCTGTAGGCGGTCCCATCCACGCAGGGCGTGGATCTACCGCAGCGGTTTCACCGTGCCCAGCGCGCCTCGATGGCGAAGCGTCCACTGCCTACCGCCGCAATCCACAGCAGCAGCACGCCCAGCGGTACTTCGCTGAGGTAGAAGAACCAGCTGAGCCAGTCCGGCACGCTCAATCCCGCCGGGATGCGCGCGATGCCATCGGTCAGTGCGGCCACCGCACAGATCGCAGCCAGCAGCAGCGCCGACGGTCGACTGAGCAGCCCCAGCACCAGCAGGCCGCCGGCAATCCACTCGATCGCCCCGAGCACCGGCGCGCTGAACACCGGCAACGGAATGCCCGCATCGATCAGCGTATGCACCATCCGCTCGCGCCCGGCAGCGGTGAACACCTTGTTCCAGCCGGACACGCTGAACATCACGCCCGCCACGATGCGGGCCAGCAGCAGCAGGCACGCTTCCACGCCTCGGCGCGGTGACGGTACGGCAAACAGGCAACGCCAGAAGGGCATGGCGACTCCGTAGATCAAGGGTATTCAACGCAGTGTGCCCGCCTGCCACCTGCTCGCGCATGAAGCGGACAGGTCCGGATGCGACACGCCTTCATCGCGATGAACCAGCCAGTCCTTTCTTCCACACAACCGCAGGTTGCCTGGGACACGCCTTTGGCCAGATAGTGCCATGCGCCCGCCGGCCTGCACCGGCACAGGAGATTTCACATCGACACGTTCATCGAGCAGGACCGACGGCTGCGGCAGCAGCATCCCTTGCCGTACTTCCTGGCGCCGTGGGGCTGGTGCTTTGCCAAGAACAATCTGTTGGACGCGACACCTGCGGTACTCGAGGAGGTGGCAGACCCGGATGTCGCCTTCCTGCTGCGCGACCTTTACTTCAGCGGCATGGTGTTCTACGCCAACGGAGAGTTCGCGTTGCGCCACGGTGAGCGCGTACAGGCATCGCTGTATGTGCACCATGCACCGGCTGCAGCATGCCCGTATGAGCTCAGCCTGCACCTGCGCAAGGGCAAGTCACGCAACAGCGCCCATCGGCTCGATCTGGAACATGCCACGGCCACCGCGCGCAGCGCCGTGGAGGTCATCAACGCCTGGATGGCCGCCGTGAGCGGTGATTTCGTCGACGGCTACAACCCGGTTGCCGACCGCATGGACGACTGGTTTTCGGCGGCCTCCCTCATCGGTCGCAGCACCGCTTCCTGACAGCCTCCCCTGCTCCATCCGGCCAAGCAGGGGCCTGGCTGCCGAGGCAGCGCACCTACCGCCGCCTGCTTGGTTTCTGCCGCCTTACGGATACAGCAACCGCTTGCTCCAGCGGCCTTCGGCGCCGGCTTCATAGCACCAGCGTTCGTGCAGCCGGAACTGCGCGCCGTACCAGAACTCGATGCGGTCAGGCACCACGCGCAGGCCGCTCCAGCCATCCGGGCGCGGCACGTCCTTGCCGTCGAAGCGGGCCTCGATCTCGGCCACGCGCGCGTCGAATTCCTCGCGGGTCGCCAGCGTCTTCGACTGCAGCGACGCCCAGGCGCCGATCTGGCTCATGCGCGGGCGGCTGGCGAAGTAGGCATCGGCCTCGGCGGCGGACACCGCTTCCACGCGCCCTTCGATGCGCACCTGGATGCCGGCCTCGCGCAGGCTGCGCCACAGGAACAGCAGCGCGGCCTGCGGGTTGGCCTGCAGTTCGCGGCCCTTGTGGCTGTCCAGATGGGTGTAGAACACGAAGCCACGCTCATCGAAGGCCTTCAGCAACACGGTGCGGGCCGAGGGGCGGCCCTGCGCATCGGCGGTGGCCACGGTCATCGCGTTGGGCTCCACTTCCCGGCTCTGCTTCGCCTCGTCGAACAGGGCAGCGAAGGTGGACAGGGCTTCGGTATACAGGTCACTCATGTCAGCGGTGCTCTCACGCGGTTTGGGCTATTGTGGCGGCATGGTTGCCACTGCGTACATGCCCAAGGCGAAAGGATTCCCTGACACGCTGGTCGAGCAGGCACTGGACGATGCCCTGGGCAGTGGCGCAGCGGTACCAGTATTGGCCATCAGCGGGCTGCAGGGCAGCGGCAAATCGACGCTGGCCGCGCAGGTGGTGGCGCGGGCACGGGCGCGCGGGCTGAACGCGGCCACGCTGTCCATCGACGATGTGTACCTGACCCGCAGCCAACGCCAGCGCCTGGCCCGCCAGATCCACCCGCTGCTGATCACCCGCGGGCCACCGGGCACCCACGACCTGCCGCTGGCCCATGCCCTGCTCGATGCGGTTGCCGCGCGGCAACCGCTGTCGATGCCGCGCTTTGACAAGCTGGCCGATGAGCGCCTGCCGGAAGCGCAGTGGGCACGGTTGTCGCAACCGCTGGACCTGCTGGTGTTCGAAGGCTGGTTCCTCGGCACCCCGGCGCAGGACGAGGCCGCGCTGCAGCGGCCGCTCAACGCCCTGGAACGCGAGGGCGACAGCGATGGCCGCTGGCGCCACTGGTGCAACCAGGCCCTGGCCCGCGATTACCCGGCGCTGTGGCAGCGCTGCGACCGCCTGTGGTTCCTGCAGCCACCGGATTTTTCCGTGGTACCGCGCTGGCGCTGGCAGCAGGAGCAGGCCATGCAGGCCGCCCAGCCCGACCGCAGCGGCATGTCCCGCCCGCAGCTGGAACGCTTCGTGCAGTACTTCGAACGGGTCAGCCGGCAGGCCCTGGCTACCCTGCCGGCGGTCGCCGACCGGGTGATCGCGCTGGACGCGCAGCGCCAGATCACGGCGGCGCGCTGACACCGCCGCCCCTGGCGCCTGCCCCGCCCTACTCCACCACGAAGGTGACCCGCAGGTTCACCCGCCATTCGGTGATTTCCCCGCTGGCGCTGGTGACGACCTTGGTGTCGTTCACCCAGGCGCCCTGGATGCCCTTGACCGTCCCGGCAACCTTCTTCAGGCCGCTGCGCACGGCATCCTCGATGCTGGTGGGCGAGGAGGCGGTGATTTCAATGACTTTTGCGATCGACATGGGAGCGCTCCGGACGACGCGCGGGACCTTCCGCGCCCGCCCCACACTGACGTGAAAGTCGTAAAGCCCACGCCACGGAGGTGTTAGCATCCGTGACGATGAATCCCGCTCCGAACCTGATCCTGATCGGCCCGATGGGCGCCGGCAAAACCTGCATCGGCCGCCGCCTGGCCGAGCGCTTCACGCTGGACTTCGTCGACGTCGACCAGGCCATCGTGGAGGCTGCCGGGGCCAGCATCGCCGACATCTTCGAGCACGCCGGCGAAGCCGGCTTCCGTGAGCAGGAACGCACCACCCTGGCCCGCCTGCTGGCCGGCCAGGGCCAGCTGGTCTCCACCGGCGGCGGCGCCGTGCTGGACCCGGCCAACCGGGCGCTGATCGCCGCACGCGGCTTCGTGGTGCACCTGCACGTCAGCGTGCCGGCCCAGCTGGAACGGCTGGCCCGCGACAAGGGCCGGCCGCTGCTGCAGCGTCCCGACCGCGAGCAGGTGCTGCATGACCTGGCCCGGCACCGCGACCCGCTGTACCAGCAGCTGGCCGACCTGACCCTGGACACCGATCTTTTCACTGCTGCCGATGCCACCGCCCAGCTGGTGGTCAAGCTGGCCACGCATTGGCAGCGACAGGACCTGACCGCATGACTTCCCCCACCCCGCTGCAGGTCGCCGTCGGCGGCGACCGCCCGTATTCGATCACCATCGGCGCCGGCGCACTGGCCGATGGCGCCGCCCTGGCCGCGCACGTGCGTGGCCGCCATGTGCTGCTGGTCAGCGACAGCGACGTCGCCCCGCGCTACCTCGCCGCGGTGCGCGCCACGCTGCTGGCCGCGCGCCCGGACCTGATCGTCGGCGAGCACGTGCTGCCGGCCGGCGAGGCCTCCAAGACCCTGGCCGAGTTCGGCCGCGCCATCGACGCGCTGGCCGCCCTCGGCGCCACCCGCGATGCCTGCGTGTTCGCTCTGGGCGGTGGTGTGGTCGGCGATCTGGCCGGCTTCGCTGCGGCCTGCTGGATGCGCGGCGTGGACTGCGTACAGCTGCCCACCACGCTGCTGGCGATGGTCGATTCGTCGGTGGGCGGCAAGACCGCCGTGGACATTCCGGCCGGCAAGAACCTGGTGGGTGCCTTCCATCCGCCGCGTGCGGTCATCGCCGACACCCGCGTGCTGGCCACGCTGCCGACGCGGGAACTGCGCGCAGGCCTGGCCGAAGTGGTCAAGTACGGTGCACTGGGTGACGCCGCCTTCTTCGACTGGCTGCAGCAGCACGCCGATGCCCTGACCGCCGGCCAGGATACGGTGCTGGCCGAAGCCATCGCGCGCAGCTGCACGCACAAGGCCGCCATCGTCGAACGCGATCCCTTCGAGAAGGGCGAACGCGCCCTGCTCAACCTGGGCCATACCTTCGGCCACGCCATCGAGACCGAGCAGGGCTATTCGGCCCCGGGCCGCGATGCGCTGAACCATGGCGAAGCCGTGGCGGTGGGCATGGTGCTGGCCGCGCGCCTGTCCAGCCAGCTGGGCCTGGCCCCGGCCGAAGATGGCCAGCGCCTGCAGGCGCTGCTGCAGCAGCTGGGGCTGCCGGTGGCCATTCCCGCCGGGCTGGACCCGCAGGCCCTGCTGGGCCGCATGCGCCTGGACAAGAAGAACGTGGCCGGCCGCCTGCGCCTGGTGCTGTGGCGGGGCATGGGCCGGGCCGAAGTGGTGCCGGATGTGGACGAAGCGGCCGTACTGAAGGTGCTGGGCGCCGCCTGACAGCCCGCATTCGCCAGGCAGGGCCTGGCGCTACGGGCGATCATCACGGCCGGCAGCCGTTGCGGCGGGGCTCACCCCTGCCCCGTTACAATCGGCCCATGCACGTCTACCTGCAACATCCCGAAGACGGCGCGCAGGCGCCGCGCTTCCTGCGCCTGAGCCTGCTGCCGGACCTGTTCGGCGGCTGGGAACTGCTGCGCGAGTCCGGCCGGGTCGGTGGCCGCTCGCAGCTGCGGCGCGAACTGTTCCTGCAGGCCGATGCCGCCCGCCATGCCTTCGACAAGGCCCGCGATGCCGAACTGCATCGCGGGTTCCAGATCCTCCCGCACGGCGACTGATGCCGCTGCCCTCTTTCCCGCAAGGACCCCCCTTCGTGACCAGCCCTCTCCGCAACGATCGCCTGCTGCGCGCCCTGCGCCGTGAACCGGTGGACTGCACGCCCGTCTGGCTGATGCGCCAGGCCGGCCGCTACCTGCCGGAATACCGCGCCACCCGGGCCAAGGCCGGCACCTTCCTGGCCATGGCCAAGAATCCGGAGATCGCCTGCGAGATCACCCTGCAGCCGCTGCGCCGCTTCCCGCTGGATGCGGCCATCCTGTTCTCCGACATCCTGACCATTCCCGATGCCATGGGCCTGGAGCTGTACTTCGTCGAAGGCGAAGGCCCCAAGTTCCGCCACCCGGTGCGGGACGAGGCCGCCATCGCCAAACTGCACGTGCCGGACATGGAGCAGGACCTGGGCTACGTGATGGATGCGGTGCGCCTGATCCGCCGCGAACTGGATGGCCAGGTCCCGTTGATCGGCTTCTCCGGCAGCCCGTGGACGCTGGCCTGCTACATGATCGAAGGCGGCGGCAGCAAGGATTTCTCGCGCATCAAGGCGATGGCCCTGAACCACCCGCAGGCCCTGCACCGCCTGCTGGAGGTGACCACCCAGGCGGTCATCGCCTACCTGGCGGCGCAGCGCGCGGCCGGTGCGCAGGCCCTGCAGGTGTTCGATACCTGGGGCGGCGTACTGTCGCCGTCGATGTACCGCGAATTCTCGCTGCGCTACCTGCAGCGCATCGCCGAAGGCCTGGAACGCGGCCAGGGCAGCGGGCGCACGCCGCTGATCCTGTTCGGCAAGGGCACCGGCCTGCACCTGGAAGCCCTGTCGCACACCGGGGCCGATGCGCTGGGCCTGGACTGGACGCTGGACCTGGACGAAGCGCTGCGCCGCACCGGTGGCCGCGTTGCCCTGCAGGGCAACCTGGACCCGACCACGCTGTATGCCTCGCCGGATGCCATCACCGCCGCCGCCGGCAAGGTGCTGGACACCTACGCGGCGGGCAATGGCGGTTCGCGCGAAGGGCATGTGTTCAACCTCGGCCACGGCATGTCGCCGGACATGGACCCGGCACACGTGCAGGTGCTGGTGGATGCGGTGCACCGCCTCAGCCAGCGCTGAGCGCCTTGCCCGTCGTGGCGGTACGGCGCCTGTTGATCGCGCCGTGACCGCCACTGCGCGATCATGCACTCCCCCACCTGCCGGCCCCCTGCAATGACGTCCAGCGCCACGTCCATCCGCCCCCTGCTCTGGCTGGTGTCGCTGGCGATCTTCATGCAGATGCTTGATTCGACCATCGTCAACACGGCCCTGCCGGCGATGGCCAGCAGCCTGGGCGAGAGCCCGCTGCAGATGCAGTCGGTGGTGTTCAGCTACGCACTGGCCGTGGCGACGTTCATCCCGGCCTCCGGCTGGATCGCCGACCGCTACGGCACCCGCCGCACCTTCCTGGTGGCGATCATCCTGTTCACCGCCGGCTCGCTGGCCTGCGCGCTGGCCCAGCACCTGTACCAGCTGGTGGCCGCGCGCGTGCTGCAGGGCATGGGCGGGGCGATGCTGCTGCCGGTGGGCCGGCTGGCGGTGATGCGCTCGGTGCCGCGCGAGGATTTCCTGCGCGCGATGAGCTTCATCGCCATTCCTGCACTGATCGGCCCGCTGATCGGCCCGACGCTGGGCGGCTGGCTGGTGGAGATCGCGTCCTGGCACTGGGTGTTCCTGATCAACCTGCCGATCGGCGTGGCCGGCTACGTCGCCGCGCTGAAGATCATGCCGGACCACTATGCCAGCCACCGCACGCGCTTCGACCTGCGCGGCTACGTGATGCTGGCCTTCGCCATGGTGGTGCTGTCGCTGGCCCTGGATGGCACCGCCGGCGTCGGTACGCCCAATGCCCTGGTGATGCTGATGACGGTGGCCGGCCTGGCCGCGCTGGTCGGCTACTGGCTGCACGCGGCCAACTCGACCGCCCCGCTGTTCTCGCTGCTGCTGTTCCGCGTGCCCAGCTACCGCATCGGCATCCTGGGCAACCTGTTCTCGCGCATCGGCAGCGGCGCGATGCCGCTGCTGATCCCGCTGCTGCTGCAGGTCGGCATGGGCATGAGCCCGATGACCGCCGGCCTGATGATGATTCCGGTGGCCGCCGCCGGCATGGTGTCCAAGCAGATGGCGGTGCGGCTGGTGGAGCGCTTCGGCTATCGCCGCGTGCTGATGGTCAACACCGTGCTGGTCGGCGTGGCGATGGCCAGCTTCGCGCTGATGACGCCGGGGCAGTCGCTGGGCCTGCGCCTGCTGCAGCTGGGCCTGTTCGGTGCGGTCAACTCGCTGCAGTTCACCGTCATGAACACCGTGACCCTGCGCGACCTGGACCGTGAATTCGCCAGCCCCGGCAACAGCCTGCTGTCGATGGTGATGATGCTGGCCACCGGCTTTGGCGCAGCGGCCGCCGGCAGCCTGCTGTCCGCGTTCGGCAGCCATCTGGAAGGCCATGCGGCCACGTCCGCGCTGCATGCCACCTTCATCTGCGTGGGTGCGATCACGCTGACCTCCACGCTGATCTTCTGGCAGCTGCCCGATACCAAGCCCGGGCGCAAGGGCGACGTGGAAGAAGTCGCCGAATGAACGGCAGGCGCTAGCGTTCGGCCAGCACCTGCGCGATGGCCGCCACCAGCAGCTCGCCGGTGACCGGCTTGCGCAGGAACCCGTCGATACCCACCGCCTGCACCTGCTGCTGCAGGTCGGCATCGGTCCGCGCGGTCACCGCCAGCAGCGGCAACGCATAGCCCTGGTTGCGCAGGTGCTGGGCCAGCTCGAAACCGCTCAGCCCCGGCAGGTCCAGGTCCAGCAGGGCCACATCGAAGGGGCTGCTGGACACTTCGCGCAGCGCCGCCAGCGCATGCCCGGCATGCACCACCCGGTGCCCACGGGCAGTGAGCAGCGCACTGACCACGTCGGCCACGGTGGCATCGTCTTCCACCAGCAGCACCTGCAGCGGCGGCAACGGCGGCGCCTGCGGCAGCTCGCCGGCGGCCCCTTCCACGCTGGGCACCACCGCTTCCAGCGACAGGGCCAGCGGCAGGCGCACCGTGAAGGTGGTACCGCTGCCCATCTGGCTCTCCACCTGGATCTGCCCCTGCATCGCCAGCGCCAGTTCGCGGCAGATCGCCAGCCCCAGGCCACTGCCCCCGTACTGCGCGGCGGTACGGGCACCATCGGCCTGCTCGAACCGGCGGAACAGGCGCTGCTGCTGCTCCGTGCTGATGCCCGGGCCGGTATCGCTTACCTGGAAGTACAGGCCACACGCCTCGTCGAGCGCGCGTGCATGCAGGGTAATGCGGCCGCGGCTGGTGAACTTGACGGCATTGGACAGCAGGTTGAGCAGGATCTGCCTGACCCGCATGGCATCGCCGATGGCCTGCAGGCCGGGCGGCAGCTGGTCATCCAGCACGAAACGCAGCCCCTTGGCCGCGGCCAGCGGCCCCATCAGCGCGGCAAGGTCCTGCAGCAGCCCGGCCAGGGCGAACGGGCCGGACTGCAGCTCCAGCCGGCCGGATTCGATGCGCGCCAGGTCCAGCGCATCATTGACCAGGTGCAGCAGATGCTCGCCGGCATGGCGGATGGACTGGGTGTAGCCGCGCTGCTGCGCGTCCAGTGGCGAGGCCAGCAGCAGTTCGCTCATGCCCATCACGCCGGTCATCGGGGTGCGGATCTCATGACCCAGGTTGGCCAGGAAGCGGGTCTTGGCCGCCGATGCCTGCTCGGCCAGCTCCTGCTTGTGCAGCGCCAGCTGATAGGCGTGCTTGCGCTGCAGGCGGCGCCGGTACAGCCAGGCGAACCAGCTGGTCAGCAGCAACCCGACCGAAACCAGCACCAGCAGGCCCGACAGGCTGCGCCACCAGGGCGGCCGCACGTGGAATTCCAGCGCCTGCACGCGTGACCAGACATGGTCGGCCGAACGCGCCTGCACTTCCATGCGGTACTGGCCCGGTGGCAGGCGCGAGAACAGCCGCTCGCCGCCCGGGCCCACTTCCACCCAGTCCGGGTCATAGCCGGCCAGGCGGTAGCGGTACACGTTGGACGCCGAATCGGCGAAGGACAGCAGCCGGGCAACGATGCGCAGGTCGCGATCGCCATCGGCGATCTCCAGCGGCGCATCATGGGTCAGGTCCAGGACCTGCTCCCCACGGCGCACTTCCACCCGTTCGATCACCAGCGGCGCGCGGCGGGTGGAAGGGCGCACCACACCCGGATCGAACGCCACCACGCCACTTGGCGTACCAGCCACCAGCCGACCGCTGGCGGTGGCGATCAGCGTATGTTCGCGGAACTCCTGGCTGGGCAGGCCATCGTGCACACCATACAGGCGCACGCTCTGCCCATCCGGGCTGACCCGCAGCAGGCCGCGCGCGCTGCTGGCCCAGGCCACGCCCTGCGCGTCCACGACCAGGCCATTGGCCGCAATGGCTGGATAGCCATCCTCGGCACCGATCACCGCTTCGCGCTGCAGCTGGCCCAGGGTCCAGCGGTACCGCGACAGGCGGCCATCCTCGGACAGCCAGACCTCGCCCGCGCGCCCGATATGCATGGCATGCACGGCCGAGGCCGGCGCGCCGTTGACCGGCTGGAACCGCGACGTGCCCGGCTGCCACTGCAGCAGCCCCCGGCTGCTGGCCAGCCACAGGTGGTCCTGCGGGCCACATTCCAGATCCAGGTTCAGCTGGCCCGGCTGCAGCCCGCCTTCACCGTTGTCCAGTTCGCGCAGTACGCGCCCGTCCAGCGTGCGCTGCTGCAGCCCGGCAGGTGACATCGCCCACAGCGTGTCGCCGTCGCAGATCATCAACGCCTCGACCGTTCCCTCCAGCGCCGCGTCCTGCGCCTCCCCGGTGCCCCAGCGCAGCAGCTCCCCGGTGCGCGGGTCGTAGCGCAGCAGCGCATCGATCGAGCCGATCCAGACCCGCCCGTTGCGGTCTTCGCGGACAGACGTCAGCCAATGGTTGCCGTTGACCCATGTGCGGTGCTGTTCGATACGGCCGGTGACCGGGTCGAGCCGGTCCAGCGCCCCGTGCCCGCCCACGGTCCACACCCCACCGGTCCGCGAGGGGCTGGTGCCGAGCACGAAGGCATTGCGCAGCGACGCCGGGTCGTCCTCCAGGCGCGAGAACACCGCGAACTGCCACCACCGCGGCAGCAGGTGCCAGAGGCCGGCATTGGTGCTGGCCAGCCAGATGCCGCCTTCGCGGTCTTCATAGGCCCCGGTCCAGTTCGGCCGCACCGGGCCGCGCGCGATGGCGCTGTACAACGGCACGGTACGGTACTGGCCCTGGGTGACGCGGCCCAGGCCACTGCGTGTATCGAGCCAGTAACCGCCCTGCTCGTCGCGCAGCATCACGCCCAGGATCTGTTCGCCCGGCGGCAGCGCCCAGGACAACGCCTCGAAACGGCCGTCCGGGCGGCGCACCGACGCCCCATGGTAGGTACTCACCCACAGGCTGCCGTCGGCATCGGCGGTCAGGCCGTTGATCAGCTGGCTGGGCAGCTGCGCGGCGGGCACGCGTTCGAAATCGCTGCCGGTCCAGCGGGCCAGGCCGTGCTTGGTACCTACCCACAACGTCCCGTCGGGCAACGTCGCCAGATAGGCCACCGATGAGGCCGGCAGGCTGCGCGGGTTGCCGGTTTCAGGCAGGAAGCGCTGCAACCGGTCATTGGCATCAAGCCGGTACAGGCCCCCTTCGTGGGTCCCGAACCAGATCGCCCCATCGGGCGTACCGGCGATGCTCCAGATCGTGTTGCTGGCCAGCAGCGGCTGGCTGGCGCGATCGAAGAACTGCAACTGGCGCCGGTCGGCCGACATGCGCACCAGCCCGGCGTTTTCCGTGCCGATCCACAACCGGTTGCGGGCATCGACGAACACGCTCCAGATGCGGTTGTCGCGCAGGCCATCCTCGGCACGCCAGACACGGTAGTTGCGGCCGTCATAACGGGCCAGGCCGTCATTGGTGGCGATCCACAGGTAGCCATAGCGGTCCTCGGCCATGCGGTTGACCGTATTGGAAGGCAACCCGTCGAACACGGTCACCTGCCGCGGCGTGGGCGGCACCGGCTGCGCCAGCAACGACGGCAGCCAGCACAGGGCCAGCAACAGCAATACCCACCGTCCCCATGCCACCACGCACGCTCTCCCGACCGCCTGGCCACGCCGGCGCACCACGCGCACGGCCCGCCGATGGTAAACCGAACGCCCCCACCGGCCGTACGCTGCCACCGGCCTCAGCCCCCCGCCTGGCGCTGCGTACGGGCGTGGGCGATGGCCACCACCAGCAGATCGCCGGTCACCGGCTTGCGCAGGAAGCCATCGAAACCGGCGGCAAGCACCTGGGTTTCGGCGTAGGCATCCGAACGCGCGGTCACCGCCACCAGCGGCAGCTCGTACCCCATTGCCCGCAGCTGGCGGGCAATGGCGGTGCCATCCAGCGCCGGCAGGTCCAGGTCCAGCAGGCCGACATCGAAGCCGCCCGTGGCGATCTCGGCCAGCGCCGCCAGCCCATGCAGCACGTGCACCACGGTGTGCCCCCGGGTACGCAGCAGCCCGGCGATGACCTCGCCGACCGTCGCATCATCCTCCACCAGCAGGATGCGCAGCGGTGGCAGCACCGGCAGCGCCACGTCCCCGCCGGCAGCGCCGTCACCGCGCGCGGGCGCCTCGTGGCGGGTCCACGGCAACGGCAGTTCGACACTGAAGCGCGCGCCATGGCCGGGCCGGCTGTCCACCGCGATGTGCCCGCCCATGGCGACCGCCAGTTCCTGGCAGATCGCCAGGCCCAGGCCGCTGCCGCCATAGCGCGAGGCCGTGCGCGGCCCGTCGGCCTGCTCGAAGCGGTGGAACAGGCGCTGCTGCTGGTCTTCGTTGATGCCCGGGCCGGTATCGCTGACGGTGAACACCAGGCCATCGCCATCCTCGCGCAGCTGCACGCCCAGGCCGACACTGCCGCGCTCGGTGAACTTGATGGCATTGCCCAGCAGGTTCAGCAGGATCTGCCGGATGCGTGTTTCATCCCCACTGACCGTGGTGGCCCCGGGCAGTGCCGGGCCGCGCTCGAACACCAGCTGCCGCCGCCGCGCCATCGGCTCCATCAGCGCCTGCACCTGGTCCAGCAGGGTCGCCAGATCGAACGGGCGGATGTCCAGTTCCAGCCGCCCTGCTTCGATGCGGGCCAGGTCCAGTGCGTCGTTCACCAGCCGCAGCAGATGGTTGCCGGCCTTCTGGATGGACACCGCGTAGCCGCGCTGCTGCTCGTCCAGTGGCGTGGCCAGCAGCAGTTCGCTCATGCCCATCACACCGGTCATCGGCGTACGCACTTCATGCCCCAGCGTGGCCAGGAAACGGCTCTTGGCCTGCGATGCCTGCTCGGCCAGCTGCTGCTTGTGCAGGGTGAGCTGCCAGCGTTGGCGGCGGCGCAGGCGCACGCGCGCGATCCAGGCCAGCGCCGCCAGCAGCAGGATGCCGCCGATGACATAGGCAACGACCGCCGTGTTGCTGCGCCACCACGGTGGCTGCACGGTGATCTGCAGCACCTTCGATGGGGTCCACGGCCCGTGGCCCGCACTGGCCTGCACCTCGATCCGGTAATCGCCCGGGGGCAGCCGCGACAGGGTGCGTTCGCCATCGGCATCCTGCTCGACCCAGTTCTGGTCATAGCCGGATACGCGGAACCGGTAGCGGTTGCCCTGCGGGTTGGCGAAGGACAGCAGGCGCGCGCGCACCTGCAGGTCGCGGTCGTCCG
Organism: Stenotrophomonas sp. 24(2023); assembly: GCF_030913365.1. Taxonomy (NCBI): domain Bacteria; kingdom Pseudomonadati; phylum Pseudomonadota; class Gammaproteobacteria; order Lysobacterales; family Lysobacteraceae; genus Stenotrophomonas; species Stenotrophomonas sp. 24(2023). Next base: position 733,943 of record NZ_CP133160.1, read on the forward strand.
GCCCCAGCGTGACCGGCCCCTGCACCGGCAGCTCCTGCCAGCCCAGGCCATCGTCGCGCCGCACGCGCAGCTGGCCGATCACCAGCGATGATGCCGGCAGCGCGACATCCGGCGCTTCCGGATCGAAGCCGACCAGTCCGGTCTGGGTGACGGCCAGCACGCGCCCATCACTGCCGATCGCCGGTGGCCGGCCGGTGAACTCCGCATCGGGCAGGCCATCACGTTCGTTGAACTGGCGCAGGCTGCGCGTGGCCGGGTCCCAGCGCAGCAGGCCACGGGGCGTGGTCGCCCACAGCTTGCCATCGCTGGCCAGCGCCAGCCCCCCCATGCTGACCGGCGGCACCCCCTGCCGTGCATCGATGCGCTCGCGCAGCTGCAGGCCCAGGCCATCCCAGTCGTAACGTTCGAATGCCCCCTGGCGCGCCAGCCACAGCACAGTGGGCGATGCCCATACCAGGTCATAGATGCTGCCGCGCGAGACGCCGGCCACCGCCTCGAAACGGTCGGCCTGCTCGCGCCGGACCCCCATGTCGCCAACCACCCAGGCCTTGCCACGCGCATCGAAGCGGATCTGCTCGATCGGCGCATCGGTGCTGCCACGCAGGCTCTCCAGCGCGATGGTGCGCAGCACGCGGCCCTCGCCATCGCGCTGCTGCAGCCCCAGGTTCATCACCGACAGCCACAGCGTGCCATCCGGTGCCTGCCGCATCAGGTCGATGCGCTGGCGCAGGTCGGCACCGCCCTCCAGCGCCCACTCGCGCAGCTGCCGCCGCGCCGGATCGTACAGGCTCAGGCGACCGGCACGGCCCAGCCACAACCGGCCATCGGCACGCGGCAGCACCGACCACACCGCACCGCTGCCCAGCTCCTTGTCGCTGGCCAGCAGGTGCAGGACACCCTGGCCATCGAGCCGGTACACGCCATGCGCGGCCCCGACGTAGTAGTCACGGCCCTGGCTGGCCGCACTGAGCAGGTACTGGCTGTCCAGTGGCTTGCCATCGAGCTGGAACCAGGTGGAGAAGCGCTGCCAGTCCGGCGGCAGGTACGCCAGCCCCTGGGTCAGCAGCGCCACCCACAGGCCGCCTTCATGGTCCTGCAGCAGGTCCAGTACGCCACTGTGCCCGGTCAGGAAGCCACTGCCCCGGTCCCCTTCCAGGCGCCGCAGGGTCGCATCGTCGCCCCGCAGCAGGCCATCGGAGCTGCCTACCCAGACCCGGCCACCACGGTCGCGCTGGACCAGTGCCGAACGCAGCTGGTCGCTGCCGGCCCAGGCCGGCCGCTGCACGCCATCCTGTGCATCGATGTGGAACAGGCCCTCGGTCTGGCTGCCTGCCCAGATGCCGCCACGGCCATCACGGCTGAGGCGCAGCACGGCCACGGCGCCCAGCTGCCGGGGTGCCACGGCGACAAAGGTGCTGCCGTTCCAGCGGGCCACGCCCGATTCGGTGCCGACCCACAAGCGGCCACGGTCATCGACCAGGCTGCTGTAGACGGTATCGCTGGGCAGGCCACCGCCGGTACCGGCGTGCTGGAAGACCTCCAGCCGGCCATCCTCGTGCAGGCGGCAGACGCCATGGGCATTGGTGCCGATCCACAGCGACCGCTCGGCGTAGGCCAGCGTCCAGAACTGGCCGTGGCAGCGCTCATTGACACTGTTGAAGACCTCCACGTGCTCGCGGTCGGCGCCCAGCCGCGCCAGCCCCTTGCCGTTGACGCCCATCCAGACCCGGTCCTGCGGGTCCACCAGCAGCGTTTCGATCTCGTTGCCCGGCAGCGATCCGGCGTCGTCGGGGTTGTGTTGCCAGACACGCAGTTCGGCGCCGTCGTACCGGGCCAGGCCGCCATCGGTGGCGGCCCATACATGCCCCTGGCGGTCCTCGGCCAGGGCCACCACCATGCGTGAAGGAAGCCCCTCGGCGGCGCCGAACCGGCGCAGCCGTGGCGTTTCTCCCCCGCTGTCGGCGGCCACAGCCGTGCTGGCTGCCGCCCACAAGGCCCAGCCCAGCATCACCGTGCGTGCCCATCCCGGGTACCTGCCGCCGCTCATCCTGATCCCCTTTTCCTGCCGCCGATTGTCACACAGCCCGCCCGCGGCCGCCGCCCCGCGGGCCGCTCCCGGCCGTGCAACCGCCTGTTTCCAGCCTCGTACGCACCACGAACTGTTGCAGCCGTGCACGCATCGGCGCCACACGCCTGTGCGTATGATCGGCGCGTTGCCCCTTCCAGAGCCTGCCCCGTGCCCCTGCGCCCACACGTGTCCCTGTTGTTGCTGCTGCTGGCTGCGCCCCTGGCGCAGGCCGCCAATGAGACCTATCGGCTCGACCCGGTGCACACCCGGGTGATGTTCGCCATCGAGCACGCGGGCTTCTCGCAGGCACTGGGCACCGTGTCGGGCAGCCAGGGAACGCTGGCCTTCGACCTGGAAGACTGGGCGGCCGCCCACCTGGTCGTGGAGGTTCCCATCGCCCGGCTGGACCTGGGGGATGCCGAATGGAACAAGGCCACGCTGGCGCGCGGCCTGCTCGATGGCACCCGCTTCCCCAGCGCGCGCTTCGTCTCCACCCACGTCGAGCCGATCGACGCGCGGCATGCGAAGGTCACCGGCCAGCTGACCCTGCGCGGTGTCAGCCGGGAGGTCGTGCTGGATGTCACGCTCAATGCCCTCAAGCGCCACCCGCTGCCCCCCTTCCGCCGCACCGCCGGTTTTTCCGCCACCACCACACTGAGCCGCAGTGCGTTCGGCATGACCAGCTGGCCCAGTGTCATCGGCGATGCCGTACAGATCCGCATCGAGGCTGAAGCCACCCTCGACCGCAGCGCCACGCCGGGAACTCCGGACGCTGACGCCCACTCCGATACGCCGACGGCCACCAAGGATCCCGCATGACCGCCAAGAACACGCCCACCCGCTGGGGCAGTGTCAGCCAGAGCCTGCACTGGCTGATCGCCCTGTTGATCCTCGCCTTGGGCATCGTCGGCCTGACCATGGGTGAACTGCCGAAGACGCCGAAGTATTTCTGGGTCTACACCGCGCACAAATCGATCGGCCTGACCGTGCTGGCGCTGGTGGTGCTGCGGCTGGGCTGGCGCCTGTATGCCGGTGCCCCGGCGCCGGTGCCAGGCACGCCGACCTGGCAGGAACGCATCGCCAGCGCCACCCACTGGCTGCTGTACGTGCTGATGTTCGCCATTCCGCTGTCGGGCTGGCTCTACGATTCGGCCAGCGGCCTGCGCCCGTTCCGCTGGTTCGGCCTGGTCGACGTCCCCAAGCTGAGCGGGCCGGACCCGCAGGCCGTGGCGATCTCCCATGCCATCCATGAGTATGGTTTCTGGCTGCTGATCGCCGTGGTGCTGGCCCATGCCGGCGCCGCGTTGTACCACCACCTGTTCCAGCGCGATGCCACCCTGGCCCGCATGCTTCCCCGCGGCTGGCTTGCCTCCTCCCCACAGAAGGACTGACCGATGACCCTGAAACTGACCACCCCCGCAGCCGTCGCTGCCGCCCTGGCCGGCATGCTTGCCGCTTCGCCGGTACTGGCCGCTGACTACGTGCAGGCACCGGGCGCCGGCTCGATCCTGGTGTTCGCCAGCAAGTACGACGGCGAAACCTTCACCGGCAGCTTCCCCGGCTTTGCCACCCAGCTCAGCTTCGATCCGGCCAATCCGGCCGCCGGCAAGCTGGAGGTGAGCATTCCGCTGGCCGGCGCGAAGAGCGGCAACAGCGACCGCGACTCCACCCTGCAGGGGGCAGACTTCTTCAACGTCGGCAAGTTCGCCACCGCCCGCTATACCGCCACCGGCTTCCGTGCCGTCGGCAACGACCAGTACACCGCCGACGGCACGCTGGAACTGCGCGGCATCAGCAAGCCCGTCACCCTGACCTTCACCTGGAAGCCGGGCACCCAGCCGGTCCTGACCGGCAAGGCCACGGTCAAGCGCCTGGACTTCGGCGTGGGTGGCGGCGACTGGGCCGATACCAAGATCATTCCCGACGAAACCGCGATCAGCACCATCGTCAAGTTCAACGCCAAGTAAGGCGCGGCCGACGCCCTGACCGCCGCCGGGCCATGCCCGGCGGATTCAGCCCGCCGCCAGCCAGGCCTGCAGCGTGGCCGCATCGAACGGCCAGGCCAGTTCCCGGCCGCTGGCCTCCTCGCGCAGCACCGGCACCCGGCTGCCATAGGCCGGCTCCAGTGCCGGCTGGTCGTCGATGAACACCGACTGGAACTCCGGCACCCGCGCCCGGGCCAGTTCGGCCAGGGCCAGGTCACACAGATGGCAGTCGTCTCGCTGGAACAGGGTCAGCATCCGGTCCGCTCCTCGTGCAGGAAATGCTGCGCCGCAGCCATCGCTGGGCCGGCACACCCGCTAGAATAGCGGCTTGTCCGGTACCCGCAGTTTGGCATCCATGGCTGTCAGCACGTTCGACGTTTTCAAGATCGGCATTGGTCCGAGTTCCTCGCACACCGTCGGGCCGATGAAGGCCGCCGAGCGCTTCATCCACCGCTGGCTGCTCGACCCGGGCCGCCTGCAGGACGTGGTGCGCATCCGCGCCGATGTCTATGGCTCGCTGGCGCTGACCGGCCGTGGCCATGGCACCGACAAGGCCGTGCTGCTGGGCCTGGAAGGCCAGCGCCCGAACCTGATCGACCCGGACATCATTCCCGACACGCTCGAGCGCATCCGCAGCAGCAAGCGCATCCGGCTGATGGGCACCCATGAGATCGCCTTCGACGAGAAGCGCGACCTGGGCATGAACAAGCGCCAGAAGCTGCCGTACCACACCAACGGCATGCGCTTCACCGCCTACGATGCCAACGATGAAGTGATCGCCACGCGCGACTACTACTCCGTCGGCGGCGGCTTCGTGGTCAACCAGGACGACGCGGCCGATGACCGCATCGTGCCCGACGAAACCCCGCTGCCCTACCCGTTCAAGAGCGGCGATGAACTGCTGGCGCAGACCGCGCGCAGCGGGCTGAGCATCGCCCAGCTGATGTTCGAGAACGAGAAGTGCTGGCGCAGCGAAGATGAGATCCGCGCGCAGCTGCGCGAGATCTGGAGCGCGATGCAGTCCTGCGTGGCCCGCGGCATCCGCGAGGAAGGCGTGCTGCCGGGCGGACTGAAGGTCGGCCGCCGCGCCCCGGCACTGTACCGCGAGCTGTCCTCCAAGCCGGAAGCGGCGATGCGCGACCCGCTGACCACGCTGGACTGGGTGAACCTGTACGCCCTGGCGGTGAACGAGGAAAACGCCGCCGGTGGCCGCGTGGTGACCGCACCGACCAACGGCGCAGCCGGCGTGCTGCCGGCCGTGCTGCACTACTTCGACCGGTTCTGCCCGGGCGCGAACGAACAGCGCGTGTTCGACTTCCTGCTGACCTCGGCCGCCATCGGCATCCTGTACAAGGAAAACGCCTCGATCTCCGGTGCCGAAGTGGGCTGCCAGGGCGAAGTGGGCGTGGCCTGCTCGATGGCCGCCGGCGGCCTGGTCGCCGCACTGGGCGGCAACCCGAGCCAGATCGAGAATGCCGCCGAGATCGGCATGGAACACAACCTCGGCCTGACCTGCGACCCGATCGGTGGCCTGGTGCAGATTCCGTGCATCGAGCGCAACGCGATGGGCGCAGTGAAGGCGATCAACGCCTCGCGCATGGCGATGCGCGGTGACGGCAAGCACAAGGTGTCGCTGGACAAGGTCATCAAGACCATGCGCGATACCGGCCGCGACATGCAGGACAAGTACAAGGAAACCAGCCGCGGCGGCCTGGCGGTGAACGTCATCGAGTGCTGATGGCCGGCCGCGCGCGCCCGCACGCGCCATCGCCATCGCATTCCGGGTAGGCTCATCCCCTGCCCCTGCCCGGAGTATTCCATGCGCCTGCTGGCCGCCGCCCTGCTTGCCTGCCTGCCATTGCCCGCGTTGGCCGCCGATACCTACGGCCCGCAGCTGGAAGGATTCGATTACGGCTATCCGGTACGGATCTTCACGCTGGAATCGCAACGTCAACCGCTGCAGATGGCGTACCTGGACATCGCCCCCAAGCGCACACCGATCGGTGTCGTGGTGCTGCTGCATGGCAAGAACTTCTGCGCCGCCACCTGGAAGGAAACCCTCACGCCGCTGCTGGCCGCCGGCTACCGCGTGATCGCTCCCGACCAGATCGGCTTCTGCAAGTCCAGCAAGCCCGAACGCTACCAGTATTCGTTCGGGCAGCTGGCGGCCAATACCCACGCACTGCTGCAGCACCTGCAGCTGGGCGATACGCGCGTGCACCTGGTCGGGCATTCGATGGGCGGCATGCTGGCCATCCGCTATGCCCTGATGTACCCGCAGGATCTGCGCAGCCTGTCGCTGGTCAACCCGATCGGGCTGGAGGACTGGAAAGCGCTGGGCGTGCCGTGGCGCAGCGTCGACGACTGGTACGCCGGCGAGCTGAAGACCGGCTATGACAGCATCCGCCGCTACCAGATGGAGGTGTACTACGACGGCCAGTGGGCCCCGGCCTACGAGCACTGGGCGCGCATGCAGTCGGGGATGTACGACGGCCCCGGCCGGCAGGCGGTGGCCTGGAGCCAGGCACTGACCTCGGACATGGTGTTCAACCAGCCGGTGGTCCACGAACTGGAACACGTGAAGGTGCCCACCACGCTGTTCATCGGCCAGAAGGACCGCACCGCGATCGGCCGCGACCGCGCCACGCCGGAACTGAAGGCCACGCTGGGCAACTACCCGGTGCTGGGCAAGGCCGCCGCCGCGGCCATTCCCGGTGCGACGCTGGTCGAATTCGAAGGCCTGGGCCATTCGCCACAGGTGCAGGACCCGCAGCAGTTCAACGCGGCGCTGTTGAAAGCATTGAAGACGCGTTGATGGCGCGCCCGCCGGGCATGGCCCGGCGGGGACGCATCGCAGGCCGGGTCAGCCCACGATCCGCAGCACGTCATCCAGCAGTGCGGCCGCGGTGACGTCCGCCCCGGCCCCCGGCCCCTGGATCAGCAACGGCTGGGCCTGGTAACGATCACTGTGGATGGCCACGCGGTTGTCGGTGCCCGCGCCCTGCGCCAGCGGATGATCGGCCGGCAGTTCGCGCAGACCGACCTGTGCGCCCTCGCCATCGACGCGACCGACGAAGCGCAGCACGCTGCCGTTGGCACGGGCCTGCTGCCAGCGCGCCTGCAGCGGCGCATCGAGCTGTTCCAGCGCTACCACCGCGGCGTCCGCCGGCAGCGCCGCCAACGCCGTCGGCACCAGCGAATCCACCTGCACCTGGCTCGCATCCAGGGCCAGGCCGCTGCTGCGCGCCAGGATCAGCAGCTTGCGCCGCACGTCTTCGCCGGACAGGTCCACGCGCGGGTCCGGCTCGGTGTAGCCCGCCGCCAGCGCTTCGCGCACCGCCGTTGAAAAAGGTACCTGGCCGTCATAGCGATGGAACAGCCACGCCAGCGAACCGGACAGCACGCCTTCGATGGCATGGATGTGGTCCCCCCCGGCCACCAGCGCGCGCAGGCTGCTCAGCAGCGGCAGGCCGGCGCCGACGGTGGCGCTGTCGCCGTAGCGCGCGCCGCTGCCGGCACAGTGCGCGGCGATGGCATGGGCGCGGTCCAGCTGCGCACCGCGGCCCAGCTTGTTGGCGGTGACCACGTGCACGCCGCGCGCGAGCCAGTGCTCGTGGCGCGCGGCCACCTCCTCGCTGGCGGTGGCATCGACCACCACGTCACCGCGCTGCAGGCCCTCGGTACTGGCCCACAACGGCGCGTGCTGGCCATCGCGCGGCGCGCGGCGGGCCAGCTCCAGCGGCAGTGCCAGATCACGATCGATGGCCAGCGCGGTGCGCGAATTGGCCAGCCACTGCACATCGGGCAGCGCCAGCCCACGCGCCTGCAGGGCCTGGTAACGGCGCACGAACGCCGAACCCACCGTGCCGGTGCCGAGCAGCGCAAGACGCCCTGCGCCGGCCGCAGCCGGCACGATCTCCGCCGCGACCGCGCTCATGCATCCACCGCCTGTTTGTGGCGCGCGGCCGATTCGATCACGTTGGCAGCGCGGGCCAGGCCGGCCTGCAGGTCAGACAGCAGATCGCGCTCGGCCTCGATGCCGACCGAAAGCCGCAGCAGGCCTTCGCTGATGCCGGCCGCCGCACGCGCTTCGGCGGTCATCGCGGCATGGGTCATCGTCGCCGGATGCGCGACCAGGCTTTCCACCCCGCCCAAGGATTCGGCCAGGGTGAAGTAGCGCAGGCCATCGACAAACGCGCGCACCGCGGCATGCGGGTCCTCGCCGGTACAGCGGGCCAGTTCAAACGACAGCATCGCGCCGAAGCCGCTCTGCTGGCGCGCGGCGATGGCATGGCCCGGATGATCGGCCAGGCCCGGGTAATAGACGCGGGCCACGGCCGGGTGCGCCGCCAGCAGGTCCACCACGGCCTGGGTGTTTTCCTGGTGCACGCGCAGGCGCGCATCCAGCGTGCGCAGGCCGCGCAGGGTCAGGAACGCATCGAACGGCGAACCGGTCAGGCCCAGTGCGTTGCCCCACCAGGTCAGCTGTTCCAGCAGTGCCGGATCGCGCGCGATCACCGCGCCACCCACCACGTCGCTGTGGCCGTTGATGTACTTGGTGGTGGAATGCAGCACCAGATCGGCACCGAAAGCCAGCGGCTGCTGCAGTGCCGGCGACAGGAACGTGTTGTCCACCACCACCAGTGCACCGGCCTTGTGCGCCGCATCGATGACGAAGCGCAGATCGGTGATGCGCAGCAGCGGGTTGGACGGCGTTTCCAGCAACACCAGCTTCGGCTGGCTGGCCAGAGCCTGGGCCAGGCCGCGCGGATCGGTCAGGTCGGCGGTGACCAGGCTGAAGTGCCCCTTCTTCGCCAGCGCATTGAACAGGCGCCAGCTGCCGCCGTAGGCGTCGTGCGGCACCACCAGCGTGTCCCCCGGCTGCAGCAGCGCGCTGATCACCAGGTTGATCGCGCCCATGCCGGTCGCGGTGACCACCCCGCCGGCACCGCCTTCCAGTTCCGCCAGCGCATCGCCCAGCAGGTCGCGGGTCGGGTTGCCACTGCGCGTGTAGTCGTACTGCCGCTTCTTGCCGAAGCCATCGAAGCTGAAATTCGACGACAGCACGATCGGCGGCGTCACCGCGCCATGGGCGGTATCGCGGTCGATGCCCGCGCGGACGGCGGCGGTGGTGCGGCTACAGGACGGATCGGCGGCGTGCAGGCTCATGCGGTATCTCCCGGGGTGCGAAATGCTGAGGCGAGGATCGCGTCGATGCGATCGGTTTCTTTGAGGAAGGCGTCGTGGCCGTACGGCGAGCGCAGCACGCGCAGGCTGCCGCGCGGGCCCAGCCCTTCGACCAGGCCGACCAGGTCGGCCAGCGGCACCAGGCGGTCGCCTTCCACGGCCACCACCACGGTCGGCGGCAGGATCGCGGCCGGGTCCACGCGGTGCAGGTCGATCGATTCGGACAGGCGCAGGTAGGCGGTGACCGGCGTGCGCGCGACGTACTGCGCACCGGCGGCATCGAGGTAATCCTCGGCGGCCACGCGCACGCGGCCATTGACCACTTCCGGCGCCGCATCGAAGCGCTCGCCGAATTCTTCCGGCGTGCGGTAGCTGAGCATGGCGAACTGGCGTGCCAGCGCCAGGCCGTGGTCTTCACCGCACTGCAGCTGGCCCAGCGCAACGGCACGGCGCTGCAGCGCGCGCCAGGCGGCGGCATAGGGATGCGGGCGGTGCGCGCCACTGGCCAGCACCAGCTGCTGCACGCGGGCACGATGGCGCAGCGCGAACTGCTGGCCCACCAGCGCGCCGTAGGAATAACCGACGAACGCCTTCAGCGTGCCGATGCCCAGGTGGTCCAGCAGCAGCGCCAGCGCATCGGCCTGGTCAGCGGTATCGATCGGCACATCCAGCGCACCGTCGGCACCGATGAAGTCAAACGCCAGCACGCGCAGCTGCTGCGGGTCCAGTGCCCGGCCGGCGGCGACCAGGCCTTCGGCCCAGCCCTTTTCCGGAAACTGCGCATTGCCGGCCACATGGCGGTGGGCGGAAATCCCGCCGGCCAGCACCACCACCGGCGCCGAGGCCGGCCCGTCCCATTCATAGCGCAGGCGCACCGGGCACGGACCGGCATGGCGCATCGACACCACCGCGGCGAACTCGCCGCGCACGGCATGCACGCGGTCATCGACCGGCACGCTGACGGGGGTAAAGGGTTCGGAATGAAGCGCGGTGGTGGCAGCGAAGCTCATGGCGGGAATCCAAGGGAGGAATCGGCCATCGAGCCTTCGCGGGGCTCGCGTTCGAAATGCACGCGGGGGTGCAGGCTTCGAACCATCTTCCGGTGGACGCCACGGTCCCCGCAGGATTTGGCACCTACGCAGGCACATGCGTGTCTGCGGGCTGCCCCGGCTTCAAAGGGCCTGTCCCTCTGCCGGTCTCGATGGTGACGCTACGATGCCACGCCCTTTCCGGCACGTCAATCCCTTTATACGGATGAAGCGATGGATGACTCGCTCCCCCCCTTTCCCTTACCCGGACAGACGGCAGCCGCTACCATCCGCACCGGCGCGCCGCATGCCCGCCCCTGTCCCTCGCCTGGAAGCCCCCGGATGCCGCACCTGCCCCTGACCTGCCTGCTGCTGCCCGTGCTGGCCGCCGCCACTGCCCCCGGTGACTGGCGCCAGGGCTGGGGGTTGATGCAACCGCCGCCCGGGCCGGTGCTCAACACGCCACTGCCCACGCCCGAAGGCCGGCCGGCCGCCGTGGCGCTGCTGAAGATCGAAGGCAGCGGCGAGCGCTGGCAGGCACGCGTGGACAATGCCCTGGCCGGCCCCGTGCAGATCGAACTGCGCCCGGCCCCCGGCCTGGCGCTGCCCGGCCTGCCCGTGCGTTCGGTGCTCGATGGCGCTGGCAGCCTGGTGGTGGCCCACCTGCCGGCACCGGTTTCCGGCCAGCGGCTGGACCTGCGGCTGGACGCGGTCCCCGGCGATCCTGCCGCACAGGCGCAGGATGTGGCCTACCGGGTGCCCTTCGATGGCGGCCGCCTGCAGGTCAGCCAGCCCCCGCAGGGCCGGCTCAGCCATGACGACGAAGAGAACCGCGACGCCGTCGATTTCGCCCTGCCCGAAGGCACGACCGTGCTGGCCGCGCGCAGCGGTACCGTGATGCAGGTGCAGGCCGGCTTCCAGGGCCACGGCCAGCGGCCGGCCGATCGCCAGCGCGCCAATTTCATCCGCGTGCTTCACGCGGACGGCAGCATGGCCGTATACGCGCACCTGGCCCCGGCAGGCGTACAGGTGCGCACCGGGCAGCAGGTCGAGGCCGGCCAGCCCATCGGCCGCTCCGGCAACACCGGTTACAGCACCGCCCCGCACCTGCATTTCGTGGTGCAGGTCAACCGTGGCATGGGCCTGCGTTCAGTGCCGGTCCGCATCGTCTCCCCGCAGGGCGAACTGCGCTTTGCCCGCACCGGCGATGGCACGGCCGCGGCCGGCACCGGGCGCTGAGACGCAACGCCCGCTATAATCAGCGGCTTACCTTCTTGAATCGCGCCCCGGGCGGGCGCCACCGCCATGTCCGAAGTCGCCACCGAAGCGGGCCGTCGCCGTACGTTCGCCATCATTTCCCACCCTGACGCCGGCAAGACCACGCTGACCGAAAAGCTGCTGCTGTTCGGGGGCGCGATCCAGATGGCCGGCTCGGTCAAGGGCCGCAAGGCCGCCCGCCACGCGACGTCCGACTGGATGGCGCTGGAAAAGGAGCGCGGCATCTCCGTCACCTCCTCGGTGATGCAGTTCCCGTACGAAGGCAAGATCGTCAACCTGCTCGACACCCCCGGCCACGCCGACTTCGGCGAGGACACCTACCGCGTGCTGACCGCGGTGGACTCGGCGCTGATGGTGATCGACGTGGCCAAGGGCGTGGAAGAACGCACCATCAAGCTGATGGAAGTGTGCCGCCTGCGCGACACCCCGATCATGACCTTCATCAACAAGCTCGACCGCGAGGGCAAGGACCCGATCGAGCTGCTGGATGAAGTGGAAACCGTGCTGGGCATCCAGTGCGCGCCGGTCACCTGGCCGATCGGCATGGGCCAGCGCCTGAAGGGCGTGGTGCACCTGCTGACCGGCGAAGTGCACCTGTACGAACCGGGCCGCAACTTCACCCGCCAGGATTCGACCATCTTCCCGTCCATCGATGCCCCCGGCCTGGCCGAGAAGATCGGTGCGCAGATGCTGGCCGACCTGCGTGATGAACTGGAACTGGTGCAGGGCGCCAGCCATCCGTTCGACCTGCAGGCCTACCGTGACGGCAAGCAGACCCCGGTGTTCTTCGGTTCGGGCGTGAACAACTTCGGCGTGCAGCCGCTGCTGGACTTCTTCGTCGAGCACGCACCGGCACCGCAGGCGCGCGCCACCACCGGCCGCGAGATCGCCCCGCAGGAAAACAAGCTGACCGGCTTCGTGTTCAAGATCCAGGCCAACATGGACCCGCAGCACCGCGACCGCGTGGCGTTCATGCGCATCTGCTCGGGCCGGTTCAGCGCGGGCATGAAGACCTTCCACGTGCGCACCGGCAAGGACATGAAGCTGGCCAATGCGCTGACCTTCATGGCCAGCGACCGCGAGATCGCCGCTGAAGCCTGGCCGGGCGATGTGATCGGCATCCACAACCACGGCACCATCTCCATCGGTGACACCTTCACCGAAGGCGAAGCGGTCACCTTCACCGGCATCCCCAACTTCGCCCCGGAACTGTTCCGCCGTGCGCGCCTGCGCGACCCGCTCAAGCTCAAGCAGCTGCAGAAGGGCCTGGCCCAGCTGTCCGAGGAAGGCGCTACCCAGTTCTTCCGCCCGCTCACCAGCAACGACCTGATCCTGGGCGCGGTGGGTGTGCTGCAGTTCGACGTGGCCGCCTACCGCCTGAAGGACGAATACGGCGTGGAAGCCACCTTCGAGCCGGTCAGCGTCACCACCGCACGCTGGGTCACCTGCAGCAACGAGAAGAAGCTGGAAGAGTTCCGCGAGAAGAACGCGCTGAACCTGGCCCTGGATGCGGCCGGGCAGCTGGTCTACCTGGCCCCGACCCGGGTCAACCTGCAGCTGGCCCAGGAACGCGCGCCGGACGTGCGCTTCTCGGCCACCCGCGAAGCCGCGCATACGGTGTCGGCAGGCTGATGCGAGGGGCGCGCATCCGCGCCCATCCAGGCCACGCGTGGATGAGCGCGGATTCATCCACCATACGGTCGCGGGGGTGCAAGCGCCCGCCATCGCGGCGATGATAGGGGGGCTGCGGGTCCCCCTCCCCGCGAAATCCGTCATCACCATGACCTCCACGACTGCTGCTTCCATCCGTGAAGAAATCGCCAGCGCCCTGACCCACGGGCTCGGTGCGGTACTGGCGCTGGGCGCCGGCGCGGTGCTGATCACGCTGGCCGCCATCTACAGCGACGGGTGGCAACTGGCCGGTGCCATCGTCTTCGGCATTGCCCTGCTGCTGCTCTACACCGCCTCCACCCTGTACCACGCCATCCAGCACCCGGTCGCCAAGGGCCGGCTGAAGGTGTTCGACCACTGCGCGATCTACGTACTGATCGCCGGCACCTATACCCCGTTCACCCTGATCGGCCTGCGAGGCCCCTGGGGCTGGGGCCTGTTCGCCGCCATCTGGACCCTGGCCCTGGCCGGGGTAGTGTTCAAGCTGTTCTACACCGGCCGCTTCAAGCGCCTGTCCACCGCCATCTACGTGGCCATGGGCTGGCTGGTGATCGTGGCGGTCAAGCCGATGCTGGCCTCCATCGATGGCTGGACCCTGGGCTGGCTGCTGGCCGGCGGCCTGTCCTACACGCTGGGCACCTATTTCTACCACCGCGAATCGATTCCCTATTCGCACGCCATCTGGCACCTGTTCGTGATCGGCGGCAGCGTCTGCCACTTCGTCGCGGTGACCATGCAGGTGCTGTGAACCTGCTCCGGGCGGTGATGTGCACGCCACGCACATGACCGCTTCGCGCCCCGTCCACCCGGATGGGGCAACCATGGCGGCGTGACTACTGCCCCTGCCCCCGCTCCGCCACGCGCTCCGCGCTGGCACCTGCGCCGCCCTGGCCCACGGGGCCAACGCTGGCTGGCGGTGCTGGTGTTCCTGCTGGCGGCACTGCTGGTGCTGGTCGCACTGTGGGACTGGAACTGGTTCAAAGGGCCGGTGGAACGCGCAGTACAGGCCCGTACCGGCCGCGCGCTGCACATCGGCCACCTGGATGTGGACCTGGGCCGCACCAGCACGGTCCGCGCCGATGCGATCACCTTCGCCAATGCCAGCTGGGCCCGGCAACCCACCATGGCCAGTGCCGACCGCGTGGAGATCGACATCCGGGTCTGGCCGCTGCTGCGTGGCAGCATCCAGCTGCCGGAAGTACGCCTGACCCGGCCGGACGTGCTTCTGGAAACCGCCCCCCGCAAGGGCGAGCCGGGCAACTGGGATTTCCTGCCGGCCAGCGACGGCAAAAGCACGCTGCAACTGAAGGGCCTGCGCATCGATGACGGGCGCCTGCAGTTCCTCGATGCACTGGGCCGCACCGACATCCGCGTCGGCGTACGCAGTGGCGAACCGAAACAGGCCGACGCCGCGCCCCCTCTGCTGGTGAAAGGCCAGGGCCGCTGGCAGGGCAATCCGTTCACCCTCAGTGGCGGTACCGAATCGCCGCTGCAGCTGACCGACAGCGCGCATCCGTTCCGCATCCACCTGGATGGCCGCGCCGGCGGCACCCATGCCGTGGCCACCGGCACGCTGACCAACCCGTTCGCGCTGCAGGTGTTCGACCTGCAGTTCGCGCTCAGTGGCCAGGACCTGGCCGACCTCTACCCGCTGCTCGGCATCGCCATACCGCCCTCGCCGCCGTATGCCCTCGATGGCCGGCTCAAGCGCGACCACAACGTGTGGCGCTACGAAGGGTTCACCGGCAAGGTCGGCGACAGTGACCTGGGCGGCACCCTGCAGTTCGAAGTGGGCAGTGAGCGCCCACGCCTGACCGCCACCCTGGAATCGCGCCGGCTCGATTTCGACGACCTGGCCGGCTTCGTCGGTGCCCCGCCGAAGACCGGCGGCGGCGAGACCGCCAACGCCGAACAGAAAGCGCAGGCCGCGCAGGTTGCGGCCAGCCCGCGGGTACTGCCGGACACCCCGTACAACCTGGGCAAACTGCGCGCGATGGATGCCGACGTGCGCTGGAAGGCCCACCGCATCAATGCGCCCTCGCTGCCGCTGGACGACATGGACGCGCACCTGCTGCTGGACGACGGTGTGCTGCGCCTGGACCCGCTCAACTTCGGCGTGGCCGGCGGTGACATCCGCAGCACCATCCGCATGGACGCGCGCCAGCCGCAGATCGCCACGGCGCTGAAGGCCAGCGTGCGCGGGGTACAGCTGGGCCAGCTGTTCCCGGATGCGAAGCTGGCCGAACAGGCCAAGGGCGGCATCAGCGGCCAGATCGATCTGGCCGGTCGCGGCAATTCCATCGCCGCCATGCTGGGCAGCAGCAGTGGCGATGTCGGCGTGGCGATGGGCCGCGGCCATGTCGGCAACCTGGTGATGGAACTGGCTGGCCTGGACATCACCGAGTCGCTGAAATTCCTGTTCACCGGTGACCGGCAGATTCCCCTGCGCTGCGCCTTCGCCGATTTCGGCGTACGCGACGGCCTGATGACCAGCCGCGCGTTGGTGGTGGATACCACCGACACGATCATCATCGGCGAAGGCACCGTGAGCCTGCGCGATGAGCAGCTGGACCTGCTGCTGCGGCCACGGCCGAAGGACAAGAGCATCCTGGTGCTGCGCTCGCCGCTGCGCATTGCTGGCACGTTCAAGGATCCCTCGTTCCGCCCGGACTTCAAGGCCCTGGGCCTGCGCGGCGCGGTTGCCCTGGCGCTGGGCAGCATCGCCCCGCCGGCAGCGCTGCTGGCCACGATCGAAACGGGGCCGGGCAAGGACGCCGACTGCGGCGGGCAGTACGCGAAGTAAGCGCGTTGGTTCGCGGCGCATCAGAAAAAGCAGAGCCAAAAGCGGTGCCAACCCGGGTTGGCCGCTACCAAAGGCAGATAACCGCGCGCGGCACCGTGTCCAGAGGCAGCGGGCATGCCCGCCGCCTCCACACGCACACGGCAGGCGCTGCTTCTGCCTGGGCTTCAGCACTTGCAGTTGCACCAAGCGGGCCGGCGGGCTGCAAGCCCGCCACACCACAAACCCTATCCCGCCACGATGTACTGCTGCAGCTGATCCAGCTCCCGCCGCTGCGCATCGATCACTGCCTTGACCAGGTCACCGATCGAAATCACGCCCACCACGCTGCCATTCTCCAGCACCGGCAGGTGCCGGATCCGGTAATCGGTCACCAGCTGCAGGCAGTGCTCCACCTGCTCGCCCGGCGCCACCGTCACCACCTTCGCCGTCATGATCTCCGCCACCGCCGTATCGCGCGAAGAACGGTCGCGCAGCACGATCTTGCGGGCGTAATCGCGCTCGGACAGGATGCCGACCAGCCGCGGCCCTTCCATCACCAGCACCGCACCGACGCCCTTGTCGGCCATCAGCCGGATCGCATCGATCACCGCCGCGCCAGGCGCGACCGCATGTACATCAGGAGACTTGCCGTCCAACAGTTGCCGAACCGTGGTCATCTGCCTGCCCTCCCAGGGTGGGTTGCAGGACCGAGTCTGCCACGGGCGGTGCGAGCCAGGTGTCAACCAGGTACAGCGGCCGCTGTTTGGATTCCTCGTACAGCCGGCCCAGGTATTCCCCGATCAGCCCCAGCGCGATCAGCTGCACACCGCCCAGGAACAGGATCACCGCCATCATCGTCGGCCAGCCGGCTACCCGGTCGCCATACAGCGCCGCCTTGCCCACCACCCAGACCGCGAACAGGAACGCCGACACCGCCGTGGCCAGGCCCAGGTAGGTCGCCGCGCGCAGCGGCACCGTCGAAAACCCGGTAATGCCCTCCAGCGCGAAGTTCCACAGCCGCCAGAGGCTGAACTTGCTGCGGCCCGCCAGCCGGCGGTGCCGGTGGTAAGGCACCGCTACGCTGCGGAAGCCCACCCAACTGAACAGGCCTTTCATGAACCGGTGCCGCTCGCGCAGTTCGCGCAGCGCCGCCAGCGCGCGTGGCGACAGCAGGCGGAAGTCGCCCGTATCGGCCGGAATCGGTGTGCGCGACAAGCGCCCCATCACCCGGTAGAACACCGTCGCGGTCAGCCGCTTGAACCAGCCCTCGCCCTCCCGCTCCAGGCGGGTGCCATAGACGTTGTCATAGCCTTCGCGCCAGCGCGCCACGAACTGCCCGGCCAGCTCCGGCGGGTCCTGCCCGTCGGCATCGAGGATCAAGGCCGCACCGGCCTGCACCTGGTCCAGGCCCGCGGTCAGCGCGGCCTCCTTGCCGAAGTTGCGCGACAGGCGCAGCGCGCTCACGCGCGGATCGGCGGCCACCAGCGCCTGCAGGATCGCCCAGGTGCCATCACTGCTGCCGTCATCGACATACAGCACGCGCCCCTCCAGCCCGTGCAGCGCATCGAGCACCGCCAGCAACCGCGGGTGCAGCTGTGGCAGCGCCCGCTCTTCGTTGTAGGCGGCAATGACGAAGGTCAGTCGATCCTGGCTCATTGCCGCAGTGTACTCAGTCGTCCTGCAGGTACGCCGCACCGCCCAGCTGGCGGGCCTGGCGCTGGATCCAGGCGGCACGTCGCTGCACGTACGGGCCCGGGCTGGCCGCGTTGTAGCGACGCGGTGCCGGCAGTACCGCCGCCAGGCGCGCACTCTCGGCCGGGCTCAGACGGGCGGCATCCTTGTTCCAGAATTTCCGCGAGGCGGCCTGCGCGCCATAGACGCCATCGCCGAACTCGGCGATGTTGGCGTACATCTCCAGGATGCGCTGCTTCGGCCACAGCGCCTCGATCAGCACCGTGTACCAGACCTCCAGCCCCTTGCGGACCCAGCTGCGGCCCTGCCACAGGAACAGATTCTTGGCCACCTGCTGGCTGATCGTGCTGGCCCCGCGCAGGCGCCCGCCGCGTGCATTGTGGTCGCGCGCCTTCTCGATGGCCTGCAGGTCGAACCCATCGTGCTCGGGGAAGCGCTGGTCTTCGGCCGCCACCAGCGAAATCGGCAGGCTCGGCGCCATCGCGTCCAGGTCCCGCCACTGGTAGTGCAGGCGATAGGACCAGTCCCCTTCGCCCAGCGCCTCGCCGTAGCGCCACAGCATCACCGTGGACAACGGCGGGTCGATGAAACGCAGCACCAGCACCTGCAGGGTGCTCAGGCCCGCGAACAGCACCGGCAGCCACAGCAGCTGCCGCCAGCGCCAGCGACGCCGTGGCGCGGCCTGGGCCGGTGCCTCCACCTTGTGGTCCTCTCCCGCTGCCCCCATTACTGATGCATCCTTTTCCTGCACGGTTGTCGGCGCATTATCCGGCAACTGGCCCCGTTCCCGCGCGACCCGAGCCGATGACCGCCCAAAACGATTCCCTGATCCGCTTCCTGCTTCCCGATGCCGGCGTACGTGGCGTGCACGTGCACCTGTCGGCCAGCTGGCAGGAGATCCTGTCCCACGCCGTCTACCCGGACCAGGCCGCCGAACTGCTGGGCGAGGCCGCCGTGGCCTCGGCCCTGTTCACCGGCCACACCAAGGTCGATGGCCGGCTGTCGATCCAGCTGCGCAGCAGCAGCGCCCTGCGCGCGCTGTTCGCCGAATGCACCGCCGCCGGCACCCTGCGCGGCATCGTCCAGCTGTCCGACGGCGGCGATGCCCCGCGCGACCTGACCACCCTCGGTGACGACGCCCTGCTGGCCATCACCATCGAGAACCCGGGCCTGGACCCGCGCGAACCGCAGCGCTACCAGAGCCTGGTCGGCCTGACCGCGCCGGCCCTGGATGAGGCCTTCGAGGACTACTTCCGCCAGTCCGAGCAGCTGCCGACCCGCCTGCTGCTGGTCGCCGACCGCCACGGCGCAGCCGGCCTGATGCTGCAGAAGCTGCCCGGCGATGAAGGCGACGAGGACGGCTGGGCCCGCGCCAGCGCCCTGTTCGAGACCCTGTCCAAGGCCGAGCTGCTGGCCACCCCGGCCGCCGACCTGCTGCATCGCCTGTTCCACGAGGAATCCCCGACGCTGGTCGGCGAGAAGGCCCTGCGCTTCGGCTGCTCCTGCTCCCGCGAGCGGGTGGCCGGCATGCTGCAGTCGCTGGGCGAAGAAGAGGCCCGGGCCGCCGCCGAGCCGGACGGCGTGGTCGAAATCCGCTGCGAGTTCTGCGGACGGGAGTATCACTTCCCATTGACGGAATTCGGCATACTGTTCAGCAGCAACGGGGAACTCCTGCCGGCACCTGAACGGCTTCAGTAATCGTCACGCAGTCTTCGGTCCGGGGAGGATCAAGGCTTGTTAAGAATTCATAAACATTCTAGGATCAGTTTCCCGCTCCGGCGGGAACTTCTGTCGTTTCATCCTGTCTGAACGGGTCTCATGCGTACTTTTCTGCGTACATCGCTGGCCGTGCTGATCGCCCTCGGGGCGGTGGCGGGCGTGCATGCGCAGAGCACCGATACGCGTACCGTGATCCCGGTATGGAACAAGGGCAGCGGCAAGGTCGAGGCCCTGCTGTACCTGGAGCCGACCGGCAAGCAGGCCGCCGGTGCGCGCTGGCATTTCGGGCGGAACAACTCCTTGGACGCCGCCTTCGGCCTGTCCTCGGGTGATTCCCTGGGCCTGCTCTGCAACAGCAGCAGCGGGACCAGCATGGCTGGCCTGGCCAGCCACTGCATGCTGGCCAGCCTGGGCGACGATGACGACACGCTCAGCCGCCGCTTCACCGGCACCGCTGCGTTCAACCGCCCCGGTGGCCGCGTCGGCCTGACCGCCGGCACCGGCCGTGAAACGCTGCCGGCCTGGCTGTCCGGTCCGAACAAGACCCCCTCGCTGCGCGCCGAACAGAACGACCTGACCGTGTTCGCGCAGAAGAACATCGGCCGCGAAGGCTTCGTGTCGATCGCCGGTACCTACGCCAAGGCCCGCCTTGTGCCCCTGTCCGATGCCGCCCCGGCCCTCGTGGACCGCTGGGACAGCAAGAGCCTGAGCCTGGGCGCCGGCTATGGCAATTTCACCGGCAGCATCATCGGCCGCGTGGTCGATGTCCCCGGCCAGCCCGGCAAATGGGAAGGCCTGGGTGTCGGCCTGACCTGGCGGACCCCGTGGTCCGGGCAGCTTACCGTCGGCGCGGAGAACGTCATCAGCCGCGGCCGCAACCCGTTCTCGCCGCGCAATGAGAGCAATGACGACGGCACTGTGCCGTACGTCCGTTACGAGCAGGATCTGTAACCCCCCCCTCTGCATCGCATGACCCAACGAGAACGGGCGCCCCAGGCGCCCGTTTTGCGTTGGGCGCACCCCGCTTTTGATACAAATCGATACATTACGAAATATTTTGGTGCAAAGTTTTTTTTCACGCCTTTTAGCCAATCCAGCCGGGGGGCCAGATGATTGACCGACAAGCCATTGATTCGAAACAAATTCAGCCGCTAGCACAGGACGCGCATTGCTGAATTAACGGACCTTTAATTCTTGAGACCTGACGGTTAAGATCGCGTCAGCCTCACGTTTTTGGAGCTTCCTTTTGGGCTCCACCGCTGGGGCACTACCAGAGCCAAGATTTCCTTGGAGAGAGAGAGCCAAATGAATTTCCAGTCCAACAAACTGCGTGATGCGGTTGTGATTGCGCTTGTTGCCGGTGCGGCATCCGCCACCACGGTCCAGGCCCAGGAAGCAACCAATCTGGACCGTATCTCGGTCACGGGTTCGCGCATCAAGAGCACCGACATCGAAACCTCGCAGCCGGTCCTCAGCCTGACCCGTGCCGACATCGAAAAGCAGGGTGTGACCTCGGTCGCCGACATCCTGCAGCGCGTTGCCGCCAACGGTGCAGCCCTGAACCGTACGTTCAACAACGGCGGTGACGGCTCGGCCGGCGTCAGCCTGCGCAACCTGGGTTCCGAGCGCACCCTGGTGCTGGTCAACGGCCGTCGCTGGACCACCGGTCTGAACGGCAGCGTCGACCTGAACACCATCCCGACCGCGATGATCGAGCGCATCGACATCCTGAAGGACGGTGCGTCGACCATCTATGGCTCGGACGCCATCGCCGGCGTGGTGAACATCATCACCAAGCACAACTTCGACGGCGCGGAAGCGAACTTCTACAAGGGCCAGTACAGCCAGGGCGATGGCGAGCGTGAAGCCTATGACTTCACCCTGGGCACCACCACTGACCGCGCTTCGATCACCGTCGGCGCCTCCTACGTCAACGAAAAGTCGGTGATGGCCGGTGATCGCAAGATCTCCGCCGGTGGCCCGCCGTTCTTCAGCGGCCAGAGCGCAACCGGTCTGCCGGGCAGCTACATCCGCAACAACCAGCAGTACGTCATCATCAATGGCGTGGAAACGCCGTTCGATCCGAACGTGCACGGCTACAACACCGCGCCGGACAACTACCTGCTGACCCCGAACGAGCGTACTTCGCTGTTCGTGCTGGGCTCCTACAACATCACCGACAACATCACCTTCCGCACCGAGGCGATGTACAACGAGCGCAAGTCCGAGCAGCTGCTCGCGGCGATGCCGGTGACGGGCCAGAAGCTGAGCGCAAGCAGCATCTACAACCCGTATGGCGTTGAACTGACCGGCGTGAACCGTCGCTTCAACGAATCCGGCGGCCGTTCGTTCAACCAGAACGTCAAGAACTGGCACTTCTACGGTGGCTTCGAAGGCTTCTTCGAATTCGCTGGCCGCAACTTCGACTGGGATGTCGGCTACCGCTACGACAAGACCGACGAAAACGACCTGACCTACGGCCTGTTCAACAAGGCGCGTCTGGCTGAAGCCTATGGCCCGTCGGCCATCCGCGACGGCAAGGCGGTCTGCTTGAATTCGGCCGGTGCCGTCATCGCCGGCTGCGTGCCGATCAATCCGCTCGGCGGCCTGGGTTCGGTTTCCCCGGAAGCGCTGAAGTACGCCTCCTTCACCGCGCACGACTCGTCCTCGCTGGTGTCCAAGGGCTACTACGCCAACATCTCCGGTGAAATCGTGCAGCTGCCGGCGGGTGCACTGGGCTTCGCAGCAGGTTATGAATACCGCAAGGAAACCGGCCAGTTCGATCCGGACGCCTTCATTGCCTCGGGCCTGAGCACCGGTAACGGCGCAGCCCCGACCAAGGGCGGCTATGACCTGAACGAGTTCTTCGCGGAACTGTCGATCCCGGTGCTGGCAGACCTGCCGGGCGCCAAGCTGCTGGACTTCAGCGTGGCCTCGCGCTTCTCTGACTACAGCAACTTCGGCAACACCACCAACAACAAGTTTGGTTTCCGCTGGAAGCCGATCGACGACCTGATGATCCGCGGCAACTACTCGGAAGGCTTCCGCGCGCCGAGCATCAACAACCTGTACCGCGGCAACACGGACTCCTTCGAAACCTACATCGACCCCTGCTCGTCCAACGCGGGCCTGCGTACGGGTGCCGTTGCAGCCCAGTGTGCCGCCCAGGGCGTTCCGGCCAACTTCGTCCAGCCGGGTGCTGGCAGTGGCCGCAAGCAGACCGTGGTGCCGTTCACCTGGCAGGCCAACCCGAACCTGAAGCCGGAAACCTCGACCAGCCGCACGCTGGGCCTGGTGTGGAGCCCGAGCTTCGTCACCGGCCTGAACGTCACCCTGGACTGGTGGCAGATCAAGGTGGAGGACGCCATCACCCGTCCGGCGATCCAGGACATCATGAGCTACTGCTATGGCGGCACGCCGCAGCAGCAGGCGACCTACTGCCCGCTGATCACGCGTGACCCCAACTACGGCACGATCAACCAGCGCTACACCATCACCAACGTCAACATGCCGCTGCAGAACCTGGCATCGTACAAGGTGGAAGGCTGGGATCTGGGCATCCTGTACCGCCTGCCGGAAACCTCGTTCGGCCAGTTCACCATCAGCCTGGACAGCACCTACCTGTCGAAGTGGGAAACCAAGTCGACCCAGGATTCGCCGGTGCAGGGCCGCCAGGGCCGCTACCGCGACCAGGATCCGTACTGGCGCGTCCGCTCCAATCTGTATGTGGATTGGACCTACGGCGATTTCGGCGTGAACTGGGGCCTGCGCTACAAGTCCGGCATGCGCGAAACCTGCCCGTTCGATCCGGTCAAGAACCCGGACACCTTCCCGTACTGCTCTGACGGTGCGAAGGGTGAGAACCACATCGGCGCCACCACCTACCACGACATCCAGGTTCGCTACAACCTGCCGTGGAAGGGCACCGTCATGCTGGGTCTGAACAACGCGTTCGACAAGCAGCCGCCGGTGTCGTACTCGGTGCGTGCCAACATGTTCGACCCGCAGTACGACCTGCCGGGCCGCTACATGTACATGCAGTACAAGCAGCAGTTCTGATCGCTTCACTGATCTGCTGATGCTGCAACGGCCCCGCAAGGGGCCGTTGCTTTTTCTGCATGGTGCAGCGCGTGCTGCCCGGCGGAAAAAAAAAGGCCGCGGCATTGCCGCGGCCTTTTCCTGTCTGCGCGCGCGGCGCTCAACCGGTCGGGATCAGCGTCTCGATCACGTGCTCGACATAGGCCTCGAAATCTTCCCGCGCCTGCCGCGGCTGCTGCAGCTGCAGCGACAACTGCAGGAAGCCCACGTAGGCCGCATAGGCCAGGCGCGCACGGTGGCGGGCATCGGTGGAGCTGAGCCCTGCCTGGCGGAACGAGGCGATCAGGTAGTCCATGCGCCGCTGCGAGACGCGGTCGATCACCGGACGCACCATCGGGTGGTCCAGCGCCTTGAGCAGTTCGCTGTAGATGATGTGCGGCTGCACTTCATGGGCCACCACCTGGAACAGCTGGCGCATGCGCACGCGCGGGTCCGGCACGTCCTCCAGGCTGCCGAACACCTGCTCCTGCTCGAACAGTTCCCAGCGCTCCAGCGCGGCCTGCAGCAGCGCATCGCGCGACGGGAAATGCCAGTAGAAACTGCCCTTGGTGACCCCCAGGCGCCGGGCCAGCGGCTCCACGGCCACGGCGGACACGCCTTGTTCGGCAATCAGGTCGAGGGCGGCCTGGGCCCAGTCTTCGGCGCTCAGGCGGCTGTTGCGGCCGGCGCGCGGTTCGCCGGTGGAAGCTTCGGGTGCATTCATTGGGTGATTTAACCATACGCCGGGGTTCGTTGCAGTACGCCTGTACAACCGAAAGCGTCCCCCAAGGCCGTACCTGCCTTGGTTGCGGTGCACCATACCGGCCAGTATTGACTTCATCGGCCACGACTCCATACTAGCCGGTATGGTCACTCCCCTCCTTCCGCCTTCGTTCGATGAGCAGCGCCTGGACGCCGCGCACGGCGCGCGGCTGGCCGCAACGGTCCACGAGCATGGCCGCCGCGGTCGCATCCTGTTCGCGCACGGCTTCGGCCAGACCCGCCACGCCTGGACCGCCACCGCCCACGCGTTGGCGTCGGCCGGCTTCCCTACGCTGGCCTACGATGCGCGTGGCCATGGCGATTCGGACTGGAACGCGGCGGACGCCCCCTACCACGGCGAACAGTTTGCCGATGACCTGATCGTGCTGGCCGGCGAACAGCCGCGCCCGCCGGTGCTGGTGGCCGCATCGATGGGCGGCCTGTTCGGGCTGCTGGCCGAATCACGCTGGCCGGGCCTGTTCTCGGCGATGGTGCTGGTGGACATCACCCCGCGCTGGGATACCGCCGGTGTCGAACGCATCCTGGCCTTCATGACCGCCCATCCCGATGGCTTCGCCTCGCTGGCCCAGGCCGCCGATGTCATCTCGGCGTACATGCCGCACCGCCCGCGCAAATCCGAACAGTCCCTGCGTGCGCTGCTGCGCGAGGACGGCCAGGGCCGCTGGCGCTGGCACTGGGACCCGCGGCTGGTGGCCGAACTGGCCCGCGACAGCGAACAGCACCAGGATGCGCTGGCCGAGGCGGCGCGCCAGGTGAAATGCCCCCTGCTGCTGGTCAGCGGCGGGCGCAGCGACCTGGTCACGCCGCAGACCGTGGCCGAATTCCTGGCCCTGGCACCCCATGCGCGCCATGTCGAACTGCCGCAGGCGACCCACATGGTCGCCGGTGATGACAACGACGCCTTTACCGCAACTGTGTTGGACTATCTGGACGTGTTGTCCGTGGCACCGGCCACGACTTCGTCCGTCACAAACGAGCACGTCACCGGAGCACGCTCATGAGCATCGTTCTTCCCTTCCTTGCCGTCCTGCTGGCGGGGGCGTTCGTCGCCTACCACCGCATGCGGCTGATCACCTGGACCCTCATCAGCGTGGCCCTGCTGGTCGCGTGCTGGTTCATTCCCTACGTCAACCAGACCGCCACGATCGTGGCCGCCGCGCTGGTGGCCATCATCGCCGTGCCGCTGCTGCTGCCGTTCATCCGCAAGCCGCTGCTGACCGCACCGATGATGAAGGTGTTCCGCAAGGTGCTGCCGCCGCTGTCGCAGACCGAGCGCATCGCCCTGGAAACCGGTTCGGTGGGGTTTGAAGGCCAGCTGTTCACCGGCGACCCGGACTGGAACATCCTGCTCAACTACCCCAAGCCGCAGCTGACCGCTGAAGAACAGGCCTTCCTCGATGGCCCGGTCGAAGAACTGTGCAAGATGGTCAACGACTGGGAAATCACCCACGTCCATGCCGACCTGCCGCCGGAACTGTGGGCCTTCATCAAGAAGAACAAGTTCTTCGGCATGATCATCCCGAAGGAATACGGCGGCCTGGGCTTCTCCGCGCTGGCCCACCACAAGGTCATCCAGAAGCTGGCCTCGGTGTCCTCGGTGGTCAGCTCCACCGTCGGCGTGCCCAACTCGCTGGGCCCGGGCGAACTGCTGGTGCATTACGGCACCCAGGCGCAGAAGGACCAGTACCTGCCGCGCCTGGCCGATGGCCGTGAAGTGCCCTGCTTCGGCCTGACCGGCCCGTTCGCCGGCTCCGATGCCACCTCCATCCCCGATTACGGCATCGTCTGCAAGGGCGAGTGGAACGGCGAGCAGGTGCTCGGCGTGAAGCTGACCTTCGACAAGCGCTACATCACCCTGGCCCCGGTCGCCACGCTGATCGGCATGGCCTTCCGCATGTACGATCCGGACGGCCTGATCGGCGATACCCGCGACATCGGCATCACCCTGGGCCTGCTGCCGCGTGACACCGTCGGCGTGGAAATCGGCCGTCGCCACTTCCCGCTGAACTCGACCTTCCAGAACGGCCCGATCCGCGGCAAGGACGTGTTCATCCCGCTGACCCAGCTGATCGGCGGTGCCGCCATGGCCGGCAAGGGCTGGAACATGCTCAACGAGTGCCTGGCCGTGGGCCGCTCGATCACCCTGCCCTCCACTGCCAGCGGCGGTGCCAAGGCCGGCGCTGCCATCACCGGTGCCTACGCGCGCATCCGCAAGCAGTTCGGCCTGTCGGTCGGCCGCTTCGAGGGCGTGGAAGAAGCCCTGGCCCGCATCGGTGGCAAGGCCTACAAGATCAGCGCGCTGTCGCAGGCCACCGCCGCTGCGGTCGACCGCGGCGACGTGCCGTCGGTGCCCTCGGCCATCGCCAAGTACCACTGCACCAACATGAGCCGTGAAGTGATCTCGGACATGATGGACGTGATCGGCGGCAAGGGCATCATCCTGGGGCCGCGCAACTTCGCCGGCCGCAGCTGGCAGGCCGCGCCGATCGCGATCACCGTGGAAGGCGCCAACATCATGACCCGCAGCCTGCTGATCTTCGGCCAGGGTGCGATCCTCTGCCACCCGTGGGTGCTGAAGGAAATGAAGGCCGCGCAGGACCCGGATACCCGTGCTGGCCTGCAGGACTTCGACCGCAGCCTGTTCGGCCACATCCGCTACGGCATTTCCAACGCCGTGCGTTCGTTCTGGTTCGGCCTGACCGGTGCCCGCTTCGGTGCCGCCCCGGGCGATGCCTACACCCGCCGGTACTTCCGCAAGCTGGACCGCTACTCGGCCAACCTGGCGCTGATGGCCGACATCTCGATGATGACGCTGGGCGGCAAGCTGAAGTTCAAGGAATCGCTGTCCGGCCGCCTGGGCGACGTACTGAGCCATGTCTACATGACCAGCGCCATGCTCAAGCGCTACCACGACGAAGGCGCGCCGCAGGCCGACCAGCCGCTGCTGGCCTGGGCCTTCCATGACAGCGTGCACAAGATCGAGGAATCGCTGTCGGCCGCACTGCGCAACTTCCCGATCCGCCCGATCGGCTGGCTGATGTGGGCGCTGATCTTCCCGTTCGGCCGCCGTGCCGAAGCCCCGGGCGACCGCCTGAGCCGCCGCGTGGCCGCGCTGCTGATGGCCCCGAACGAGGCCCGCGACCGCCTGGCCCACGGCGTGTTCCTGACCCCGTGCGAGAACAACCCCGGTGGCCGCATCAACAGCTACCTGGCCAAGGCGATCATGGCCGAGCCGGTGGAGCGCAAGTTCCTCAAGGCGCTCAAGAGCAAGGGCATCGAGGCACTGGACTTCAAGGCCCAGCTGGACGAAGCGGTGGCCGAAGGCGTGCTGACCCAGGACGAGCGCAGCCTGCTGGAAGAACTGCGCACGCTGACCCTGGACACCATCACGGTGGACGACTTCGATACCGAAGAGCTGCGTTCGGCCAGCTACGCCCAGCGCCAGCACAAGGACACGCACTCGCAGGCGGCCTGAGCCCACTGCACGTTGCGTGTTCCTCGACGGCGGGCCCTGGCCCGCCGTTGTTCTATCCGCCTACCGGAAACCCCTCATGGCCCCACCGCTGCTTTCGCTGTACCGCCGCCTGCAACGCTGGCCGGCCGGCACCTGGTTGTTCTCGCGCGCGGTCTGTTTCAAGGCGCCCTACTTCGCCAGCATCGCCCCACGCATCACCCGCCTGGAACACGGCCGCTGCGAAGGCACGCTGGCCGACCGCCGGCGCGTGCGCAACCACATCGGCACCGTGCATGCCATCGCGATGTGCAACCTGGCCGAACTGACCGCCGGGCTGATGGTCGATGCATCCTTGCCCAAGGATATGCGCTGGATACCGAAGGGGATGCAGGTGCAGTACCTGGCCAAGGCGCGCGGCACACTGCGCGCGGTGGCGTTGCCGGCACAGCCGATCGTGTCGGCGGCGGCGGGTTACGCGCTGCCGGTGACGGTGAGCGTGCGCGATGCTGCGGGCACGGAGGTGTTCAGCGCGGTGATCGACATGTGGCTGTCACCGAAGAAGTGAGGTGCCGGCCAACGGCGGAGCCCCTCGTGGGTGGATCGCGGACAGCGGGTCATATCTCTGGGCTGGGTCGGGCGGGTCGGGTTCGCGGGACACGCCGTGAACCCATCCCTGGGGGCTCGTAGGCGCCATCCATGGCGCCTGCGGTCCCGCGAACCCTACCCGCCCGTCCTCGGACAGTTTCCTTGCGCATCCAGCCCACGGAAAAGAAAAAGAAGATCAAGAGCAACAGCAACAGCAACGGCGGAAAGCAAAAGCGGCCAATCGGCCGCTTTTGCTTTTGCTCTTCTTTTTCTTTTCCGTGGGCTGGACGCCGCAGAGATCTGTCAAAGGCTGGGGGCGGTGGGCGCGCGGGGGTGTCTGCGGCATGGATGCCGCGTACAAGCCCCCATGGATGGGTTCACGGCGTCCCCCGCGCGCCCACCGCCCCCAGCCAACGCCGGAAACCCGCGCCCACCCACGAGGGGCTGCGCCGTTGGCTGGAACCTCACGCCACCGCGCGAAGAACCAGCGCCAGAATCGCCGGCACCGCCTGGATCATGAAAATACGTCGGCTCACGCTGTAGGCACCATAGGCGCCGGCCACCACCACGCAGGCCAGCGAGAACGTCACCAGCACCGGCTGGGCCATCGCCAGCCCCACGATGATGCCCGCCGCCAGGAAGCCGTTGTACAGCCCCTGGTTGGCCGCCAGCACACGGGTGATCTCGGCCTTCTCCGGCGTATTGCGGAACGTCTTCAGGCCCAGCGGACGGGTCCACAGGAACATTTCCAGCACCAGGAAATACACGTGCAGCACAGCGACCAGTCCGGTCAGCAGCAGCGCGATGGTCGACAGCATGGGAGCTCCTTGGAAAGATCGGGTGGTTCAACGGTCGCGGGGCAACGTCTTTTCTTCGCGCAGCACGCCAACGGCGGACACGGTCAGCAGGCCCGCCACGACCACGCCACCGATGAACACCACGTGCGAACCGAACAGGGACAACCCCTTGTGCAGCCACGTGAAGCTCAGGTCGGCGCCACGGTACACGACCGTATCGATCGCCGCACCCGCCTTGTAGCGCCACTGGCGGTCCACCCGGGTATAGAGGGTTTCGCGCGCCGGCTTGAACAGCGAGAACTCACTGGCCCGGGTCACCACCTGCACCACCGCCACCAGCAGCGGCAACGGCGAGGCCGCAAGCACCGAAAAGCCGACGATGACCGCCAGGGCCGGAATCAGCAGGGCCGGGGCGATGCCATGCCGGGACAGCAGCCAGCGGGTCAGTGCCAGCTGCACCAGCAGCGTCAGCGCGTTGACCGCCAGATCGATATGCGAATAGAAGGCGGTGCGGGCCTCCGGGTCGGTGAAGGCCGCGCGCACGATGCTGGCCTGCTGGTTGTACAGCAGCGTTCCCACGCCCACGCCGAACACCACCATGATGGCCAGCCAGCGCAGCAGTGGCTCGCGCACGATCAGCCTGAGGCCATCGAGCACGCTGCCGCCCATCGGCGCTTCGCCCGACACCAGCTGCTGCGCCTGCTCGCGCTGCACGGCCCAGTGCCGCAGCCGCCAGATGCACAGCAGGCACACCGACAGGAAGCCGGCAGAAACCAGCATCAGGTTGGCGATGCCCACCCGCTGCACCAGCGCGCCGGTCAGCAGCGGCCCCAGGAACGCGCCGAGGGTGCCGGCCGCACCGATGTAGCCGTAGTAGGCACGGGCCTGCACGTTGGAGAACACGTCGGCCATGAAACTCCAGAACACCGCCACCGCGAACAGGTTGAACACCATGACCCAGAAGAAGAAGGCCATGCCCCGCCCCGGCACGCCGCTGTCGAACATGGCATAGAAACCCAGCAGGGTGATGATGAAGAAGCCATACACCACCGGCAGGAACACCCGCCGCGGGTAACGGCTGACCAGCCAGCCGTAGACCGGCTGAAGCACCAGCATGATCAGGAACACGCAGGTGAACAGGAACTGCAGCACGAAATCCTGCAGGGCCACGCCACGGGCCGCGAAGCCGTCGATCAGCGCCTGCGGGAACAGCGTCTGCAGGTCATCGGAGGCGGCCATCGCCTCGCGCACCGGGCGCAGCACGTAGTAGCCGCTGAGCAGGCAGAAGAAGTACAGGAACGACCACCACAGCGCCGGCGACTCGCGCAGCGCCAGGGCCAGGCCACGAAGGCCGCGGGGCCGGGAAGGCGCCGTCATCGCTGGCACCGTGCCCGCCGAGGGCGGCTGTGAAGCGGCATCGAACCTTCCCCGGAGCGTCAAAGCGCGTACGTTAGCCAATGCCCTGCCATATCGCCAGCGACGGTGCTGTGCCGGGTGTTGCCGGCCTGCGGCAGACGGTGCCCGGCCGGGCCGCTGGGCGGGCGTCAAAAAACCATCGATTTCAACGAGATGCGCATTCATCTTCGCTTTGTTTGTGCATAGGCGAAAAGCGGCGCTAGAATCCTTTCCAGCAGTCGCGCACGGGTCTCAACCGATGAAGAACAACAGCACGCGCCGGACGATCCGTTCGGCGGCCACCGGTCTGCTGGGCATGCTGATGCCCGTTGCCCTGTCCACCACGGCCCAGACCCCGCCGCCGCTGCCACCGCTGCCGGCCAACCTGGAAGCGGCCAGCACCGCGCACGTGCCCAGCACCCAACCGGCCGCCTACCGCACCGGCCTGAGCCCGAACGTGCAGCTGCCGGCCGCCGGCTTCAACGTGGCCAACATCGAATCGATGGCCCAGCAGCTGACCTATGGCGAACGCGTGCCGGGCATGGCCGTGGCGATCGTGCAGGGCGGCCGCATCCTCAGCGCGCGCGGCTACGGCGTCACCGACGTGAACAACCCGCAGCCGGTCGATGCGCATACCGTGTTCCGCCTGGCCTCGCTGTCCAAGGCCTTCGCCGGCACCATGGCCGGCCTGCTGGTCAACGACGGCACCCTGCGCTGGGACAGCAAGGTCACCGACTACGTGCCCGGCTTCCGCCTCAATTCCCCCGAAGCCACCGACCGCCTGACCGTGGCCGATGTGCTCAGCCACCGCGTGGGCCTGACCTACAACGCCTATGACCGCGACCTGGAAGGCAACGCCGAGTACTACGCGCTGACCCAGAAGCTGGCCAGCACCAGCCTCAAGTGCCTGCCCGGCGACTGCTACGCCTACCAGAACGTGGCCTTCAGCCTGATCGGCGATGTCGTCTACGCCGCCTCGGGCAGCTTCTACGAGCAGGCCGTGGAGCGCCGCATCTTCAAGCCGCTGGGCATGAACGATGCCAGCCTCGGCCTGGCCGGCATCCAGGCCAGCTCGCGCTGGGCCCGCCCGCACGTGCGCAGCCGCAATGGCTGGGTGGCGCTGACGCCGAAACCGACCTACTACCGCGTCGCCCCGGCCGCCGGCGTCAATGCCAGCGCCAGCGACATGGCGCAGTGGCTGCTGGCCCACACCGGCCACCGCCCGGACGTGCTGCCGGCGCCGCTGCTGGCCACCCTGCACTCGAGCCTGATCAACACCCCCGGTGAAATGCGCTCGGGCTGGCGCCGCGAACGCCTGCACTCGGCCGGCTACGCACTGGGCTGGCGCACCTTCGATTACGCCGGCCACGATGTGGTGTTCCATGCCGGCGCGGTCCAGGGCTACCGTGGCCTGGTGGCGCTGGTACCCGAACGCGACCTGGGCGTGGCGATCCTGTGGAACGGCGAAAGCGGGCTGCCCAGCGGCCTGTTGCCGACCGTGCTCGATGCCGCGCTGGGCCTTCCGGCCCGCCGCTGGCTGGATGTGGATACCGATTTCGGCAGCGACAGCCTGATGGCCGAAGGGGCCACGCCGGCACAGGACAAGCGCAAGGGCAAAGGTGCATCGAGCAACCGCGCGGTGGCCTCGCCACGCTGAGCGCGTAGCAGACAACCCGATCCGGAAGGCGGCCTGCGGGCCGCCTTTTTTTTGGCCATCCACGGCGCCCGGCGGGCGTGACGCGCCGCGCATCGCGCTCGCCAGAATGACGTACATCTCACTTCAATTGGCACTTGATTGCAGATTGAGCGTACGAATCCGTCTGGAGCCATTTCCCATGGAGCGGACAACTATCAGGCGTCTGCAATAGACCGTATGATCGCCGCGCAAAATCAATACGACTTTTGGCGCCCCGCTGGCATCCCACCGGAGCAGGCGCTTCCCCACCGCAGCCCTCCCCCATGCCCGCCTCCGACGCCCCCCGCCGCGCACGTCCGTCGTTCCCTTCCGTGCGCCACCGCGCGCATGGCTTCACCCTGCTGGAACTGCTGGTGGTGATGGTCATCATCGGCCTGCTGGCCGCCTATGTCGGCCCCAAGTACTTCTCCCAGCTCAACAAGTCCGAAGTCACGGTCGCCAAGGCGCAGGTCGAAACCTTCGACAAGCTGCTCGATACCTACCGGCTGGATGTCGGCCACTACCCGACCACCGAGCAGGGCCTGGCCGCGCTGGTCAGCGCACCGGCCGATGCCGCCGGCTGGAATGGGCCCTACCTGAAGAAGAACGTGCCGCTGGACCCGTGGCACCACCCCTATGCCTACCGTTCGCCGGCCGAGGGCGCGGAGTATGAAGTGTCGTCCCTGGGCCGCGATGGCACGCCCGGCGGCACTGGCGAGGATGCCGACATCAGCTCCAGCCGCTGAGCAATGAAGGCGCCTGGCGCGCCTGCTGGATGTCCCTTCCCCGCCACACCACTCTGCCTGGCCCCCCATGCTGTTCGACGTCCGCGCACTGAATCCGCAGGGAGCCGTGCAACTGCTGCGCATGGAAGCGCATGACGCCCAGGAAGCCCGCGCCCTGGCCGAGGCACAGCAGTTGTTTGTCAGCACTGTACGCCCCGCCCGCACGGCAGGCCTGCGCCGCCAGGGCAGCGTGCTGTCGCTGGTCCTGTTCAGCCAGGAACTGCTGGCCCTGCTCACCGCCGGCCTGGGCATCGTCGAGGCGCTGCAGGCGCTGGCCGAGAAGGAAACCCGCCCGCGCACGCGTGCCCTGCTGGAACAGATGCTGGCCGGGCTGCACGAGGGCATGCGCCTGTCCGGCGTGCTGGCCCGCCATCCGCAGCACTTCCCGCCGTTGTACGTCGGCATCGTCCAGGCCGCCGAAGGCACCAGTGACCTGCCCCGCTCGCTGGCCCGCTACATCGACTACCAGCAGCGGGTGGACCAGGTCCGCGGCAAGCTGGTCAGTGCGGCCATCTACCCCAGCATCCTGATGCTGGTCGGCCTGGGCGTGAGCCTGTTCCTGATGACCTATGTGGTGCCCAAGTTCGCCGAGGTCTACCAGGATTCGGGCCGCCCGTTGCCCTGGATGTCACAGCAGATGCTGCAGTGGGGCCTGTTCGTGTCGCAGCATCCGCTGCTGGTGGCCGCGCTGGCGGCAATGCTCGGTGCAGTGGCCGTGGTGGCCTGGAAGCGGCTGCAGGCACGTGGCGGCCTGTTGCGCCTGGCCGCCGGCTGGCCCGGCGTGGGGCCGCGCGTGCACATCTACGAACTGTCACGGCTGTACCTGACGATGGGGATGCTGGTTGAAGGCGGCATTCCCATTCCTACCGCCCTGCGCACCGTGCAACCCATCGCCTCGGCACGGCTGCGACCGGCACTGCAGCAGGCGTTGTCGGCCGTGGAAAACGGCATGCCGTTGTCAGAGGCCTTTGAACAGGCCGGGCTGACCACGCCGATTTCCCTGCGCATGCTGCGGGTGGCCGAGCACACCGGTGAAATGGGCACGATGCTGCACCAGTCGGCGCTGTTCTACGACGGCGAGATCAGCCGCTGGATCGATCGTTTCTCGCGCAGCTTCGAGCCCCTGCTGATGGCCTTCATCGGTATCGTGGTCGGCACCATCGTCGTACTGCTGTACATGCCTATTTTCGACCTGGCCGGAGATCTGTCTTGACGGCGTCCCCCCCCACTGCCGTGCTGGACGCCGAGCTGCTGCGCCAGGCCCGTAGCCAGGCGCGTACCCGTCAGCAGCCGGTCATTTCCGTACTGCAGCAGCTCCTGCAGTTGCCCGAACATGCGCTGCTGCCGGCGTTGTCTGCAACGCTGGACATGCCGCTGCTGGATGCGGCCGGCCTGGCCGCGTGCCAGCCCCTGCCGGATCTGCTGCCCCTGCCACAGGCACTGCAGCGCGGCTGCCTGCTGCTGCGCGACGCGCAGGGACGCACCTGTGCCGTGGTGGACGACCCGTTCGACCAGGACCTGCGCACCTGGCTCAGCAGCCGGGCCGGCCTGCCCGATGGCAGCGTGCACACCGCCCTGGCCCGGCGCAGCGACATCCAGGCCTGGCTGTCGCGCCTGGAATCATCGGCCAAGGCCATGGAACAGCATGTGCCTGCCGAAGGCGCCCAGGCACCGCAGGCAGGGCGCGCTGCGGCGGAACTGTCCTTCGCCAGCGCGGCCGAGGGCGGCAGCCCTGCCGTGCGGCTGCTCAATTCCACGCTCTACGACGCGCTGAAGGCCACCGCCTCGGACATCCACCTGGAAAGCATGGCGAACGGGTTGATGGTCAAGTACCGCATCGACGGCGTGCTCAACCATGCCGCCACGGTGCAGGGCGCCGCGCTCAACGAGCAGGTGATCTCGCGCCTGAAGGTGCTGGCGGAGCTGGACATCTCCGAACGCCGCGTGCCACAGGACGGCAGCTTCCGGGTCACCAGCGGGGGCCGTGACATCGACCTGCGCGTATCGATCATGCCCAGCATCCACGGCGAAGACGCGGTGATTCGCGTGCTCGACAAGCGCGCGATGATCGAGGCCTACGGCGCGTTGACCCTGGAGGCACTGGGCTTTGATGCCCCTTCCCTGGCCAGCCTGCGCCAGCTGGCGCGCCAGGCCTACGGCATGCTGCTGGTCACCGGGCCGACCGGGTCGGGCAAGACCACCACGCTGTACGCCGCGCTGACCGAGATCCATGACGGGCGCGACAAGATCATCACCATCGAAGACCCGGTCGAGTACCAGCTTCCGGGCATCCTGCAGATTCCGGTGAACGAGAAGAAGGGCCTGAACTTCGCCAAGGGCCTGCGCTCGATCCTGCGCCACGACCCGGACAAGATCATGGTCGGTGAAATCCGCGACCGGGAGACGGCCGAGATCGCCGTGCAGTCAGCACTGACCGGCCACCTGGTGCTGACCACCGTGCACGCCAACAACGTGTTCGATGTGTTCGGCCGCTTCAAGCACATGGGCATCGATCCGTATTCGTTCGTATCGGCATTGAACGGCATCTGGGCGCAGCGCCTGGTACGGCTGAACTGCCCGCACTGCGCGACGGCCTGCGCGGCACCGGATGCGCAGGCGCTGGCCACGCTGGAACTCACCCCGTCGGATGTGCAGGACTTCACCTTCCTGCGTGGCACCGGCTGCGGTGACTGCCGCGACACCGGCTACAAGGGGCGCCATGCGATTGCCGAAGTGCTGCTGCTGGATGATGAGATCCGCGAGCTGGTGATCGAGCAGCGCCCGATCCGCCAGATCAAGGCCGCCGCGCACGCGGCCGGCACCCGCAGCCTGCGCCACGCCGCGCTGCAGCTGGTGCGCCAGGGCCTGACCACGCTGGAGGAAGTGCAGCGGGTGACGGTCCATGCATAGGAAACCGGGGCAATCGCTGCAGTTGGGCATCGCCTGTGATGGCCTGAGCCTGCTGTGCAGCCCGGAATGGGCCGATGGCCAACCCGGGCTGCTGGCACAGGTGTCCCTGCCATCCGCCGAAGGCCACAGCGCCGCCACTGTCCCCACGGCAGCGGCCCTGGCCGAGGCCGTGGACGCCCTGCTGGCCCCGCTCGCCCCGGCCCATCGCCATTGGCCGCTGCACGTGGTGCTGGACGACCGCCTCGCGCGGCTGTGGCAGGTCACGCCGCCGGCCACGCTGTCGCTGTGGTCCGGCGTAGCCGACCTGCGCAGCATGGCTGCCATGCGCCTGCAGCAACTGCATGGCGAAAACCCGGCCGACTGGCAGATCACAGCCGGCTGGCAGGCACGTCACCCGTTCATGGCCGCGGCACTGCCCCATGCCGTGCTGGCCGCCCTGCGCGCACTGGCCGAGCGCCATGGGCTGTGGCTGGCCAGCGTGCGCCCGCACCTGCTGGCCGTGTGGGATGGCAGCCGGCGCCAGCGCCGCAGCGGCCTGTGGCTGGGGCTGGTACACGATGGCCGGCTTGGCCTCGCCCTGGCCCACGGGCAGCGCCTGCACCAGGTGCGCTGGCAGGGGCTGCCCGCCCAGGCCGATACCGGCTGGCTGGCGCGCGTGCTGGCACGCGAAGCGCTGATGCAGTCGCTGCCTGTTCCGGACGACCTGCTGCTGTCGGGCCCGGCACCGCACTGGCTGCAGCAGGATCCCGCCTGCCGGCCGCTGGTCCCTGCCTTCCCGGACGCATCGCCCCCCTCCCTCCCCGCCAGCCTGTGGCTTGCTGCTGCAGGTGCCCCGCCATGACCGCCCCCCTCATCGATTTCGCTCCCGCCGGATGGCGCCGCCTGCTGTGGCAGGTCTCCCCGGCCCAGTGGGCGTTGCTGGTGCTGGCCACCCTCACCAGCACCGCCGCACTGGGCAGTGCCTGGTACCTGCAGGTCCAGCTGCAGGACCAGCAGCGCCGTACGCAACGCCTGCAGGACCAGGTGCACGAGCGCCAGCAGCGCCTGCGACCCGCGCGTGCTCCCGGGGTACCGGCCGCGCAGGCCGACGCCATCAACGCCATGGTGCAGCAGCTCAACCGCCCCTGGAACCAGCTGCACCAGCTGTTGAACGACACCGCCAGCGACCACGTCGCCCTGCTGTCCGTGGCACCGGATGCCCCGCACCACCTGCTGCACATCACCGCCGAAGCACGCGACAGCGACAGCATGCTGACCTACCTGCGCCAGCTGCAGCACCACCGCTTCCTTGAACAGGTCCTGCTGACCCACCACGAGGTGGACGAGCAGGACCCGCAGCATCCGCTGCGCTTCGAGCTGGAGGCACGATGGAACACGCACTGACGCGTGCCGAAGCAAGCCGCTGGCTGCTGCAGGCATGGCTGGCCGCGCGCCGCGTCACGCCGACCCGGTGGCTGCTGGCAGCGCTGTGCCTGCTGGCACTGGGGGCCGGCGGACTGGCCCTGCAGGCGCACCGCCAGCTGGGCGCTGCCAGCGCGCAGCAGGAAGCACTGCGGCAGCAGATACGACGACTGGACGCGCCGGTGGGCCGGCACAGCGGAGCAAGCGCGACGCCAGTGGGCGGTGCCGGCCATCTCGCCCGCTTCCAGGCGGTGCTGTCCGAGCACGAGGTGCTGGGCCCCTCGATTGAAACGCTGTTCGCGTTGGCCGACGCCCATGGCCTGGAACTGCGTGCAGCCGACTACCAGTACCACCACGACAGCGCCAGCGGGATCTACCAGTGCCAGATCAGCCTGCCGGTGAAGGGCGACTACGCCAGCATCTGGGCGTTCGTGCTCGACGTGCTGCAGTCACTTCCCTTCGCCGCACTGCAGGACATCAGCTTCCGGCGCACCACGATCACCGATCCGGCACCGCAGGCGCTGCTGCGCGTGACCCTGTACATGAACCGGCCCGACACGCCATGACCCCGCGCCACCTGATGATGGTCACCGGCCTGGTCGCTTCGGCTGCCCTGGCCCTGTGGGGCGACAAGCGCCCGGACGGGGCGGACGACGCTGCCGTCGCAGCCCCCGCCACCGCGGTGGTGGCCACCGCGACCACGCCGGTGCGGCGCGCGGGTGGCCACACCGTGCCTGACAGCAGCATCCTGCTGGTGCAGGCACGCCACCTCGTCGGTACCGACGGCCAGGCACGCCCTGGCGGCCCCTCGCCGTTCGCCAGCGCCAGCTGGGCACCGGCCGAACCGGTGTCGATGATGCCGGCCGTGCCGGTACAGGCCGAGGCGCCCAGCGCACCGATGGTGCCGTTCACCGTGCTGGGCAAGGCGCTGTCCAACAACGTCTGGGAAGTGTTCCTGGCCAACGGTGCCAGTACCTACGTGGTGCATGAGCAGAGCACCGTGGACGACAACTACCGCATCGACTCCATCCAGCCGCCAACGATGCAGCTGACCTACCTGCCGATGAATACCGTGCAAACCCTGGATATTGGAGCCGCGCAATGAACCCGAGCCCGCGCAATGCGCGCCCCCTGCTGCGCCAGGGCACCCTGGCCCTGTCGATGGCCGTGCTGCTGGGCGGCTGTGCGGCCCGTCAGGCGCTGCACGAAGGCCAGGCGCTGATCGCCAAGCAGCAGACCGAAGCCGGCCTGGGCAAGCTGCAGGAAGCGGTGAAGCTGGCACCGGACGATGCCCGCTACCGGCTGGCCTACATCAACAGCCGCGACCGCATCCTCGCCGACCTGATGGCCGATGCCGCGCGCCAGGCCAACCAGGGCGAAACGGAGGCCGCGCGCGCCTCGCTGGAGCAGGTGCTCAAGCTCGACCCGCGCAACCAGCCGGCACGCACCGCGCTGACCGATCTGGATGCCCAGGTGCGCAACCGCCAGCTGCTGGCCGACGTCGCCCTGTCGATGAGCGAAAACCGCTACGACGAGGCGCGCAGCACCATCAACCGCATCCTGCGCACCCAGCCCGACAACAGCTCGGCGCGCAGCATGCTGCAGGAGCTCGACGGCCGCACCCAGCAGCCCCAGCTCACCGCCGACCTGGCCCAGGCCTACCGCCAGCCGATCACCCTGGAATTCCGCGATGCACCGCTGCGCCAGGTCTTCCAGGTACTGGCCCAGCGCTCGGGCCTGAACTTCGTGTTCGACAAGGACGTGCGTGCCGACAGCAAGGTCTCGCTGTACCTGAAGAACAGCACGGTGGAACAAGCCCTGTACTTCATGCTGGTCAGCAACCAGCTGGAACGCCAGGTGATGGACGGCAACACGCTGCTGATCTATCCCAACCTGCCGGCCAAGGTGCGCGAGTACCAGGAAACCGTGGTCAAGACGTTCTTCCTCAACAGCGCCGACGCCAAGGACCTGGCCAACAGCATCAAGACGCTGCTCAAGAGCCGCGACGTGGTGGTCGACGAGAAGCTCAACGCCGTGATCGTGCGCGACAGCCCCGAAGCAGTGCAGCTGGCCGCGCGCCTGGTCGCGCTGCAGGACCGCCCGGAACCGGAAGTGGTGCTGGACGTGGAAGTGCTGGAGGTCTCGCGCAGCAAGGAACTGAACCTGGGCATCAACTGGCCGCAGTCGGTCTCGCTCACCCCGCTGTCCACCACCGGCGGCAGCCAGGTCACGCTCAACGACCTGCTGCATGCACGCCGCAACACGCTCAGCCTGGGCAGTGCCGCACCGACGGCGGTCATCCACGCCAACGCGCTGGATGGCAATGCCAACATCCTGGCCAATCCACGCATCCGCGTGCGCAACCGCGAGAAGGCCAAGATCCTGGTCGGCGACAAGGTGCCGGTGATCACCGCCACCGTCGGCGGCGGCGTCGGCGCGTTCGCGTCCGAATCGGTGAACTACGTGGACGTGGGCCTGACCCTCAATGTCGAGCCGACCATCTACCTGAACAACGACATCGGCATCAAGGTCGCACTGGAAGTCAGCAGCCTCGGCGCGGCCACCACCACGTCTTCGGGCAGCCGCGTGTTCCAGATCGGTACGCGCCAGGCCACCACCCTGCTGCAGCTGCATGACGGCGAGAACCAGGTGCTGGCCGGCCTGATCAACAACCAGGAAAACGAGACCAGCAGCAAGGTGCCGGGCCTGGGCGAATTCCCGCTGCTGGGCCGCCTGTTCGGTGGCACCGACACCTCGGGCAAGCGCACCGAGATCGTGCTGTCGATCACCCCGCACCTGGTGCGCAACATCGAACGCCCGGCGGACATCAGCACCGAGTTCCTGGCCGGCACCGAAGGCAACTACCGCAAGCGTCCGCTGCCGGCCCTACCGGCCACTCCGGCCGGTGCGCGTGCCGCCACCAACGCTGCCGCGGCACCGGCCGCCAGTGGCGCGCTGCAACCCGAACGCGCCGGCGTGCTGATGATGGGCTCCGGTGTCGGTGGCCAGGCTTCCAGTTCGTCCGGCATGTCGCTGTACCAGGATGCGCATGTGGCCGCGCCGGCCAATGGCACCGCAGCGCCGGCACCGGCCGATCCGACGCCGACGCCCGCACCCGCTGCGCCTCCGGCCGCCCCGCCGGCGGCGCCACCGGCACCGTCCCCGGTCAACAGCGTGCCGCTGTCGGCATCGCAGCCGCAGGGCCCGTTCAGCGCACCACCGCCCTCCAGCAAGCCGATCGGCAATCCGTCATGAGCCCGCGCCCGGCCACCCGCGGCTTCACGCTGATCGAGCTGCTGGTCAGCCTGACCATCGTGGCCATCCTCGGCACGCTGCTGGTGCCGGTGGCCCAGCGCAGCGCGCAGCGCAGCCAGGAACAGGAGCTGCGCCGTGACCTGCGCGAGATCCGCCAGGCGATCGACGCCTACAAGCGTGCCTGGGATGAAGGGCGCATCGAGAAGGAAGCCACCGCCACCGGCTACCCGCCCACCCTCGACGTGCTGGTGCAGGGCGTGAGCGACCTGCGCAGCCCTTCGCACAGGACGCTGTACTTCCTGCGCCGCGTGCCGCGCAATCCGTTCAACACCGATGCGTCGCTGGCCGCCGCCCAGACCTGGGGGCTGCGCAGCTACAGCAGCGAAGCCGCCGCGCCGCAGGCCGGGGAAGATGTCTATGACGTGTATGTGCCGCAGGCCCTGCTGGGGCTCAACGGGGTGCCCTATGCGCTGTGGTGATGGCAGCGGCCAGCGCGCGCAGCGCGGCTTCACCCTGATCGAACTGCTGGTGGTGCTGGGCATCATCGCCCTGCTGCTGACCTTGAGCGCACCGCGCCTGTTCTCCGCCCAGGACCGCGCCCGCGATACGGTGCTGGCCGACAACCTGCGCTCGCTGCGTGCCACGATCGATGCCTTCCATGGGGATACCGGCCGCTACCCGCAGTCGCTGGAAGAACTGGTGCAGCGCCAGTACCTGCGCGCCCTGCCGATGGACCCGGTGACCCACAGTGCCACGACCTGGATCACCGAGCAGGAAGCGCCGGACAACACCGGCAGCGCCGGCGGCGATGGCAGCGCCATCGGTGGCCTGGACCCCGGCAGTGTCGGCCCACGCTTTGGCGCCAGCATTCCCGGCAGCACCCTGCCGCAGCCGGCCTTCGCCACGGCACCGCCACCACCGCCGGGCATCTGCTGCGTGCGCAGCGGCGCGCCGGGGGCCGACCATGAAGGCAAGCCCTATGCGAGTTACTGAGCCGGCACCGCCGGCCGCGCACGCGGACGACATGCCGCGCGCACCGGGCGGACAGGACGGCTTCACCTACATCGGCGTGCTGGTCGTCATTACCGTGCTCGGCCTGGTCGCCACCAGCGGCATCCAGTTGTCGGCGCTGGCGCAGCGGCGCAGCGCCGAACAGGCACTGCTGGATATCGGCGCGGATTTCAGCGACGCCCTGCAGCGCTATGCCGCCGACACGCCCCCGGGGCAGCCCACCCAGCCGCCGAACCTGGATGCGCTGCTGCGCGACCCGCGCTCGCCGGCCCCGCGGCGCTACCTGCGCCGGATCTACGCCGATCCGTTCACCGGCTCGACGGACTGGGGCATCACCTACGCCAGTGGCACCACCGGCGTGCTCGAGATCTACAGCCGCTCAAGCGGCAGGACCCTCAAGCGTGGGCACTTCGAGCCACGCTTTGCCAGCTTCGAAGGAACCTCGCGGCTGTCGGCCTGGCGCTTCTCCGCACAGACCGCGGCGCTGCCCTCGCCGCCGGGAAGCACGACGCCCGGCGCCGCACCGCCCTCGGGATCGGCACCAAGCCCGTTCTCCAGCGGCCTGTAACCGCGTCTCTTCTGCCGCTGCTGCAGCCTGCCTGCCTTGCGGGCCGGCAACACCTGCGCGCGCCTCCGCTGCATCGTGCATGCCTGCGCCCGGCGCGCCCCTGCACGGCATGACCCTGCACGGCGCTGGCAGCGGCAACGAAAAAGCCCCACCGCATCGCTGCGGCAGGGCTCCGTATCGGGCCCGAAGGCCCCCGCTCAGGCCCGGGTCACGCGAACGCGCCCCGGGCCATCCAGCGTCGGCTTACCAGCCGATCCCCAGCACGACGTGCTCGGGCTTGGGCGCCATGATGGTCGAGCTCTGGTCGGACACGTCGTCGTAGGAGAAGCCATAGGCCTTTCCATCCACGCTGTGGTCGTGCCAGAACTTGGCATAGGCGTTGTACGGACCGGTGGCGTACCAGCCAGCCGTATGCGCATCCCAGATCGACGCATCTTCCATGATGTGACGGTTGAAGCCGGCACACAGGCGCGTTTCGATCTGCAGTTCGGTGCTGTCACCGCTGGCCAGCTTGCCCTTGCCTTCCAGGATTTCCTGGGTGTTGGGCTTGCCGATGCGGTACACCTTGGGCGGCTCGGTCGAACCCTGCGGCACGACCGTGGTGAACACCAGTTCCTCGCCCTCGGTCACAGCGGTGAACTGCTGTGCGCCCAGGGTGAAGCGCAGGGTGTGGGTGCGGTAGTAATCCCACACCTGGTTCACGTAGGCATCGAAGTAGTGGCCGTTGACCTGGCCCTCATCGAAGCTGCCCTTGGCCGGCGCCATGATGCGCTGCGCCGTCGGCTTGGTCACCATGAACTCCGGCGGCACTTCCTTGGCGTAGGCCGCCATGATCACGTCGCGGGATTCCACGATGCCCGTGCGCTGGTGCCACGTGCGGTTGTCACCATAGACGTCTTCCACCAGCGGGAAGCCGAACTGGTCCACCTGGGTATTGTTCAGCCACAGACCAATGTTGTTGTAGGTGAACTCATACCAGTCGAAGTGCACGTCGATGTTCGGGTCGGTGGGATTGAGGACGTTCGGGCCGGCGAAGCCGACCTGGTGGTTGATGTCCTCATTGACCTTGATGTACATCGGCGAGCCCAGCGAGACGAAGATACGGCCGCCGTCCAGCTTCGGCATCTTCAGCA
This sequence comes from Stenotrophomonas sp. 24(2023), assembly GCF_030913365.1. NCBI lineage: Bacteria > Pseudomonadati > Pseudomonadota > Gammaproteobacteria > Lysobacterales > Lysobacteraceae > Stenotrophomonas > Stenotrophomonas sp. 24(2023). The sequence goes on from NZ_CP133160.1 coordinate 777,182, forward strand.
GCTTGCTCTGCGCAAGGGTGAAGAAGTAGTTGCTGTAGTTCTGGCCGTTCTTGGTCAGATGGTTGGCAGCTTCGTTGTCGGCCACCGTCATCGGCACCGGGGTGCCATCGGGCGTGAGATATACGAAGCGGCCGTTCTCGTTCGGATCACGCGCGATCACCGCCACATAGACCTGGTCGTCACTGAACTTGCCGTGGGTACGGTTCTTCAGTGCCACGCCCAGGGCGTTGGGGTAAACGGTGTAGTCCGGAACGGTGGTGCCATCATCGTCGCCCGGGTTGGGCGGCGTGGTGCCTCCCTCATTGGCCTGCACCACCAGGGTGGCCGGCTGCGAGGTGGTCGACAGGCCGGCGGCATTGGTCACCGTGACGGTGAACACGGCGCCGTTGTCGGCCAGGGTGGTGGCAGCGAGCACGTAGCTGCTGCCGGTGGCACCGGCGATCGCCTGGCCGTTGCGGCTCCACTGGTAGCTCAGGCCATCGGCCTGCGCCACCGCGACGGAGAAGCGTGCGGCCGCCCCGACCGTGACCGCGACGTTGACCGGCTGGGTCTGGATCACGGGCGGCTTGGGCTGCGGTTGCGGGTCAGGCTGGGTCGGCGGGATCTGGCCATCCTGCGGGGCGTACACCTCGAAGGCTTCCAGCGAATAGCCGTAGTCGGTGCCACGACGCACACCCTGCATACGCACGTAACGTGCCTGTGCAGCATCGATACGGATGTGCTCCAGGCCACCGCTGCCGGCGGTCTGGTTATACACGGTGTTCCACGTCTGAGCGTCGGAGGACAGCTGGATGCTGTAGGCCGCACCGTAGGCACGTTCCCAGTTCAGCACCACCTGGCCCACCGGCTGGACGCTGCCCAGGTCGACGTAGATCCATGCGTTGTCATGGAAATCCGACGACCAGCGGGTGTCGTCCTTGCCATCCACCGCCAGGGCGCCGCCGAGCCGGCCGGCGTCCTCGCTGCCACTGGCGACGGTGGCACGGCCCTGGGCCAGGTCCACCGGCTGCGGCGGCACGGTACCGGACGCCGGCGTGCCGTAGATCTCGAACTCATGCAGCGAATAACCGTACTGCGAGGCGCGACGAACGCCCTGCATGCGCACGTAGCGCGCCTGCACCGGGGTGAAGCTCAGCGCTTCATTGCCCCCCTGGCCGGCGTTCTGCGTGTACACCGTGGTCCAGTCCTGGCCGTTGCCGGAGGTCTGGATCAGGTAGGCCGCACCATAGGCACGTTCCCAACGCAGGCCGACACCGGTCACCGTGCCCGGCACACCCAGGTCCACGGTCAGCCAGGCATCGTCATGGAAGTCCGACGCCCAGCGCGTATCCAGGCGGCCATCGATCGCGTTGATTGCCGGGGTGGCAATCGGGCTCTCGACACCGCTGGAGTAGGCGCGCTTGCCCAGCGAGAGGCTGGGCGTGGGGGTCGGATCGACCGGCTGCTGCGGGTTGCCACCCGGGTTCTGGCCGTTGCCGTTGTCACCACCACCGTGGTTGGACGGCAGCACGGTCAGCACCACGTCATCGCTCTTGACCTGGCTGTTGCCCACCGAGGCCACGACAGCGAAGACGGCACCGTTGTCGGCTGCCGTGGTCGCGGGCGTGTCATAGGACGGTTCGCTGGTGGTGGCCACCCGTTCACCGTTCTTGAACCACTGGTAGCTCAGCTCCGGCGAACCGATCACCGACAGGCTGAAGTGGGCCGACTGGCCCTGGGTCACGGTCTGTGCGACCGGCTGGGTCACGATGCTCAACTGCGGGCCGAACACGCGGAACTCGAACAGCGAGTAACCGTATTCGGTATTGCGCTTCACACCCTGCATGCGGACATGCTGGGCCATCACGGTCTGGAAGGACAGCTTCTCTTCACCGCCACGACCGGCCTTCTGGTTGTAGACGGTCTTCCAGTCATTGCCATCGATGGACACTTCGATGCGGTAGGCCTTGCCATAGGCAAGCTGCCACAGCAGTTCCACCTTGTTGATCGCCTGCGGCCTGCCCAGATCGATATCGATGTAGGCATCGTCATTGAAGTCCGACGACCAGCGGCTTTCAGGGTCACCATCGACCACGTTCTTCGGGTCGGAGAACACCGGGTTCTCGTTGCCGCTGGCGTGGACATCCTTGTGCAGCGCCAGGTTGTCCGAGGTCGACGGCACGCCGTCCACCACCGACAGCACGGCGGCGTTGCTCAGGGTCGTGGCGTTGCCGTCACGGACCTGCACGCCGAAGCGCGCACCGTTGTCGTCCAGGGTCACCGGCGCCGTGGTGTAGTTGGCGGCGGTGGCACCGGCGATCGGCTGGCCGTCACGCTCCCACTGGTAGCTGGCCTGGTGGCCGGCCGGCAGCGTCGCGCCCACCGTGAAGGTGGCGGTCTTGCCGATGGCGGCGGCCTGGTCGGCCGGCTGCATCACGATCACCGGCGGCTGGCCGGGCTGCTGCGGGTTGCCATTGCCCGGATCGGTCGCTGCCTTGACCGTCAGGGTGACTTCCTGGCTGGTCACGGTACCGGCCGAGTTGCTGACCACCACGTAGAACTGGCTGCCATTGTCGTCCAGCGTCAGCACAGGGGTGTCATAGAACGGGCTGGCACTGCTCTGCACCTGGGTACGGTTGCGGAACCAGACATAGGTCAGCGGATCGGTGCCACTGGCACCCACGGCGAAGTGGGCCGAGGTACCGACCGTGGCCGTCAGGCCGGCCGGCTGTACGGTCACCTGGGGTGCCTTCACCTGCGGCGTGCCTGCGACGCACAGCGCCCAGCCCGGCAGGTTGTCAGCGGTACCCACGTTCACGTCACCACCGGAGGACACCCAGTACGCCAAGCGGTCATCACCGGGAACGTTGTTCGACGTCCAGGTCTTCCAGGCCTTGGGGAAGGCACAGGAGGCGGCATTGCGGCCGCTGATCGACACTGCTTCCTCGCGGGTCGGCAGGCGTGCGCCCTGGTCACGGCAGTACAGCGCCGCCTTGGCCTGGGTCAGCTGCTGGTCACCGGTCAGGGTGAAGTGCGCACGGTTCCACAGCAACGTGGTCTGGTTGTCACGTACGTGCCCCTGGTCCACCACGCTGTAACGCTCGGTGTCCGGACCGCAGGTAGCGACGTTGTAGACCTCCACCTCATACAGCGAGTAGCCGTACTGGGTGGCACGCTTCTGGCCGGTCACCCGGACATAACGGGCCGTGGTCGTCGGGAACCCGAACTCCTCCACGCCACCGGGCGCGTTGTCGCCCGAGGGGAAGACCGTCCTCCACTCCTTGTTGTCGTTGGACACATCCACCTGGTACTTGGACGCATGGGCGGCTTCCCAGCGCAGGATGATGTCGTTGAACGGCAGCGGCGCACCCAGGTCCACGGTGATGGTCGCTTCGTACGGCTTGTCCTGGTCTTCCGGTGCCGGAATCGCCGAGCCCCACGGCGTGCTGACGTTGCCGTCGGTCACGTTGCTGGCCGGCATGCCCCCTTCGTTCTGGTAGCTGCTGGCGAAGGCCACCTTGCCACGCGCCAGGTTCACACCCGGAGCGGCCTGCGACAGGGTCGCCGGCTGGCTGCTCACCGAACCTGCGGCATTGGTGATGGTGACCGAGTAGTTGCCGAAATCGGTCGACTGCACCGATTCGATCAGCAGTTCGGCCTTGTTCGTGCCGACCACGCCACGCGGGCCCCGCCACTCATACTTCACCGGCTCCGAGCCGTGCTTGAGGGTCACCGAGAACTTGGCCGACTGGTTCAGTGCGGCCACCTGGTTCAGCGGCTGGGTGCCGATCTCCAGGCCTTCGGCCGGCTTCACCGTCAGCGTTGCCGGCAGGGAAACGACCTGCGCGACCGGGTTGGTCACGCGCACCTTGAACACGGCGCCGTTGTCCCGCATCGATGCTGCAGCGATCTCGTAGCGGGCATCGGTGGCGCCATCGATGGCGACATCGTTGCGCAGCCACTGGAACGTCAGTTCCGGCGAACCCGACACCTTCACCTCGAACACCACCGGCGCGCCTTCAATCAGGCTCTGGTCGGCGATCTGGGTGTCGAAGCTCGGCGCCACCGGCGGGTACACCGTCAGCTTGGCCGAACGCGACTGCACCACGCCCTTGGCGTTGGTGACATTCACGCTGAAGGTCGTATCGGTGTCGATCAGCGCCGTGGCCGGGGTGACCAGCGTGCTGGCCGTGGCACCCGGGATCGGCGTACCGTTGCGCAGCCACTGGAAGCCCAGCGGACCGGCACCGGTGGCCATCACGGCAAAGCGTGCGGGCTGACCGGCACTGACCAGCTGGTCCTGCGGCTGCAGCAGCACCACCGGCACATCGGAAATGCCCTGCACCTGCGGGTTCGACGCTTCCACCGCGTAGGTCGCCCGGCCTGCACCCAGGCCCGGCGAGGTGGCGGTCACGGTGACCGTACCCGGCTTGAACGTGGTGCGGATGGCAATACGCTGCAGACCACCTTCGGCGGCAAGCTCGTGGTCACCCGGCGAATGGTAGGCCAGGTTCTTCGGCGTGAAGTCGTCCGGGTTGGTGACGATGTGGTTCCAGCCACCACGGTAGTTGGCCACCGTCGCGTCGCTGACGTTGAAGGTGATGGTGTTGGAGGCATCCGGCACCACCACGCCATTGGCATCAACCACGCGGGCAGTGATGAACACCGCATCGGAACCGTTGGCGGTCCACTTGAAGGTGCTGCCATCGGGACGCTGCAGGGCCGGTTCAACGACCAGTTCCAGGTGATCGGCGGCACCGGCGGTGACACGCGAATCCTCGGCCTTGACCGTACCGAACTCATCCAGGCACTGCGCCGTCAGCGTACCCGGCTCGAACTTGACGTTGTCCCAGTGCACCTGGCCAACCAGGCCGGTGGTGTTCTGCGAGGTGTCGTTGTTCTCGACGGTGATGCTGTTGGGGATCTGGCTGGTGCCCTGCTGCTTGCCGTTGACGTACAGGTTCACCGCCGGGCAGTTGCTGAATGCATTGACCCGCACGGTACCGGAACGGTTCCAGTGGTGGGCCAGATGCACGACCGGACGGATGGTGTACGGCGTCCACGCGGCCTTGTAGGTGTAGTACAGCAGCTTCGGCAGGCGGCCACCGTCCATCATGGAGTCACCCAACGAGCGCACGCGCTTGTCTTCGACACCACTCCAGAAGGTGCTGGTTTCGCCCGGCGTTTCGGCCAGGTACCAGTGCGCGATGCCGAAGGCGTTATGCACGACGCCACGACGCCAGTCGTCCATGAAGGGCGCGGCCATCGCGATTTCGTAGTCATAGCTTTCGCGGAACTCGCCACGGCCCCAGTACTCGGCCGACCAGGCCGGCTTGTTCGGGAACTGGTCCTTGACGTTCAGTTCGCAGCTTTCGCGCGAGCAGCCCAGCACGTCGCCATTGCGGTCATCGGGCGTACGGTCGACCTGCGCACGGGTCGCCACCGGGTCCCACTGGTTGGTGACCTGGCGGACTTCCTGCGCGAAGTTGTGATCCATCACGCCGTTGTTCGCTTCCCAGCCCAGGATGGACGGGTTGCTGCGGTCGCGGACGATCATCTCGCGGTGCAGCTCAAGCTTCAGCGGGTACTTGTTGATCAGGTTCTGCGGGCAGTCGGTGGTCGGCTGCGATTCGCGGTAGCAGGAACCGGCAAACCCGTTCTCGCCGTCGCCGCTGGGCTGGACGATGAACACACCCAGTGCGTCGGCGGCTGCCACGAACTCCGGGCTGGAGGCGGAATGGCCGGGACGGTAGATGTTGCCACCGGCATCGGCCAGCAGCTTCAGGTCACGCCACTGCTGTTCCTCGGGCACGGCCGTGCCCAGCGCCGGGTAGTCATAACGGCCCGAGGCGCCCCACAGGTGGTGCGCGTAGCCGTTGATGATCGGGAAGTCCTTGTCCCAGGTGATGGTGCGGATGCCCAGCGGACTCTGCGACGCATCGACCACCACACCGTTGATGCTGACGATGTGGTTCACCCGGTACATGTACGGCCTGCCGTACTTGCTGTTGTTGGGGAACCACAGCACCGGGTTGGCGACGTTGAGGTACTGGACGATGCCCGTGGGACGCAGCGGACTGGCCGGGTTGGCCGGCAGCGTCCTGGTGTCCTGCGTCTGTGCCACCACCTGCCCTTCGACGTCGACGATCTGGGTCGTCAGCACGGCCTGCTGGGCTTCGCTGGTTTCATTGAGCAGGTTCGTCTCCACCCGCACCCGTGCCGACTTGCGGTCATCGGCGATGGATTCGGTGGCGATGTACGTACCCCAGGTGTTGAGCACCGGGTAGACGTTCTGCGGGATATGCACCCGGTTGGTCACGTACATGTACACCGGGCGGAAGATGCCCGTGTCACCCTGGCCGAAGCGGAAGCCACCGGAGAAATCCGGGTTCTCGAAGAAGTTGGCGTTGGCCGCCACCTTCACCGCCATGACGTTGTCGCTGCCATCGGTCTTCACCATGTCGGTGATGTCGATGACGAACGGCAGGAAGCCGTTGACGTGGGTCGCATCCTTGTTGAAGGCGCTGCTGCCACGGACCAGCTGACCGTTCACATACACCTGCACGCCGGTATGCGCCCCTTCGAACTCCACCAGGATCTTGCGACCGGCGTAGCTGCCAGGCAGGGTGAAGTGCTTGCGGTACCAGGCCTGGCCATGCATGAAGCCGGCACCACCACCCGACTGGGTGTTGGAGAACATCTCGTTCTCGTTGATCGAGTGCGGGATGCCGACCGACTGCCAGCCGGAGTCATCGAAGCCGGGCTTCATGGCCTCTGGCGGGTCCGAGTCGCGGATGTATTTCCACGCCGTGGCCCCCAGGTTGATCTTGATGCGCTCGGAGATGGGCACGGCCACCTCCTTCGCTCCCACTGGCTGTATCACCGTTGTCCCTAACGCCAGGGACAACAGCAACAGCGAAAGCCAATCTCTTGGCCTGGAAGACTGTCTGTTTCCGAACATGACTCTTTACTCACAAAAGTCGGCTATGACGACACGTGCAGCAGCAGGAATTCCTTCCCCCTGCACATGCATTTTTTTCAACTGCAGGAAATCGCGCCTGATGATCCGATCTATAGAGGTCTCCCTGTCTGGGCAGCATTGCCAACACGTAACCGGGCTTGCGGTGCGGAAGCACGCGCATTCCCGGAATTAAGATCGATCTAAAAAACCACGCACACCGCTGCAGGCAAGGCGTCCGGCAACGCAGTGCGTGCCAGCCCAGCGGCAATGGTCATGTTCGAGTGCCCTGCAGGTGGCAATGGCTACCTTGCAGGCACGGCTATCCCCCGACCGGCGTCATCGGCCGGTGCACCATCCAACGAATGGAAAATGAAAAAGCGCCAGCACCTTAGCGGTGTTCTTGGCCGATCCTCGCTATCGCATGGTGGTGCAGCCAGGCTGCCGCTCGATCACCCTCGACGGGTGTTCCCCCTTTCGCGCATGGGCTGGTCCGGCGCAACTCCCCGCGCCCCAGCTGCGTGTATCTACGGACGGACAGGCCACTGCGGGAACGGTTTCCCAGGGCCTGTCGCCGGGTGATGCCGGTACGCTCGCCGGCGTGCTGCAGGCCGTTCGCTCCTGCGTCGCGCGTCGCATCAGGACGCGATGTCTGGCGGGTCTTGTTGCTCTGGCCAAGAGTCTTGGCGCCGCCAAAGGTCGACTGCATGGAACGGTCCTCGATAGGTGCGTCAATTGTCCATTAGGCGAACGCATGCTGCGCTGCACTGACGCACACTTTGATTGGAATCCGTAAGCGTTTTGTACATTTGCTTTCGAATCCGGCGCCTCCCTCCCCATGCGGCACCGGCCGGGACCGCGATCAGCGGCCACGCACTGTCGCCATACGGGTGTGTGTGGATGAGATGGCCCACACCGATGCATGCCGCCACCGCGCGGGCGGCAAACCGGCCATAAAAAAACCCCTCCCCCGCTGGGCACGGGGAAGGGGCTTCAGGGTACGGCGATCGGGACGTGCTTAGATCAGCGGCGCCGGGGTGGCCGGCAGGGCTACCGGGGCAGCCTTCTTCTTGCGGGCGGCCGGCTTGCGCTTGGCAACCTTCTTGGCGGCCTTCTTCGGGGCAGCCTTCTTGGTGGCCTTCTTCGCAGTCTTCTTGACGGCCTTCTTCGCAGTGGCCTTCTTGGCGACCTTCTTCACTGCCTTCTTGGCGACCTTCTTGGCCGGCTTGCGGGCGGTGGTCTTCTTGGCAGCCTTCTTCACTGCCTTCTTGGCAGTCGCCTTCTTCGCGACCTTCTTGGCGGTCTTCTTCACTGCCTTCTTGGCAGTGGCCTTCTTGGCGACCTTCTTCACCGCCTTCTTGGCGGTGGCCTTCTTGGCGACCTTCTTCACCGCCTTCTTGGCGGTGGCCTTCTTGGCGACCTTCTTCACTGCCTTCTTGGCAGCGGCCTTCTTCGCGACCTTCTTCACCGCCTTCTTGGCGGCGGGCTTTTTCTTCGCAGCTTTCTTGGTTGCCATGGGATGGCTCCTCGTCAGTGATTAGGGAGTTGATACGCCCAGGTGGATCAAACCCGCAGATGCTGCGTGCGGGGACCGCCGGCGCGTCAGGCGCGCCGTTACGGATACGGCAATGCCCGCCAGGTGCAGGGGCGCGGACATCGGAAAGGAAAGACGCTTGCGTTTCTCCGGGGGAAGCGGGGCCATGTCCACCGACAAAGGGAGCGCGGTGGTCATCAAGGGGCTGCTTCGCGTCGGACGTTTGATTCTGCGCACTCGGTTGGGCAGGCAAGGTCTGCTGGGCGAAACCTAATCACGGTTTTTTTTACTGTCAACAACCCCCGCGAAAAATTTTCACATTCCACCCCTCCCGGCGCACCGCCACGGCGACGCCGGCCGGCCCTTCCGGCGGCGGCAACCTACGCCGACACCACCGGCAGCGCCGCCATCGCGCCTGCACATGCATGCAAAAAAACACTTGAAAACAGCATCGCAATGAAAAGCGGGCAGATGCGCGGGCGCGGTGCGGTGACAGCGCGCGCATTGCCACCGGCATGCGTGCAGGCTCCCGGAACGGCAACGCAACGCGGTCGAAAAGTTTTCACATCCAGGGTGCCCGCCGCACCATCGAAAACGCAAAACTGCGCAAACTTCCCGCCGCGACGATGACCACACGCGCGGCCGCTCATGCCCGCCGGGAAGATCACGGCGCATCCCCGGCATGAGCGGCGGGCAAAAAAAAACGGCCACCGGAAGGTGGCCGTCATCGAACCGGTCAGGCGGCGATCAGTGGTCGTCGTCTTCCAGCGCTTCGGTGTAGTCGTCCGGGGACAGCAGTTCGTTGAGCTCATCGGCATTGGACAGCTCGACCACGAACATCCAGCCTTCGCCGTAGGCATCTTCGTTGATGGTTTCCGGCTTGTCCGACAGGGCCGAATTGACCTCGACCACGGTGCCGCTGATCGGGCTGTACACGTCCGAGGCGGCCTTGACCGACTCGACGACCGCGATCTGCTCGCCGGCCTTGGCGGTGGCACCGACCTCGGGCAGCTCGACATAGACCAGGTCACCCAGCAGGCCCTGGGCATGGTCGGAAATACCGACGGTGACGCGGCCGTTGCCTTCGACGCGGGCCCACTCGTGGGACTTGAGGAACTTGAGGTCGCCGGGGATCTCGCTCATGGGACTGCTCCAGGATTCTGCAGGGGTTGGAAAAAACGGGGGTAGTGTAACCAACCGGCCGGGCCTGCTGTCAGGCCCGTGCCAGTGGCATCGATCACGCGTCGGCCAGGACGCCGGGCTGGGCCTGGCCTTCGCGCACGAACGGGAACTTGACCACGCGCACCGGCACCTGGCGGCCGCGGATGTCCACGGTCACCTGGCCCAGTTCGCCGGCCGGCACACGCGCGAAGGCGATGCCCTTGGCCAGCGACGGCGAGAAGGTGCCGGACAGGATCTCGCCCTGGCCGCTGGCGGTGGTGACCGCCTGGCCGTGGCGCAGCACGCCCTTCTCGTCCATCACCAGGCCGATCATCTGGCGGTGGTTGCCGTCGGCCTTCTGCGCTTCCAGCACGCTGCGGCCGATGAAGTCACGGCCTTCGTCCAGCGACACTGTCCAGGCCAGCGCGGCTTCATACGGGCTGATCGCCTCGTCCATGTCCTGGCCATACAGGTTCATGCCGGCCTCCAGGCGCAGCGTGTCACGCGCGCCCAGGCCGGCCGGCTTCACGCCCGCGGCGATCAGGCGGTTCCAGAACGCGACCACGGCATCCTGCGGCAGCAGCAGTTCGAAGCCGTCTTCGCCGGTGTAGCCGGTGCGGGCGACGAACAGGGCGACGCCGTCATCGGACTGGGCTTCCTGGGCGGCGAAACGGCCCAGCTTGGTCAGCGCCTCGCGGTCGGCTTCACGGGCCAGGCCGATCACCTTCTCCCGCGCCTGCGGGCCCTGCACGGCCAGGATGGCCAGGTCCGGGCGCTGCTCGACTGACACGCCGAACGGTGCCGCCTGCTCGCGCAGCCAGGCCAGGTCCTTCTCGCGGGTGGAGGCGTTGACCACCATCCGGAAGAAGTCCTCGCCCAGGTAGTAGACGATCAGGTCATCGATGACGCCGCCCTCGGCATTGAGCATGCACGAGTACAGGGCCTTGCCCGGCGCCTTCAGCTTGTCGATGGAGTTGGCCAGCAGGCGGCGCAGGAAGGGCTTGACCTGGTCACCGCGCAGGTCGACCACGGTCATGTGGCTGACGTCGAACACGCCGGCTTCGCCGCGGACCAGGTGGTGCTCATCCAGCTGCGAGCCGTAGTGGATGGGCATGTCCCAACCCCCGAAATCGACCATCTTGGCGCCAAGGGCGCGGTGGGTATCGTTGAGCAGCGTCTTCTGGGTCATGACCGGGTCCGGCAACAGAGGAAACAAGAACCGGCATTATCCCAGATCGGCAGAGCGCAGGCGCGTCGCAACGCAACGGGATGGTGGGGGCGGCGGCGGCCGGCAACGGCGCCCGGACGGACGGCTTCCGGTAGATCCACGCCATGCGTGGATGAACCCCGATCGAAACCAGCCCTTTCGACGCTCCGCCGAAAGGCATCCACGCATGGCGTGGATCCACCGGTTGCAGCCCAGAGGGCTCCACGCATTACGTGGATCCACCGGTCGCGGCAAAGCGCGCCGCCCCGGCAGGTCCATGGCGCCGGGGCGTCACGCTCCCGCCCGGACCGGCGGTTTCCGGTAGATCCACGCCATGCGTGGATGAACCCCCATCGAATCGCAGCACCCTGCCGCAGGCAGGGCACGGCCCCGTTTCAGCCGGCGGCTTCAACCACCAGCGTGCTGCCCTGCACCGCCACCACCCGCACCGGCGTACCGGCCGGTAGCTCCGGGCCGGTCACCTGCCAGGACGCATCATCGATGCTGACCCGGCCCTGCCCGCCGGCGATGCCCTGCTGCAGAGGCACCACCCGGCCCACCAGCTGTTCGGCACGACGGTTCAGCAGGGGCGCATCGCTCGGCCGCGCGCGCGGCTTGCCCCAGCGCCGGTAGCACTGGATCGACAGCACGCTCAGCACCACGAAGGCGACCACCTGCCACACCACCGGAATATCGGTGAACACGGCCACCAGCACGAATACCGCCGCCGCGCCGATGCCGATCCACAACATGAAGGCGCCCGGCGCCAGCGCCTCGGCAGCGAACAGCAGCAGGGCCAGTGCCCCCCAGGCTACGACTTCCCAGCGCATGTCAGCCTCCGATCGATGGCGGCCGCTTGGTGGCCGGCGGGGAGGTCTGGCTGGCCAGGGCCTGCTTGGCCAGTTCGGCCACGCCGGCAATCGAACCGATCACGCCGCTGGCCTCCATCGGCATCAGCACCAGTTTCTGGTTCGGCGAACTGGCCAGTTCCTTGAACGCTTCGACGTACTTCTGTGCGACGAAATAATTGATGGCCTGCACGTCGCCCTCGGCGATCGCCGCCGATACCACCTGGGTCGCCTTGGCTTCGGCCTCGGCCAGGCGCTCACGTGCTTCGGCGTCGCGGAAGGCGGCTTCGCGGCGGCCTTCGGCTTCCAGCACGGTGGCCTGCTTTTCGCCATCGGCGCGCAGGATTTCCGACTGGCGCGAGCCCTCGGCCTCCAGGATCTGCGCGCGCTTCTCGCGCTCGGCCTTCATCTGCCGGGCCATGGCGTCGAGCAGGTCACGCGGGGGCTGGATGTCGCGGATCTCGATGCGGTTGACCTTCACGCCCCAGGGGTTGGTGGCATGGTCCACCACGCTCAGCAGCTGGGCGTTGATGACTTCGCGCTGGCTCAGCGATTCGTCCAGGTCCATCGAACCGATCACGGTACGGATGTTGGTCTGCACCAGCGCGATCATCGCCACTTCCAGGTTGGCGACCTCATAGGCCGCCTTGGCCGCATCGAGCACCTGGAAGAACACCACGCCATCCACGCGCACGGCAGCGTTGTCCTTGGTGATCACTTCCTGGCTGGGCACGTCCAGCACCTGCTCCATCATGTTCACCTTGCGCCCTACCCCGTAGACGATCGGGATCAGGAAATGCAGGCCGGGGGTCATGGTGTGCGTATAGCGGCCGAACCGCTCCACGGTCCATTCATACCCCTGCGGCACCATCCGCACCGCCTTGAACAGGATCACCACGGCCACGAAGGCCAGTACCACGGTAAAGAACATGGTCGGGAACATCGCGCTTTCCTTTTCTATGAGGACGTCCAGGCCCCAGCATAGCGCGGGGCCCGTAACGGCACAGCTGCGGCTACCAGGGCACGCGGCCGCGCAGGATGTCAGCGAACATCACCCAGTCGCCGATGAACGAATAGAACGGGTGGCGGAACGTGGCCGGGCGGTTCTTCTCGAAGAAGAAATGGCCGACCCAGGCGAAGCCGTAGCCGCAGGCCAGTGCCCCGAGCAGCAAGGACGGCTGGCCGCGCCACAGGGCAGCGGCAACCAGCAGCAGTACGCCGCAGCTGCCGATGAAATGCAGCCGGCGCGACACCCGATGGCGATGCTCGCCCAGGTAGAAGGGATAGAACTCGCGGAAGCTGGCGAAACGGGACATGCGGAAGGCTCCGGGGCCATGACCACCTGCATCATGCACCTGCCGGTCATGCCGGGCCATGCCCGGCGCGCGCGACCGTCACGCCGGCTGGCGCGGCCCGAACATGATCACCGCCATGCCCAGCAGGCACAGGCCCGCCCCCAGCAGATCCCAGCGGCTGGGACGGATGCCGTCCACCAGCCACAGCCAGAACAGCGCGGTGCCGATGTAGACCCCGCCGTAGGCCGCGTAGACGCGACCGCTGGCGGTGGGGTGCAGGGTCAGCAGCCAGGCGAACAGCGCCAGACTGGCAGCGGCCGGCACCAGCAGCCAGACGCTGCCCCCCTTGCGCAGCCACAGCCACGGCAGGTAGCAGCCGACGATCTCGGCCACGGCGGTCAGCAGGAACAGCGCCAGGGTCTTCATGCCTTCTCGCCGGCCTTCTCGCCGGCCTTGGCGTGCTGCCAGAGCGCTTCCTGCGCGTCCAGGTCCAGCGCCGCCAGCGTATGGCCGGCGCCGGCCGCCTGGGCTTCCATCGCACGGAACCGGCGTTCGAACTTGTGGTTGGCCCCGCGCAGCGCCGCGCCCAGATCGATGTCGGCATGGCGCGCCAGGTTGGCGCAGACGAACAGCAGGTCGCCCAGTTCTTCCTGCAGGCGCGCGCGGTTGCCGGCGATGTCGCCGCGCTCGAACTCTTCGCGCAGTTCCTGCAGTTCCTCGGCAGCCTTGTCCAGCACCGGCAGCGGCCCCGGCCAGTCGAAACCAACCTTGGCTGCGCGCGACTGCAGCTTCACCGCCCGCTGCCATTCCGGCAGGCCGCGCGAGATCCCGGCCAGCGCGGAGCTGTCGGTCTCGCCCTTGGCGGCGCGCTCGGCGCGCTTGATCGCGTCCCAGTTGCGGGTCACGCCCTCGGCATCGTCCACCGCCACGTCGGCGAACACGTGCGGATGGCGCCGCTGCATCTTGTCGCTGATCGCACGGGCGACATCGGCAAAGGCGAACGCGCCCTGTTCCTCGGCCATGCGTGCATGGAACACCACCTGCAGCAGCAGGTCGCCCAGTTCATCGCACAGGTCGTCCAGATCGCCGCGGTCGATCGCATCGGCGACCTCGTAGGCTTCCTCGATGGTGTACGGGGCGATGCTGGCGAAATCCTGTTCCAGGTCCCAGGGGCAGCCGCCATCGGGGTCGCGCAGGCGCGCCATGATGCGCAGCAGGCGGGCCAGTTCGTCGGTGGCGGCCGATGCGCCGGTGGGGGTGTCATACGCGCTCATGCAGGCTCCCGGGGTCAGGCACGGTCAGCTGGGCAACCAGCTGCGCCAGGGCAGCGTGGTATCACCCAGGGCGATGAAATCGCCGTTGAGCAGGGTCTCGCGGCGGTTGTAGCGGAACGGTTTGCCCGTGCCGGCAGCCAAGACGGCCCCGCCAGCGGCATGCAGCACGCACTGGCCGGCGGCGGTGTCCCATTCGGACGTCGGGCCCAGCCGCGGGTACACGTCCAGGTCGCCCTCGGCGATGCGGCAGAACTTCAGTGAAGAACCCTGCGCGATCGTCTCGATCTCGCCCATGCGGTCCAGCAGCACCTGGGTGGCCGGCGAGCGGTGCGAGCGGCTTGCCGCTACCCGCAGCGGTGCGGTGGCAGGTACGCGGGTGCGCAGCACGCTGTCATGCATGCCCTGCCGGCGGTAGGCCAGCTCGCCGCGCTGGGCATGCCAGACGATGCCGGTCACCGGTGCCAGCACCACGCCGAACGCCGGGGCCCCCTGGTAGACCAGGGCGATGTTGACGCTGAATTCGCCGTTGCGCCTGACGAACTCGCGGGTGCCATCGAGCGGGTCCACCAGCCAGTATGCGCCCCAGTGCTGGCGCACCTCCCACGGCACCTGCGCCGATTCCTCCGACAGGATCGGCAGGTCCGGCGTCAGCTGCCGCAACCCCCGCTCGATGACGGCATTGGCGGCCAGGTCGGCGGCGGTGACCGGGCTGTCGTCGTCCTTGATCTGCACGTCGAAGCCGCTGGCGTAGACCTGCAGGATCGCCTCGCCGGCTTCGCGGGCGATGGCCACGACCGTCTCCCGCAGGTCCGCGGTGAGCTTGATCATCGCCTGCCCTGCAGCCACTGGCGGGCGATGAACAGCGCCGCCAGCGAGCGACCCTCGGAAAAATCCTCGCGCAGCATCAGCTGGTCCAGGTCGGCCAGTTTCCACGGCACGACCTCCAGTTCCTCCGGCTCGTCGCCGGCCAGCTTTTCCGGGTACAGGTCACGCGCCACCACCAGCCACGACTGGTGGCTCATGTAGGTCGGGGCCAGGGTCATCGCGCGCAGCACGTCCACCTGCCGCGCGCCATAGCCGGCCTCTTCCTTCAGTTCGCGGTCGGCGGCCTGTTCAGGGGTTTCGCCGGCATCGATGCGGCCCTTGACCAGGCCCAGTTCATAACGATGCACGCCAGCAGCGTATTCACGTACCAGCAGGACAGTTTCATCGTCGAGCATCGGCACCACCACCACCGCACCATGGCCACGGCTGACCAGCCGCTCGAAGCGGCGGCGCTCGCCGTTGGAGAACTCCAGGTCCAGGTGCTGGCGCTGGAAGGGCCCGTTCTCCTCGTCGGTGATACGGTGGATGATCGGCAGGCGGCGGCTCATGCGTGCCGTCCTGCCCGCGCCAGCAAGGGCAGCGGGACCGATAGAATGTACGCAGGCAGCAACATGTTCATGAGCCGGAAATGCTAGCAGACCCGACCCCTTCCCCGCTGGCCCTGCAGTGGCGCCAGCGCGACCTGCAGGTGCTGTGGCACCCCTGCACGCAGATGCGCGAGCATCCCCATACCCTGCCGCTGGTCCCGATCGCTCGGGGCCAGGGCGCCTGGCTGTACGACCATGACGGCAACCGCTACCTGGATGCGGTCAGCAGCTGGTGGACCAACCTGTTCGGCCATGCCGAGCCACGCATCGGCGCGGCCATCGCCGCCCAGGCCGGGCAGCTGGAACAGGTGATGCTGGCCGGGTTCAGCCACGAACCGGCCATCACCCTGGCCGAGCGGCTGCTGGCCCTGGCCCCGCACCAGGCCGGCCGCGACCCGCTGGCCAAGGTCTTCTACGCCGACAATGGTTCGGCCGGGGTGGAAGTGGCGCTGAAGATGGCCTTCCAGTATTTCCAGAATCGCGGGGAATCCCGCCGCACGCGCTTCGTCGCGCTGGAAAACGGCTACCACGGCGAGACCCTCGGGGCGCTGGCGCTGGGCGATATCCCGCTGTACCGCCGCGTCTACGCGCCGCTGCTGGCCGAAAGCCTGTTCGCCCCCTCGCCCGACGCCTACCTGGCCGAGCCGGGCCAGAGCCCGGCCGATCGGGCGCGGCAGGCCGCCGACGGCCTGGCCGACCTGTTCGACCGCCACCCCGGCGAGATCTGCGCGGTGATCCTGGAACCGCGCCTGCAGTGCGCCGGTGGCATGCGCATGTACGACCCGGTGTACCTGCAGCGTGCCCGCGAACTCTGCGACGCGCACGGTGCGTTCCTGATCGCCGATGAGATCGCTACCGGCTTCGGCCGCACCGGCACCCTGTTCGCCTGCGAACAGGCCGGGGTGATGCCCGACCTGCTGTGCCTGTCCAAGGGCCTGACCGGCGGCTTCCTGCCCCTGGCAGCGGTGCTGGCCACCCAGACGCTGTACGACGCCTTCCTCGACGACTCCCGCGAACGCGCCTTCCTGCACTCGCACAGCTACACCGGCAACCCGCTGGCCTGCGCGGCGGCACTGGCGACGCTGGACATCTTCCGCGACGACGACGTGGTGGCCCACAACCGCGGCACCGCCGATGTGATGCGCACGCTGGCCGCACCGTTCACCGACCACCCGCACGTGGCCGATGTGCGCCAGGCCGGCATGGTGGTGGCCTTCGAACTGGCCCGCAACGGCAGCACGCGCACCGCCTTCGACCCGGCCGCCCGGGTCGGCCTGCACGCCTACAAGGCCGCGCTGCGGCGCGGGGTGGTGCTGCGCCCGCTGGGCGACGTGCTGTACTGGATGCCACCGTACTGCGTGGATGACGAACAACTGGAGCTGCTGGCGCGCACGACGCTGGCGGCCATCGACGAGGCTGTTGCATGCGCATGACCCGCTGCCCCATCGACCTGGCCCTGCATGCCGGGCAGACCGTGACCTTGCCGGAAGAAGCGGCCAACCACCTGGTACGGGTGATGCGCCTGCGCGAAGGCGACGGCTGCGTGCTGTTCAACGGCGATGGCCATGACTACACCGCCCGCGTGGTGCTGGCCAGCAAGCGCGAAGTGCAGGTGCGCATCGATACGGTGCAGGCGGTCGCCAACGAATCGCCGCTGGCCATCACGCTGCTGCAGGGCATCGCCCGTGGCGAGAAGATGGACCTGATCCTGCAGAAGGCGACCGAACTGGGCGTCACGGCGATCCTGCCGGTCAACGCCGAACGCACCGAAGTGAAGCTGGATGCCGCCCGCGCGGAGAAGCGGGTGGCGCACTGGAACAGCGTGGTGCAGTCGGCCTGCGGCCAGTCCGGCCGTGCGCGCATCCCACCGGTGGCTGCGCCGCAGTCGCTGGCCCAGGCCGCCGCCGGGCTGCCCGCCGACACCCTGCGCCTGACCCTGGACCCGCTGGGCAGCCATCGGCTGTCAACGCTGCAGCAGGCACCGGCCGGTGGCATCGTCATCGCCATCGGTCCGGAAGGCGGCTGGTCACCGCGTGACCGCGCACAGCTGGCGGCCGATGGCTTCCAGGGCCTGCAGCTGGGGCCACGCATCCTGCGTACCGAAACCGCCGGGCTGGCGGCAATCGCCGCGCTGCAGGCCCGGCTGGGAGATCTGGGGTAACGCCGGCACCGCGTCCGCAGGGGATCGGCAACCGCATCACGCCTCGCCCGGCAGCAACCCCGGGTAGCGCCGGGCCATGCCCGGCGACATACACCACGATCAGGCGGCCAGCGAATCCAGCGCGGCTTCGAGGGCGTCCAGGTTGGGCAGCAGCGCACTCTGTTCGCCCAGCAGCACGCGCATGTGCACCGTGTCCGGCAGGGTTTCTTCAGAGGCGTCGGCCAGCAGGCCGTCACGCGGCACGGCGATCAACTGCGGGAAGCTCTGCGTCAGCAGCGCGTAGTACGGGCGCTGCGCCTGCCCCCCCAGTGCCTTGAGCACCACCACCTTGTTGTGCCCGGCCACCGGCTCATCGCCCAGCCCGGACAGGCGCGCGAAGGACAGCAGCGGCACGGTCCAGCCGTGCCAGGCCAGTTCGCCCAGCAACCAGGCCGGTGCATCCGCCACCGGCTGCAGCGGCACGCGTGCCATCATCTCGGCGACGGTGGCATTGGGCAGCAGCACGCGCTCGTTGCCGGCCTGGATCAGGACACCGCGGATCTCGTCATTGCTGGCATAGCTCATTGCCCGTCTCCTTCCTCGCTTGCCCAGCGCGCGGCAATGACCTGCGCCAGTTCCTGCGGCTCGCCGGCCGCCATGCCTGCCGCCACCACGGCCGTGGCCGCTGCGGGGTCGTAACAGCCTTCCCCGGTCTGGCCGGCCACCCACGCACCGGCCGCGGCCAGGTCCAGCGCGGCATCGACATGCCCCAGTTCGGCGCCACTGAGCAGCACCACCGCGCTGTGCGCCGCATCAAGCGTGGACAGCTGCAGCCCCGTGCTGCTGGAAATGAAGTGCAGGCCATCACGCTGTACCTGCAGGCCGGTTTCGTCGGCCAGGATGTAGACCTGCCCGGGCCGCGCCGTGTGGCCGGTTTCGGCCAGCAGCACCGGCAACGGCGAGACGCGCGCCATCTGCTTGACCAGGTTGCCGTAGCGGCCACCGTCCAGGCGCATGTGCACCAGCACCGGCACGGCCAGGCCTTCCGGCAGCGCGCCCAGCAGGCGGCGCAGTGCGTCGGGGCCGCCAATGCCGGCCAGCACCAGCACGGCGCCGGCGCGGCCGCCTTCAGCGGGCGCATCCAGATCGACCAGCGACAACGCGCTGGCCTCGAAGGCGGGCACAACCGGCGGCGCCGTGGCTGGCGCGACGGCCTGCACCGGGGCGGCATCTTCGTCCACCAGCGACCAGCGGGTGTGGTCGCCGAAGGAGACCGGCGGCGGCGTTGCGGGCACCGGCTCGGCCGGAACCTGGACCGCAGGAACCGGCTCCGGTGCGCTGGTCACCGGGGCCACCGGGGCCGTCGGCTGCAGCGCCGCCAGCGCCTCTTCCAGCGACATCGGTTCAGACAGGCTGGCCGGCGGCTGGTAGGCCGGCAGGCCGGCCTCCTGCGCCGCATACAGCGTGTCGGCCGGCACGGAAGGCGCCCGCTGGTCGGCCTCCTGCAGGTGGCGCTCCAGCGCGGCGCCGGCATGCAGCTGTTCCGGTGTCACCGGCAGGCCGGGTTCGGGCAGCAGCGCCGGTTCGTCTTCGGCCCCGGGCGGCAGCACCCGCTGGTGGCCGTGCAGCTTGGCGGCCAGATGCCGGCCCCAGCGCTGCGCGTCCCAGCCATCGCGGCGTGCCGCCACGTCGGCCTCGTCGAACACCAGGGTCAGTTCCGGCGCGGACAGCACCGGGTCCAGGCGCTCCAGCGCGTCTTCGATGGCCGGTTCCAGTGCGACCACCACGGCCTGGGCACCGGCGGCGCGCAGCGCCTCCAGGTCCAGCACGGTGGGATCGTCTTCCAGCACCAGCTGCACATCGGCATGGTCCAGCGCTTCACGCAGGCGTTCGCGTGCCTTGCCCGGACGGGCCAGCAGCGCGACCGCCAGCGTCGGGGGGGCTTCACTCACGGACACGGGCAATCCCCAGCAGGTCGTACACGTTGCGCATCAGGTCCAGCTCCTGGTAAGGCTTGCCCAGGTAACGCTGGACGCCGATCTCGAAAGCGCGCTGGCGGTGCTTGTCGCCGCTGCGCGAGGTGATCATCACGATCGGGACCGCACGGAACCGGTCATCGGCACGCATCGCCGTGGCCAGCTCGTAGCCGTCCATGCGCGGCATCTCGATGTCCAGCAGCATCAGGTCCGGCACGCGTTCTTCCAGGTGCTCCAGGGCTTCGACGCCGTCGCGGGCCACGCTGACCTCGAAGTTGTGGCGTTCCAGGATGCGGCTGGTGACCTTGCGCATGGTCAGCGAGTCGTCCACCACCATCACCAGCGGCACCTGCCGCTCCTGGCGGGGAGCGGTGATGGCCACCGGCGCCTGCGGGTTGGCCAGGTGGCGGCGCACCAGCGGGGCCACGTCGAGGATGACCACCACCCGGCCATCGCCGGTGATGGTGGCACCGTAGATGCCGGGCACGGAGGCGATCTGCAGGCCCACCGGCTTGACCACGATTTCGCGGTTGCCCAGCACCTGGTCGATGGCCACGGCGGCACGCAGGTCGCCGGCACGCACCAGCAGCAGCGGCACCTGGGCCTGGCCATCGGCCCGTGCCGGTGCCTGCCCGACCAGCGTGCCCAGGTCGTACAGGGTGTAGTCCTCGCCACCGTAGCGGTAGGTGCTGTCGGCGCTTTCAAAGCGCTCGCGCGACAAGCGGCCGATGCCGCTGACCGATGCCACGGGCACGGCAAAGGTGGTTTCGCCGATCTGCACGAACACCGCCTGGGTGACCGCCAGCGTCTGCGGCAGACGCAGGGTGAAGCGCACGCCCTGCCCACGCACGGACTGGATGTCCACCGTGCCGCCCAGCTGGCGCACTTCATTGCGCACCACGTCCATGCCCACGCCGCGACCGGCCAGCTGGCTGACCTGGTCAACGGTGGTGAAGCCGGAAGCGAAGATCAGGTTGTCCAGTTCCTGTTCGCCCGGCTGCGCATCCGGGGCCAGCAGGCCACGGTCGATGGCACGGCGGCGGATCGCCTCGCGGTCCAGGCCGGCCCCGTCGTCAGCCACGTCCAGCACGATTTCCGAGCCTTCGCGGTGCAGGCGGATGGCGATCTCGCCTTCCTCCGGCTTGCCGGCGACGCGGCGCTGTTCGGGCACTTCCAGACCATGGGCCACCGAATTGCGCAGCATGTGCTCCAGCGGCGCGACCATGCGGTCGAGCACGTTGCGGTCCAGTTCGCCGTGGGTGCCTTCCAGGGTCAGGTGGACCTGCTTGCCGGTATCCAGGCCGGCCTGGCGCACGACACGGCGCAGGCGCGGTACCAGGCCGTCGAACGGCACCATGCGCGCGCGCATCAGGCCATCCTGCAGTTCCGAGCTCACGCGCGACTGCTGCTGCAGCAGGCCGTCGTACTGGCGCGACAGGTCGTCCAGCACCGCCTGCAGGCCGCCAAGGTCGGCCGCCGATTCATTCAGCGCGCGGCTGAGCTGCTGCAGCGTGGAGAAGCGGTCCAGTTCCAGCGGATCGAACTTCTGGTCGGCATGGTCCTGTTCGCGCTGGTAGCGGGCGACGATCTGCGCCTCGGTTTCCAGGTCCAGGCGGCGCAGCTGGTCGCGCAGTCGCGCGTTGGTACGCTCCAGCTCGCCCATGGCGCCACGGAAGGCACCAAGCTGCTGTTCCAGGCGCGAGCGGTAGATCGCCACTTCACCGGCATGGTTGACCAGGCGGTCGAGCAGATCGGCGCGCACGCGCACCTGTTCCTGCTGCGGCCGGGCCAGCGGATCGTCCTCGCTGCTGCCTTCGGCCGGCAGCGGGGCGGACAACGGGGCCGACAGCGGGGCCGGCGCCGACGGGGCCACCGCAGCGGCATCGACCTCGGCAGCGGCCGGGGCAACGGTTCCGCTGTCACCACGCGTGCGCAGTTCGAAGGCCGTCACCAGATCCCCGGCGGCGGCCACCTGGCGGTGATCACCGGTACGGGTGAGCATCTGGTGCAGACGGTCGAAGCCGCGCTCCAGCAGGTGCACATCGCTGCGTTCGATATCGGTGCGGCCCGCCGCGACGGCTTCCAGCAGCGACTCGATGCCATGGCCCAGGTCGCCGATGGCGTTGATGCCGGCCATGCGGGCACCGCCCTTGAGCGTGTGCAGGTCGCGCTGCAGGCCCGCCAGCACATCGCGGTCCTGCGGTGCGTTGCGCAGTTCGCTGATCAGCCCATCGCAGTGGTCGAGCAGATCCTTGCCTTCCTCCACGAAGATATCCACCAGCTCGCGGTCGAGCAGGGTGAAATCCAGCGCATCGGCCTCGTGGGCAGGCTCGGCCGCAACGGACACGGCCGCCGGTACCACCGGCGCGGCCTCGTCCACAGCCGGTTCGTCGGTGGTCGGGATGCCGCCTGGCGCCTGCTCCATTTCGAAGAACGGGACCGGGGTACCGGCCGCAGCAGGCGACGCTGCAACAGCGTCTTCTCCAGCCTCCCCATGCACCGTGGCCGGGGGCGGCAGATCGATGCTCTCTCCTTCACCGACTGCCGCCGTCCCGCCCACGTCCGCTTCCTCGGCAAAGGCTTCCGCCTCGCCCGGCGCGCGTTCGCTGGCCTGCAGGCCCAGCACGGGCCATGGCCCCTGCCGATCCTGCTCCTGACCGGCATCCTCGATCACGTGCAGGCCTGCCGCCAGGGCAACCTCCAACGCAACCGGCTCACCAAAGGCCGGCACAGCCTCTTCATCGTGAAGGCTGTCCGCGTCGCTGTCGAGAGCGGCCAGGTCATCGTCTCCGGCATCGACCGCATTCAGCAGGCTGTCCTCGACAGCCACCGCGACCGGCCCGGCCAGTTCATCTTCATCCCAGACAGGCAGCTCGTGCTCGCCGACCGGCAGCACATCGGCATCCAGGAATGCAGACAGGTCATCCGCTCCGGTCAGGGCGACATCCGGCGCCTCCACTGCCGGCGCTTCCGCCGTGCCTTCTTCACTGTTCCCAACGACCTCGGCCGCCGGGGCCGCGACAGGCTCCGCTGCCGGCAGCGTCTGCGCGAGATCGAAGTAACGCGACAGATCATCACTGGCAGTCAGCTCAGCGCGTTCCGGCACCGCCACCGGCTCGGCCAGCGCGGTGTCGGCACCGGCCCGCAGCGGCTCCCGCATGTCCTGGGGCGGCACGGCCTCCTCAATGGCCAGCGGCGCCGGCGCGGCGTCATCGACCCCGGCCGACGGCACGACGTCCTCTTCCGCGGCGATCGCGGCGGAAGCGTCATCCTGCACGTCATGCGGCTCGTCGCCCGCCACCGCATCGGACAGATCGTCGCCGTCATCCAGCGCGATGCCCATGGCCGGCCACTGTGCCTCCGGCAACTGCGCGGCCAGTGCCCGCAGGCGCTGCGCCAGCGGCTCCTGCAGCGCGATGCGCGGCTGCTCGGCCTGCAGGGCCCGCATGGTAGCGGCAATCGCCCGGGCCGTGTCGGCCAGCGCATCCACCGCTTCCGGCGCGGGTACGACGTCAGCCGCCAGGGCCCGCTTGATGTACGACTCGGCGCCACCGGTGACGGCCGTGATTTCCGGCACGTCGGTCATCGCGAACGCACCGTTCATGGTGTGCACGGCGCGCAGCAGTGCATCGCTGACCGGCTGTGGCGCCTGCTGTGCCGACTGCAGCCAGGCCTGCAGCGTGGCCTGGTGGGTGTCCACTTCGGCCTCGAGGATCTCCAGCAGCACGCTGTCGATGTTGGCAGGCGTTCCTTCCGGGGCGGCCGGCAGGTCCGCCTCCGGCATCGCGATGGCCGCCGGCGGCGGTACTGCGTCCACGGCAGGCGCGGCGGGCGGTGCGGCCGATGCCAAGGCGACGTAGAAGGTTTCCTCGCCGCCGGCCACGCGGTCGGCAATGGCCTGCATCGCCTGCAGGTCCATCGTCACCCGCTGGCCGTGGCGCAGCGCCGCGTTGAGCTGGGGCAGTGCCTGGTGGGCCTGGTCGACCATCGCCACCACTGCCGGGCTGGCCGGCCGGCTGCCGTCGAGCACGCGGTTGAGCATGCCCTCGATCTTCCAGGCGAACTCACCCAGCGTACGCGCGCCAACCAGGCGGCCGCTGCCCTTGAGCGTGTGGAACACGCGGCGGATCGGCCGCAGCCGGTCCACGCTGTCCGGCTGGGCACGCCAGGCCGGCAACAACGTCGCCAGGTTGCCCAGTTCATCATCGAACTCTTCCAGGAACACCTCGCGGATGTCCTGGTCGATGTTCTCGGCATCATCCTCGAACCCCGCCTCGATGCCCGGCGCAGCCGCTGCCACCTGCCCGGCGTCGGCCAGCGGTGCGGGCGCGTGCGGATTGAAATCCGCCGCGGCCGCGCTGAGATCGGCCAGGAACGCGGCATCTTCATCGCTGAAGGAAATCGGCGTGATCGCCGCATCGACCACCGAACCGGACACGGTCGGGGCCATGGCCGGCAGCGCGGCAGCGGCCTGCCCGGGGTCGGCATCAGCATCGGCATCGTCAGCCGCCGCGGCGTCGCTGGCCGTCAGGCCGGCACCGGCCGGGCCGTCGTGCAGCGGCGGGGCATGGTCGTCGGCCTGCAGCACCCAGTGCGCGGTGGCGTCATCGTCAGGCAGCGGCGGCAGCGTTTCCATCGCCTCCAGCGACAGCACGTCATCGGCGTTGTCCAGCGCTGCACTGTCGAAGTGGAAGGTCACCGTCTCCTCGGCCAGCGCCGGCAGCGCGTGTTCGGCGGCAACCGGGTCAAACGCCAGGGGCGACGGTGTGGCCACGGTGCTGCTCTCACCGGTCGCATCGGCCGGCACGTCGGCATCGGCCATCGGCGGCCTGTCCGCATCAAGCTGCCAATGCGCCACCGGCGTGGCCGGCACATCGGCCAGCGCGACAGCCGGCTCGACCAGGTCATAGCCGACCACGTCCCACAGGGGCACGTCCGGCACCGGAGCGGTGGTCGCGGCGAACACCAGCGGCGCGGCGGCCGGGGCGGCCGGCGGTGCGTCAGGCAACGGATCGAAGGTGACATCGGGCAGCGGTGCCCGCACCGAGCCCGGTGCCGGCCCGGCCGGGGTTACCTCGACGGCCAGCGCGGCGGGCTCGACCGTGAACGGTACCGGCACGATGGTTTCGGCCACGACCGGCGCGATGCCTTCGTCCAGCGCGGAGGCCATGGCCACGGCGCTGGAATCCTCCAGCGGCGGCAGCGGCCAGTAACGCAGGCTTTCCAGGCTGCTGCGGGTGATGTCCAGGATGTCTTCGCGCCCCGGGCGTCGGTCGCGCAGGGCTTCCAGGTAATACTCCAGGCTGGCCATGGCATCGGCCAGCGTGTCCAGCTGGCGGCCGCTGGGCACGCGCTGGCGCCCGACCAGTTCGGTGGCGATGTAGCGCTGCACGCCGATCAGGTAATCGGCAGCGGTGCCCAGATCGAGCATGCGCAGCGCGCCGGCGACCTCGCCGACCAGGCGGGGTACGTCCTGCAGTTCGGCGTGGTTCCAGCTGGTTTCGATGAAGGCAACGAAATGCTCGCGGGCTGCCGCGAAGTTGGCGATGGCCTCATGGGCCAGCACTTCCACGGTGCGGCGGCTTTCCACCACGCTGGGATCATCCTCGCCACTGCCACCGGCGCCCAGATGGGCGACCTGGTCGTCCAGCGATGCATCGACGTAGAGCAGCGCACCGGCGATGTCCAGCAGCAGCCCTTCGTCGATGGCGTGTTCACCCTTGACCACCGCCTGCAGGGCATCGCGCTGCTGCACCACCACGTTGCGCGCCACGCCCAGGCCCATCATGCCCAGGGTATCGGCAACGGCATTGAGCTCCTGCGCCTGCACATGCAGCTGTTCCGGGGCCGCGCCCGTCCGCAGGTGCAGGTCCAGGGCGTCCTTGATGCGCAGCAGTTCTTCCTTCACTGCACTGCCGACCGTGTCGAGCAGTTCGCGGTTGCGCCCGCTCAGGCTGCCACGGGCATGGTCCAGCTCCGCTTCGCTGGCGCTGGCGCTGTCCGGGGCGAAGGCGAACAGCACGCTTTCGTTGATGCCCGGTGCACCGCGCGCGGCGCGGATGTCGTTGAGCAGCGGCAGCAGTACGATCGGGATGTCGCGATGGCCGTTCTGCAGGCGCTCCAGGTAATCGGGCAGCAGCACGCTGCCGCGCATCAGCGTGGCGCAGGCCTCATCACGGTCAGGCACGTCACCGGCACCGACCGCATGGGCCAGCTGCTCCAGTTCTTCGGCCACCATCGCCGGGGCGTACAGTTCGACCATGCGCAGGGTGCCCTGCACCTGGTGCAGGTAGCCGGCGCACAGGCGCATGCGGCTGCCATCGGCCGGATCTTCGGCGAAATACTCGACCTCGTTGCGCGCCTGGCGCAGGGTCTCGTCCAGCTCGGGCTTGACCCAGCCCAGCGCGGCATGGCTCATCGCATCGCGCAGGCTGTTCATGGCTGTGCTCCGGTCGCCGCCGCGCGATGGTCGCGCCGGCCCTGGCGTTGGAAGTGGGAATGCTTCATCGGCTGGTTCCTTGCTCTCCGCCCTGCCCTGTTCACGCCGGCAGCTTGAAGTCGGCGACCGAACGGCGCAGGTCGGCCGCCAGCTGCGCCAGATGGCCGATCGATTCGGCGGTCTGCCCCGCACCCTGCGAGGTCTGGCCGGTGATCTGGCGGATCACGCCCATCGTGCGGGTGATGTCCGACGCGGCCGCGGACTGCTGCTGGGCGGCGATGGAGATGTTCTTGATGAGGGTGTTCAGCGCGTTGGACACGCGCTCGATCTCGGTCAGTGCGGTACCGGCGTCCTCGGCCAGGCGTGCGCCGGACACCACTTCGGAGGTGGTCTGCTCCATCGAGGTGACCGCTTCGTTGGTGTCGGCCTGGATGGCCTGTACCAGGCCTTCGATGCGTCGGGTCGCGCCGGAGGTGCGTTCTGCCAGGCGCTGCACTTCGTCGGCCACCACGGCGAAACCACGGCCGGCCTCGCCGGCCGAGGCTGCCTGCACGGCGGCGTTCAGTGCCAGGATGTTGGTCTGCTCGGAAATGTCGTTGATCAGTTCCACGATCGAACCGATTTCCTGGGAGGACTCGCCCAGCCGCTTGATGCGCTTGGAGGTTTCCTGGATCTGGTCGCGGATCTGGTCCATGCCCTGGATGGTCTCGCGCACCACGCCGGCACCCTCGGCGGCGATCACCACCGAGCGCTGCGCCACGTCGGCCGACTCGGCCGAGTTGCGCGACACCTGTTCGATGCTGGCCGCGATTTCACCGATACGGTCCGAGGCCGAGGTGATCTGGTTGGCCTGGTGGCCGGCCGCTTCCGCCAGCTGCATGGCGGTGGCCTGGGTTTCCTGGGTCGACACGGCCACCTTGGCCGAGGTGTCGTTGATGGTGGTCACCAGGTGGCGCAGTTCGTCCACGGCGTAGTTGATCGCGTCGGCGATGGCGCCGGTCATGTCCTCGGTCACCGAGGCCTTCACCGTCAGGTCGCCCTCGCCCAGCGAGGAAATTTCATCCAGCAGCCGCATGATCGCCTGCTGGTTGCGGCTGTTGAACTCCACCTGGGTCTGGTAGCGCAGTTCCTGTTCGCGCGAACGGCTGCGCACCGAAATGGTGACGAAGCCGATGATGGCCACCAGCGAGAGCGCGCCGGAGGCCACGCCGATCCAGAAATTCGGGAACAGGCGGGTGTCGCTGACCGAACCGAAGGACGAGAACGCCTGGAACAGCCCACGGCTGTCACGCAGCATGTCGCTGGAGCCGGCAGCCAGGCTGCTGGCGGCGGCCTGCGCGGCGAACAGCTGGCGCGAACTGGCCAGGATGGCATCCGCATCGCGCTTCATGGTGTCCCACTGCGCCTGCGACTTTTCCAGCTGCGCCACGGCGGCCGGCCCGCGCACGGCGGTGATACCCAGTTCTTCGTTGCCGTTGCGCAGGCCGTCAAGCACCTGCGAGAACACGGTGATGTCGCGTGCCAGTGCATCGCCGGCCATTGCCGCGCCACTGCCACCGGCGCGCATTTCGGTCACGCGGCGGGCCATCGAACCGGCCACCACCACCTGCTGCAGGGCGCTGTAGACCTGCGCGGAGGTCGCGCCGGACGCACTCATCGCGCGCACCAGCTCGTTCAGCTGGGCCTGCAGGCCCGGTACCGCACCGGTGAAGTTGTTGGCATTGCCGGCCAGCGCCAGCACCGCCGGTTCGCTGGCCACCAGCTGGCCGGCCTGCTTGCCCAGCGGCGCCCAGGTATCGGCCAGGGTCCGGATCGCGCCGGACACCCCCGGCTCGCTGCCATAGCGGCCCTGCAGGCTGGAAACGTGTTCCTCGACGTCGTTGCGGGTGGCCTTGAAGGCGGTGAACGCCGGCGCGTTGCCGGCCACCGCGTCACGCCCCTGGTTGGCCAGCTGCTGGGAAAGCACCTGCAGCTCGGCGGCCTTGGAGCCGGCATCGGCCAGGCGGCTGCCCTGCCAGGTGGCCACGCCGGTGTTGAGGCCGAACACGATCATCGACAACAGCAGCAGGGCCAGCCAGGCGTTGGTGCCGCCCATGCGCAGCTTGCCGGGCTTGGTGGCGTCCGAAGCAGTACTCATCGTTCAACCTCGATTTCGATGCAGGTGGCGGGGCGCGGCGTCAGGCCGCGGCTTGCCGGAATTCAGGAGTGCGCGACAGCAACGACAGCGAGAACACGCCCCAGTCGTGGCCATCGGCATGGAAGGCACGGTCGACGAAGTGGCCATAGCGGCCCTCCGCCAACGCGCCGGGGGCGGCCTGCTGCGCGGCGTCGAAGCTGCGCTGGCCGTACAGTTCGTCGATGGTCAGGGCGACATCGCCGCCGGCCTGGCGCATCAGCAGCACGCGCTGGCCTTCCTGGGCCACGGTGCGTTCGCCTTCCAGGAACAGCTTCAGGTCCACCACCGGGAACAGGTTGCCGCGCAGGTTGCCCACCCCCAGCAGCCAGGGCTGCGCGCAGGGCACCGGCGTGACCGGCGGCATCGGCACGATTTCCACGACCTCGCGGAAATCGGACACCAGCCGGCGCTGGCCGACACGGTAGCCCACGCCACGCCACAGGTCCTGCGCGAAGTGCCGCTCCGGCAGCGGCACGGCATGGGCCAGGCTGCGCCGTTCGTAGGCTTCAAGGATGTCGAAGGGCGAGCGCATTCAGGCCACCAGTTCGTTGATGCGCGCGATCAGGTCTTCCTCGCGCGGCGGCTTGACGATGTAATCGGCGGCCCCCTGCCGCAGCCCCCAGGCACGGTCGGTTTCCATCGCCTTGGTACTGACGATGATGACCGGGATGTGCCGGGTGGCGGCATCACGCGCCATCGCGCGGGTGGCCTGGAAGCCGCTCATGCCCGGCAGCACCACATCCATCAGCACCAGCTGCGGTGCCTGGTCGCGGACCAGCTGCAGGCCATCTTCGGCGTTGTCCGCTTCCAGTACCTCGTGGCCGGCACGGCGCAGCCACTGGGTGAACACCGCGCGGTCGGTCGGTGAATCCTCGATCAGAACGATACGAGCCATGGTGCCTTCCCCCCCTGGTCAGGCGTTGACGTATGTGCGGATGGCACCCAGCAGTTCTTCACGCGTGAAAGGCTTGGTCAGGTACTGCTCCGAGCCGACGATGCGACCACGCGCCTTGTCGAACAGGCCGTCCTTGGAGGACAGCATGATCACCGGGGTCGACTTGAACAGCTGGTTGCCCTTGATCAGCGCACAGGTCTGGTAGCCATCCAGGCGCGGCATCATGATGTCCACGAAGATGATCTGTGGCTGCTGGTCGGCGATCTTGGCCAGGGCCTCGAAACCGTCGGTCGCGGTCACCACTTCACAGCCTTCGCGCTTGAGCAGTGTTTCCGCAGTCCTGCGGATGGTCTTCGAATCATCGATGACCATCACCCGGAGGCCTGCGAGTTCCCCGCCCGCAGTCGTGTTTTCAGTCATTGCCTTTCCCCAAGCGCGCGGCACGTCATGGCGGGTGCCGCTGCGAAAGCGTATCTATATCGCACTTGCTTGTCCCCCTTCAAGGCCATGCCATGGGCCGGGCCGGGCCGGCGGCTGAACGTGACCGGTTTCGCACTGCGTGCGCAGCCCGGCGGCGGACGCAGCGTTGCACCGCCCGGGCAGGCAGGCACCCGGCAATGCCGCTACCATCATCGCCTTGCCTGACAGGTGCGACCATGCCGTTGAACGTCATCGTGGTGATGGACCCCATCGCCCACATCAAGATCGCCAAGGACACCACGTTCGCCATGCTGCTGGAAGCCCAGCGCCGCGGCCACGCCCTGCACTACGTGCGGCCGGGCGGGCTGGCGCTGGAAAGCGGCGTGGCGGTGGCGCAGACCGCGCCGCTGCAGGTCCGTGACGATCCCTCGGACTGGTTCACCCTGGGCGCATTCAGCCGCACGGTGTTCGGTCCCGGCCAGGTCGTGCTGATGCGCAAGGACCCGCCGGTCGATGCTGAGTACATTTACGACACCCAGGTGCTGGATATCGCCGCCGCCGCCGGCGCCCGGGTGGTCAACAACCCACAGGGCCTGCGCGACTACAACGAGAAGCTGGCCGCACTGCTGTTCCCGCAGTGCTGCCCGCCCACCCTGGTCAGCCGCGACGCCAAGGCACTCAAGGCGTTCGTGCTGGAACACGGCCAGGCCGTGCTGAAGCCGCTGGACGGCATGGGCGGACGTTCCATCTTCCGCAGCGGCACCGGCGACCCGAACCTGAACGTGATCCTGGAAACACTGACCCACGGCGGGCAGACCCTGGCCCTGGCCCAGCGGTTCATTCCCGACATTACTGCAGGCGACAAGCGCATCCTGCTGGTGGATGGTGAACCGGTGGACTACTGCCTGGCGCGCATCCCGCAGGGCGATGAGTTCCGCGGCAACCTGGCCGCCGGTGGCCGCGGCGAAGGCCGTCCGCTGAGTGAGCGCGACCGCTGGATCGCCGCCCAGGTCGGCCCGGAGATGAAGCGCCGCGGCATGCGTTTCGTCGGGCTGGATGTGATCGGCGACTACCTGACCGAAGTGAACGTGACCAGCCCGACCTGCGTGCGCGAACTGGACGCGCAGTACGGGCTGAACATCGCCGGCCAGCTGTTCGACGCGATCGAAGCCGATCTGCACTGATGGACGCTGGCAGCGCCCTCCTGCCGGTGCCCCCGCGCGAGGCACAGCGCCTGGGCGCGACCCTGGCCCTGTCACTGCTGGTGCATGCGGTGCTGATCCTGGGCGTGGGGTTTGCCGTGCGTGGCGACGCACCGCTGGTCCCGACGCTGGAAGTGATCTTCAGCCAGACCCGCACGGCGTTGACGCCGAAGCAGGCCGATTTCCTGGCCGCCGCCAGCCAGCAGGGGGGGGGCGACCATGACCGCGCACAGCGGCCGCGCGACAACCAGGCCGGTATCGTGCCGCAGGCACAGGCCGGCCTGAGCCCGGTGCCGCAGCAGCGCCAGGAGGCCGCGCCGGTGCCGCCGCCGCAGGCACGGGTGATCAGCAGCCGCAACGGCCAGGACCCGACCGCACCGGCGCAGGCACGGCCGGAACCGGAACAGCCCGCCCCGGACGCGCCGTTGACCGCCCGCGAGCAGCGCGATGCGGAGATGGCCCGGCTGGCGGCGGAAGTGCATCTGCGCTCGGCCCAGTACGCCAAGCGGCCGAACCGCAAGTTCGTCTCCGCCAGCACCCGCGAATACGCCTATGCCAATTACCTGCGCGCCTGGGTTGATCGTGCCGAGCAGGTCGGCAACCTGAACTATCCCGACGAGGCCCGCCGCCGCCGGCTGGGGGGCCAGGTGGTGATCAGCGTGGGCGTGCGCCGCGATGGCAGCGTGGAGAGCCATCGCATCCTGCGCTCCAGCGGCACGCCCCTGCTGGATGAGGCGGCACTGCGCGTGGTCGAACTGGCGCAGCCGTTCCCGCCCTTGCCGAAGACCGATGATGGGGTGGACATCCTGCAGGTGACCCGGACGTGGGTATTCCTGCCCGGTGGCGAACTGCGCGACGACCGGTAGGGGTTTTGTTGCCCGGGCCTGCGGCCCGGGACCCGCTGCAAAGCCAGGGCAACTGCAACAGCGGCGGTTGGCATCCTGAAGAGTGGCGGGGCGGTGTCGAGCGGCGGGGACGCCGCAAGTACGTCCGTGTAGGCTTGGCCGCCGCATCCATGCGGCGGACAC
The DNA here is from genome assembly GCF_030913365.1 of Stenotrophomonas sp. 24(2023). NCBI lineage: Bacteria > Pseudomonadati > Pseudomonadota > Gammaproteobacteria > Lysobacterales > Lysobacteraceae > Stenotrophomonas > Stenotrophomonas sp. 24(2023). Next base: position 809,126 of record NZ_CP133160.1, read on the forward strand.
CCCGCCATCCGACACCGCCCCACCTCTGACAGATCGCGGCGCATCTGTTTTCACTTCGCGCGATGCGACTGCCCGCTTTGGTAGATCCACGCCATATGTGGATGCGAGCGAAGCGATCGGCTTTTGATTTTGATTTTTTTCGATTTTCCGTGGCGGACGGCGCACGGAAACTGTCCGTGGCCGGGCGGGTGGGTTGCGCAGGGGCGTGAGCCGCATGGGCCCGAGGCATGCCTCGGGCGGGTTGGGCAGGACGCCCAACCCCGGTCTTGCCGTGTGCTCAGGACTGCGCACACGAGCAAGCGGCGACCGAGCTTACATGGACGTACTTGCAGCGTCCCCTGCGCAGCCCACCTGCCCGGCCAATCCCACGAATCCGCGATCCGCTCCCGCCACGAGGGGCTCAGCCGTTGGCCTTGGCCTTGGCTTCGCGCGCGGCCTGCTGTTCGACCAGGGTCAGGGCGACGTTGTCGCGCAGGTAAGCCGGTTCGACCTTCTCCGGCGCGATGCCTTCGCCACGCGCGAAGGCGGGCACGGCCAGCGCCAGCACATCTGCCGCGCGCGGCAGTGCCTGCGCATCCTGCCCGCGCAGGGCGTCGCCCAGCCGCTGTGCCAACGCGCCATCCAGCGCACCGAACCCGGTGCCGACCCCGTACACCGCCAGGCCGGACGGCAACGCCACCGCGTCCGGGCCACACACGCGCTCGGCGTCCTGCGCCACCGGCAGGCCATCCACGCGCTGGTAGCGGGCCACATACAGCTCGCCCATGCGCGCATCGATCGCCGCCAGGATCTGCTCTTGTTCAGCCGGCGCGCGCAGTGCCAGCACCTGCAGCGTGGACACCGGCAGCAGCGGCAGGTCCAGCGCCAGCGCGATCCCCTGCGCCAGGGCGATGCCCAGCCGCACGCCGGTGAACGCTCCCGGGCCGCGGCTCAAGGCAATGCCATCGAGCTGGCGACGGCTGATACCCGCCTCGGCCAGCAGCGCCTCGGCCCAGGGCAGGCCCAGCTCGGCATGCCGGCGGGGGGCGATCTCGAAGTGTTCCCGTACCTGCCCATCGACGTGCAGGGCAACGGAACAGGCTTCGGTGGCGGTTTCAAAGGCGAGCAGTTTCATCGGATCAGGTCAGAACAAAGGGAGCGTGGTGCCGGGCGCTGAAGGGGCCGCCGCCGGGGCAGCGGTATCACCCGCGTCGGCCACGGGCGACCATTGTGGCGCAAAGAAGGCCTGCACATCGGCCAGTTGCCGGGTACGCCGGAAGGGCGGCAGTGAATCCAGGAACACCCGGCCATAACCGCGGTTGAGCAGGCGCGGGTCGCACAGCACCAGCACGCCACGGTCGGTCTCGCTGCGGATCAACCGGCCCACCCCCTGCTTGAGGGCGATCACCGCCTGCGGCAGCTGCTCATCGCGGAACGGGTTGCCCCCCTGGCTGCGGATCGCCTCCAGGCGGGCTTCGAACACCGGATCATCCGGTGCGGCGAATGGCAGCTTGTCGATGACCACCACGCTGAGCGCATCGCCGACCACATCCACGCCCTCCCGGAAGCTGGCAGCCCCCAGCAGCACGCCATTGCCCGATTCACGGAACCGCTGCAGCAGGGTCGCGCGTGGCGCTTCGCCCTGCACGAACAAGGGCCACGGCGCACCGCGCAGTGCTTCGGCCGCCTCGCGCAGCGCGCGGTGCGAGGCGAACAGCAGGAAGGCACGCCCGTTCGATGCCTGCAGCACCGGCAGCAAGGCCTGGATGAGGGCCGTGCCGAACCCGCGCGCCGCCGGGTCCGGCAGGTCGCCCGGCAGGTAGCACAGCGCCTGCTCGGGCCAATTGAACGGGCTGGGCTGGACCAGGGTCTGCGGATCGTCCAGGCCCAGCCGTTCGCTGATATGACCGAAGCCACCATCCACGGTCAGCGTGGCCGAGGTGAACACCCAGGCCGCACCGGTACGTTCGCGGTGTTCGCGCAGCGGCGCGGACACGTCCATCGGCGTGCGCTGGCAGCGGAAACCGCGTGCGGTCAGCTCGTACCACAGCACGTCGCCAGCCGCCGGCACGGTCGCATCCGCGACCTCCTGCACGGCGTCGTCGAAATCGAAAGACAGGCTCGGCGAATCCTCGCCCAGCCAACGCCCCAGCCGGCCGATCGCTTCGCGCGCGCGGGCATGGCAGGCATCCAGGCCTGCGGCAGCCTCGCGCAGCGGCTGCAGCGCCGCTTCCAGCACCACCAGGCAGGTCATCACGGCATCGAAGCCATCGCGCACCAGCGGCATCGACAGCGCGCGCCACTGCGTGCCGCGCGGCGGCAATCCTTCCATTGCCGTACGCAACGCCAACAGGGCCTGCTGCAGAGCATCGACCGGCGCCTGCAAGGCGGATTGCGCACCGCCGACACTGCGTGCCTCGGCCAGGCAGTCGCGGCCCAGCTCCTGCCAGGGCCGCATGCCGAAGCCTTCGCCGAAGAACTGCGCGGCCAGTTCCGGCAACTGGTGCGCTTCGTCGATGATGAAGGCCTGCGCCCCGGGCAGCAGTTCACCGAACCCGTCCTGCTTCAGCGCCAGGTCGGCCAGCAGCAAGTGATGGTTGACCACCACGATGTCCGCCGCCTGCGCGCGCTGGCGTGCGCGCACCACGAAGCAGTCGTCCCAGAACGGGCAGTCGCTGCCCAGGCAGTTGTCGACCGTGGAGGTGACCATCGGCAGCAGCGGCGAATCGTCGGCCAGGCCATCCAGCTCGGCCATGTCGCCGTGCTCGGTACGCCCGGACCAGGCCGCGATGCGCTGGAACTGCCCGGCCTGCTCGGGACTGGAAAAACGCGGCTCGCCACGCGCCTGCTGCAGGCGGTAGCGGCACAGGTAGTTGCTGCGCCCCTTCAGCAGTGCGCTGCGGCTGCCGATGCCCAGCGCCCGGCGCACGCGCGGCAGGTCGCGGTGGTAGAGCTGGTCCTGCAGTGCGCGGGTGCCGGTGGAGATGATGGTCCGCAGCCCGGACAGCAGCACCGGCACCAGGTAGGCGAAGGTTTTGCCGGTGCCGGTGCCGGCCTCGGCCAGCAGCAGGTCGCGCTGCTGCAGGGTGGCGGCGATGGCCTCGGTCAGGCGCAGCTGGGCTGGACGCGGGACGAAGGCATCCAGGTGCGAGGCGAGCGCCCCACCCTCGCTGAGGGCGTCGCGGCTGGCGGGGACAAGATCGGACATCAGACGGGAAGGATACCCGGCCGGGCGCGGCCCGGCACCCGGTTGAGGCCGAGGCACAAGCGCAGGCAACGGCAACAGCGACAGTTCATGGCGTCGCAAGCCTGTCGGATGGGGCGAGGCGGGTGGGCCAACCGGGACACGCCGTAAACCCATCCATGGGGGCTCGTCCACGACATCCATGTCGTGGACGGTCCCGGCTGGCCCACCCGCCTCACCCTGGACGGATAGCCTTTGCCGAAATGTTCAGGCAAAGCAGACGCCAAACAGAAGCAGTGGATTGAACGGAGAAAAAAGGGGTCGGATCCGTTTTCCACAGGAAAACGGATCCGACCCCCAGCGAGTGCGCGCAACGCGCGACCCGCGTTTGATCTTCATTTCTTTTCCGTGGCTGACGGCACACGGAAACTGTCAGAGGCCGGACCACCCACGATGACAGTGGCCCTACCGACCCTCAGCCACGAGGGGCTGCGCCGTTGGCAGGCCCGTCAGTACCGCTTGATTCCCGGCACGGTGCAGCCTTCCAGCTGCGCATGCGCGGACACCGCGTTTTCCTTCTGGTTGCGCGCCAGCCGCGACTGCTCGATCGTCGCCCAGTGCCGGCGGCACAGCGGCCCGGTCTTCGAGCCCAGGTCGATCGCCTTGCGCGCGAAGATCTCCGCTTCCTGCCACTGGCCCTGCAGCAGTGCGATTTCCGCGCGTTCCTGCAGCACCGCCGGGTCACCGGCCACGATCTGCAGCGCCTGCTCCAGGCTGGCCGCCGCGCCGGCCAGATCACCGGCCTTGCGCTGGGCCTGCGCGGCCTGCCGCAGGTCTTCCACTTCCGGGTCACGCAGCGGCTGCACCGACAGTTCCTTGTCGTCCGGGCCCGCCACGGTATCCACGGCGGCCAGGCGCTGGGCCGGCGAGGTGGTGTCCACCACCGGCTTGGCAGCCGGCGGCGTGGGCGTGACGCAGGCGGCCAGGGCCAGGCTCAGGCCGGTCACCAGCAGGGGCTTGAAGGGGGAACGGATCTTCATCAGGTCATCGCGTGGGTGTGGAAGGAGCGGTCTGCGCCGCCGGTGCCGCGGGCGCGGCCTCGACCGGTGTTTCGGGTTTCTTGTCCAGGCCGAACCAGCTGCGCCAGCCGCCCCCTTCGGTGCCCTGCTCTTCCGGCAGCGCCTGCGGCGCGCACGGTGCGTATGTCGGGGCATAGCCGACCACGAACGGGAAGCGGCGGGCGCCCGGGCAGGCCTCGTCGGTGCTGTTGGTACCGGCGGCGGCGACCGGCTGCCAGTCCAGGCCCTTGTTGTTCACCCGCAGCGGTGCGCTCGGCAGCCGCTGGAAGATGCCCGACCACACACGCATCGCACCGGTGGCACCGTACAGACCGGCCTGTTCGTTCTGGTCGTTGCCGATCCAGATCACCGCCAGGTGGTCGCCGGTGTAGCCGGCATACCAGCTGTCGCGGCCATCGTTGGTGGTGCCGGTCTTGCCGGCCGGCTGCAGGCGCCCCAGGCCATCGGCATTCAGGCGCTGCGCGGTGCCGCTGGCCACCACCTGCTGCAGGCCGATGCTGATCAGGTTGGCGGCAATCGAATCGCCTTCCTGCGCCGGCGCGGGCGTCTTGTCATAGCGCTTGAGCAGCTTGCCTTCCGGATCGAGCACACCACGCACGGCGTGCAGCGGCTGGATTTCGCCGCCGGAGGCCAGGAACTGGTACAGCTGGGCCATCGCATACGGGCTCTGGTCGGTGGAGCCCAGGATCACCGCCGGGTTCGGGTCGGCCTTGATGCCGGCCAGCACGTGGATCAGCTGGGTCACCCGTTCCGGGCCCACCTGCATGCCCACGCGCACGGTGGCCTGGTTGTAGGAGTGGGCCAGCGCGTCGATCAGGCGCACGGTGCCATGGCTGCGGTTGTCCGCGTTGCCCGGGCTCCAGTTGCGGCCACGGCCCAGCTGCACCGTCACCGGGGAATCATCGACCCAGCTCGACAGCGACCACCGGTCGGGCTGGGCCAGTGCGAGCAGGTAGACGAACGGCTTGAGCAGCGAACCGACCGGGCGCTGCGCTTCGATGGCACGGTTGAAGCCCGGCTCGGACACATTGCCGCCGCCGACCACTGCCAGCACGTCACCGTTGTGCACGTCGGTCAGCACCATGCCGGCCTGCAGCGGCGGCCGCCGCTTGTTCTCCAGCGCGCTCAGGGTCTTGGTCACCGACCCTTCGGCATAGGCCTGCGCCGAGGGCGACATGCCGCTCATCACGCTCAGCCCCGCGCCCTGCAGCGCCGCTTCGGGATAGTCGTGGCCCAGCTGGCGACGCACCAGGTCGATATAGGCCGGGAAACGGTTGGCGGCCACCAGTCCCGGCGTCTTGGGCACGCCCAGCGGCGCCTTCAGCGCGCGCTGGTACTCGGCATCGTCGATCAGGTTGGCTTCGCGCAGCTTGCCCAGCACGAAGTTGCGACGGTCGGTGGCGCGTTCGGGGTTGCGCCGCGGGTCGTAGAAGGACGGCCCCTTGACCAGGCCGATCAGCAGCGCGATGTGCTCGGTGTCCAGCGAGGACAGGTCACGGCCGAACCAGAATTCGGCACCGGAGGACATGCCGTGGATCGCCTGGCTGCCACGCTGCCCCAGGTACACCTGGTTGAGGTACGCCTCGAAGATGGTGCGCTTGTCATAGCGCGCTTCCATGATCAGCGCGTACAGCACTTCGTTGAACTTGCGGGTGATCGTCTGTTCCTTGCCGATGCCCAGCAGGCCACTGCGGGCCAGCTGCTGGGTCAGCGTGGACGCGCCCTGCCGGCTCTGCCCCCCCGAGCGCAGGGTGACCCACACCGCGCGCGCGATGCCGGACAGGTCGATGCCATGGTGGCGGTTGAAATCCTTGTCCTCCACCGCCTGCAGGCCGGTGACCAGCAGGTCCGGTGCCTCGTCCATGCGGATCAGGCGCCGCTCCTCCTGCTTCTGGCCATACAGCGTGGCGATGCGGGCCGGGTCCATGCGCGCGGACTTGATCGCCTTGCGCGTGCCCACGTCACGCAGCGACGCGATCTGGCCACCGGCCAGTGTCAGCTCGACGCGGCGCGGGGCCACCCGGCCATCGACATCGTTGTAGCCACGGCTGGAAATGGTGAAGCGCCCGCCCTGCACCGCATAGGTCGCCGGATCCTTGCCTTCGCCATCGTCACGGTAGGCCGAGGCGGCCAGTTCGGTCTTCAGCGTGGCCGCATCCATCGCCGCCCCCGGCTGCAGCACCAGCGGGCGCGCATAGACACGGGTGGGAATCTGCCAGCGCAGTTCACCGAAGCGCTGGGTGACCTGCTGGTTCAGGTACAGCGTGTACGGGATCAGGAAGCCCAACCCCAGCGCGAACGCCGCCATGCCCCAGGTGATCAGCCGTCGGCGCCAGTCCGGGCCATCGCCCTCCAGGTCGTCGTCGAAATCGTCGATGTCGTCGGAATCGTAGCGTCGGGGCACGGGCATGGTGAAAGGTAAAGTCCCGCCGAGTCTAACGCAGCCGCTGTGGCGGCAGGCAGGCCGCGCCCGGGGGTTTCACTGCAGTTCAAGCTGCGCGGGTACCGCGCCAGCCCGCCACTGCACCGGCAAGCGCGGCCAGCAGCCCGTTCCCGCGGGCGCCGGCCAGGCTGCAGTTGGCCAGCCGGGCCAGCAACCGCGGGGCATCGTGGGCGATCCAGCGCCAGCCCACGTCCGGCCGCCGGTACAGCTGCAGGCGCGACCACGCCATGCGCCAGGCCAGCGCGGACAGGCCCTGCCAGCGGTGCGGTGCGATGACCACCCCGCGCCGCTGCAGCAGTGCCACCAGGCCCTGCAGGCGCTCAGCGGTGCGCTGGCGGCGCGCGGCGTTGAACAGGTCCAGGTCCCGCAGCCGCTGCAGGATGCTGCGCCGGCTCGCACCGATCTGGTTCCGCCCATGCTGCCGGTAATCGATGGTCGGCTGTCCCAGCATGTCCAGCCCCCCGCGCAGCGAGGCGATCACCGCCAGCCACTCATCATGGCTCCAGCACGGGGCGATCGGCAGGCCATCGTCCAGCAGGGGGCGGCGCAGCGCGCAGGTCGCACCGGTGATGAAGTTGCGCAGCAGGATGGCATCGATCGCCAGGCCGGAGCGCTCCAGCGCGACTTCGGCCGGATGCACCACCAGCACATCCAGCAGGTTGCTGCCCAGCGTGCGGCCCTGGGCATCGACCAGCCGGGCATCGCTGTGCAGCATCAACAGCGACGGGTCGGCCTGGAAGCGTTGCAGGTAGGCCTGCACCCGGCCGGGGTGCCAGGCGTCGTCCTGGTCGCACAGGAAGATGATGTCGGCGCGGCAGCGTTGCAGCGCATCGGCGAAATTGAGCACATAGCCGAGGTTGCGCGGGTGCTGCACCACCTCGACCCGGATGCCCTGCGCGCCGGCCCGTGCCGCAAACGCGGCCAGAAGCTCCAGGGTCTGGTCGGAGGAACCATCGTCGCCGACCACCACTTCATCCACCCGTACGCTCTGGGCCAGGATGCTGTCCAGCTGCACCTGCAGGTAGGCCGCACCGTTGTAGGTACACAGCGCGACACCGACGCTGGGGGCGCTGGCGCTCATGCTGCGGGCACCGGGCCGGAGGCGGCCTGGATGCGTTGCTGCGCCTGCTCGGGCGTCATCGGCTGCCAGGTCGCGTTCTCCGGACGGAAGGGCCGTGGTTGTACGCCCAGCAGGGACTGCAGCGGGCCGTTATCGGCGACCAGGTCCTGCTCCAGCCGCGAGACCGGACCACGGGCCCTGGGCACCAGCGAGGAGAGCACGCGCAACGCCAGCCCCGGCACCACCACGCCCATCGGCCGCGGCACCAGGCTGGCGTGCACGCGCGCGAACATCTGGTCATAACGCAGGCGCTCGCCGCCACCGATTTCCAGTACCTGGCCATCGGCAGCCGGCGACTGCACGGCACGCAGCACCGCCAGGGCGATGTCATCGGCATGTACCGGCTGACGCTGCCCGCCAGCCACCGGCAACGGGAACACGCGCAGGCGGCGCGCGCGGGCGACGATCGGGCTCAGGCTGCGATCGATGCCGGCACCGTAGATCAGGGTCGGGCGCAGCAGCACCCATTGCATGCCCAGCCGCTGCGCCTGGGCGATCAGGCCCTGCTCACCCCGCTGCAGCATGGCCACCACATCCTGCTCATCGGCCTGAGCCGAAGCCTGCTTGGTCAGCACGCTCATCGAACTGGTGGCGATGATCTTCGCGGCGGGCGCGACCGATTGCTGCGACAGCCAGGCGACCCAGGCCTCCAGCGGGCTGAAGCTGGCAATCGCGCTCCACTGGCCTGCCACTGGCGGCGGCAACGCGGCCATGCCGCCCTCGATCCACCGCACGCCCGGCTGCACCGGTTGCGGCCGGCGGCTGAGCGCATCCACCTGTTCCCCGGCGCGCACCAGACGCGGCAGCAGGAACCGACCGATCTGGCTGGTGGAACCGGTAACGAGGACGGACATGCAACTCCAGCACGATCAGCACCTTGGGGGCCGCTACTATAGCGGGCAGGCCGGTTTTACGGCATTGCGCCGATATCGCGCAGGCGCTGCTGCAGCTGCTGGAAGTCACTGCTGCCAGGGCCTGCCCCCAGCTGCCCGGCCTGCAGCAGCGCCTCCTTGGCGAAGGTGACATCGCCGCGCCCCAGGCGCTCACTGCCGATGGCCAGCCAGCGTTCGGCCAGCCGCCGCCGCGCCGCCTCCAGACCACCATCGGTCGGCGCCAGCGTCTGCCATGCCTGCAGGCAGGCCCCCGCGCCCTGCACGCGGTTCTGCCGCAGGTTGTCCTCGAAACAGCTGCGCCCGGCCGGCAACAGCCGGGCGGCCGCCTGCCTGACCCTGCGGTCTCGGGGGGCAAGCGCCTGCGCCTCGCGCAGGGCATCGAACGCACTCTGTCCGGGCGGGCTGATCCAGTGCCCGGCCTGCTCGGCCCGGGCGATGCGCTGCAGCAGCCGCTGCAGCTGGCGTTCGCGCTGTGCCCCGGAGGCCGTGGGCTGCTCCAGGGCCTGTTGTGCCTGCCGCGCCTTCGACAGGCGCTGGGTGGCCTGCTGCAGTGCGCTGGCCGACGCCCCCAGCAGGCCGGCCTGGGCGATGTCGCGGTCGGCGGCGGCAAACTGGAAATCGTCACCGGCATGCTGCGCGCGCGCCAGCAGCGCCTGCACCACGCGCTCGCGGCCACGCAGCGCACCGGGGTCGTCGGCGCTGACGGCCAGCACCGCCTGGAAACTGGCAGCTGCCAGGTCCAGCTGCTGCCGGCGCAGTTCACGCAGCCCCTGCTGCTGGCGCCGTTCCAGCGCGCGTGCCAGCTGTTCCTGGCTGGCCGGCAGGTCGGCATGGCCAGCATCGAACTGCCGCGCGCGCTGCAGCTTGGCCGCGGCCGTCACCAGTGCCCCTTCGTCGGCCTCATGGCGTGCGCGCTGCAGCAGGTCGCTCAAGGCATCTTCGCGCCCTTCCAGTGCGCCCAGGTGGTCCGGCTGCAGGGCCAGGATCCGCTGGAACAGCGGCAACGCACTGTCCGGGCCCTCATCGAGCCGCCCGGCCTGCAGCGCCTGCCGGGCTTGCAGCAGCACAGCATCGATGCCGGCACCGGCCGCGCGCCGCTCGCGCAGCGCACGCGCCACGGCATCGGCCTGGGCCTGTGGCACCTGCAGTTCGCGGGCCAGCGACAACGCCTGCGCGCAGCCGTCCAGATCCCCGGCCTGCAGGCGTTCGCGGGCCTGCTGCAGCGCTGCATCGGCGGTGCGGGCCAGGCCTTCGCGGGCCTGCTGCCGGTCGCCATCCAGTGCCAGTACCGCCTGGTAGCGCTCACGCGCGCCACTGCCATCGGCCTCGCTCAGATGGCCATCGGCCAGCGCGCGGTCGGCTTCGGCAAGCAGCTGTTCGACCTGCGGTTCATCCCAGAACCAATCGGCCAGCGGCTTGCGCAGGAGCACCAGGCCGACGAACACCAGCGCTGCGGCCAGCAGCGCCCAGCGCCAGATCCGCCGGGCATGGCGTGCCTGCAGCCACCACCAGCGCCCTTCGCGGCGCACGCGCACCAGCGCGGCATGCGCGCTGGCGTGCGGATCATGGTCAGGCTCAGGGTGCATGCGGGCACGATAGCGGCGGCGGCGTGAAAGTCAGCCGAGACGACGCGCCTCGCTGACCCCCGGCAACGCATCCAGCTTGCCCAGCAGGGTCGACAGCTGGCCGTAATCGCTGACCTTCAGCCGCAGGCGCAGGTGCGCCCGGCCGCTGTTGCGCACGTTGTCGCTGTGGATGTCCAGCACGTAGGCGTCTTCCTGCGCGATCAGGTTGGTGATGTCCTTGAGCAGCCAGCGGCGGTCAACGGCGTTGACCACCACGTCCACCTCGTACCCGCCACCGGCCTGGCCCCATTCCACCGGCAGGATGCGCTGCGGGCTGGTCGCCGACAGGCGCGCCAGCGCGGCGCAGTCGGCGCGGTGCACGGTGACACCGCGGCTGCGGGTGAGGTAGCCGACGATGGGTTCGCCCGCCACCGGCTGGCAGCAGCGCGCCAGCTGCACCAGCAGGTTGCCCACGCCCTGCACGGTGAACTTGCTCTTGTTCAGGCCATCGCGGCGGGCGGTGGCACGTGGCAGGGCCGGTGCCGGCGGCGGCTGGTGGGCCGCACGTTCGGCCTCCAGCAGCTGGCGGCTGACCTGGTTGGGCCCGGTATCGCCCAGCGCCACCTGGATGTAAAGGTCATCCACGCTTTCGGCATGGAACTTCTTCGCCGCCGGTGCCAGGTCGGCATGCTGCAGGCCCAGCCGCTTCAATTCGCGCTCGAGCAGCTCGCGCCCGGCCTGCACGTTGCGCGCGCGGTCCAGCTTGTGGAACCAGCTGCGCACCTTCTCACGCGAACGGTTGCTGGCCAGGAACCCCAGCGCAGGCATCAGCCAGTCACGGCGCGGATCGGCTTCCTTGCCGGTCAGGATCTCCACGCGGTCACCGCTGCGCAGCCGATAGGTCAGCGGCACGATGCGGCCATTGACCTTGGCGCCCCGGCAACGGTGCCCCACCATCGTGTGTACGTGGTAGGCGAAATCCAGCGGCGTGGCCCCCTGCGGCAGGTCCATCACCTCGTCCTTCGGGCTCAGGGCATAGACACGGTCCTCGGTCAGCTCGGCATCGAGCGCACCGGCCAGTTCGTTGCCCTGCCCGTCCTGCGCCTGCTCCAGCAGCTGGCGCATCCAGGTGATCTTGCGGTCGAAGGATTTCTCCGCGCCCTTGCCACCTTCCTTGTACTTCCAGTGCGCGGCCACGCCCAGTTCGGCCTGCGCGTGCATGTCGTGGGTACGGATCTGCACTTCGATGGTGCGGCCTTCCGGCCCGACCACCGCCGTATGCAACGACCGGTAGTCATTGGCCTTGGGGCGGGCGATGTAGTCATCGAACTCGCTCGGCACCGGCGCCCACAGCGCATGCACGACCCCCAGCGCGGCGTAGCAGGCGGCCACGTCGTCCACCATCACCCGCACCGCACGGATGTCGTACAGCTGGTCGAAGGCCAGCCGCTTCTTCTGCATCTTCCGCCAGATGCTGTAGATGTGCTTCGGCCGCCCGCTGACCTCGGCCTGGATGCCCTGCGCCGCCAGTTCCCGCGACAGCTGCTTCTTGACGTTCTGCACATAGCGTTCGCGCGCCAGGCGGGTTTCGTCCACCTCACGGGCGATGCGGCGGTAGGTGTCCGGCTCCAGGTGGCGGAATGCCAGGTCTTCCAGTTCCCATTTCAGCTGCCAGATGCCCAGCCGGTTGGCCAGCGGCGCATGGATGTCCCGGGTCAGCTGGGCCAGCGCACGGCGCTGCTCGTCATCGAGCCGGTCGGCACCGCGCATGCGCGCCAGCTGGCGGGCCAGCAGGATCGGCACCACGCGCAGGTCATGGATGATGGCCAGCAGCAACCGCCGCAGGCCTTCGCTGTTGCGCCCGGCCTCACGGCCGGCGTGCAGCGCCCATACCTGGTCGGCCGCGTCCTGGCCATCGAGCAGGCCGGCCACCGCCGCATGCTGGCGCCCCAGCGGCAGTGCCTCCAGCCCGCCCCGCAAGCCCGGCAGGTCGAACAGCAGAGCGGCCAGCACCACGCCCTCGTCGGCCGAGAGCAGGGCCAGCGCGTCCAGCGTATCGGCCAGCACCGGCCAGCTGCTGCCGCGCATGCCGTGCGGCGTGCCCTCGGCGTTCCACAGCTGCAGCACGGCTTCGCGCAACGGTGCGGACAGCACCGCCGCCGAAGGACGGTTCAACAAGGCTTCCAGGCCGGGGGCAGACGCGCGGTTCACAGCATCGGACATCAAAGGCAGAGGCCTCTACGGTAACGCCCCACCCGTTCAGGAACAATCGCCGGTACGCGCCCCCGTTCACCGGCGCGGCGGGCCGGCCTGGTGAACGGCGTGCCGCCGTGCGTACGCTGCTCTACACTCGGGCAACTTCCAGGAGAACCACCATGAACCTGCGCCTGCTGCGCCCGCTCAGCCTCGCCCTCGCCCTGTGTTCTGTCTCGTTGCCCGCGCTGGCCCAACGCGTCGTGGCCGGCGACCTGCAGACGCAGATGAGTCCTGCCGAATTCAAGGCGGCCGGTCTGGACAAGCTCAATGCCGGCGAACTGGCCACGCTCAACCGCTGGCTGCAGGGCACGGTCGAGAAGGCCACCACCGAGGCCGTGGCCGAGGTCCGGGAAAAGGCCCGCGAGGAAGGCCGCCAGGAAGTCATCGTCAAGAACCGCGGCTTCTTCGATTTCGGCAGCAAGGAGCCGATCAACGCCGTGCTGACGGGAGACTTCCGCGGCTTCGGCAAGGGCCGCACCTATGTGCTGGACAACGGCCAGGAATGGGAACAGACCGATGCCACCACCCTGGCCGGCATCCGCAAGACGTCTCCCAAGGTCGCCATCAGTCCCGGCGTGCTGGGGGCCTGGTACCTGAAGGTGGAAGGGGTCAACACCCAGGCCAAGGTGCGCCGCACCAAGTAATGCCGGTCATCCGCGCAGGACCGGGCCTGGGCCCGGCCCTGCGGGAGCACGCGGTCACCCCTGCCGCAGCGCGGCAACCCGCTGTGCCAGCTTCTTGGCCGAGATGCCCGTGCGGGCCCCCAGTTCCTGCGCGAACAGCGAGACCCGCAGTTCCTCCAGGTCCCAGCGCAGTGCCTGCCATGCCGGCCGTGCGCGCAGGCCCTGCTGGTCGCCAGACTCCAGCGCCTCCAGGAAGGGACGCAGTTCCAGCATGCGGGCCTGATCGCGGGTCGGGTCACGCTTGGCCCGTTCCGTGCGCAGGATCATCGCCTTGAGGTAGCGCGGATACTGCGCCAGCGCATCGGCCGGCGTGTCCCGCAGGAAGCCGGCATGCACCAGCCCGGCCAGCTGCGCCTCCATGTCGTCCAGGTTGCCACGCGCCCAGCCCATCAGCGGTGCTTCCAGCAGCGGCTTCAGCTCCGCCACCAGCGCCAGGATGCTCTCGGCCAGTTTCAGCCGCTGCATTGCTTCGCCGAACAGCGCCTTGCCGGCCTGCTCGCGCCGCTGCTCGAAGAGCGCTGCATCGCGGATCTCGCCCAGCCCGTCGGCCAGCACGGCATTCATCGCCGCATCCACCAGATCGCCGCGCAGGCGTTCCTGCGATTCGATCGCCGCGTACAGCAGCCCGGTCTTGGCCGCTACCGGCAACTGCTTGCGCGCCTGCTTGACCTTCTCGGCCAAGCCGATCTCCAGCAGCCGGCGCACGCCCTGCGGGTGGGCCTCCTGCGCCTGCTGGCGATCGGCGAAGATGCGCAACGCGGCCGTCTCGCCTTCGTCGACCAGCGCCGGCCAGGCCGGTACACCGGCCTCACCGGGCACCTGCAGCGGGATCGGTGCGGCAGGGAAGGTCCGCAGCCCTTCGGCCGCCATCGCGCGCCCGGCACGGGCCGCGAAGGCCTGGCCCGCGCGGTCGCCGAAGCGTGCGCGCAGCACGTCCAGATCACGCGACGTCGCCAGCACCTTGCCATGGTCATCGCGCAGGCGCAGGTTCATCCGCAGGTGCGGCTCCAGCGCCGGCACGTCGAAATCGGTGGCCGCCACCGTGGCACCGGTCGCCCGGCTGAGGAAACGCGCCAGTTCGCCGGTGATGTCATCGGCGCTGGGCTGCGGGAACGCTTCGAAGAACGCACGGGCGAAATCCGGGGCCGGCACGTAGTTGCGGCGCATCGCCTTGGGCAGGCTGCGGATCAGCGCCGAGGCCTTGTCGGCCACGAAGCCCGGCGCCAGCCAGCCCAGCCGCACCGGATCGAGCGCATTGAGCAGGTGCAGCGGCACGTCCACGGTCACGCCATCGTCTTCGGCACCCGGCTCGAAGCGGTAGTGCAGCGGCAGGCGTGCATCGCCCAGCGGCAGGTACTTCGGGTAGCGGTCTTCCTCGCTGCCCTCGCCGGGCAGCAGGTCCTGCAGCGTCCACTGCAGGGCGTGCCGCTGCGGTGGCGCGAGCGCCTTCCACCACGCATCCAGGCCGGCGGCCGAATGGATCTGCGGCGGCACCCGGTCCAGGTACCAGCGCGCCTGCCAGTCCTCGTCGGCGACGATGCCGGCACGGCGCAGCTTGGCTTCTTCCTCACGCGCCTCTTCCAGCACTTTCAGGTTGTCGGCCACCACGCTGGCGCGGGTGGTGATCTCGCCGGTCACCAGCGCCTGGCGCACGAAGATGTCATGCGCCTCGCCCGGGTTGATGCGGCCGTAGTGCACGGGTTTCTTCGGGGCCAGCACCAGGCCGAACAGGCTGATCTGCTCGGAGGCCAGCACCTGCCCCTGCGCGCGCGACCAGTGCGGATCGAAGTGCTTGCGCAGCAGCAGGTGCGGCAGTTCGGCGATCACCCAGTCCGGCTCGATCGCCGCCAGGGTCATGCCCCACACCTTCTGTGTGTCCAGCAGGTTGGCCGCCAGCAGCCACGGCGGCGGCCGCTTGGACAGCACCGAGCCCGGGAACGGCAGGAAGCGGCGCTGGCGCGGGGCCTGGAAGTCGCCCTTGTCGGTGCGGTGGCCGATCTGCGTGGGCAGGCCGGCCACCAGCGCGCGGTGCAGCGTCTGGTAGGCACTGGCACGCACCTTTTCGCTGAAGCCGCCGCCGGCCGGGGCCTGTTCCCTCTGCGCACGCGCGGCCACCGGGGCCGGCGCGGGCTCGGCCTTGCCTTCGCGGGCCAGGCGCGCGGCACGGTGCAGCTGGCCGCGGGTGGCCTTGGCCGCTTCGGCATCGTCACGCGCGGCCGCAGGCGCACTGCTGCCCGCCAGCAGCGGCGCCATCGACGCCTCGATGGCCTCTTCCTTCCAGCCCAGTTCCTCGCACAGCAGGCGCAGCTGGCGATGCAGCTCGCGCCACTCGCGCATGCGCAGGAAACCGAGGAAATGACGGCCACACCAGTCGCGCAGCTTGGACTGGGTCAGGTCCTCGTGGGCCTGCCGGTAGCCATCCCACAGGCGCAGCACACCGACGAATTCAGAGCGGCCATCGGCGAACTGCGCATGGGCGCTGTCGGCGGCCCCGCGTGCTTCCGGCGGGCGCTCGCGCGGGTCCTGGATGCCCAGGAACGCGGCGATCACCAGCATCGGCCGCAGGCAGCCGGCCGCCTGCGCGGCCACCAGCATGCGCGCCAGCTTCACGTCCACCGGTAGCCGTGCCATCTGCTTGCCGACCGCGGTCATGCGGCGCTCGCTGTCGATCGCCCCCAGTTCGGCCAGCTGCTGCCAGCCGTCGGCGATGGCGCGTTCGTCCGGCGCTTCCAGGAACGGGAAGTCCTCGATCCGGCCCAGGCCCAGCTGCAGCATGCGCAGGATCACCCCCGCCAGGCTGGAGCGGCGGATTTCCGGATCGGTAAATTCCGGCCGCGCCTGGAAATCGGCCTCGGCATACAGACGGTAGCAGATGCCCTCGGCGATACGGCCGCAACGGCCCTTGCGCTGGTTGGCGCTGGCCTGCGAAATCGGCTCGATGTGCAGCCGGTCCAGCTTGTTGCGCGGGCTGTAGCGCTTGACGCGGGCAAAGCCCGGATCGACCACGTAGCGGATGCGCGGCACCGTCAGCGAGGTTTCAGCCACGTTGGTGGCCAGCACGATGCGCCGGTTCGGCCCGGGGTTGAACACCCGGTCCTGGTCCTGGTTGGACAGCCGCGCGTACAGCGGCAGCACGTCGGTCTGCCGGTACTTGCGCCGCTCCAGCGCCTGGTGCGCATCGCGGATCTCGCGTTCGCCCGGCAGAAAGATCAGCACATCACCGCGCGCATCCTGGCGGGTGATCTCATCCACCGCTGCCACGATGGCATCGTTGACCGTGCGCTCGCCCTCCTGCTCGCCCTCGCCTTCCAGCGCGCGGTAACGCACCTCCACCGGGAAGGTACGGCCTTCCACGCTGATCACCGGCGCATTGTCGAAATGCTGGGCGAAACGCTCGGTGTCGATGGTCGCCGAGGTGACGATCAGCTTCAGGTCCGGCCGCTTGCGCAGCAGCTGCTTGAGGTAGCCCAGCAGGAAGTCGATGTTGAGGCTGCGTTCATGGGCCTCGTCAACGATGATCGTGTCGTAGTTCGACAACCAGCGGTCACTGGCGATCTCGGCCAGCAGGATGCCGTCGGTCATGAACTTGACCCGGCTGTCCTCGCCCACCTTGTCGTTGAAGCGTACCTGGTAGCCGACCAGCTGGCCCAGCTCGCTCTGCAGTTCCTGTGCCACCCGGGTGGCCACCGCGCGTGCGGCAATCCGTCGCGGCTGGGTGCAGCCGATCATGCCGGCCTGGCCACGGCCGGCGGCCAGGCACAGCTTCGGCAGCTGGGTGGTCTTGCCCGAGCCGGTCTCTCCGGCGATCACCACCACCTGATGGTCGCGGATCAGGCCGATGATCGCCTCGGCTTCACGGGCGATCGGCAGCTGCGGGTCCAGACTGATGGACAGTTGCTGCTGCGCACGGCGCTGGCGCCGCTGCACGGAGGCCTGCAGGGCCTGCTCGAAGGTGGCCATCAGCGCGGTGTCCTGCGGCTTGGCCTGGCAGCGCGACAGCAGTCCCAGCAGGCGGCCACGGTCGCGGCTCATCGCGCCATCGATGGCGGTCCGCTGCTGACGCAGTCGCAACACGGGTTTTTGTTCAATAGAAGTCATCAATCGATCAATTCAAAACTTTGAAAGCGACCAGTCATTAGATCTGGTCTATCGTGTTCATCATCACCCACAAGGAGACTGTCCTCATGGCGAAGACCAAGACCCCGGCCAAGGCCAAGACCGGCAAGCAGAAGCTGGCCGCCGCTGCACCGTCGGCCCCGAACATCGATATCGGGATCAGCCAGACCGACCGCAAGAAGATCGCCGACGGGCTGTCGCGCTTCCAGGCCGATGCGTTCACCCTGTACCTGAAGACGCACAACTTCCACTGGAATGTCACCGGGTCGATGTTCAACTCGCTGCATACCATGTTCGAGACCCAGTACACCGAGCAGTGGGCGGCGCTGGACGACGTGGCCGAGCGCATCCGCGCACTGGGCTTCAATGCCCCGGGCTCCTACCGGGAATTCGCCGCGCTGACCTCGATCGCCGAGGAGCCGGGGCTGACCGACAGCGCCGACTGGCGTGAAATGGTACGCCAGTTGGTGGTCGCCAACGAAGCGGTCTGCCGTACGGCCCGTGAGGTGCTGGACCAGGCGGCCAAGGGCGAGGACGCCCCGACCGAGGACCTGATGACCCAGCGCCTGCAGACCCACGAGAAGTATGCCTGGATGCTGCGCTCGCTTCTCCAGTAAGGGTTGAGGGCGGTTCGGCAGGGCTGCGCCCTGCACCCGCCGAAGCCTTGGAGCCAGAGCAACGTCAACGACAGAAGCGGGTTTTCTGGGGGTTGGCGGGGTGGGTCCGGTGGCGGGGGACGCCGTAAATACGTCCCTGTAGGCTCGGTCGCGCCATCCATGGCGCTCACGCCCCCGCAACCGGACCCACCCCACCTTCGACAGTTGGTCGCAGTCCGTTGGTAGATCCACGCCATGCGTGGATCAATGCCAATCGAAATCGAATAGTTCGATAGGTGATCGAAAAGCATCCACGCATGGCGTGGATCTACCCGATCGCGGGGATCTGTCAGAGGTGGGGCGGTGTGGGCTTGCAGGACCGCAGGCGCCATGGAGGGCGCCTACGAGCCCCCATGGATGGGTTTACGGCGTGTCCTGCAAGCCCACACCGCCCCGCCAACCCACGGAACGCCCGCTGTTGCAGTTGCCGTGGCCTCCAGCAGGTGCAGGGCGCAGCCCTGCCGGCTCCCCCGCCGGGGTAAACTAGCCGGATGTCTTCCCGTCCCGCGCACGATCTGCTCCGCCGCGTCTTTGGCTACGACGATTTCCGTGGTCCACAGCAGGACATCGTGGAGCATGTGGCTGCCGGTCATGACGCCCTGGTCCTGATGCCGACCGGTGGCGGCAAGTCGCTGTGCTACCAGGTCCCGGCCCTGCTGCGCGACGGCTGCGGCATCGTCATTTCGCCGTTGATCGCACTGATGCAGGACCAGGTCGAGGCCCTGCGCCAGGTCGGGGTGCGCGCCGAATTCCTCAATTCCACCCTGGATGGGGAGACCGCCGCGCGGGTCGAGCGCGAACTGCTGGCCGGCGAGCTGGACATGCTCTATGTCGCCCCCGAACGCCTGCTGACCGGCCGCTTCCTGAACCTGCTGGCACGCAGCCCCATCGCCCTGTTCGCCATCGACGAGGCGCACTGCGTGTCGCAGTGGGGCCACGACTTCCGCCCGGAATACCGCCAGCTCACCGTGCTGCACGAGCGCTGGCCGGACATCCCGCGCATCGCCCTGACCGCCACTGCCGATCCGCCCACCCAGCGCGAGATCGCCGAGCGCCTGGACCTGGCCCAGGCCCGCCACTTCGTCAGTTCCTTCGACCGCCCCAACATCCGCTACACCGTGGTGCAGAAGGACAACGCCCGCAAGCAGCTGACCGATTTCCTGCGCGGCCACCGCGGCGAGGCCGGCATCGTCTACTGCATGTCCCGGCGCAAGGTGGAGGAAACGGCCGAGTTCCTGTGCGGCCAGGGCTTCACCGCGCTTCCCTACCATGCCGGCCTGCCCGCCGAGGTGCGCGCCGCCAACCAGCGCCGCTTCCTGCGCGAGGACGGCATCGTCATGTGCGCCACCATCGCCTTCGGCATGGGCATCGACAAGCCCGATGTACGCTTCGTCGCCCATACCGACCTGCCCAAGTCGATGGAAGGCTATTACCAGGAAACCGGCCGCGCCGGCCGCGATGGCGAAGCCGCCGAGGCGTGGCTGTGCTATGGGCTGGGCGATGTGGTGCTGCTCAAGCAGATGATCGAGCAGTCCGAAGCCGGCGAAGAGCGCAAGCAGCTCGAGCGCACCAAGCTCGACCACCTGCTGGGCTACTGCGAATCGATGCAGTGCCGGCGCCAGGTGCTGCTGGCCGGCTTCGGCGAGACCTACCCGCAGCCCTGCGGCAACTGCGACAACTGCCTGACCCCGCCTGCGGCCTGGGACGCGACCATTCCTGCGCAGAAGGCGCTGAGCTGCGTCTACCGCAGCGGCCAGCGCTACGGCGTGGGCCACCTGATCGACATCCTGCGCGGCAGCGAGAACGACAAGGTCCGCCAGGCCGGCCATGCCCAGCTGAGCACCTACGGCATCGGCCGCGACCTGGATGCGCGCACCTGGCGCAGCGTGTTCCGCCAGCTGGTCGCCGCCAGCCTGCTGGAAGTGGACAGCGAAGGCCACGGTGGCCTGCGCCTGACCGACGCCAGCCGCGACGTGCTCAAGGGCAACCGCGCGATCCGCATGCGCCGCGAGAACCCGGCCAGCGTCGGCCGCGAGCGCAGTGCCCAGCGCACCGGCCTGTCGGTGCTGCCGCAGGACCTGGCCCTGTTCAACGCCCTGCGCGGCCTGCGCGCCGAACTGGCGCGGGAACAGAACGTGCCGGCCTTCGTGATCTTCCACGACAGCACCCTGCGCAATATCGCCGAGCAGCGCCCGACCAGCCTGGACGAGCTGGCCCGGGTCGGCGGCATCGGTGGCAGCAAGCTGTCCCGCTATGGCCCACGGCTGGTGGAGATCGTGCGCGAAGAAGGCTGAGGGCACGCCTCCTATCCGACAGCAATGTCGTAATCAGCAGCACTCCGCCTTCATCCCCAAGCGCCGGGCGTCCATTCCATGCGATGCAGTGCCCGCGCGTGCATTCAGCCGACGGCCCTTTTTTGCCGTTGCAGCCCGTTGTCACGCGGAGCCTGCGCAAGGGATGACACGATTTTTCGGTCTATTCTGATTGCATCCCGTCTGCAACGCATTTGACGCTACCCCACCCAGGAAGCGCCACCATGACGTGGCAGGAACCCCCGCATGGATGCAAGCGTCCGGGATGACACTGCACGTGTCCATCGTTTCCACGCTCCCGATGGCACGCAGATGCGTGTCCTTCGTTGGCATGGCACTGAAGCACTATCCCAGGGATGCCGCTGGCGGATCGAGCTGGCAGCGCCAACCACGGCACAGGAGTTGTCTGCATGGCTCGCACGACCTGCGCAACTGCTGGTTGCCCGCAGCGGTGACGCGCCGATTCTGCACGCAGGTCTGGTCGAGGGGGTGCGATGCCAGACAACAACCGAGGGAACGCACTATTGCGTGGACATGGCAGATTGGAGCGCGTGGCTGGCGCACCGGCGTCACAGCCGCACCTTCACCTCGCAGGATCTGGCCACGGTCATCGATTCCGTCCTGTCGGCCCATGGGCCCTATGCGTGCTGGCGCTGGCAGGATGCCGCCCGTCGGCGTGCCGATCGCATGCACCGCGACTGCATCAGTCAGTACCGCGAATCAGATCTGGCCTTTGTACAGCGGCTGCTGGCCCGGGCAGGATTGAGCTGGTTCATCGAATCCACCGATAGTGCGCCAGCCGGGCATCGGATGGTCATCGTCGATGACAGCACCCTGCTACCGTTGATTGACTCCGCCGTACCGTACCACCAGGCACGCGCGCATGATGGCCGCGATGGCATACAGGCACTGCACGCCTGCCGGCGCCTGGTCGTCAGCACGGTGACCACGACCACCTACCTGCCGGAACAGGCGCGGCTGATTGCAGCGAGTGATTCGGTCCATGCCTCGGCCAGCACACGCGAGCACTATGCGCCTGCTGGCCATGACGCCTGGACCAGTCGCGCTGAGGCGCAGGCACACCTGCGGCGCCGGGCCCAGGCACTGCTGTGCCGGCAACGTACATGGAATGGACATGGGACGTTGCGATCCTTCCACGCCGGCGCCGCTTTCCGGTTGCAATGCGAGGTGGGGCACCCGGTTGTGCCGGCGTTGCTGTTGACACACGTCACGCATGCAGGTGTCGGCGACGTGGGCTGGGCGGCCCGGGTGCAACCGCCCCCCGCGCTGATCGACGGGGTGCCCTGGCAGGATGCCACGGCCCACGGCTACGCCAACCACTTCCAGGGCCAGGACCATGCCCAGCCCTGGCGCCCCCAGGAGCCGCCCGCCCTCCAGGCCCCCGGACCGCAGCGTGCCGTCGTCCTCGGCGACGCCAGTGGGACGCCTGTCCACATGGATCGCCTCGGCCGCATCCGTGTACGTTTTGCCTATTCCGAAGCGGGCCATGACAGCGCATGGGTCCGTGTTGCCCAGCGCTACGCAGGTCCTGGCGTCGGCAGCCAGTTCATACCGCGGGTAGGGCAGGAAGTGCTGGTGGCTTTCCTGGAAGGTGACATCGATCAACCCATCGTACAGGGGGCGCTCTACAACGGGCGTGGCGATCAGCGGCCGGAGGCACTGGCGCTGGCCCGGGACGGCACCGCCTGCGCCGAGATGAACCTTGCCGGAGGCAACGCCCCGGTCTGGCACGCCGCAGGCGCAGGTGCCGCAGGCCAGCGGCATCAAGGCGCACTGTGGGGCATCCGCTCGCAGGAATGGTCCGGGGAAGGCGGCAACCACCTGCTGTTCGACGACAGCAATGGCCAACTGCGAACCGAACTGGCCAGCAGCCATCATCATAGCCGGCTCAGCCAGGGGCACCTGCTCCATCAAGCCGGCAACCACCGTGGCAGCCTGCGGGGAACCGGTTTCGAGCTGCGCAGCGATGCCTGGGGCGTAGTGCGTGCAACCGCAGGACTGTGGCTGGACACAGCACGACGCTCCCCCCACGACCCGGCCAGCCAGACCACCGGCGCCCAAGCGCTGCTGCAGCAGGCGCAGTACCTGGCAGACCATTGGCATGCCGCCGCGCAGCAGCATCGCACCGTGGGCCTGGCCGCGGCGCAGGGCGCAGGCCACCCGGGCCGAAGCAGCATTTCGCCCGACCGGTCCCCACTGCACGGCATGCGCCTTCACGCCGCCAGCACCGCCGCAGGCCACGACTACGCCACCGCGCCCCCTGCTCCGTCCGGTGCAGCGCTTGCCGCCGGTTCCCTCCCCCTGCCCAGCGCCCCACTGCTGGGCCTGTACTCACCCGTTGGCATTGGCAACGTTGCGGGGCAGGCACTGCTCTGGTCCGCCGCAGAAACCACGTCGCTGGCCAGCGGCGGCCACAGCGCATCGACGGTGGGCGGCCATCTGCGCTGGCATGGCAGACAGTCCATCGGCATGCTGGCCGGCGTTACAGGCAGTGGCGGTACCTCCGCACTGACGCTGGCCGCAGGCCAGGACGTGCTGGATGTACAGGCCCAGGCCGGCCCCATCGAACTGGCTGCACGCAGGCAGGTACGCTTGGCTGCAGCACAGGCGCCCGTGCAACTGCACGCCGGCAGTCATCTGCATATCGCCACAGCAGAGGGCGCCTCCATCACGCTGACGGACGGCAATCTGCAGCTCAACTGCCCCGGCACCCTCACCGTACAGGCAAGCCAGCATTCCTTCGTTGGTCCCACCACGCTGCTGGTTCCACTGCCGCAGTTCCCGCAGACAATCTGCGTGGAATGCCTGATCAAGGCCATGCAGGCCGGCACACCGTGGGCCATCAAAAATGGTTGATTCCGTGCTTGTCGATCCTTGGCGTGATGTACGGTTGCCGTGGGAAATCACAGGCCACACCGCCAGCGACGGGCAACTGCACGTGCTGGTGGACCCGGCCTTCCTGTCCTTCCCGTCGGACCTGTCCGGCCTTCACCTCCCCGTTCCCGTGACGCGCGTGTTCGACGGGCAGTACCACGGCGATGGCCTGCAGCCGCTTTCGCCATGCGTCTTCACCTTGCCAACGGAGGACGCTGCAGTGCGCGGGGTCTGGAGCCATCTGCTGGCACTGTGTGAGGGCAGGCCCATGGTGTCGGTGCTGCATACGCCAGCGGATCTGGGCGCCATCGTGTCGCACCTGCGCAGGCAATGGGAAGGCAGGTCCGCCGACGGCACGCCCTGGCTGATGCGATGGGCCGACACACGGATCGTCCCCCTGCTGTTCCATTGCCTCGATGCACTGCAGCGCCAGCGCGTGCTGGGCGGTATCACCGCGTGGTACAGCGCGACACGCGACGGCGGCTGGCTACGCACGGACGGCGAAGCTGAACGCCCGTTCGACTTCACCGCCACACCACTGTGCTTCACGCCCGCGCAGCAACGCGCGTTGCGGCAGATGGCAGAGCCCGACCGTATCACCGGGTGGCTGCTGCGCCACCCGGTGATGCGCCCGACCACGTTGTTGCCCTCCCAGGTGCATGCGTGCGCGCAAGCGGTCGTGGAAAGGCTTCACCACCGTGGCATCGCCAATGACGCACTGGCCTTCCGCATGACGGCCAAGGCCGTGGCGCACGCAGATGCAGCGCGTGCACGCCAGGGAGCAGGCGTATGAAGAACGCCCCGATCGTCATCACCGGCCTGCTGGGCATCGCGCTCCTGGGCATCGGCAGCAAGATCGCGATCCATCATGCCGAGCAGCAAAGGGCACCGGTGGTGCCACCCAGACCGCCCTTGATCGATCCGCTTACCGGCCACGACCTCTCCGATGCCTCACCGGACATCGGGCTGCGTCTGGCCGTCGCCAATTACTCCGATGATGGACTGGGCACCGTCTTCATCAATGGAACCTGGGCCGGCAGCATGAGACAAAACGCCAGCGGCAATCCATCCACCTGCTGCGTCTCCCTGCCAAGGCAATGGCAACCCGGGCTCAAAGTCTCCGTCGCCTATCGGACCAGCAGCATGTACCTCAAGGACAAGCGGAGCATTGCCGAGCGGGACATCCTTGTCCCGCCGTATCCGCCCTTCTTTGATGGCGACATCACCTTCCTGTATTTCCCCAACGACCAGATCCGCGTTGTCGTCTCCCCCATCCTGCTCGGCTACCCCGACTTCCCCTACCCGATTCCTCCGCCCGAGCTTGAGGATGAGACCGGCAGCCTCAAGGCATTCCTTGCAGAAACCCGCTGGACGGACCTGCAGCACCCGGCCGACGGTCCATCATCAACGGACGGAGCACGCTGATGAAGCTGGCGTCTGTCCTCATTGCCTGTGTTCTTGGCCTGGCCGTGCTCGGCATCGGCAGCAAGATCGCCATCCATCACGCCGAGCAGCAAAGGGCACCGGTGGTACCACCCAAGCCGCCGTTGATCGATACGCTTACCGGGCGTGATCTGTCCCACATGCCGCCCAATATGGGCGTCCGGCTGGCCATTGCCAATTACTCCGATGATGGGCTGGGCACCGTCTTCATCAATGGAACCTGGGGAGGAGGCATGGAGCCAAACGCCAGTGGTAATCCCGCAACATGCTGCGTCTCCCTGCCAAGGCAATGGCAACCCGGGCTCAAGGTCTCCGTCGCCTATCGAACCAGCAGCATGTACCTCCAGGACAAACAAAGCATTGCCGAACGGGACGTTATGGTTCCGCCCTATTCGCCATTCGTCGATGGCTTCATCTATTTCATGTACTTCCCCGGTGACGACCTCCGCGTGGTGGTAACGCGCATCGGCCTCGGCTATCCAGGCTTTCCCTTCGACATCGCCCCGCCCGAGCTTGAGGATGAGACCGGCAGCCGCAAGGCGTTCCTTGCAGAAACCCGCTGGACGGACCTGCAGCACCCGGCCAACGATCCATCATCAACGGACGAGGAAGGACGATGAGACATGCCGCTTTTCTTATCGTCGGCATGCTGGGCGTCGCGGCGCTCGGCATCGGCAGCAAGATCGCGATCCATCACGCCGAGCAGCAAAGGGCACCGGTGGTACCACCCAAGCCGCCGTTGATCGATTCGCTTACCGGGCGTGATCTGTCCCACCTGCCGCCCAATATGGGCGTCCGGCTGGCCGTCGCCAATTACTCCGATGATGGGCTGGGCACCGTCCTCATCAATGGAACCTGGGCAGGAAGCATGAGGCAAAACGCCAGCGGCAATCCATCCACCTGCTGCGTCTCCCTGCCAAGGCAATGGCAACCCGGGCTCAAAGTCACCGTCGCCTATCAAACCAGCAGCATGTACCTCCAGGACAAACAAAGCATTGCCGAACGGGATGTCCTGGTTCCGCCCTATTCGCCATTCGTCGATGGCTTCATCTATTTCATGTACTTCCCCGGTGACGACATCCGCGTGGTGGTAACGCGCATCGGCCTTGGCTATCCAGGCTTTCCCTTCGACATCAGCGACCCCGGCGCAGAAGACAACGACGACAACATCGCGCGCTTCCTCGATCAGACCCATTGGACGGACCCGAAACCATGAAGACATCGATCGCGCCAGCATGCCCCGATGCCCCCACCACGCTCAACGACCGCGAGCGGGCACGGCAGGCCGGCAATGCCGTTGAAGCCGGCGGGCCCGGCTGCGGCATCGAACTCTATCTGGGGTGCTTCTTCGATGGCACCCGCAACCACCGCGAGAACGCCATCGCCCGCGGCGACCACACGGAAAGCAATGTCGCCCGCCTGTTCGATGCCTTCAACAAGGATATCGACCACCGCTACAGCACACGGCTGCATCGCTTCGCAAGCTATATCCAAGGCGTGGGCACCGACGCGCTGGACAAGACCGGCGACAGCGGCACCGGCTGGCATGCACGGGCCGGTGCGGCCGCAGGCTGGGGCGGCGAGGGACGCATCAACTGGATGCTGATGGAAATCCAGAATCATCTGCTGTTCCATTTCCAGGCTCGAACGGTCACCGATCATCTACATGCTGGCAATCCAGTACCGACGGTCAGACGCATGAGCGCGGACATGCGCCTCACCCTCCAGGACGTGAAACGTCTGGCCAAGGCGGCCAACCTGCCGCTGGTCAATTACCTGGCCGTCAATCAGGGGGAAGCGGAAATCGCCCTGCGCAACTCGCTCAGTGGTGGCTTCTGGAACACGGTCAATGCGCTGCGCCGGGTCCGCGGTACGCACCTGACCCGTGCCGACCATGCCGCACGCCGGCAGGTACTGCAGGAACGGCGGCATTTCCTTGCCGCCCAGGTGGCGCCTTTCCAGCAGCAGAATCCCCGCGTGGACCGCATCCGGCTGTCGGTGTTCGGTTTCTCGCGCGGGGCCACCGAGGCGCGCGTGTTCTGCAACTGGCTGGCCGATGCCTGTGATCCCGGTGCGGGCCCTCTGCGCCTGTGCGGCATCCCGGTACAGGTCGATTTCGTGGGCCTGTTCGATATGGTGGCCTCGGTGGGCGCCGCGCAGAGCTTCTTCGAGGATGTCTTTGCCGGGCATGGTGGCTGGGCGGCAGCGGAGGACCTGCGCATTCCCTCGGATGTCCGACGTTGCGTCCACATGGTCGCCGCCCATGAAGTGCGCGGCTCGTTCCCGCTGGATCTGGTGCAGGGCGCCAACTGCGAACAGATCGTCTACCCGGGTGCACACTCGGATGTCGGCGGCGGCTACGCACCGGGGGAACAGGGGAAGTCACCGGACGATGCGGAGAAGCTGTCGCAGGTACCGCTCTGCCATATGTACCGAGAAGCGGTGGCTGCGGGTGTACCTCTGCTTCGATTGGAACAGATGCCTGTCGGCAGGCCACGGTCATACTTCAACGTCGCCCCCACCCTCCGCCGTGACTTCAACGCCTACCTGCAGGCCATGGCGCCGTTCACCGCAGGCATCACCACGAACGGCCGAGCGGAACGTACCGCAACGCTGATGTATGCGCACTACCGCCAGTATCTGCTCTGGCGCCGCCAGCACCTGGACACCTACTCAGCGCTGCCCTCCTTCCAGCGTGCGGCGCCGCAGGACCGCGCCGACCTGCTGGGTGCCAACGATGAGCTGCGGCGCGAGGCCCAAGGCATGAAGTACAACAATGCCACGGCGCGCACCCGTGCTGAACTGGCCGAGCCGACGCAGGCACATGGCATGTTGACCCCGCCGCCGTTTCTGGGCATCCCCTCGGTGGATTTCGTGCAGATGAAGCTGCGTGGCCACAAGGAGCGGCAGTGGCTGGACGCCCATATCGGCACGGTCTGGGAATCGGGGCAGCTACCGCCGGCCGCCATTGCGGCCCTGCTGGACGGCTACGTCCATGATTCGCGTGCCTGGTTCAAGCCCTTCGGCCTGGATGATGACGAGTGGCTGTTCGCCCAACGTCGCGAACACGAACATCATCGGGCCCGGATGCAGGCGCTGGACGAGCGGGAAAGGGCCTACCAGGCCCGCCGTGAGCGGGAGCAGGCGGCGGGCCGGCTGTTTGCCAACCGCGAGCCACTGCCGATGACAACCGCCGAACTGGAGGAGCTGACGGCCTGGCGCCGGGACCCGGACCTTACCGGGCAGGCGCTGCAGCGGGTTGGACGGGAGTATTACTGGCAGTGGGGGTACCTGCGCTGGCGCACCTGCTATCCCAGCAGCCCCGGCGAGGCGATCGCGACGCAGGCGGCCCGGCGGGTACCGGTGGCGAATACACATGCCGCCGCCTGACGGTCGATGCCCGGCCGGCCTCGCCGACCCTAGCCCTGCTCCAATGTTGAACCGCGCCAGCCGCCGCACCGTGCATCCGCCCCCGGTTGCGGCTAAGGTATCGCCCATGTCCGCCCTCTCGCTCCTGCTCCGGATCGTGTTGATGCTCAGCCTGTTGCTCAACGGGCTGAACGCGGCGCTGGCCAGCGGGCACGAGGACATGGGCCGCATCACCGCCCGTATGCAGGGCATGGACCACGCCGGCATGGCCGACTGCCCCCACCATGGCAGCGCCGGCATGACCGCCGACGAGGATGCCCCCGCGTCTGACGCCAGTGGCCATGACGCCCATGCCCAGATCAAGGACTGCATGCGCAGCTGCGCCCAGCACCCGTTGCTGGCGGTGCTGCCGCTGCCGTTCCTGGCCAGCCCCGGGCTGGCCCTGCCGCCGCCGGTGATGACCCGCGACGGCCTGCCCTCGCCGCCCCTGCCGCCGGCCTCACGCCCTCCCATCGGCTGATTCCACGCGTGTCCGTGCGCCCCGTGCGCACTGCGGCCGGCCGTCATGCCGGCGTTGCCTCGTGCCTGGAGTTTCCACCATGAATACCCGTCTTCCCCCCGGCCCGGGCGTGTTGCCCGTGCCGTCCCGCCGCCGTTTCGTGCAGGGCCTTGCCGCCGGCGGCGTGTTTGCCGGCCTGGCCGGCCTCGGCGTGCCGCAGCGCGCCCTGGCCGCCGCCCGTCCGCGCCTGGTCACCGCGCCCCCCGTGCTCACCCAGACCCGCGTGGAACTGGCCATCGGCGAATCGGCAGCCAACTTCACCGGCCGCACCCGGCCGGCGATCACCGTCAACGGCAGCCTGCCCGCCCCCACCCTGCGCTGGCGCGAAGGGCAGACGGTGGACCTGTTCGTGCGCAACACCCTGCAGCACGACCCGACCTCCATCCACTGGCACGGCATCCTGTTGCCGGCCAACATGGATGGCGTGCCCGGCCTGAGCTTCAACGGCATCGCCCCGGGCGAGACCTACCACTACCGCTTCGACGTGAAGCAGTCCGGTACGTACTGGTACCACAGCCATTCGATGTTCCAGGAGCAGGCCGGGCTGTACGGCGCACTGATCATCGACCCGCTGCAGCCACCGCCGTACCGTTACGACCGCGAGCATGTGGTGATGCTGTCGGACTGGACCGACCTGGACCCCGGTGCGCTGTTCCGCCGCATGAAGAAGCTGGCGGCCTATGACAACTACTACCAGCGCACGCTGCCGGATTTCATCCGCGATGTGCGCCGCGACGGGCTGTCCTCGGCACTGGCCGACCGCGGCATGTGGGGACGGATGCGGATGACCCCCACCGACCTGTCCGACGTCAACGCCAACACCTACACCTACCTGATGAACGGCACCGCCCCGGCGGGCAACTGGACCGGGCTGTTCCGCAGCGGCGAGAAAGTGCTGCTGCGCTTCATCAACGGTGCGGCGATGACCTATTTCGACGTGCGCATTCCGGGCCTGAAGATGACCGTGGTCGCCGCCGACGGGCAGTACATCCATCCGGTGAGCATCGATGAATTCCGCATCGCGCCGGCCGAGACCTACGACGTGCTGGTCGAGCCCAGCGGCCAGGACGCTTACACCATCTTCTGCCAGGACATGGGCCGCACCGGTCACGCCGTCGGCACCCTGGCCGTGCGCCACGGCCTGCAGGCACCGATCCCGGAACGCGATCCCCGCGTCCTGCTGACGATGGCCGACATGGGCCATGACATGGCTCATGGATCAGGCATGTCGGGCCATGACATGGCGGGCATGGCAGGCATGGCAGGCATGGCCGGCATGGACCACAGCGCCCACGGCGGCATGGCGATGGGTGGCAGCGCGCCGAAGCACCCGGCCAGCGAGCGCAACAACCCGCTGGTGGACATGCAGAGCATGGCCAGTGAGCCGAAGCTGGATGACCCCGGTATCGGCCTGCGCGGCAACGGCCGTGACGTCCTGACCTACGGCGCGATGCGCAGCCTGTTCGATGATCCCGATGGGCGTGATCCCGGCCGCGACGTGGAACTGCACTTGACCGGCCACATGGAGAAATTCGCCTGGTCCTTCGATGGCATTCCCTTCGCCAGCGCCGAGCCGCTGCGCCTGAAATACGGCGAGCGCATGCGCATCGTGCTGGTCAACGACACCATGATGCAGCACCCCATCCACCTGCACGGCGTCTGGAGTGATGTGGAAGACGCGCAGGGCAACTTCCAGGTGCGCAAGCACACCGTGGACATGCCGCCGGGCACGCGCCGCAGCTACCGCGTGCGTGCCGATGCGCTGGGACGCTGGGCCTACCACTGCCATCTGCTGTACCACATGGAAGCCGGGATGATGCGCGAAGTGAGGATCGAAGAATGAGCCGCCAGACCACGCTCGCCCACGCGCTCGCGCCCAGCCTGCTGGCCATCGCTCTGGCCGCCGCCGCCCCTGCGTGGGCGCAGTCCCATGCCGGCCATGACATGTCGACGATGGACATGTCAGGCATGGATATGTCCGGGATGGATATGTCTTCCATGAATGCGCAGGACGCACAGCAGGACAGCGACAGCAAAGCAACCGCCGCGCCGATGGATCATTCGAAGATGGATCATTCGGCGATGGATCACTCGCAGATGGACCATTCAACGATGGACCATTCGCAGAGGGATCACGCCGCGATGGGCCACGCCCTGCCCGCCCCGACCGAGCCGCGCGAACCGATCCCGCCGGTCACGGCGGCCGATCGTGCCGCCGCGTTCCCGCCGATCGACCACGGTGCCATGCAGCACGCACCGGCGATCAACAGTCTGGTTTTGATCGACCGCCTGGAACAGTGGGACGGCAAGGATGCCAAGGGCCAGGCCTGGGAGGCCACCGGCTGGATCGGTGGCGACCTCAACCGCCTGTGGCTGCGCACGGCGGGGGAACGCAGTGCCGGACGCACCGAATCATCAGACCTGGAAGCCTTCTACGGCCGCGCCATTTCGCCGTGGTGGGACGTGCTGGTGGGTGTGCGCCAGGATTTCCGGCCCGGCGATTCACGCACCTGGGCGGCGGTAGGCCTGCAGGGCCTGGCACCGTACAAGTTCGAAAGCCAGGCCACGCTGTACGTCGGTTCCGGCGGCCAGGTCATGGCCAAGGCCGAAGTGGAGTACGACGTGCTGCTGACCAACCGGCTGATCCTGCAGCCGCTGCTGGAAGCCACCGTGGCGGGCAAGGATGAGCCTGCCCAAGGCATCGGTCGTGGCCTGAACAGCGTCGAAGCCGGCCTGCGCCTGCGCTACGAGGTCAGCCGCCGCTTCGCACCGTACATCGGCATCACCCACGAGCGCAGCTTCGGCAACACCGCCGATTACGCCGGCGACCATGCGCGCGACACGCGCTGGGTGGCCGGCGTACGCCTCTGGTTCTGACGTTGCACGGGCCCCGGTGCATGCCGGGGCCCGCTACACTGCGGCACGTTTCATCGCAGGCCCTGTCATGCCGCTGTCCATCCGTCGCGCCACCCTTGCCGATGCCGAAGCACTGTCGGCCATCGCCATTGCGACCTACACCGAAACCTGGGGCGACTCCTACCCACCCCAGGATCTGCACGATTTCCTGCAGGCGCACTACAGCACGGTGCCACAGCAGCAGGAACTGGCCGATCCGCGCAGTGCGATCTGGCTGCTGCACGAGGGCGATGCCGTGGTCGGCTATCTGGCGGCCGGTGCCAACACCCTGCCCCACGCCGATGCGGCCGAAGGCGATATCGAACTCAAGCGGCTGTACGTCAGCGCACGCCACCAGGGCAGCGGCCATGGCGCGCGCCTGATGGACACGTTCATGGCCTGGCTGGACCATCCCCAGCGTCGCAGGCTGTGGGTCGGCGTGTGGGAGGACAACCTTGGCGCGCAGCGCTTCTATGCGCGCTATGGCTGCCGCAAGGCCGGCGAGTACGATTTCATCGTCGGCGCCAGCCGCGACCGCGAATTCATCCTGTGCCGGCCGTGACCGGGACCTGGCTCAGAAATCGAACAGGTCCGACAGGAAGCTCTCTTTCTTTTTCTTCCGGTAGCCCTGGCCGGCGTGTCCACGCTGTTCCTCGTAGCGCTGGCCCAGGTGGCGGGTATCGCGGTGCTGCACGGCCACGGCCGGGGCTTCTGCCGGCGCGGTGCGCACTGCGCTGGCCGGGGCAGCGGCAGAGCGCTCGATGATCTTGTCCAGTTCGCCCCGGTCCAGCCACACGCCCCGGCACTGCGGGCAGTAGTCGATCTCGATGCCCTGGCGTTCGGCCATCTGCAGGTTCTGGGTCTTGCACACGGGACACAGCATCGGGTCACTCCCCTGAGGATTCGGCTCAGGGTAGCCGTTGCGCGCTGACTGCGCGGCAACCACCATGACCGAAGACCTACAGACTTCCGGCGCGTGCCGGCCGGATCGGCCCCGCGCAGACTGCGCAGGTCTCCCTGCCTGGGTCTGCCGATGCACGCACGCTCCCGCTTTCCCGCCTGGCTGCTGGCCGCCGTCGCGCTCAGCGGCGTTGCCCTGGGCCTGTACGTACGCGACCTGAGCGCCGCCGCCGGGCTGCCGATTCCCGCGCTGCCCATGCCCTATGGCGGCAGCCTGCTCGACAACGCCCTGGCGGTGCTGGTGGCGGTCGTGCTGGTGGCGGCACTGCGCCCGCATCGGCTGGCGACAGCCACCGCGCTGGGCCTGGATCGCCACGGCCTGCGCGGGCCGCTGTGGGTACTGCTGGCCAGCACGGCCGCCTGGGTGGGGCTGGCCGCACTGGGGCGCTTCAACACCACACTGACCCTGCTCGATGCCCTGATGCTGGCGGTGCTGTTCCCCGTGGCCGAGGAACTGCTGTTCCGTGGCCTGGGCTTCGTCTTCCTGGTGCGTGTGCTGCGCTGGCCATGGTGGCTGGCCGCACTGCCGCAGGCGCTGCTGTTCGGTGCGGTGCACGCGCAGGGCGTCGGTGGCCTGGACGGCGGTGCGGTGGCCCTGCAGGTGTTCGCGCTGATCGCGCTCGGCGGCTTCGTGTTCGCCTGGCTGGACCACCTGGACGGCGACACGCTGTGGTGTGGCCTGGTACTGCACGTGTCGATGAACCTGGCCTGGAACGTGTTCAGCGTGCCCGATGCGCAGGCACTGGCCTGGCCGGCCACCTGCCTGCGGCTGGGCGTCGTGGCGCTGGCGGTCCTGCTGCTGTCGGTGGGCCTGCGCAGGCACCGGCGACCGCTGTAACACGCGGTGCGCAGGGCCTGCACGCGGACCTCACCGGCCTGCCGCGCATACTTGCGCGCCTTTCGTGCCGGCTGTCAGCGGAGTTGTTGCGTCATGTTGTTGTCCAAGCGCCACGTCGAACCCCGGGTCCTGCTGATCGAGGACGCCGAAGAAACCCAGGAACTGAGCCGCCTGGCACTGGAAAGCCAGGCCTGCCAGGTGGTGGCGGTCAGCAGCGCCGAAGCCGCGCTGGGCCTGCTCAATGCCGGCGAACGCTTCGACCTGCTGTTCACCGATGTGCACCTGGGTGGCATCAGTGGCATCGAGGCGGCCAACCGCGTGCGCGAGCATCTGCCGCAGCTGCCGATCCTGGTCACCTCGGGCATGGACCAGCACGCGGTGCTGCCGCGCCTGCTGGCCGGCATCCATTTCCTGCCCAAGCCCTATGGCATGAGCGAACTGCTGGATGCGATCCGGCTGTGCTTCCGGCATGCGGCCGAGGCCACCCTCGTACCGCCGCCGGCCGCCAGCGCGGCCTGACCTCAGCCGCTGCTGTACGGGCCGGTACCCGGGAAGGTCCGCAGCAATGCACGGGTGATCACCGTCGGGTACACGGTGAAGTGGTCCTCGCCTTCGATCACGCTGGTCTCCACCGTGATGCCACGGCGCCCGCGCAGCTGCTGGGCGAAATCGCCGTTGTCACGCAGCAGGTCGTTGCGGGTGAAATAGCGCGGGCCCGGCTTGATGGTCTCGTAGCTGCCCACCGACAGCAGCACCGTGGTCGGCCGGGTGGGCTGCACGGCGGTGTTCTGCAGGCGCGCGACCAGATGGCCATCGAACCACAGCGACGGGCTGGACAGGATGTAGGTCTGGAACAGGTCCGGCTGCGTGGTCAGTACATAGGCCCCGAACAACCCGCCATAGGAATGGCCCGCGTAGGCACGCCGTGCCGG
Source organism: Stenotrophomonas sp. 24(2023) (assembly GCF_030913365.1). Classification (NCBI taxonomy): domain Bacteria; kingdom Pseudomonadati; phylum Pseudomonadota; class Gammaproteobacteria; order Lysobacterales; family Lysobacteraceae; genus Stenotrophomonas; species Stenotrophomonas sp. 24(2023). The sequence continues at coordinate 843,303 of NZ_CP133160.1, forward strand.
ATCGGTGCGGTAACGCGCATCGATGCGCGGCAGCACCTGCGTGGCGAGGAAGTCGCGGTAGTGCCCGGCACCGCCGTACTCGACATCGTCGCTGTACTGCGCCGGGTCGTTGCGCGGCGGGTTGCTGGGCGTGTAGTCGCGCGAACGGCTGGCCTTGGAGGTCAGGCCCTGCTGCGGCGGCAGGCCCACCAGGATGAAGTCCTCCAGGTTCACCCCGCGCTGGCCGACCATGTTGCGCACGCTGCGCGCCAGCGGGAAGCTGTACAGCGCATCGGTCACGTACAGCACCGGGTAGCGCTTTTCCGGGTGCAGCGCATAGTCGGCCGGCAAGGCCACCCACACCGGGTAGTCACGCCCGGCCGGGTCATGGATCACCAGCGCCTCGGTATCGGGCAGCACCACGCCCGGCGCGGCCGTGGCCGCCTCTGCGGCCTTGCCCGGGCCGCCACTCTGCAGTGGCGAACTGCAACCGGCCAGCAGCACCGCCGCCAGCACCCATCCACGCCGTACAACCTGCATCACCATCATTGTTCCTGTCTCCTGCAACCGCTCAGTGCGTGCCGGCATCGGCCGGTACAAACAGCGTGCGCAGTGCCTGCAGCGCCGCCGGGTGGTAGATCGTCGCATGGGTTTCCTGCGGCAGCGCCAGATGGTTCACCGCCACGGCAGGGGCATCGGCACGCAGGCCGGCCACGAACTGCCCGGCCGCACGCGCCAGTTCCGGCTGGCCGCTGCTGGCGATGAACACCTGCGGATGCACGCGGGCAATCGCCGGCGCCGCCTCGCCGAGCTCGGCCAGCGCCCTGCCACGGTTCCACCACAGGCTCGGGTCCAGCGCGATGTAGCTCTGGAACAGGCCTGGTTCGTGCAGCAGCGTATCGAGCACGAACAGCCCGGCCAGCGATTCACCGATGATGGCGCGCTCCTCGGTGATGGGATAGCGCTGCTGCACCTGCGGCATCAGTTCGTCACGCAGGAAACGGCGGTAGGCCGCCGCACCGCCCACGCGCGGCGCGATCCTGCGGTCTTCGGGGTCATCGGTCGGGCCGGTCATGTCGCGGCGGCGCTCGGTGTTCTCGATGCCCACCAGCAGGAACGGGCGCATGCTGCCATTGGCCGACAACACCTGCACCAGGCCCGCCACGTGCAGGAAATCCTCCGCGGTGCCACCGTCGGGCATGTACAGCACCGGCAGCGGCGCATCGGCGGCCAGGCCCCACGGCTGCGGGCGGTACACATTGATGCGACGCGTTTCCCCCAGCACCTTCGATGCCACGGTGAAGGTCTGGCCGATCACCAGCGGGGTGGCAGCAGGTGCCGCCACTGCCGTCGTCGTGGTCGCAGCAGGGGCCGCAGGCGCGGCCGTCGCCAGCACGGGAAGCAGCAGCAATGGCAACAACGGCAGACGCATCGGACACAGCCCTGTGTGGAAACCAGCAAGCATAGCGGGATGCAGGATCCGGCAGCAGTGCCAGGTGGCACGGCGATGGTGTGTTGCAGCGCGGAAGCCACAGCGGCATCCACCGGCTATGCTCGCGCCGACGCCCTCATGAATGTGCTGCCCATGCGTACCTCGCCCCTGCGCCCGCTGGCCCTGGCGCTGCTGCTGTCATTGCCCGGCGCACCGCTGGCCGCACGCACGCCGGCACCGCCAGCACCCCGCGTGCAGACCGGTGACCTGCAAGGCGCACCGTGGCGCATCGACATGCCGGCCCACTGGAACGGCGAGCTGGTGATGATCGCGCACGGCTTCGAACCCAGCGGCGTGCCACGCCAGACACCGTGGCCTGCCGACCAGGCGACGCCTGCCCTGCTGGCGGCCGGCTATGCCGTCGCCCAGAGCGGCTATGCCCGGCAGGGCTGGGCGGTCGCCGATGGCATTGCCGATACCGATCGCCTGCGCGCCCATTTCATCGCCACGCACCCGCGGACGCACAAGACCTGGATCATCGGCTACTCGATGGGCGGCGCCATCGCCATCGGCAGCCTGGAACGCCTGCCACGGCACTATGACGGCGGCGTCGCGCTGTGCGGGGCCAACCTGCCCGGCCTGACCATCGCCGGGGAAGTGCTCACCACCACCGTCGCGTTCGATTACTTTTTCCCCGACACCCCCGGCCTGCCACCGGAAGGCCTGGCCTCACCCCACGCCGCGCCGGTGCCGCAGGGCGAGATGTACCAGGCCATCGACCGTGCGTTGCAGGCCAGGCCGGACGTCGCACGCCTGCTGGCCACCCGGCTGCAGGTGCAGGAAGACCAGCTGGCCGGTGCCATCAGCCTGCATGCGCTGGTGCTGCGTGAACTCTCCCAGCGCGTGGGCGGACGCGCGGCAGGCAACCTGGACACGGTCTACACGGGGTTCGGCGATGACGCCGCGTTCAACGCCGGGGTGAAGCGCTATGCCGCCGATCCCGCCGCGACAACCACCGCACGGCAGACGCTGGACCTGACCGGCGCCCTTCGGCGCCCCCTGGTCCTGCAGTTCAACCACGCCGACCCGTCCATTCCCGCGCGCTTCGAACCTGTCTACCCGCAGTTGGCAGCGGCTGCCGGTGCCACACCCGCGCCCCGGCGATTGCCCTCGGCCGGCGAAGGGCATTGCGGGTTCTCCAGCGAACAGGTCGTGGCCGCCCTGCAGGCGGTGGCAACGATGCGCTGAACGCCGCGCACCGGCCTCACTGCGCCTGAAGGCAGCGTGCGTGGCGCTGCTGCTGCCGCTGCCAGACCCCCCAGCACACCGTGTTGGGTTTGCCCTGCACCTGCGTTGAGCAGTCGTAGCCGCCCGCACGCCGCCACAGCAACAGCGCGTCACAGGCCTGCCGGTAGTCGCCCTGCAGCAGGTGCCGGCGCATGGAAGAGTTGCGCCAGTTGCCGATGCCGTACTGGTAGAGGAAATCCACGTAGACGTCGTATTCGTCCTGGCTCAGCGCAACACCCGGCAGCGAAGCCCGGAACTGCTGCTCTTCGCCGGCCAGGTGGGCCTGCACCGTGCGCAGCGCGCGCACCGGCGTGGTGCGGTCGCCGATCGCCACCGGCGTGCCATCCTCGCGGAACGTGGAGCCGAACCCGTAGGTGGGGCGGTCATTGCGCGTCGGTACCACCGCGGTATCGGTATAGCCTTCGTGCTCGACGATGGCGATGAGCCCGGCGGCACTGAGCACCAGCGCCGCTGCCAGGCGCCGGACCGGCAGGCCCCGCACCGCTGGCGCCGCGCCGCTCATGGCCGCACCTTCTGCCGCCATTCGCGGACCCAGCGCCACCCCAGGTAGCTGATCTGCGCAGCCAGATAGATGATGGTCAGCACCACCACCAGCCGGTCCAGGTTGATGCCAGCGGCCACCGCGCCGGCGACCGTGACCGGGGGAGCAGCCTTCGCCGCCGCAGCACCAACGGTGCTGAAGATTTCTTGTTTCATGGGGTATGTGCTCGGTAGAGGCTGCTGGCCACGGGCCGCAGCCGGGGACGATGGCCGGGGTCACCGCCCGCGGCGGCGTGCATCTGCACACAGCGCGGGCGTCGGCCAAAAAAAAGCCCCGCAGGCTGCGGGGCGGACGACAACGACAATGGCGGCAGCGCCATCGCGTGGACAACAAAAAAGCCCCCGGGAGCACCGGGGGCTTCTATGTCATCGTGGTAGTCAATCTACGCAGGGGGTGTGCACCTGTCAACGCGATCCGGCCGCTGTGGCGTCCCCAGGAAGGCGACGTCACGCCGCCTGGGCGATGCCCTCCAGCCACCCCCTCACGCGCTGGAAGCCCAGCTCGACCAGGCTCAGGTAATGGCGGTTGGACACCGGGCGATGCCCGGCGTTGGCCAGCAGCAGGTTGGCCGTTTCAAAGCGTTCGATCTTGCGGCGGCCACGCCCGCAGTAATAGCCGCGCAGCGCGCAGGCCATGGCCGGGGTATCGCGTGCGATCGCCGCCACGATGTCTTCCATCTGCTGGGCCAGCATATCGGTTTCCACCGGCTTGTAGCCCTGTCCGCGGCCGGGCATGTGCCCGCCGTTGTCGATCAGCACGGCCAGCAGGCTGCGCGACTGGAAGCCCAGGTATTCGCAGTCACGGTGCAGGGCGAACGCTTCCCCCCAGTGTTCCAGGCGCGAACGGACATATTCGGCGAAGGTATCAAGCTGCATGGCAAAGGCCTCCTGGGCAGGACGAGGGAGCACCGGCGCGGTAACGCCGGGGGCAACGGAGCGGGACGGGGTCATGGGGAAGACGGCGGCCGGACGGCAGGCGGCGATGGCGCGGGGCCGAACACATCCGGCCGCAGTTCCTCGCGGGCAACCGCGCCGGCGGTTTCCAGTTCAATGCGACGGCACAGGCGCGCACCGGGCAGCTTGTGGCCGCGGGCGATCAGGTAGAGGGTGCGCGGCGCGCAGCCGGTACGGCCGGCAACACGGCGCAGGACGGGACAGCTGGGGGTGCCATAGCCCCCTTGTGAAATGGCGTAGTCGATGAGGTTCATGGCTCCACATTACCGTTACGGTTATATGAAGTCAATACCGTTTTGGTCATTTGCTGGAATGGTAATGCGCGCCACCATCTACCCATGGACGCCAGCACCGCCCGCACCCAGAACATGCGCCTCCGTGTCGCCGCCGCCGGCGGCCCGGCCGAATGGGCACGCCTGTACGGCGGCAGCCGCTGGGCGCAGCCCCAGGTCAGCCAATGGATTTCAGAGACCAACCCCAAGAGCATCGGCCATCGCCTCGCACGCGATCTCGAAGCGGCCATGCACCTTGCCCACGGCACACTGGACCGTTCCGAAAACGGTGACGAGATGTCGTTTCCGTCTCAGCCTGCGGGATTGGATTTCGAGAAGATAAGCGCTGCGGTCAAGGTGCTTTCGCACTACCTGGAACTGGTTGGCGATCCACTGGAATGGATCTACGACCCGGTACTTCTGGAGACCGCCTACCTGGTCGTGGACCAGTTCGGCGAGCCTGCAGCGCCGGACAACGTCCTCGACATGACCAAGCTTCTCGCAAAACGGATCAGGGGGACGAAGGATGACGCAGACACGGCTCGAGGAACTCGCACAGCGGTTGGCCGCTAGGACCCAGGAGCTGCGCTCCGGGCGCAGCACGCGGCCTGCCCTGCGCGGTGTTGCCGAAGCACCTGCCAGGGCACCACACCGCATGGATGCGATCATGCGCGAATGGCATTGCCGCATGATCCGCAATGTACGACGACGCTGGGGCGAACCGATGCAGCACCTGATCGACCAGGCCTGCTGCGGCGTGAGCGATATCGAGCAGCTTCCGGATGAGGGGCTGATCCAGCTGCACAAGGACATGGAGCGTGCGGAAGAGTGCATCCGCGAAGGCATCTCCTTCCACGATGCGGGCCTGCTGCGCGGGCATTTCAGCTGAGGCCGCGCGCCGGACCCGCCCCTGCGGCCATGTCCGGCGGCCAGAATATTACCTTAAAGCGAATATTTTTTATTAAAAAGGTAATGGAATGGGTGCACCCGAGGGTGCGCCCAATCCGATCAGCCCAGCAGATGCACGCCACATAGCTTGTTGCCGTCGGGATCGCGCACATAGGCCAGGTACAACCGGCGCCCCGGCGCAGCGCGCACACCCGGCGGGTCTTCAATGGCCGTGCCCCCCTGGTCCACCGCAGCCTGTTGCCAGGCATCGACCTGCTGTGGCGTGGCGATGGTGAAACCGATGGTGCCACCGTTGGCATGGCAGGCCTGCTGGCCATCGATGGGCAACGTCACCACGAACATGCGGCCCTCCTTGATGTAGACCAAGCGCCCCTTCTCATCAACGGTACCGGCTGGCCCGCCCAGCGTGGCGAACAGTGCGTCATAGAAGCGGCGCGAACGCTCCAGGTCATTGGACCCCACGACAACGTGGCTGAACATGTGCTGCCCTCTCCCTCACTGGTGGACGCTGGAGTATGCGACGGGCAATACGGGGGGACAAATGCAGATGCAGGCGGTGAGCCGTTGCCAGCCGGCGCGCGGGCACAAAAAAAGCGCCTGCAGGGGCGCTTTCGTTGCAGCGTGCTGCGGCATGCAATGGTGGGCCGTGAAGGATTCGAACCTTCGACCAAAAGATTAAAAGTCTTCTGCTCTACCGACTGAGCTAACGGCCCTTGCATGGCCCCGGCCTTTCGGCGGGGTCCGCATTCTACCCCACTTTGCCGGTCAAGGCGAACCTGCACGGCAGCCTGCCGAGGGCTTCAGGCCCTGCTGGCGCGTGCTGCATCCCAGCTTCAGGACCACCCGCGCATGCCTGCGGCCACACGGAACATTGCCGGCTTCCGGGCCACGGCGCGGCGCCCCCCACCGGCGGCACCGCGTCGTGCGGGGGAATCAGGCGTACAGCGTCGGGTCGGCCACACCGGCATCGGCGAAGCCCTGCGCACGCAGGCGGCAGGCATCGCAGTGGCCACAGGCCGCGCCATTGGCATCGGCGTTGTAGCAGGACACCGTGAGGCCGAAATCCACGCCCAGGCGAACGCCTTCGCTGACGATCTGCGCCTTGCTCAGGAACTGCAGCGGCGCATGCACCTGGATGCCCGCGCCTTCCACGCCGGCCTTGGTGGCCAGGTTGGCCAGCGCCTGGAACGCGGCGATGAATTCCGGGCGGCAATCCGGGTAGCCGGAATAGTCCACGGCGTTGACGCCACAGAAGATGTCATTGGCGCCGATCACCTCGGCCCAGCCCAGCGCCAGCGACAGCATGATGGTGTTGCGCGCCGGCACGTAGGTGACCGGGATGCCCTCGCCGCCCGCTTCGGGCACGTCGATGTCATCGGTCAGGGCCGAGCCGCCGATGCTGCGCAGGTCCACGTCCACGGTCTTGTGCGCGACCACGCCCTGGGCCTTGGCCACGCGGGCGGCGGCATCCAGTTCGGAGGTGTGGCGCTGGCCGTAGCGCACGCTGAGCGCATGCACGGCAAAGCCCTGTTCCTGGGCCATGGCGATGACGGCGGCTGAATCCATGCCGCCGGAAAGAAGCACGACTGCCTTCTTCATGGGGAAATCTTCCGGTTGGGGGGAGAAAGCCAGCACGCTGTCCCGCGCCGGAGTTGCATCAGGAAACGGCGAGCAGACTCAACGGCCGGGCTCGTCGTTCCACAGAATCTTGTGCAGCTGCATCTGGAAGCGCACCGGCAGGCGGTCCTCGACGATCCAGTCGGCAAGTTCGCGCGCGGTGATCTCGCCCTTGCTGGGCGAGAAGAACACGGTGCAGCGCTTCACCAGCGCGTGCTCGACCAGCATGGCCTTGGCCCACTCGTAGTCGGCGCGGCTGCAGATGACGAACTTGATCTGGTCGCGCGCGGTCAGCAGCGGCAGGTTCTCCAGCCGGTTGCGCGCCGCTTCGGCCGAGCCGGGGGTCTTGATGTCCACCACGCGCGATACGCGCGGGTCCACGGCGCTGACGTCCAGCGCGCCGGAGGTTTCCAGCGAGACGTCCATGCCGGCGTCACAGAGCTTCTGCAGCAGCACCAGGCAGCGCTTCTGCGCCAGCGGCTCGCCGCCGGTCACGCAGACGTGGCGCACGCCCTGCGCCAGCACTTCGGCCACGATGTCGTCGATGTCCCACCAGGTGCCGCCGTGGAAGGCATAGGCCGTATCGCAGTACTGGCAGCGCAGCGGGCAGCCGGTCAGGCGCACGAACACGGTCGGCCAGCCGGCGGTATCGGCTTCGCCCTGCAGCGACGTGAAGATCTCGGTGATCTTCAGGCGCGGCAGCGGCGACTGCACGATCTCGCTGGGCGTGGCGGCGGCATTGGACGGAGTGACGGCGTTCATGGCGTGGACTTCTGGACGGAGCGGCTGCAACGCGGGGCTGGAGCCTGAAACGAAAACAGCCGAGCGGATGCTCGGCTCTGCTGGAACTGCACCGCGGTGGTTCAGCGGATCTGCTGACCGAGCCGGATCGACTGCAGGCGGTCCTGCGCGGTGCGGGCGGCGTCCGAGCCGGGATACTTCGACACGACCTGCTCCAGCGTCTGCTGGGCCTGGTCGGGCTTGCCCTCGCCGTACTGCGAAAGGCCGACCTTCAACAGGCCACCGGCGGCCTTGTCGTGGGTCGGATAGCGCGAGATCAGTTCGCGGAACTGGGTCTCGGCCATCGGGAAATTGCGGGTGGCGTAGTAGCTTTCGCCCAGCCAGTACAGCGCATTGGGGGCATAGACGCCGTTGGGGTAGAGCTCCAGGAAACTCAGGAACAGCTGCGAGGAGTCGTCGTACTTGCCGGCCTTGAGTGCATCGAAGGCGACGTTGTAGGCCGTGCGCTCATCGCCGGTCGTGGCCAGGCTGCCGGCATCCCCGTGGACGGAAGGCGGCCGCTCGGAAGTGGCCGCTGCGGTGGGCTGCTTGCCGGGCGCCGGGGTGGCCTTCGGCGCCGTGGCCGGGGCGACGGCAGGTGCACCCGTCGGAACAGGCGGCAGTGCCGGGGCATTGCCCCCTTCCAGCCGGTTCAGGCGACTGTCCAGGTCCATGTACAGATCCTTGGCGGACTGCTGGGACTGGGCATTGTCATGCTGCAGCTGCTCGATCGTGCCCTGCATGCGCTCGACCTGCTGGCGCAGCTGGTTGATCTGGTTCAACAGGTCCTGGTTGGCACTGTTGTTGTACATCTGCTGTTCGAGGGCGCCCACGCGGTCGGCAAGGCTCTGCCGCTGCGCCTGCGCCGGTGCGGCAGCCACGAGGGCTGCCGCAACGACCAGCATCAGTGTGATGCCGATGCGCATGGATTACTGCGCGGTGTAGACGATTTCGACGCGACGGTTCTGCGACCAGCAAGCCTCGTTCGACTCGGTGCAGACCGGACGCTCTTCACCGTAGGACACGACGGTCAGCTGCGAAGCCGAACCACCGTTGGCCTGCAGGGCCGAGTTCACGCCATTGCCACGACGCTCGCCCAGGGCCTGGTTGTACGCGCGCGAACCGCGCTCGTCGGTGTGGCCCTGCAGGGTGATGCGCGAGGACGGACGGTCACGCAGGTACTTGGCGTGGCAGGCCATGATGGCCTGGAACTCCGGCTTGACCGAATCCTGGTCGAAGTCGAAGTACACAACGCGCTGGCGCAGGCAGGCATCGGTGTCCAGATCGCCCGGGCCATACAGACCCGAGGTGGTCGGGGCGGTCGGGGTGGTGGTCGAGGTGCCGGTATCGACCGGGGCTACCGGTTCTTCCTTCACCTTCTTCGAGCAGCCGGCCAGGACGGCCACGGACATCAGGGAAACAAGCAGAACACGGGTGGACTTGTTCATGGCAATACCTTTGTGGCTCCTAGGCCGATGAGGGGTTCAAGACAGCGGAATGTTAACACTGTTTTAGCGCTTGGTACGGTAGGGGCCCCACGCGGGCTCGCGTACATCCCCGTCGGCCAGGACCAGGCGCTGACGCACGCGGGCATCGGAGGACACCGCGTACAGCACACCACGGCCACCCTCGCGGGCGGCGTACAGCACCATGCTCGCGTTGGGCGCGAAGCTCGGCGACTCATCGAGCGATCCGGTGGACAGGGTGCTCCAGCGGGGCGAGCCCAGCGAACTGTCCATGACCGCAATCTTGTAGGTGTTGCCGGACCCCTGGGCCACGGCGATCTTCTTGCCGTCGAAGGACACCGAGGGCTTGGCGTTGTAGTTGCCCTGGAAGGTCACGCGCTCGGCGCTGCCACCACCGGCACCGACCTTGTAGACCTGCGGGCGGCCACCACGGTCGGACGTGAAGTACACCGCGCTGCCGTCCGGCGCCCAGGTCGGCTCGGTGTCGATGGCGAAGTGGTTGGTCAGCTGGGTCAACTGCTTGCTGCCCAGGTCCATCACGTAGATTTCCGGGTTGCCCGAGCGCGACAGGGTCAGGGCCAGCTTGCTGCCGTCCGGGGAGAACGACGGGGCGCTGTTGATGCCGCGGAAGCTGGTGACCAGCTCACGGGCGCCGGTGGCGATGTTCTGGATGTAGATGGCCGAATTGCCACGCTCGAAGCTGACGTAGGCCAGCTTGCCGCCATCCGGGCTCCACGACGGCGACAGCAGCGGCTCGGCCGAGCGGACGATGGTCTGCGGATTGAAGCCGTCCGAATCGGCGACCATCAGCGCATAGCGCATGGCATCGCCCTTGCCGCTGGCGGTCACGTAGGCGATGCGGGTCCAGAAGGCGCCACGCACGCCGGTGATCTTTTCATAGATGGCATCGGCCATCTGGTGGGCGACATCGCGCATGGCGTTGCCGCGGGCGGTCATCGCCAGGCCCAGCAGGCGCTCGCCCTTGGGCACATCGAACAGCTCGTACTCCACGCGGTAGGCGCCGGCACCGGCGTCGATCACGCGGCCGACCACGATGTAGTTCTGCTTCAGCGCGCGCCAGGTGGCGAACTGGATGTCGCCACCACGGGCGGGCTTTTCCACGATCTGCGCTTCAGGCAGCGTGCGGAACTGGCCGGAACGGTCCAGATCGGCGCGGACCACCGCGGCCACGTCGGTCTGCGGGGCGCCGGCCGACCCCTGGTAAGGCATCGGGACGACGGTGATCGGCAACGCGGAGGCATTGCCACCGATGATGTCGATATCCAGGCCCCTCTGCTGCGCGACGGCAGCGAAGGGCAGCAACAGGGCCGCGAACACGGCAAGCCAGCGGGGCATCTTCTTCATGGAGCGCTCAGTAGGGGTAAACCAGATACGAGGGATAGCAAAACGGCAGTGAACCGCTTCGCAATCATGAACCAAGGGTACGTGAATTCCGGGTCAGTGCCAGAGGGCAGCATCACGCCACGTTGACAGGGCCGCCCACCGGACCGCCCTGCCAGGGCCCGCCACTCAATGGTCCTGGGCGGTAAAGGTGAAGTTGATCGTGCGGGCGAAGACCGACTCGAAGCCCCGGTACGGCAGCGGCTGGGCATTGAGCACCGCCGCCTCGATCGAGCGCTTGCCGGCCTCGTCATAGGGGCAGTTGCCGCCCACCTTGGCCTGCAGCACCGTGCCACCCGGCACCTGGGTGATGGTGATCTGGCAGCGCTGGCCCAGCGGCACCGTATCCGGCCGTACCCACTGCGACAGCACCTTCTGCTGGATGGCCGCGGCATACTTGGCCGCCAGGTCATCGCTGGTGCCACCGCCGCCGGCCGCCGGCTGGGCCGCACCGGTCGCACCGGCAGGGCTGGCCCCGGCGGCGTTGCGGGCGGCGGCCACCTGGCGCAGCTTCTGCTCGGCCAGCTTGGCTTCCTTCTCGGCCTGTTCGCGCTTGGCCCGGATCTCGGCGATCTTCTTCTGCCGGTCGGCTTCGGCCTTGTCGGCGGCCTGCTTTTCCTGCTCGGCGATCTTCTTTTTCTGGTCCGCTTCCTGCTGCTTGGCCAGGCGCTGCTTCTGTTCGGCCTCTTCCTGGCGCTTGCGCTCGGTCAGGTCGATCTGTTCCTGGCGGCGCTTGGCCTCCTGCTCCTGCTTGGCCTTTTCCTGGGAAATGGCCAGGGCATTGGCGGCGTCCTGGTCCTTGGTATCGGGCTGGGCGATGCGTTCCTGGGCCTGGCTCTGCTGCGGGGTCGGGGCATCCTGCGGCCGCGGCTCGGGAACCGGCTGCGGGGGCGGAATGGTGTCTTCCGGCACCGGCACCGGCTCGGCGACCGGGGTCGGCAGATCCTCCAGCTTTTCCGACTGGCGCAGGGCCTGGCGGGCGGCGGCGGCCTCGGCAGCCGACAGTTCCAGGCTGGCCTCGACCGGATCACCGGCGGCCGCTTCGGTGTGGCGCTGCGGCGACCACAGCCAGGCCACGATGAACACCAGCGCGACCAGCAGGTGCACCAGCACGGCCAGCGCCAGGGGCAGGCCCCAGCCCGGTTCCTGCTTGTGCGGCGGGGGCAGTGCGTCAGCGTGCATCGGTGGCCAGGCCTACCTTGTCCACGTTGGCGCGCTTGATGACGTCCATGGCGGCGATGACCTTTTCATAGGCCACGGCGCGGTCGGCGGCAACGATCACCCGCACGCTCTTGTCCTGGGCGGCGATACCGCTCAGGCGGCCCTGCAGTTCCTGGGCATCCATCGCAGCCGGTTCCTTGGCATCGGGCAGCTTCAGGCTCAGCTGCCCGTCCTGGCGGACCGAGACGATGATCGGGTCCTGCTTGCTTTCCAGCGCCTTGGCGTTGGACTGGGGCAGATCCACGTCGAAACTCAGGGTCAACAACGGCGCGGTGACCATGAAGATGATCAGCAGCACCAGCATCACGTCGATGTAGGGAACGACGTTGATTTCCGATTTCAGCTTGCGGCGCTTGCGGCGGCCGATGGCAGCGGACATGGCTTGGACTCCCGGGTCAGGCGCTTACTCGTCGCCAGCGGTCTGGCGCTGCAGGATCGAGCTGAACTCTTCGGCGAAGGTCTCGAAACGCACCGACATGCGCTCGACGCGGGTGGTGAAGCGGTTGTAGGCCCACACTGCCGGGATGGCCACGAACAGGCCGATGGCGGTGGCGAACAGGGCTTCGGAAATACCCGGCGCGACCGAGGCGATGCCGGCCTGGGCGCCGCTGCTGATCATGTCGTGCATGGTCACCATGATGCCGAACACCGTGCCCACCAGGCCCACGTACGGGGCGGTGGAACCGATGTTGGCCAGCAGTTCCAGGTTGCGCTCCAGCTGGTCCACTTCGCGGGTGTAGGTGGTGCGCATGGCACGCTGCGCGCCTTCCAGCTGCGCACGGCCGTCCAGCCGGCGGCGGTCGCGCAGACGGCTGAACTCACGGAAGCCGGCTTCGAAGATGGCTTCCAGGCCGCCCACGCTGCGGTTGCGGTCGGTGGCCGAGCTGTACAGCTTGCCCAGGTCGGCACCGGACCAGAAGCGGTTCTCGAACTCGTCGGCTTCGCGGGTGGCCTGCTTGAACACGCGGGCCTTGCGGAAAATGATCACCCAGCTGATGAACGAGCCGGCCAGCAGCAGCAGCACGATGATCTTCACCGGCAGGCTGGCCTTGACCATCAGTTCGAGGTAGTTGATGCCGCCGCCGTGGGTGGCCCCGGCAAGGGTCTGGGTCGCGGCGTTGGTGACATCCGCCGGCAGTGCCTCGGTGACCGTGGCCTGCAGGGCCAGGAGCGTTGCGATCATCCGTTGTTCCTCAGTGTTCGGATTCGGGGTGGAGGTGGGGTGTCAGCGCGGCAAGGACGTTGTCGCCCATGCCACGCGGGCGGAAGGTTGCCGCATCCAGTGCGGCGATGCGGACCTGGGCCGTCAGCAGCAGCTGGCCCTGGCACAGCACCTGCTGTTCGAAGGCCATGCTGGCGCGCTTGAGCTGGACCAGGGTCGCGCCGACCTGCAGGACATCATCGAGCCGGGCCGGCTTGAGGAAGTCCATCTGCATGGCACGGACCGCATAGATCAGCCCGAACTCACGCCGCAGGTCGTCCTGGCCCAGACCGAGCGAACGCATCCATTCGGTCCGCGCCCGTTCCAGGAACGCCACGTAGCGGGCGTGGTAGACCACGCCACCGGCGTCGGTATCTTCCCAGTAAATGCGTGTCGGCCAACTGAACCGGGACTCAACCATGTTCATCCTGCCCGGCGAACAGGTCCGTGGGCGCGGCCCTGGGCTTCAGGCCCATGTGCCGGTAGGCCTTGTGGGTGGCCATGCGGCCGCGCGCGGTGCGCACCAGGAAGCCCTGCTGGATCAGGTAGGGCTCGACCACGTCTTCCAGCGTGCCCCGCTCTTCGGACAGGGCCGCGGCCAGTGATTCGATGCCCACCGGACCACCGTCGAAATAATCGACCATGGTCCGCAGCAGGCGCCGGTCGAGCTCGTCGAAGCCCTCCGGGTCGACCTTGAGCATCTGCATGGCGGCCTGTGCCACCGGCTCGTCGATATGCCCGCCCGCCTTGACCTGGGCATAGTCGCGCACGCGGCGCAGCAGGCGGTTGGCGATACGGGGGGTGCCACGGGCACGGCGGGCGATCTCGGCCGCGCCCTCGGCGGTGCAGTCGATGCCGAGGATGGCCGCCGAACGCCGCACGATGCGGGTCAGCTCCTCGACGCTGTAGAACTCCAGGCGCTGGACGATGCCGAAGCGGTCGCGCAGCGGCGCGGTCAGCAGGCCCGCGCGGGTGGTGGCGCCGATCAGGGTGAATGGCGGCAGGTCGATCTTGATCGAGCGGGCGGCAGGGCCCTCGCCGATCATGATGTCGATCTGGAAATCCTCCATCGCCGGGTACAGCACTTCCTCGACCACGGGCGAGAGGCGGTGGATTTCGTCGATGAACAGCACGTCGTGCGGCTGCAGGTTGGTCAGCAGCGCGGCCAGGTCGCCGGCCTTTTCGATGACCGGGCCGGAGGTCACACGCAGGGCCACGCCCAGTTCATTGGCGATGACGTGGCTGAGGGTGGTCTTGCCCAGGCCGGGGGGCCCGAAGATCAGCACATGGTCCAGCGCATCGCCACGCGCCTTGGCCGCCGCGATGTAGATGTCCATCTGCTCGCGCACCGGGGCCTGGCCGAGGTAGTCGGCAAGGCGCTTGGGGCGGATGCTGGCGTCGGCGGCGTCATCCTCGCGGGTGGCGCCGGCGCCGATGATGCGGTCGTCGGTCATGTGCTGATTATGCGGCAAAAGCGCGGGTTTCGGCCGGGCTGCGCCCGGCACCCGCAGAAGCCGGAGCAACGTCAAAGGCCGGCTTGTTGGGATCTGGCAGGGTGGGTCCGGTTGCGGGGGGCGCCGTGAACCCATCCCTGGGGGCTTGGTCGCGGCATTCATGCCGCTCACACCCCCTCAACCGGACCCACCCCCGCCTTCGACAGATCGCCGCGCTCTGTCTGGATGGCGTGGCCTGCTCTTGGTGGGTGTCGACCTTGGTCGACACGGTAGATCCACGCCATGCGTGGATGGAACGGCGCAGCCGAGCGATGCCCAGCTGCTGGCGCGGAACACGTCGGGAAGCCAAGCCCCCTTGTTGTTCAAGGGGGCGCGCCGATAGGCGGGGGGATAAGGTGGAATGCGCTCGGGGCCCGCGGTTTGCAGCGCAAACCGTGGGACGAAGCCCAGGTGGAGAGCTGACGCGTCAGATCTCCACCTGGGCGCCCAGTTCGACCAGGCGATTGCCCGGAATCCGGAAGAACCCGGTCGCGGGGGCGGCATTGCGGTGCATCAGCGCGAACAGCTTGTCGCGCCAGATCGGCATGCCACGGTTGGCGGTGGCCACGATGGTTTCGCGGCTGGCGAAGAACGTGGTGTCCATCGGGTCGAAGTAGATGCCGCCGTGGTCACACGAGCGCATCAGCGCCAGCGGCACGTCCGGGGTCTCCATGAAGCCGAAGCGCACGTAGACGCGGTAGAACTCGTCACCGATCGATTCGATCTTCAACCGCTGCCCTTCCATCGCATAGGGAATGGGCAGGGTTTCCACGTGCAGGAACACGTTGCGCTCGTGCAGCACCTTGTTGTGCTTGAGGTTGTGCATCAGTGCATGCGGGGCCACGGTGGGATCGGCGGTGAGGAACACGGCCGTACCCGGTACGCGCACCGGCGGTGCCAGCATCAGGCCCGGCAGGAAGGTGTCCAGGCGGATGCCATCCTTGCGGATCTCATCGCGCAGCAATGCGCGGCCACGGCGCCAGGTACGCATCAGGGTGAACAGCATGATGCCCAGCACCACCGGGAACCAGGCGCCCTGCAGCAGCTTGGCGCCGTTGGCGACCACGAAGCCTACATCGATGATGAAGAACACCACGCACAGCGGCAGGATCCACCAGCGCGAGCGCGGCCACAGCGCACGTGCCACCAGCGCCAGCAGCAGGGTGTCGATCAGCATCGTCGCCGACACCGAGATGCCGTAGGCCACGGCCAGGTTGGACGAGCTGCGGAAGGCCAGCACCAGGCCGATCACCATCACCGCGATGCCCCAGTTGATGCCCGGGATGTAGATCTGGCCGATGGTGTCGTGCGAGGTGTGGGTGATGCGCATGCGCGGGATGTAGCCCAGCTGCATGGCCTGGCGCGAGACCGAGAACGCGCCGGTGATGACCGACTGCGAGGCGATCACCGCCGCCATCGTGGCCAGCACGATCATCGGGTACAGCGCCCACGACGGCACCGCTTCGAAGAACGGGTTCTTCAGCGCTTCGGGGTGGTTGAGCACCAGCGCGCCCTGCCCCAGGTAGTTCAGCACCAGGCACGGCAGCACGAAGAAATACCAGGCGTGGCGGATCGGCTTGGCACCGAAGTGGCCCATGTCCGCGTACAGCGCCTCGCCACCGGTCACGGCCAGCACCACCGCGCCGAGGATGAAGATGCCGTGCCAGCTGTGCTCCATGAAGAAGCGGATCGCCCACCACGGGTTGAACGCCTTGAGCACTTCCGGCGAATCGATGATGTTGTAGATGCCGATGGCGGCCAGGGAAATGAACCAGATCGAGGTGATCGGGCCGAACGCCTTGCCGATCTTCTCGGTGCCGAAGCGCTGCACGGCGAACACCGCCAGCAGCACGGCCACGGTGATCGGCACGATGAACGCATGCAGGGCCGGGGCGGCCACTTCCAGGCCTTCCACCGCGCCCAGCACGGAAATGGCCGGGGTGATCACCCCGTCGCCGAAGAACAGCGAGGCCCCGAAGATGCCCAGGATGCCGACCACGTACGCCGAGCGCGACCCGCGGCGCATCGTGCGCTGGGTCAGCGCCATCAGCGCCATGATGCCGCCCTCGCCATCATTGTCGGCGCGCATGATGATGGTCACGTACTTCAGGGTGACCACGATGTTCAGCGCCCAGAACGCCAGCGACAGCACGCCCAGCACGGTGTCATGGTCGCTGTTGAGGCCGTAGTGCGGCGAGAACGCTTCCTTCAGGGTGTACAGCGGGCTGGTGCCGATGTCACCGAAGACCACGCCGATGGCACCGACCATCAGGGCCAGGCCGCTTGCGCCCTTTCCGTGTCCGTGGCCGCCATGGGCGGCATCGTGCGGGGTGGAACTGCTGGACATGGGACTCCTGGCGGGGCTCAGGCGGTGGAAGGGGAAAGGGAACGGCGCGCGCTCAGCGCAGCGCCGACTGCAGGGCCTTGCGGATGACGGTCGCTACTTCGTCGCCCTCGCTGAAGGCATCGCGCGCCATGCGCGCGGCCTCGGCCGGCTTGTAGCCCAGCTGCTGCAGGGCCACGGTGGCGTCGGCCAGCGGGTCGGCCGGGGCCGGGCCACTGCCGGTGGGCAGCGCGCCGCCGGCACCGAACTGCGCGGCGCGGTCACGCAGCTCCAGCACCATGCGCTCGGCGGTCTTCTTGCCGATGCCCGGAATGCGGGTCAGCGCGGTGATGTCGCCGGCCTGCACCATGCGCGCGAATTCCTCCACGCTGACGCCGGACAGCACGGCCAGCGCGATCTTCGCGCCGATGCCGCTGACCTTCTGCACATCGCGGAACAGCCGGCGCTCACCCTCGCGCAGGAAGCCGTACAGCGACACGCTGTCTTCCTTCTGCGAATAGTGGGTATACAGGGTGACCTCGCGGCCCAGCTCGGGCAGGTCGTAGAAGGTGCTCATCGGCGCCTCCAGCTCGTACCCGACCCCGTTCACATCCACCACCAGCCACGGCGGCGCCTTGTAGGCGACGATCCCGCGCAGTCGACCGATCATTGCGCACAGCTCCTCATTTGCGGCCCCACGCCTGGCGGGCACTGAGCCCCAGGCGGTTGGCCGTCGCCCGTACGTGGGCGTGGGTGATGGCCACGGCCAACGCGTCGGCCGCGTCGGCCTGCAGCTTGGTTTTCAGGTTGAGCATGAGCCCGACCATGTGTTGGACCTGTTGTTTTTCCGCACCGCCGCGCCCGACCACGGCCAGCTTGATTTCACTGGCCGCGTACTCGTGCACCGGCAGGTCGCGCAGCACCACCGCCGAAATGGCCGCGCCACGGGCCTGGCCCAGCTTCAGCGCCGAATCGGGGTTGCGGGCCATGAACACCTTCTCGATGGCCACTTCCTGCGGCTGGTATTCCCGGCACAGGTCGGCCAGGCCCAGCACCAGCAGCTTCATGCGCTGCGGGAAGTCATCGGCCCCCAGCAGCACCAGCGGCTGGTGGTGCACATGGCTGACCCGGCCGGCCGCATCCACATCGATGATGCCGACCCCGGTCCGCTGCGAACCGGGGTCGATGCCCAGGATGCGGGTCATGCCGCACCCCGGCGGGAACGGAACGGAAAGCGCTGGCAGGCGTATGGGCTCATGTCTGTCCGCGGTGACCGTTCAGCGGCCCGCGCCCAGGCCGTCAGTGACGGCTCAGGCGTAGGCGTCGGCGCCGAGTTCGGCGTTGGAGTACACGTCCTGCACGTCGTCCAGGTCTTCGAGCATGTCCAGCAGCTTCCTGACCTGCAGGGCCACATCGCCCTCGACCTTGATGTCGTTGTCCGCGCGGAAGGTGATTTCCGCATGGTCGGCCACGTGGCCGGCGGCGGCCATCGCATCCTTCACCGCGTTGAACGCGTCAGGCGCGGTAACCACATCGATCGAGCCGTCATCGGGGTAGACCACGATGTCATCGGCACCGGCCTCGATGGCCGCCTCGGTGATGGCCTCTTCATTGGCCCCCGGGGCGAAGCTGAGCACGCCCAGGCGCTTGAACATGAACGCCACCGAGCCTTCGGTGCCCATGTTGCCGCCGCACTTGCTGAACGCATGGCGGACATCGGCCACGGTACGCACGCGGTTGTCGGTCAGGCAGTCCACGATGACGGCCACGCCACCGGGGGCATAGCCCTCGTAGCGCACTTCCTCGTAATCCACGCCTTCCAGTTCACCGGTGGCCTTCTTGATGGCACGTTCGATCACGTCCTTGGACATGTTCACGGCCAGGCCCTTGTCCATGGCCACGCGCAGGCGCGGGTTGTTGTTGGGGTCGCCTCCACCGCCGCGCGCGGCCACGCCGATCTCACGGATGATCTTGGTGAAAATCTTGCCACGCTTCGCGTCGGACGCGTTCTTGCGGGCTTCGATGGAGGGGCCTCTACCCATGGGGACTTCCGTACTTGCGTTGAGGATCAGGGCGCGGATTCTACCCGATCAGGGGCGGTCACCGTGTCGAGGGGCGAGGCAGAGGCCCGGGGAGAGCCCATCGCCGCACGGCATGGATCCAGCGCCAACCGGCCGGCAACGCCCGCCGGAGGCGGGAATGCAATGGACGGCCGGGCCCTGCCCTGCGCGCCCCCACTACGCCGCGGCGGCGTCGCGGCTGTGGTCGAACTGGCCGTGGCGCAGGAAATGCGCGGTCTGCCGGGCGGCATCGGGCGACACCACCAGGCCGCTGTGGCTGCTGCGCACCACGCAATGGTCGGCCAGCCCCGGCAGCCGGGTTTCCTCCAGCGCCACCGTGCCATCGGACGCCTCGCCGATCGCACCCAGCAGACTGCCCAGCCCATGCGGCACCGAACCGGCGATCAACCCGACCTGGGCGCGGCCATGCCAGTCCGGCAGGCCATCCAGCAGCAGGTCGCCACTGCGGCCCAGGGCCATGCCCCAGCCGTGCTCGGACAACGACCGGGCGGTGCCGCTGCCACGCAACGGCGAGCCCAGGCAGACCACCCGCTGCACCGGCAGCGTCGGCTGCTGGCGCAGTGCCTCCAGCGCCACCAGCCCGCCCAGGCTATGGCCCACAAGCGACACCGGGCCACTGTCGGCCAGCCGCGCCAGCAACTGCGGCACGGCCTTGTCCGGCCCCCCGAACACGCTCGAATAGCCGAACGCATGAACCTGGAACCCCTGCACGCGCAGGCGCCAGGCCAACGGGCCGACCCAGGCGCGGGCATTCCAGATGCCATGCAACAACAGAACGGGGGGAGTCATGGCATACAGCCTAGCGGTCGGCGGGGCGTCGTGACGCGGGTAGTAGACGAAAGGTGCAGGCAAGCGGCGGTGAACGCCGCTCAGGCCGGCCGCGGTGCGCGGCGCAGGATGAATTCCAGATCGTTCACCTGGCCCACCGGGAACAGGTACTCGCCAGCCTTTTCAAACCCGTAGCGGGCGTAGAAGCGCTGGGCACCGAAGTTTTCCGACCACACGCCCAGCCACAGCGGGCGCGGGCCGTCGCGTTCCAGCCAGGCCAGCGCGGTTTCCAGCAGGCGGCTGCCCCAGCCGCAGCTCTGCTCATCCTTGACCAGGTACAGGCGCTTGATCTCGCCATCGCCAGGCTGGACCCCGGCATGCGGCAGGCCGCACGGGCCCGCCGCCGCATGCCCGATGGCCTGGCCATCACGCTCCAGCAGCCACACCGCATAGTCCGGGTGCTGCAGGATGATTTCCTGCCGCGGCACGGCGTAGGCCTCGGCAAGGAAGGCCTGCAGGTCCTGGGCCGGATAGAGATGGCCGAAGGTTTCGGTGAAGGTGCGTGCGGCCAGCGCCGACAGGGTCGGCGCGTCCTCCACGGTGGCCCGGCGGATGGAATACATGGGATGCGGGAAGCGCGTACGCCGCAGGCTCAGGCCCGCGGGGCGTCCTCGGCTTCTTCCTCATCCTCCTCTTCGTACTCCTCCTCGTCCTCGCCTTCTTCTTCCTCGTCGTCCTCGTCGTACTCTTCTTCGTCGTCCTCGTAGTCCTCGACACCGAAGTCCTCGCCATCCCAGCGGCCTTCGCCGTCGGCGACGAAGGTCAGGGCCATGGCCGCCGGCGACGTACCGACCCGCACCAGCCAGCCGCCGAACACGCGCGCGCGCTCGGTCACCAGGGCGGCATCGGAACCTTCATTGCCCAGCTTTTCCCACTCAAGCGAAAACGCGAACTCGGTCATTGCATGGATCTCCTGGTCGGTCGTGATACGGGTAGGACGGTCGGCGTCAGGCCTTCTGCGGACGCACCTGGACGTGCACTTCGGCCAGCTGCTCGTCCGGGATCGGCGACGGGGCGCCGGTCATCAGGCACTGCGCACCGGTGGTCTTCGGGAACGGAATGACATCGCGGATCGACTCGGTGCCGGCCATCAGCGCGGCGATGCGGTCGATGCCGAAGGCGATGCCACCGTGCGGCGGCGCGCCGTAGCGCAGCGCGTCGAGCAGGAAGCCGAACTTGGCCTCGGCCTCTTCGGCACCGATGCCCAGCAGTTCGAACACCGCGCTCTGCATGTCCGGGCGGTGGATACGGATCGAACCGCCGCCGATCTCATTGCCGTTGAGCACCATGTCATAGCCGCGCGAGACGGCGGTCTTCGCGTTGGCGCGCAGATCGGCGATGTCGTCCACCGCCGGCGCGGTGAAGGGGTGATGCAGGGCGACGTAGCGCTGGGCTTCGTCGTCGAACTCGAACATCGGGAAATCGGTGACCCACAGCGGGCGCCAGCCGTCGGCAACCAGGTTGAAGTCCTTGCCGGCCTTCAGGCGCAGGGCGCCCATGAAGTCGGACACCTTGTTGTAGCCACCGGCGCCGAAGAACACGATGTCGCCGTTGCCGGCGCCGACATGGGCCACCAGCGCGGCGAACGCCTGCTCGCTGAAGAACTTCTGGATCGGCGAGCTGACTTCGCCGTTGTCGGCGATCTTGATGTAGGCCAGGCCCTTGGCACCGTACTTGGCGGCGTGGGCGGCGTATTCGTCGATCTGCTTGCGGCTGAGCACGGCACCGCCGGGAATGCGCAGCGCGGCCACGCGGCCGTCGGCATCGTTGGCCGGGCCGGTGAACACCGGGAATTCACTGTCCTTGACCAGTTCGGCCACGTCCACCAGTTCCAGCGCGATGCGCAGGTCCGGCTTGTCCGAGCCGTAGCGGCGCATGGCCTCGGCCCAGGTCATGCGCGGGAAGCTGGCGTCCAGCTCGACGTCGACCACTTCCTTGAAGATGGCGCGGATCATGCCTTCGACGAAGTCCTGCACGTCGCGCTCGCGCACGAAGGCGAATTCCATGTCCAGCTGGGTGAACTCCAGCTGGCGGTCGGCACGCAGGGCTTCGTCGCGGAAGCAGCGGGCGATCTGGTAGTAGCGGTCGAAGCCGGCCACCATCAGGATCTGCTTGAACAGCTGCGGGCTCTGCGGCAGGGCGTAGAACTCGCCCGGGTGCATGCGCGCCGGCACCAGGAAGTCACGCGCACCTTCCGGGGTGGCCTTGGTCAGGATCGGGGTCTCGATGTCCTGGAAGCCCTGGCCATCGAGGTGGCGGCGCAGCGCCTGCACCAGCTTGATGCGGGTGCGCTGCATGCGCTGCATTTCCGGGCGGCGCAGGTCCAGGTAGCGGTACTTGAGGCGGGTTTCCTCGCCCGGGTTCTCGTGGGCGTGGAACGGCAGCGGCTCGGCCTTGTTCAGCACGGTGATGGCGGTGGCGATCACCTCCACCTTGCCGGTGCGGATCTTCTCGTTGGGCGCATGGCGGGCACGCACCACGCCTTCCACCTGCAGCACGTCCTCGTAGCCCAGGCTTGCGGCCACGGCGAACACCTGCGCGTTGTCCACCTCCACCGTCACCTGCACGATGCCCTCATGATCGCGCAGATCGATGAAGCAGACGCCGCCCTGGTTGCGGGACACGTCGGTCCAGCCGGCGAGAGTGACAGTCTGGCCAATCAGGGTCTCGTCGACCAGGCCGCAGAAGTGGGTACGCATGGGGGAAGCTCCGCTGGAGTACGCCAGCGCCAGGTGGCGCCGGAAAGCCTCGTATTCTGCGGCCGACGCCCCGGCCGGGGCAAATCCCCCCGCCCCCGGGCGCGGTCACGCCGGCTTTACCCGCGCCATCCCTATAGTCCGCGCACCATCGACCGTATCGGGGGTGCCGCCATGAACCGCTGGAACCTGGCCTGCGTGGCCATTGCCCTTGCCTGGCTGGCCTGGCCCGCCCCACCGGCCGCCGCCCAGGACCGCGGCAGCGGCGTGGTCCGCTGCGAAAGCCAGAACAACCGTGAACGGGTCTGCAGCACCGGCTGGCGCAACGCCCGCCTGGTCCGCCAGCTGTCCGGCTCCCCCTGCGAGGAAGGACGGACCTGGGGCACCCGCAACGGCAGCCTGTGGGTCAACAGCGGCTGCCGTGCCGAGTTCGTCGAGGCCGGTGGCTGGGGCGGCGGCGGTGGCTGGGGGGGCAACCCCGGGCAGGACCGCACCGTGCGCTGCGAAAGCCAGAGCAACCGGCAGCAGCTGTGCCCGGTGGGCTGGCGCAATGCCCGGCTGGTGCGCCAGCTGTCCGATACCCGGTGCGTCGAAGGGCAGAACTGGGGGGTGCGCAACGGCAGCCTCTGGGTGGACCGCGGGTGCCGGGCGGAGTTCGCCGAGGCCCGCGGCGGCTGGGGCGGCGGTGGGGGCTGGGGCGGTGGCCGGGGCGATCCCAACTACACCGTCACCTGTTCGAGCAACGGCAACCGCCAGCAGAGCTGCGACTGGGACGCCCGCCAGGGTCGCCCGGTGCTGCAGCAGCAGCTGTCCAGCAGCGCCTGCGTGGAAGGGCGCAGCTGGGGCTACAACGGTGGCCGGATCTGGGTGAACAGCGGTTGCCGGGCGCGGTTCGGGACGCGGTAGGCGTCGTTATCCACGCATGGCGTGGATCTACCAGGGCGGCGGCGGCAGGGCCACCGGATGGGCCAGGTCGAAGGCCACGCGGAAGCGGCGCCCGCCCGGCCGGGTCAGTTCATAGACGAAGCGCTCGTCCGGCTCGATCTCCATCGCCCAGGTATTGTGGGTGGAGGCCAGCATGTCGGCACGGCGGAACATCGCCACCGAATCGGCATCGGCCGGAAACTGCTGCCGCTGCGCGGTACCGGGCGGGGTGCTGTCCCCGCCGTACAGGGTGATCGCATCGGGGCTGCCGTCGGCATGGCGGTGGTCGTGCTTGAGCTTCAGCCCGTGCGGGGTACGGGTGAGTACCCAGGTACGCGAATGGTCATCGCCGACATGGAACGGAATCTTCAGCTGGTGCGCCGGGTCCTCGCAGCCGCGCACGTGCATCACCAGCCGCTGCCCGGCGAAAGGATCCTTGCCGGTCGGCGCCGGGGTGTCCTCGATGATCCTGCCTTCATAGGCCTTGCCACAGTGGGCGGCGATGGCGGCCAGGAAGGCGTCGGCCGGCGCCGTGGCCACATCGTGGGCCACGCCGTCGGCAGGGCGGTTGCAGCCGGCCAGCGCCAGCACCAGGGCAGGAACGATCACGAACGCTTTCATGCCCCCACCCTAACGGCCGGGGCCATGGGGCGCAAACCCGCCCCCGCGTTCAGGGCGCCGCCGTGGGCGGCACCGGCCCGGCAACGGCATCGGGCGCGGTGGCGGCGGCGGGATCTTCCTGCGCCGCCACCTCCTGCTCCACCGGGTCGACATCGAACGGCGTGCGGAACACCAGCGAGGGCAGCAGCGTGGTCAGCGCCGCGTACAGCAGCAGCGCGCCGAACAGCACGTCGGGAATCTGGAAACGGTCGCGCATGATCGCGGCCAGCACCAGGGTGAAGATCAGCGTGGGGGCCAGCGCCAGCGATACGCGCAGGCTGCTGCGGAAGCTTTCGCCGAACATCACCCGGCGCTGCAGCCAGACCACAGCGATGCGCAGCGGCAGCACCACCAGCGTGATGAGGATGCCCAGGCCGAGCGCTTCCCAGCTCAGCGCCTGGCTGGGCACCTTGGTGCCGGCGTTGAAGAAGTAGAACGGCACGAAGAACGACGCGAACAGGCGCAGCGCATGCAGGTTGTCATGCGAGGCCAGCAGCGGCATGCGCTGGTGCAGCAGGCGCGCGACCAGCCCGGCGATGAATGCACCGACCAGGTAGTACACGCCCAGCGTGTAGGTGATGTACGCCGCGACCATGCCGACCATCACCAGCAGCGAGAATTCCGAGCCCGGCGCGTGCGGCGCCACCCAGCGCCCCAGTGCGATGAACAGCAGCGGCAGGCCGACCAGCATCGCCAGCAGCGCCCCGCTCGACAGCGCCATGTGCAGCGGGTCACCCGCCTGCAGCACCACGAACAGGGCCGCCAGCGCCAGCAGTTCACCGGCGATGGCCTTGCTGGTCACCCAGAAGCGCTCATCCTCGCTCAGGCCCAGCCGCGACAGCGAATCCATGATGAACCCGGTGGACGGCGTGAGCAGTGCCAGCGCCAGCAGCCCCGCCGCCTGCCACTGCAGCCCAGCGTAATGCCAGGCCAGCCAGCCCACGCCGAACAGGGTGGCGGTACGGATGACCAGGTGCGCCAGCAGCGGCCACAGCCCGCGACGCAGGGCTGCCAGGTCCACTTCCAGGCCGGCGAACAGGAACAGCGAGGAAATGCCGAGCGTGGCCAGCAGCCCGATCACCGCATCGTGCGCGCGCTCGCCCAGCCACAGCATGGCGATGATGCCGAAGGCCAGGCAGGTCAGCGGCGCCGGCAGGCTGAAACGCTGCAGCGCACGCGGGATGACCAGCAGCGCGAAGATCAGCGCCAGATAGACCAGTTCATGGCTCATCGGGAACTTCCATGTGGGGGACGCGCGCAGGATGCGCGCGTGCGCTGCTGCCAGCAAGCGCGCGCACCGGTAAACGAGGCAATCACGACGATGTGTTAGGGTGGGACACGTGTTTGTCCAACCTTCCCCACGAAGGTCGCACGCATGTGGCGGCTGACTGCATTGCTGCTTGGCGTTGCCCTGCTGCTGACCGGCAGCGGGCTGCTGGGTACGCTGCTGGCCGTGCGCGGCGGGCAGGAAGGCTTCAGTGCCGGCACGCTGGGCTGGATCATGTCCGGCTACTTCGCCGGCTATTTCATCGGCACCTTCACCGCCCCCCCGCTGATCCGCCGCATCGGCCACAGCCGTGCATTTGCCTTCCATGCCGCCCTGGCCACCATGGCCGTGCTGCTGCACCCGCTGTGGATCGATCCGCTCGGCTGGGTGCTGCTGCGCGTGCTGACCGGCATCGCGCTGGTGGGCCTGTACACGGTGATCGAGAGCTGGCTCAACGCCGAACCGGATGCTGGTCGGCGCAGCCGCGTGTTCTCGCTGTACATGATGGTCAACCTGTCGGCGCTGGCGCTGGGCCAGGTGGTGCTGCTGGCCGGTGATGCCGGTGCGGCCACGATGTTCACCCTGACCGCGCTGCTGGTCTGTGCAGCGATGTTGCCGGTCACCGCGACCCGCCTGCAGCAGCCGGAGGTGCCGCGCGTACCGCGGCTGACGCTGGGACGGTTGTATGCGCTGGCACCGGTTGCCACCCTGGCCGCCGGCCTGTCCGGGCTGGCAATGGGCGCGTTCTGGGGCCTGCTGCCGGTCTACGCCGAACAGATCGGCCTGCGCGATGCGGGCGTGCCGCTGTTCATGCTGACCGCCATCGCCGGCGGTGCGCTGCTGCAATGGCCGCTGGGCCGCATCAGCGATGGCCATGACCGGCGGCTGGGCCTGCTCGTGCTGAGCGTGCTGGCTGCCGCCGTCGCCGCACTGGCTGCGGTGCCACCGTTGACGCAGCAACTGCACGTGATGTTCCTGCTGGTGTTCTGCTACGGCGGGCTGGTGTTCGCGCTGTACCCGTTCGCCGTGGCGCACATGCTCGATTACCTGCCCACCCGGGACCTGCTGTCCGGCTGCAGCAGCCTGCTGCTGGTGCATGGCGTCGGTGCGGCCATCGGCCCGGCCGTGGCCGGCGCGCTGATGCAGCGCTTCGGTGCGCCGGCGCTGCCGCTGTACTTCACCACGGTGCTGTTGATGCTCGCCGTGTTCACCGCCCTGCGCCTGCTGCGCCACACCCGTCTGCGCACGCACCCGGCCACGTTCCGGCCGATGCTGCGCACCACGCCGGCCGCGCTGGAACTGATTCCCGACCCGGCCACCGAACCGGGCGACACCCCCATTCCCACCCCGAAGGATGTGCATTGACTGTCCAGTCCCCTCCCCTGATCCCGAACCCCGTTCTTTCCGATGCAACCGCTGCCACCCCGCAGCTGGTCCTGGCCACCGACCTGGATGGCACCTTCCTCGCCGGTACCGCGCCACAGCGCCATCGCCTGTACCGGCTGATCGACCAGCATCCCGGCATCTGTCTGGTCTTCATCACCGGCCGCGGCCTGGAAGCGGTCATGCCGCTGCTGGCCGACCCGGCCATTCCCCGCCCGGACTACATCGTCTGCGACGTCGGCGCCACCGTGGTCGATGGCCGCACCCTGCAGCCGCTGCAACCCCTGCAGTCGATGATCGATGCCCACTGGCCCGGCGAGCAGGTGGTGGCCGAGGCGATGCGTGGCTTCACCGCGCTGCAGCGCCAGGACGTGCCGCAGGAGCGCCGCTGTTCCTATTTCTGCGACCCGGCCACGCTGGCGCCGCTGCGTGAGGGCATCGAGCGCACCGCGCGCGCGCTGGGCTGCGATGTGCTGTATTCGGCCGACCGCTACCTGGACATCCTGCCGCCGGATACCGACAAGGGCCGCACGCTGGCGGCACTGGCACGCCTGCTGGACCTGCCGCGCGAACGCATCCTGGTGGCCGGTGACACCCTCAACGACCTGTCGATGTACGTGGCCGGCTTCCGTGGTGTCTGCGTGGGCGATTCCGAGCCGGCGCTGGTGGAGGCCACGCGCCGCCTGGCACGTACCTGGCACGCCAGCGCCCCCGGTTGCGGCGGCATCCTGCAGGCGATCGCGCACTTCGGCCTGCTGGCGGCCGACGATCCCCTGCTGCTGCAGGTGCCTGCGACACCGGCCGAAGGCGCCGACCTGGTGATGGTCTATCACCGCCTGCCCTTCGATGAAGCCATCGAGGATGGCCGGCTGGTGCAACGCCCGCCGCGCTCACCGAACGGCATCATTCCCTCGCTGCTGAGCTTCTTTGAAAGCGGGCAGCGCGGCAGCTGGGTGGCCTGGGGCATCGACGATCCCAAACACCGGCCGTTCCAGCGCCACGTGGAGGTCGATCGCGAACGCTACCCCACCCTGCGCGCCACCCGCGTACCGCTCAGCCGGCAGGACGTGGACATCTTCTACAAGCGTTTTTCCAAGGAAGCGTTCTGGCCGATGCTGCACGTGTTCTGGGAACGTGCGCGCTTCCGCGAGGACGACTGGCAGGTGTTCCTGAAGGTCAACCGCCGCTTCGCCGAGGCCGTGGCCGAGGAAGCCGCACACGGTGCCACCGTGTGGATCCACGACTACAACCTGTGGATGGTGCCGGCCGCACTGCGCGAACTGCGCCCGGACCTGAAGATCGCCTTCTTCCACCACACCTACTTCCCCTCGGCCGATGTGTTCAACGTGGTGCCATGGCGGCGCGAGATCATCGGCAGCCTGCTGTGCTGCGATTACATCGGCTTCCACATTCCCCGCCAGGTGGAAAACTTCGTGGACGTGGTGCGCGGGGCGATGCCCGCCGAGCGGCTGGCCTGGGAAAGCTGCGCGCCGCGCTTCCTGACCTATGGCTGCGCGGTGGGCCTGGACACCATGACCACCCGCCTGCGCATCGGCGAGCGCGACGTGGCACTGGGCGCGCACCCGGTCGGCACCGATCTGCGCCGCATCCGCAGCACGCTGGCGCGCAGCGATGTGCGCAACGACCTGTTCAAGCTGCGCCGCGAGATCGGCACGCGGCGGCTGGTGCTGTCGGTGGAACGGCTGGACTACACCAAGGGCACGCTGGCCAAGCTGGAAGCGTTCGAGCGCGTGCTGGAGACGCACCCGGCGCACTGCGGCAAGGTCACCCTGCTGATGGTGTGCGTGCCGGCCGCGCGCGAGATGACCGTCTACCGCACCCTGCAGACGCAGATCGAACAGGCGGTGGGGCGCATCAACGGGCGCTTCTCGCGGCTGGACTGGACACCGGTGCGCTTCTTCGCCCAGGCGCTGCCGTTCGAACAGGTGGTGGCCCACTACGCCGCCGCGCAGGTGATGTGGATCACCCCGCTGCGTGATGGCCTGAACCTGGTGGCCAAGGAGTTCGTGGCCACCCAGGGCATCGAGGGCACGCCCGGCGTGCTGGTGCTGAGTGAGTTCGCCGGCGCGGCCGCCGAACTGAAGGGGGCGGTGCTGACCAACCCGCATGATCCGGCCGATCTGGCCGCTGGTCTGCTGCAGGCCCTGTCGATGCCGGAAGAAGAAGCCAGCGCGCGCCTGCGCCAGCTGCAGGGCATCGTGGAGTATTACGACGTGGACCGCTGGGGGCGGGATTTCCTCGCCGCGGTGGAGGAGGCCACCGCGCAGGATGCGGGAGGCCGGTAGCGCGCGGACGGCATCCACGCATGGCGTGGATCTCCAGGATTGGCCGCATTGGCAGGAATCAGGCGAATGGCCCCGTGGGCGGGGCCAAGGGATGCCGGTAGCTGTCAGCCGATCAGGGCGTCGGCCAGGACGCCGACCCGTGCGATCACCGCATCGCGCTGGGCGTCGTCCACCTTCGCGCCCTGCAGGTAGGCCGTGATGACCCACGGGGTGCCACCGGCACGCGGCCACAGCACGGCGATGTCATTGCGGGTGTCCTCGCCATTGCTGCCGGTCTTGTCGCCCACCCGCCAGCGCTTGCCCAGCCCGGCACGCAGGCAGGTGTCGCCGGTCTGGTTGTCGATCAGCCAGTCGGCGTACTGCAGGCGCGCGGCCTTGGACAGGCCATCGCCAAGCGCGAACCGTGCCAGGCTGGCGGCCATCGCCGCCGGGCTGGTGGTGTCGCGCGGATCGCCTGCAGCGAACTGGTTCATTTCAGGCTCGTAGCGATCGTTGCGGGTCACGCTGTCACCCTGCGCGCGCAGGAACGCCGTCAGTGCCGACGGGCCGCCACTGAGCCGCAGCAGCAGGTTGGCGGCGGTGTTGTCGCTGGTGATCATCGTGCCCTGGCACAGGTCGCGCACGCTCAGGTCCTTGCCGACATGACGGCGCGCCACCGGTGCCCATGACAGCAGGTCCTTGTCGGTGATCGGCAGGCGCGTATCCAGCGACAGGCGCCCGGCATCGGCCAGGCTGAGCACATGGGCGACCAGCATCGACTTGAAGGTGCTGCACATCGGGAAGCGCTCGTCCTGCCGATGCCCGGCGATGCGGCGGCCGCTGCCGGTATCCAGCACGCTCACGCCCAGCCGGCCGCCGCTGGCCTTTTCCAGCGCAGCGAAATCGGCGGCCTGGCCGATCGCCGCGCGCACGGCCGCATCGGTGGCCGTGGCGGCCGGAGTGGCGGCACGGGCAAGCAGCGGCGCGGCCAGGGCCGAGGCCAGCGTGGCACCACTGAACTGCAGGAATCGACGACGGGCAAGCATGGGAATCCTCCTGGAAGGGCCACTGCGCGGCCCGGGCTGGCACTGATTATTGGAAGCCCGGCGGGCCTTCACCAGCGCGAATATTCAAGGCCAGCCATGAATCATTCTCATGGCTTGCATGGAATCCACGGCGGATTTACCCCTGGGCATGGCCCCGGTTAGCATCGGCCATCACTCCTGCTCACCCCTGGCCATGCTCCGCCCTGCCCTGCCCCTGAACGCGCTGCGTGCCTTCGAAGCCGCCGCCCGCCACCAGAACTTCACCCGTGCCGCCCTTGAGCTGTGCGTGAGCCAGGCCGCGCTGAGCCACCAGATCCGTGGCCTGGAGGACCGGCTGGGGGTGCGCCTGTTCCATCGCCTGCCACGCGGCGTGGCGCTGACCGATGAAGGGGCGGCGCTGTACCCGGTGCTGCATGAATCGTTCGACCGCATCGCCGCCAGCGTGGCGCGCTATACCGGCGGCGGCGTGCGCGAAGTGCTGACCGTCGGCGTGGTCGGCACCTTCGCCACTGGCTGGCTGCTGCCGCGCCTGCCGGCGTTCGAGGCGGCGCACCCGGATATCGAACTGCGCATGCAGACGCACAACAACCGCATCGATCTGGCCGGCGAAGGCCTGGACCTGGCGATCCGTTTCGGTGAGGGCGATTGGCAGGGCCAGGTGTGCACGCCGGTGCTGGATGCACCGTTCACACCGCTGTGCGCACCGGCACTGGCGCGCCGGCTGCGCGCGCCGCGCGACCTGGGCGCGGTACCGCTGCTGCGCTCGTACCGCAGCGATGAATGGCCGCGCTGGCTGCAGGCGGCGGGCAGCGATGACATCGAGGCACGCGGTCCGGTGTTCGACTCTTCGCTGACCCTGGCTGCAGCGGCGGCCGGCGGCAGCGGCGTGGCCCTGCTGCCGCTGTGCATGTTCGAGCAGGAACTGGCAGAGGGCCGGCTGCTGCAGCCCTTCGCCGTCACCCTGGACCTGGGCCGCTACTGGCTCACGCGACTGCGCTCGCGCGCCGAAGGCGAACCGGCCAGGCGCTTCCGCGCGTGGCTGCAGGCCCAGGGCGGGTAACGCCGCCGGGCATGGCCCGGCGCTGCTGCGGGCATCAGGATTCCATCAGCTCCATCCACGCCGCTTCGGCCTTTTCCAGCTGCGCCGCGGTGGTTTCGCGGTCGCGGCCCAGCACGGCCATGCGGGTGGCATCGGCGTAGTTGGCCGGTTCGGCCAGCTGGCGGTCCAGGTCGGCCACCTTCGCTTCCAGTTCGGCCACCTTGGCTTCGGCGGCTGCCAGCTTGTGCGGGTTCACCGGCTTCTTCTGCACGACCTGCGCGACCGGCGCGGTCTTGACCTGCACCGGCTCGACCGCCTGCTCCATGCGCGCCTTGGTGCCCTGCGCCTGCGGGCGCGTGCGCAGCCAGGCCGCATACGCATCGAGGTCGCCGTCGAACGGCTCGACCACGCCATCGGCCACGCGCCAGAAGGTATCGCAGACCAGGCCGATCAGGTGGCGGTCATGCGAGACCATCACGATGGCGCCATCGAAATCGCTCAGCGCTTCGGCCAGCGCTTCACGCATTTCCAGGTCCAGGTGGTTGGTCGGTTCGTCCAGCAGCAGCACGTTGGGCTGCTGCCAGGCGATCAGCGCCAGCGCCAGGCGCGCACGCTCGCCACCGGAGAAGCCATCGACCGGTTCGAAAGCGCGGTCGCCCGGGAAATTCCACTTGCCGAGGAAATCGCGGAACGACTGGTTGGTCGCGTCCTTGTCGATCTCGCGGAAGTGATCCATCGGCGACTGGCCTTCGTGCAGCGACTCCACCGTGTGCTGGGCGAAGTAGCCGATGCGCAGGTCCGGGTGGGCCATGCGCTCACCGGCGATCGGCTTCAGTTCGCCGACCAGGGTCTTGACCAGGGTGGTCTTGCCGGCGCCGTTGGGGCCCAGCAGGCCGATGCGCTGGCCCGCCTCCAGGCCGAAGCCCACGTTGTGCAGGATGACCGAATCGCTGCCATAACCGGCCTCGACGTGGTTCAGGCGGATCAGCGAGAACGGCAGCTTGGCCGGCGGTGACAGCTCGATGCGGAACTCGCGCTCGGCGCGCACCGCTTCGGTGCCGGCCAGCTTTTCCAGGCGCTTCATGCGGCTCTGCGCCTGCGCGGCCTTGGAGGCCTTGGCCTTGAAGCGGTCGATGAAGCTCTGCAGGTGGGCGCGCTCGGCCTGCTCCTTGTCATGGGCGATCTGCTGCTGGCGCAGCTGCTCGGCGCGCTGGCGCTCGAAATCGGTATAGCCGCCGGTGTACAGCTTGGCCCCGCCACCGTGCAGGTGCAGGGTGTGGGTGGCCACGTTGTCCAGGAACTCGCGGTCATGCGAGATCAGCAGCAGCGTGCCCGGGTACTTCAGCAGCCACTGTTCCAGCCAGTACACCGCGTCCAGGTCGAGGTGGTTGGTCGGTTCGTCCAGCAGCAGCAGGTCGCTGGGCATCATCAGCGCGCGCGCCAGGTTCAGGCGCACGCGCCAGCCGCCGGAGAACGAGGACACCGCGCGCGCATGGGTCTCGGCCGGGAAGCCCAGGCCGTGCAGCAGCTTGCCGGCACGGGCCTCGGCGTCGTAGGCGCCCATCTCGGCCATCCGGGTGTGCGCGTTGGCCACGGCCTCCCAGTCTTCCCGGGCAGTGGCGGCGGCTTCTTCGGCCAGCACGGCGGCCACCTCGGTATCACCGCCCAGCACGAAGCTCAGGGCCGGGTCCGGCAGCGAGGGGGTTTCCTGCGCGACGCTGGCGATGCGCACCTTGCCGGGCAGGTCCACATCGCCCTTGTCGGCCTCCAGTTCGCCCTTCACCGCAGCGAACAGGCTGGACTTGCCCGCCCCGTTGCGGCCGACCACACCCACCCGGTAGCCGGCATGCAGGGTCAGGTCGACGTTGGACAACAGCAGCCGCTCGCCGCGGCGCAAGGCGAAATTACGAAGCGAAATCATGGGGGAAGGTGTCCATATAACCGGATGGAATGTGCTGGTGAGCACTGTTCCTGCGACGCAATTCTAGCGTTAACGAATACTTGACGCGCCCCGGGACACGCGGTGGTGGCCGCTCTCTCTCTCCCACGTCCAGCACCGCGTCCTCCCGGGTCCCCACGCCGCCGCTGCCGGCCAGCGCTAAATGGTTGCTGCTGCAACGTTTTTTGCTGTTACCGGCATTTGACAGCCACCTGAAATTCCCGTTAATTCCTGAATTGCGCACCGCAACAACCGCCGTCCGCCCAACCGTCGTGATGTCGATTCCGGTGCCCGCCCTCTCCAACCGGAGCCGCACCCCGATGACCCGCAAGACCAGCCTGATCGCCGCCGCCGTCGCTGTCGCACTCGGTGGTTCCCCCTGGATCGCCAGCGCCCAGTCCACGCCCACGGCCAACACCCTGGACACGGTGATCGTCACCGGTACCCGCGTGGCCGACCGCACCGTGGCCCAGTCGCAGTCCCCCATCGACATCATCACCCCGGAAGTGCTGCAGTCCACCGGCACCTCCGAACTGGCCACCGCGCTGTCGCGCGCGCTGCCCTCGCTGAACTTCCCGCGCCCGGCCCTGACCGACGGCACCAGCGGCGTGCGCCCGGCCCAGCTGCGCGGCCTCTCCCCCGACCAGGTGCTGGTGCTGGTCAACGGCAAGCGCCGCCACACCTCGGCACTGATCAACGTCAACGGCAGCATCGGCCGCGGCTCCTCGGCGGTGGACATCAACGCCATTCCGATCGCCGCGATCGAACGGGTGGAAGTGCTGCGTGACGGTGCCTCGGCCCAGTACGGCTCCGATGCGATCGCCGGCGTGGTCAACATCGTGCTCAAGGGCAGCGGTGCCGGCGGCAGCCTGGCGGTCGATTACGGCCAGTACACCGAAGGCGACGGCAAGAAGTACCAGCTGTCCGGCGATACCGGCGTCAGTTTCGCCGGTGGCCGCGGCAGCGTGCACCTGGCCGGGCAGATCAGCCAGCAGGATGAGAGCAACCGCGCCGGCCCCTACCAGGGCACCACCCCCAACACCGGCAATTTCCCCAGCATCGGCCAGACCACCTTCGTGGTCGGCGACCCCAAGGTGGACGCCACCGCCGCCTCGGCCAATGCCAGCTTCAACTTCACCGACCACGTCACCGGCTACGCCACCGCGCTGCTGAGCAACCGCGACATCACCTCGTTCGCGTTCTACCGCTCGCGCACCCACAGCGGCCAGGGCGCGCTGCTGGCGCAGACCTACCCGGACGGCTTCGTGCCGGAAATCAACCAGTACTCCAAGGACCGTTCGCTGGTGCTGGGCGTGAAGGGTGACACCGGCAGCGGCTGGACCTGGGACATCAGCGCCAACCACGGCGAGAACACCCTGGACTTCCACACCCGCAACAGCATCAACTACAGCCTGGGCACCGCCAGCCCGCGTTCGTTCTATGACGGCACGCTCAAGTACACCCAGGACATCCTCAACGCCGATTTCACCAAGGCGCTGGACTGGGGCCTGGCCTACCCGGTCACGCTGTCCTTCGGTGGCGAGTACCGCAAGGAGAAGTGGGAACAGCTGCCGGGTGAACTCAATTCCTATACCGGCAGCGCTGCGCAGGGCTTCGGTGGCTTCACCCCCACCAACGAAGTGCATGCCGATCGCCACAACTACGCCGTCTACGCTGGCCTGGAAGCCGACCTGACCGATAAGTTCTCCGCCGGCATCACCGGCCGCTACGAGGACTACTCGGACTTCGGCGACAAGTTCTCCGGCAAGCTGTCGGCGCGCTATGCGTTCACCGACAAGGTCGCCCTGCGCGCCACCGCCTCCAGTGGCTTCCGCGCGCCCTCGCTGGCCCAGCAGGGCTACCAGGCGGTGACCAGCACGATCATCAACGGCGTGTTCTTCGACCGGGGCACCTTCCCGACCACCAGTGCCGCCGCCCAGGCCCTGGGAGCGTCCAAGCTGAAGGCCGAAACGGCCACCAGCTACAGCCTGGGCCTGGTGCTGCAGCCGGTGGACCGCCTGTACGTGACCGTCGATGCCTACCAGATCGACATCGACGACCGCATCGCGCTGTCTTCCAACATCACCACCACGCCGGCCGCGGCCACCCTGCTGACCGGGCTGGGCCTGCCGCAGGTCACCGCGTTCTCCTACTTCACCAACGGCCTGGACACGCGCACCCGTGGCGTGGACGTGGTGTCCAGCTACACCGTGCCGTTCGCGGCCAGCAGCCTGGAGCTGACCGCGGCCTACAGCTACAACGACACCGAAGTGAAGAAGTTCGCGGCATCGCCGGCAGTGTTCGGCCCGCTGGGCATCACCCAGCCGCTGATCGGCCGCGACGAGATCGGCCGCATCGAGGACAGCTTCCCGCGCGACAAGGCCATCCTCAGCGGTACCTGGCGCTCGGATCACTGGGAACTGGGCCTGGCCGCCACCCGCTACGGCAGCTTCACCGTGCGCAACTCGGCCACGCCGCTGCGTGACCAGACCTACGGCGACAAGTGGGTGCTGGATGCCTCGGCGAGCTACAAGCCGAGCAGCAACTGGACCCTGACCGTGGGTGCGGACAACCTGCTGGACGAATACCCCGACCGCACCACCGACCTGCAGAACTCCACCTGGGGCATGTTGCCCTACAGCAACTACTCGCCGTTCGGCTTCAACGGCGCGTACGTGTACGGCCGCATCAGGTACACCTGGTAAGGCGTGCCGGCCGCTGGCCGGCCCCCCGCCGCGTCTGGAGGCGCGCCCTTCCTGTTGAAGGGTCGCGCCGAAGGCGGGGGAGAGCAGACATGCGTGAGCAGACCCGCAGGCCCCGGCAGCAGGCCTGCGGGTTTGCTGTATCTGGCGCCATCGGTGAAAATCGGGCCATCCCCCGATTTTCCTGCGAGTGCCGATGCACCATGACACCGACCTGATCAACATCGTGGCCGTTGGCCTGGGGCTCGCCTTCATCCTGGGCGCGCTGGCCAACAAGCTGCGCTTGTCTCCTCTGGTCGGGTACCTGGTGGCTGGCATCTGCGTCGGCCCGTTCACCCCCGGCTTCGTAGCCGACCAGGCGCTGGCCAACCAGCTGGCCGAACTGGGCGTGATGCTGCTGATGTTCGGCGTCGGCCTGCATTTCTCGCTGAAGGACCTGATGGCGGTCAAGGCCATCGCCATCCCCGGTGCCATCGGCCAGATCGCCGTGGCGACCCTGCTCGGCTGGGGCGTGGCCTGGCTGATGGGCTGGCCGGCCATCCATGGCGTGGTGTTCGGCTTCTCCCTGGCCACGGCCAGTACCGTGGTGCTGCTGCGGGCGATGGAAGAACGCCGCCTGCTGGAGACCATGCGCGGCAAGATCGCGGTGGGCTGGCTGATCGTGGAGGACCTGGCCTGCGTGCTGGCCCTGGTGATGATGCCGGTCATGGCCGGCGTGTTCGGCCCCGATGCCGGCAAGGAAGCACACACGCTGGGCAGCGTGCTGGCCAGCATCGGCTGGACCTTCGTGCAGCTGGGCCTGTTCGTGGCGGTGATGCTGGTGGTCGGCCGCCGGGTCATTCCCTGGATCCTCGAACGCATCGCCGGCACCGGTTCGCGCGAGCTGTTCACCCTGTCCGTGCTGGCCATCGCACTGGGCGTGGCGTTCGGCTCGGCCATGCTGTTCGGCGTGTCCTTCGCGCTGGGCGCATTCTTCGCCGGCATGCTGCTCAACGAATCGGAACTCAGCCACAAGGCCGCGCATGATTCGCTGCCGCTGCGCGATGCGTTCGCGGTGCTGTTCTTCGTCTCGGTGGGCATGCTGTTCGACCCGAACATCCTCATCCAGCACCCCTGGCAGGTGCTGGCCACGGTGCTGATCATCATGTTCGGCAAGTCGGCCGCCGCGTTCTTCATCGTGCGCGCCTTCGGCCACCCCACCAGCACCGCGCTGACCATCTCGGCCAGCCTGGCGCAGATCGGTGAATTCGCCTTCATCATCGCCGGCCTCGGCGTGGCGCTGCAGATCCTGCCCAAGGAAGGCCAGTCGCTGGTGCTGGCCGGTGCGCTGGTATCGATCATGCTCAACCCGGTGGTGTTCGGCCTGCTCGACCGCTGGCAGGCCAAGCAGGAGCACCTGCCGCAGCCGCCGGAGCCCGAAGAGGCCACCGGCCCCTCGCGCGACCTGCACGACCACGCCATCGTGATCGGCTACGGCCGCGTCGGCAGCGAACTGGCGCAGGTGCTGCGCGACCGTGGCGTGCCCGTGCTGGTGATCGATGACAACAAGGAACACGTCGAGCAGGCGCACGCCAAGGGCCTGGCCGCGATCCGTGGCAGCGCGGCGGCCGATCGCGTGCTGGCCGAGGCGCACCCGGAACGCGCCAAGATCGCCGTGCTGGCCATCCCGCAGCCGCTGGAAGCCGGCGAAGCGCTGGCCAAGCTGCGCGCCATCAACCCCACCCTGACCCTGCTGGCCCGCGCGCACAGCGACGCCGAGGTGAAGCACCTGCTTGAGCACGGTGCCGACGGTACGGTGATGGCCGAGCGCGAACTGGCCTACTCGCTGGCGGAAATGGTGATGGCCACCCCGCCCTACCGTGGCCTGGGCCAGCACAGCATTCCGGTGGTCTGAGGCGGCACCACCGCCACGAAAAAAGTGATCCCCGGCCGACCCGCATCGGCCGGGGATCTGTTTTCGCCACTGCCTTGGAGAGGCACGTCCACCGTACTCCAATCGCGCGGCCGTGGTGATCGCCAGAGGCGATGAGCAAACAGCCGCGCGCTATCAGCCGGCCAGCGGCAGGCAGACGTCCGCGCGCAGCTGATCCCCGGGCACCTGCTCGGGGTCGTCGTGGAAGTGGAAGTACAGAGGGGCTTCCGCCAACGTGTAGCCGCTGCCGGGCCACCAGTCGCGCAGCAATGCGTCGCCCAGCGCCTGCAGCCGTTCATAAGGCCCGACGTGGTGCGCCACGGCGTGCCGGCCGGCCCCCAGCACCTGCCGCCGGAGGGGGACCGGCAGTGCCGGCAACGGCACGGCGAACCCCATGCCGCAGTCGAAGCGGTGACGGTGCCCCGGGACATCACGGTGGTCATCGACAGCGATGCCCACGAGGTGCCGCAGCGCCTCGTCCATGCCCCCTGCCTGTGCCCAGGCGAACAGCCGGCCAAACCCGGCGTCCAGATCGGCGAATGCGCCCCGGGTCCGCAGCAGCACGACATCGAATGGCTCCAGCGTGCGCACCTGCACCTGCAGCGGCGTCGCTTCCGTGCCCGGCACGTCGGCCGGCGGCCGGGCCAATGCCTGCTGCCACTGTTCACGCAGCCCCACGTCGTCGCGCAACTGCCGGGGTGTCGCCTGCACCCGCTGCCGGCAACGCCGCGCCAGCGCCTGCGCGCTGCCATAGCCCGCGGCCAGGGCGGCCTCGGTGACACTGGCCGAGGGCTGCTGCAGGACCTGCAGGGCACTGAGCAGGCGCAGGCGGTCCAGTGTCTGGCCCGGGCTTTCGCCGGTCAGTGCGCGGTACAGGCGCTGGAAATGAAATGGCGACTGATGGGCGATGCCGGCCAGGGTGGTCACGTCCGGCAGGGGCTGCTGCGCGCGCAGGCACGCCTGCAGGTGCTCGATGACCCGCTCGATACCCTGCGCCTGGCGCAGGCGGGCAAGCTGCTTCATGGCCGTCTCCTTCCTGTGGACGGCCATGATGGTGCCGCACCGGCCAGCGCGCTGCGTGACCGATCCTGCGCGATGGCCGCCCTCAGGCCCGCGCCAGGGCCTGGCCCAGGTCGGCCAGCAGGTCATCGATGTGCTCGATGCCGATCGACAGGCGCACGGTATCTTCGCTGACGCCGGCCTGCAGCAGTTCCGCCGGGCTCAGCTGCCGGTGCGTGGTGGAGGCCGGGTGGGTCGCCAGCGATTTGGCATCGCCCAGGTTCACCAGCCGGGTGAACAGCTGCAGGGCATCCAGGAAACGGGCACCTGCTTCGCGCCCGCCAGGCAGGCCGAAGGTCAGCACGCCCGAGCCCTGGCCGCCCAGGTAGCGCTGCGCCAACCCGTGCTGGTCGTCGCCCGGCAGGCCGGCATAGCGCACCCAGGCGACCTTGCTGTGCGCGGCCAGGAACTCGGCCACGGCCCGTGCATTGGCGTTGATGCGGTCCATGCGCAGGGCCAGGGTTTCAATGCCCTGCAGGATCAGGAAGGCATTGAACGGCGACAGCGCAGCGCCGGTGTTGCGCAGCGGCACCACCCGCGCGCGGCCGATGTAGGCTGCCGGGCCCAGGGCTTCGGTATAGACCACCCCGTGGTAACTGGGATCGGGTTGGTTCAGGCGCGGGAACCGTGCCGCCTGCGCCCGCCAGTCGAAACGGCCGGCATCGACGATGGCCCCGCCCAGGCTGGTGCCATGGCCGCCCAGGTACTTGGTCAGCGAATGCACCACGATGTCCGCACCGTGTTCGATCGGCCGCAGCAGGTAGGGCGTGGCCACGGTGTTGTCGACGATCAGCGGCACACCCGCCGCATGCGCGACATCGGCCAGCGCGGCGATATCGGTGATGTTGCCGCGCGGGTTGCCGATCGATTCGACGAACACCGCCTTGGTGCGGCCATCGATCAGCGTGGCGAACGCGGCCGGGTCGGCCGGATCGGCGAAGCGCGCCTGGATGCCGTACTGCGGCAGCGTATGCGCCAGCAGGTTCCAGGTGCCGCCGTACAGGGCACTGGAGGCGACGATGTTGTCGCCGGCCTCGGCGATGGTCTGCAGGGCATAGGTGATGGCCGCCTGGCCGGAGGCCAGCGCCAGCGCGCCGATCCCGCCCTCCAGCGCCGCCACGCGCTGTTCCAGCACATCGGTGGTGGGGTTCATGATGCGCGTGTAGATGTTGCCCTGTACCTTCAGGTCGAACAGGTCCGCACCGTGCTGGGTGTCATCGAAGGCATAGGCCACGGTCTGGTAGATCGGCACCGCCACCGCACGCGTGGTGGGGTCGGGGCGGTAGCCACCGTGTACGGCCAGGGTTTCCAGATGCCACTGCGGACCACTCATCGACGCCACTCCATGGGTTGGAAAGCACCCACCATAGGGCAGCCCGGCGGTCCAGCCAGAGAGCGGTTGGTGATCTGCTCACGCCGTCTGGTTATCAGGTTGGCGCCCATTCAGGCAGCAGGCAGGAGCGGTTGCTAGGCTGCGCCGCCAGGGCGCACTGCCCATTGGCATGGAGGCCATCGCATGCACACTCCCCCTTGGTTGTCCCCTGCCCGGCCGGCGGCCACACCGCAGGTGCTGCTGGTGGAGGACGACCGGCGCCTGGCCGAACTCATCGGCGATTACCTGCGCGAACATGGCTTTGCCGTGCAGCACGTGGCACGCGGCGACCTGGCCGGCGATGCCTGCCGGCAACATGCGCCGCAGCTGGTGGTGCTGGACCTGATGCTGCCCGGGCTGGGCGGCATCGATGTCTGCCGCCAGATCCGGGGCTTTTCCCAGGTACCCATCCTGATGCTCACCGCCTGCGAGGATGACGTGGACCAGGTGCTGGGCCTGGAATCGGGCGCGGACGACTACGTACTCAAGCCCGTGGAGCCCCGCCTGCTGCTGGCACGGCTGCGCGCGCTGCTGCGCCGCCAGTCGGTGGCCAGTGGTCACGACGGCGGGCGGCTGGAACATGGCCAGCTGCTGATCGATCGCCACCAGCGCGAGGTGCAGCTGCAGGGCCAGCGGGTGGAGGTAGGCACCACCGAATTCGAGATCCTGTGGCTGCTGGCCAGCCAGCCCGGCCAGGTGCTCTCGCGCGACCAGATCCTGCACGCCGTGCGCGGCATCGGCTTCGACGGCCAGGACCGCAGCGTGGATGTGAGCATCGGCAAGCTGCGCCGCAAGCTGGGCGACGATGCGCGCGAGCCGCGCCGCATCAAGACCATCTGGGGCCGCGGCTACCAGTTCAACCCGGTGGCTTGGTAGGCCATGCTGCGCCTGTTCCTGCGGTTGTGGCTGATTACCGGCACCTGCTTCGTGGTTTCGGTCCTGAGCCTGAATGTCATCCTGGACCATGTCTATGCGCCGGTGCTGGACAGCGTGTTCGCCGAGCAGGTGCGCGGACAGGTCTACGCCGTGCGCAGCGGCCTGTCCGGGCGCAGTGCCGAGGCGCAGCGCGCGCTGCTGCAGCAGTGGCAGCCGCATTACGGCATTGCGCTGGCCCTGCTGGATGGGCCGCCGGCACTGGATGCCGCCGAGCAGGCATCGCTGCAGAAGCACCGCTTCGTGGTGCGCGATAATTTCGAGCATGTCCTGCTGCCCATCGACGATGCGCAGGGACGCTGGGCAAGCCTGCGCCTGCCCGGCGAGGTCTCGCTGGCCCTGCACATGACCCTGCTGGCCTATGCCGGCATCTTGCTGCTGGTAGGGGCCTGCATTTTCCTGTGGGTACGCCTGCTGTGGCGTGACCTGGAAATCCTGCGTGGCCATGCCGACCGTATCGGCGCCGGCGAACTGCACGCGCGTGCACAGGTATCGCCGCGCTCGCAGATCCGGGTCATCGTCGAGCATTCCAACCGCATGGCCGCACGCGTGGCCGAACTGGTGCAACGCCAGCGCGACCTGACCCATGCGCTTTCCCACGAACTGCGCACCCCCATCGCGCGCCTGTCCTTCGGTCTGGACCTGATGCAGGAAAGCGACGACCCGCAGCGACGCGCGCATCTGGCCGAAGGCCTGCGCGGTGATCTGGATGAGCTGAACCGGCTGGTCAGCGAACTGCTGGCCTATGAGCGTCTGGAGCAACCCGGCCAGGAGCCCCCGATGCAGCCCTTCGATGCGCCGCAGTGGCTGCACGAGAGCCTGGCCGATGCCCAGCGTGATGCCGAGCGCACGGGCAAGCAGCTGCGCGCCGCGCCAACCGCGCCCACCACTCTGGTCGGCAACCCACGCCTGCTGCAGCTGGCCCTGAACAACCTGGTCGGCAACGCGCTGCGCCATGCGCGCCATCGCGTGGACGTGGCGCTGTATCTGGATGGCGGACAGGCCTGCCTGCGCGTGGACGATGATGGCCCGGGCATTCCCGAGGCCGACCGTGACACGGTGCTGCGCCCGTTCACCCGGCTGGATGAAAGCCGCAGCCGCGATACCGGCGGCTTCGGCCTGGGCCTGGCCATCGTCCACCGCATCGCGCTGCGCCACGGCGGCGGCCTGCAGGTCGCGGCCAGCCCATACGGCGGCGCGCGGCTGGAACTGCGCTGGCCTCCGACTGGCGGCTGAACGCCCCACCGGCGGTTACAGAATTTTACAGGCGGGTTACACCTGCGGTGGGAACCGCGTGCGCCATCCGGGCAGGCTTGCCAGCCAGCAGCCGACCGGATGTCGCGCCGCACTTCCCTCGCAGAGAGTCGCCATGAGCCCTACCCGTCGCCCCGCCCTTCCCTTCCTGCTGCTTTCGAGCCTGCTGGCCCTGCCACTGACCGGCACGGCGGCCGACACCGGCGCCAGCGACCGTTGGACCAAGCAGCTGTCGGTCGGCGGGGGTGTCGCGCCGCGCTACAGCGGCAGCAAGGACTACCAGGCCGTACCGATGCTGTCGTTCGAGGCGACATCTCCCGGGGGCTGGTTTCTCGGTACCGGCGGGGTCGGCTGGAGCACGACGGTCGCCGGCCGCGCCAGCCTGCGTGGCTATGTGTCGGCCAGCAACAGCCGCCGCGACAAGGACGCCTTCCTGGAAGGTTCCGACCATCTGCGGGGCATGGGACGTATCCGCAGCCGTGCCATGGTCGGTGTGGCCGGTAGCTATGTGGTTGGCACGGCTGTGCTGACGGCAGGGCTGCAGTACACCCCGCGCGACAGCGATCGTGGCGACAACGGCCTGGCCACCGGCCACGCCGTACTGGGCGTGGACGTGCCGCTGTTCGCACTGGCCGGCGGCAAGCTCAGCGCCACCGGCTCGGCCGAGTACGGCAACAAGGGCTACATGCAGACCTGGTATGGCGTCACGGCTGCGCAGTCGGCCAGCTCGGGCTTCCGTGCGTTCACCCCCAAAGCCGGCTTCCACAGTGCCGGCCTGGGCCTGACCTGGCGCCGCGAACTGGGCGCACGCAGCGACTGGTTCATCAGCGTGGAAGGGGCCCGCCTGCTGGGCGATGCCGCCGACAGCCCGATCGTGCAGAAGGCCAACCAGTTCACCGCGATCAGCGGCTACAACCGGCGCTTCTGAGCCGTGGCCGCAGCAGGGCCGGGCATCACCCGGCCCCTGCTGCATCAGGCACGCTGGAACCCCAACTGGCCACCGGCGGCATCCACCGCGATGGTGTCGCCCGTGCTGAAAGTACCGGCCAGGATCTTCTGCGCCAGCGGATTCTCCAGCTGCGCCTGGATGGCGCGCTTCAGCGGCCGCGCGCCATAGACCGGATCGAAGCCGACGTTGCCCAGCAGGTCGAAGGCCGCATCGGACACCTGCAGTTTCAGGCCGCGCTCGGCAAGGCGCTTTTCCAGGCCACGCATCTGGATGCGTGCGATCTGCTTGATCTGCGGTTTGTCCAGCGGATGGAACACCACGATGTCGTCCAGCCGGTTGATGAATTCCGGGCGGAAGTGCGCCTGCACCACGCCCATCACCGCCGCCTTCATCTGCAGGTAGGCCTCCGGACTGTCATCGCTGCCCATGTCCTGGATCTGGTGCGAGCCCAGGTTGGAGGTCATCACGATGACGGTATTGCGGAAGTCCACCGTGCGGCCCTGGCCGTCGGTCAGGCGGCCATCGTCGAGCACCTGCAGCAGGATGTTGAACACATCGGTGTGCGCCTTCTCCACTTCGTCCAGCAGGATCAGCGAGTACGGGCGGCGGCGCACCGCCTCGGTCAGGTAACCGCCTTCCTCGTAGCCCACGTAGCCCGGGGGCGCACCGATCAGGCGGGCCACGCTGTGCTTTTCCATGAACTCGCTCATGTCGATGCGGATCATGGCGTCGGCACTGTCGAACAGGAACTCGGCCAGCGACTTGCACAACTCGGTCTTGCCCACGCCGGTCGGGCCCAGGAACAGGAACGAGCCGCTGGGGCGGTTCGGGTCGGACAACCCGGCGCGCGAACGCCGCACCGCATCGGATACGACCTTGATCGCCTCTTCCTGGCCGACCACGCGCTCATGCAGCACCTGCTCCATGCGCAGCAGCTTGTCACGCTCACCTTCCAGCATGCGGTTGACCGGAATACCGGTCCAGCGCGAGACCACCTCGGCGATCTCCTCGTCGGTCACCCGGTCCTGCACCAGCTTGAAATCGTTGTTTTCCGCTTCCTGCGCGGCCAGCAACTGCTTTTCCAGCTGCGGCAGCTGGCCGTACTGGATTTCGCTCATCCGCGCGAAATCCTGGCGGCGCTGCGCCGATTCCAGCTCCAGGCGGGCCTGCTCGATCTGTTCCTTGATCTTCGTGGCCCCCTGCAGCGCAGCCTTTTCCGATTTCCAGATCTCGTTGAGGTCGGAAAATTCGCGCTCCAGCCCGTCGATATCGCCTTCCAGGTCGGCCAGGCGCTGCCGCGAAGCCTCGTCCTTCTCCTTCTTC
Source organism: Stenotrophomonas sp. 24(2023) (assembly GCF_030913365.1). Lineage (NCBI taxonomy): Bacteria > Pseudomonadati > Pseudomonadota > Gammaproteobacteria > Lysobacterales > Lysobacteraceae > Stenotrophomonas > Stenotrophomonas sp. 24(2023). The sequence continues at coordinate 887,851 of NZ_CP133160.1, forward strand.
AGCATCTCGCGCTGGATCTTCAGCTGGATCACGCGGCGTTCCAGGCGGTCCAGTTCTTCCGGCTTGGAGTCGATTTCCATGCGCAGGCGCGAGGCCGCCTCGTCCATCAGGTCGATGGCCTTGTCCGGCAGCTGGCGGTCGGTGATGTAGCGGTTGGACAGCGTGGCGGCGGCAACGATGGCCGGATCGGTGATCTCCACGCCATGGTGCACCGCGTACTTTTCCTTCAGGCCACGCAGGATCGCGATGGTGTCCTCCACCGTCGGCTCGCCCACGATCACCTTCTGGAAACGACGCTCCAGCGCAGCATCCTTCTCGATGTACTTGCGGTACTCATCCAGCGTGGTGGCGCCCACGCAGTGCAGCTCGCCGCGTGCCAGCGCCGGCTTGAGCATGTTGCCGGCATCCATCGCGCCGTCGGCCTTGCCGGCACCGACCATGGTATGCAGCTCATCGATGAACAGGATGATCTGGCCTTCGCTCTTGGCCAGGTCGTTGAGCACGCCCTTCAGGCGCTCCTCGAACTCGCCACGGAACTTGGCCCCGGCGATCAGCGCGCCCATGTCCAGCGACAGCACGCGCTTGCCGCGCAGGCCTTCGGGCACTTCGTCGTTGACGATGCGCTGGGCCAGGCCTTCGACAATCGCGGTCTTGCCCACGCCCGGTTCGCCGATCAGCACCGGGTTGTTCTTGGTGCGCCGCTGCAGCACCTGGATGGTGCGGCGGATCTCCTCATCGCGGCCGATCACCGGGTCGAGCTTGCCGCTCTCGGCGCGCGCGGTCAGGTCGATGGTGTACTTCTCCAGCGCCTGCCGCTGTTCTTCGGCGTTTTCCGACTGCACGCTCTCGCCGCCGCGCAGCTTGTCGATGGCGGCCTGCAGGCGGGTCTTGTCAGCGCCGGCGGCGCGCAGCGCCATGCCCAGCGTGCCGCTGTCTTCCAGCGCGGCCAGCACGAACCACTCGCTGGCGATGAAGGCATCGCCGTTCTGCTGGGCCAGCTTGTCGGTGTGGTTGAGCAGGCGCCCGAGGTCATTGCCCATCGACACGCTGCCGGCCTGGCCGGACACCTTCGGCAGTGCATCCAGCGCCTCGGTCAGGCGCTCGCGCAGCACCGGCACGTTCACGCCGGCCTGGGCCAGCAACGGGCGCGTGCTGCCGCCCTGCTGGTCCAGCAGCGCGCTGAACAGGTGAGCCGGTTCGATGATGCTGTGGTCGCGGCCCACGGCCAGCGACTGCGCGTCAGCCAGCGCCTGCTGGAAACGCGAGGTGAGCTTGTCCATCCGCATTGCGAATCCTCATCGGTCATCAAGGGCCGGCCCGCGCCGGCGATGCAGGAAAGATGCGGATGCCCCACCCCGTTTCAAGGGTGGCTGCGACTGGCCCCCGGCGTCCTTCAGCCGGGGGCCAGCATGCAACGGGCGGTGTGGGCGGCGCGTTGATCCCGCGCAAGCCCCCCAAGCCGGGCGGCAGGGTCAGCCGCGTGTCACCACGGCGCGCAGGGCCCGCAACTGCTGCTTCACCGCCCGCTCCTGCTGCAGGTCCAGGCGCAGCAGGGCCTTCTGCCCCACCGAACGGGACTGCAGCGCCGGATCGGCGAAGCGGTAGCGGCCACGCTCGTCGCGTTCCACCGCCAGCGGCCGCGCCGGTTCCGGCGTGGCCAGCAGGTGGTCGATCACCTGCACCAGCCGGTCGTTGAAGTACGCGTCAGGGCGGCCAAGGCTGGCATAGGCCTTCTGCACCAACGGGTAGAAGCGCAGATAGGCCGTGCCCAGCGCGTCGGCGTCGGCGGCCGTGAAAGCCTTCACATAGGGGGCGTAGCGCGCGGCATTGGCCGGCGCCAGCTGCGGGGTACCGTCCGCGCCCGCGTCCACCTGCAGTTCGCCTGGCAGGGGCCGCAGCGCCAGCGCGGTGGGCGGCACGCTCGGCTTGTCCAGGTTGTCGATGTGGGTGACCAGCCGCTGGATCAGGAATTCACGCATCACCGGGGCCAGCACGCCCTCGCCCGGGAACAGCGACGCCAGCGCATTCCAGGCCGTCGCATCACTGTCGGCCAGCGCTGGCAGGGCCGGGTCGGCGGCCGCCTCGGTATCCAGCGGGTGCTGGATGGCGGCGGCGGGTGAAGGCGGTGCTGCGGCCGGCGGCCCGGCGGTGGCCGGCAACGGGGCTTCCACCGTGGCCGGTGCCGCACCACCTGGGGCGAACTGATCGCGGAACAACCACGCCCCTGCGCCGCCGATCACCACCACGCCCACGATCCAGGGCCATACTGCTTTTCCACTCTGCATGACGCAGTACCTCGTCTTTCTGCTGCATGAACCTGTGTGACCGGCCCACGGCAGGACGGTTCCCCGCCCATTCGGGCGGCGTTCGGGTTGTGCGTTGACAGCGTGTGGCGGGCGCGGCCCAATGTTGTTTCCCTGCAATGGAATGCCTGCATGCTGCTGCGCCCCGAGCCAGTGCCCTTCCGCATCAGCACTGTCGACCTGAGCCTGCTCTACCGCGAACAGGACCTCAGCGCGCAGGTGCATGTGGAAGCCCAGTCACTGGCCGACTACGAGGCACGCACCGGCCTGCACTACCGTGCGCTGCAGGTGTGGTTCGAGGGCGTGCACGAGGCACGCTGCCGGGGCGGCAGTTTCCATGAGATGCACCATGGCGATATCCAGCTGGAACAGGCGCCTGCCGATGAGATCCAGCACTGGCGTGATACCGGTCACTGCCCGTTTTCCGGCCTGTACCGGGCGCTCGAACACCCGGGCCTGGCGGCCCTTCGCGCCCACTATGATCCGCACGGCCTGCGCGACCTGCAGCTGTTCATCCTGACCGGCAACGACAGCTATCTGGAAATCCTGGCCACGGGCTACCGCTATGCGCTGGCCGACACGCTCAACCGCCAGGACACCCTCACCATCGGCCCCGCCGCGCCGGCCGGTTGATCGCCTGCCGGCCGCGCGCCGTGGCCACACGCTCACGCGTGCTTTGCACGCCACGCGCGAGGCTGTGGGCCTGCCTTCCCGGAGAATCCCCATGCAGTACGCGCTGTACTACTGGACCGGCATCCAGGGCCGCGGTGAGTTCGTGCGTCTGGCACTGGAAGATGCCGCTGCCGATTACATCGACATGGCCCGCGTGCATGGCGATGCGGTGATGGATGCCTTCCTGGCCGGTGATGGCGAAGGCTGCGCGCCGTTTGCCCCGCCCTTCCTCAAGGCCGGGCGGCAGGTCGTTGCGCAGGTCGCGGCGATCCTCGATTTCCTCGGGCCCACGCTGGACCTGGTGCCACAGGCCGCGTCACGGCGGGTGCAGGCACTGCAGCTGCAACTGACCATCGCCGACCTGGTGGCCGAGGTGCATGACACCCACCATCCCATCGCCGCCTCGCAGTACTACGAAGACCAGAAGCGCGAAGCGAAGGCGCGGGCCACTGAAACCCGGGGCCAGCGCCTGCCGAAGTTCCTGGGCTATTTCGAACAGGTGCTCGCCGCCAACGGCGGCCGCCATCCGCTGCGCACGCATTCCTACGTGGACCTGTCGCTGTTCCAGCTGCTCAGCGGCCTGGACTACATGTTCCCGCTGCGCATGCAGGCCCTGTGGCCTTCCCTGCCGTTGCTGGCCGCGCTGAAGGCGCGCGTGGCGCAGCGGCCGAACATCGCGGCCTACCTGGCCTCCGAACGCCGGCTGCCGTTCAGCACCCAGGGCATCTTCCGCCATTACCCCGAGCTGGATGGCACGGCATGAGGCCGGGCATGGCCCGGCCTGATGGGGATGAACAACGGTAACGCCGGGCCGCGCCCAGCATCACCGGTCAATGCCCGGCGCGCTCTGCCAGCGGCTTCACCGGCTGCTTCTGCAGCGACAGCAGGCCCAGCAGCACGGCCAGCGCCACATAGGCGCCGGTGAACTGCCAGCTGATCACCCGGGCCAGGCCCTGCAGGTCCCACGGCAGGTAGATGCCACCGCGCGGGTCCACCGAGTGGATCAGCCCGAACAGGGTCAGCACGGCCGCCACCAGCAGGAAGCCGCAGGCGCGGCGCAGGCGGCCGTCGATCATCGCCGCCACGGTGGCGATCCACAGCATCGCGGTGATGATGAAACCATTGCCCAGTGCGAAGATCACCGCCAGTTCCGGCAGGCCGTGGCCGTCGACCTGGGTCAGCAGCGCGGCCATCTGCTCGGCCGGAATCCAGCCCGGCGCCTTGATCGCCAGCAGGTAGGCCGCCGACGGCAGGAAGCCCAGCACCATCGCACCGGCATGCTGGCGCGGGGTGGCCTGGAAGGCCTGGGTGGTGATGTCGATGGAGACGTACACGATGATCGGTGCCAGCACCGCCAGCGGCAGCCACTGCACCAGCCCGGAGATGATGCCGAGCATGCCGCCGATGCCGACGAACAGGCCGGTCAGCAGCGTGTAGCCGCTGCGGGCCCCCATGTGCTTGTACGCCGGCTGGCCGATGTACGGCGTGGTCTGCGCCACGCCGCCGCAGACACCGGCCACCAGCGTGGCCACCGCCTCGACCAGCAGGATGTCACGGGTGCGGTAGTCATCGCCGGCCGCACGCGCGCTCTCGGACACGTTGATGCCACCGACCACCATCAGCAGGCCGAACGGCAGCAGCAGCGGCAGGTAGGTCATGGCCGTGGGCAGGCCCTCGATGAAGCCCAGCGTGGGCAGCGGCAGCACCACCTGCGGCGGCACCCAGGCCGGAATCGCAAAGCCCGGCACGCCCAGCCCGGCCAGTCCCAGCCCGTAATACAGCACCGTACCGAACACGAAGGCCAGCAACACGCCCGGGCCACGCACCGGCAGCTTGCCCTTGGCGATCAGCACGTACAGCAGCAGCCCCAGGGTGGTGAAGCCCACCAGCGGCGAACGCAGGGTTTCCAGCAGCGGCAGCAGGCCCATCAGCACCAGCGCGATGCCGGCGATGGACCCCAGCAGCGCCGCACGCGGCAGCGCGCGGGTCACCGCTTCGCCGAAGAAGGACAGCACGAACTTCAGCACGCCCATGATGACCAGCGAGGCCATGCCCAGCTGCCAGGTGGCGATGGCCGCCGCATGCGGGTCCAGGCCCTGCTGCTTGAAGGCAACGAAGGCCGGGCCCAGCACCAGCAGGGCCATGCCGATGCTGGTCGGTGCATCCAGGCCCAGCGGCATGGCGGTGACATCATCGCGGCCGGTGCGCGCAGCCAGGCGGCGGGCCATCAGGGTGTACAGCAGGTTGCCGACCAGCACGCCGAAGGCGGTGCCCGGGAACATGCGGCCGAACACCACCTCGGCCGGGAACTGGAAGATGCCGACCAGGGCCATGGCGATGAAGCCGAGGATGGAGAGGTTGTCGACGACCAGGCCGAAGAAGCCATTGAAGTCGCCGGCGACGAACCAGCGCCGCGGCGTGGCGGCAGGGGCGGGAGCGGGCATGGAAGGGGCTGCGGTGGGGGGTGGGGACGGCCGATGGTAGGGCCAGCGCGGGCCGGATTCCATGGCTCTGTTTGGGTTTCTGTGTACCGGGATGCGGCCGGAGCCGCATCCACGCATGGCGTGGTTCTACCGCGCTACGCCGGCCGCAGGCTCATGCGGCCACGCTGCTCAGAAGGAGACGTCCACCGCCTGCCGCGACCACAGCACCGACTGGTGGTGGGTCTTCTGCTTCCACGCCAGGCGGATGGCCTCGATGTCGGCACGACGCTGCGGGGTGTCTTCATGCAGCACCACCAGCACCTTGGTACGCAGCCGGTTGGGCGCGGCATCGCCGCGGAACAGCCACTGGCCGTAGGCATCGAACACGGTCAGGCCATCGGGGAAGCGCGGCGTGACTTCCTTGTCCAGGAACTCGCGCCACTGCGCATCGCTGATGGTGTCCGCCTGCGGGCGGTTGCCGGCGCCCTGCTCTTCGCCCACGCCGAAGTACAGCTCACTGCGCACCCAGCCGCTGGCCTTGGCCGGGCGCGCGGCATCACCGGCCATGCTCGGCGCGGTGGCATAGGCACTGGGCGTGGTGGAGGACAGGCTGGCACAGCCGCTGGTGGCCAGCAGCACGGCAAACACGAGGCCAAGGCGTTTCATGGGGGCACAACTCCAGGGGAAGGGGCTGGAAAACACGACGGGGCACGGAGCGTACACCCGCGTTTCGGTTGCCGTTGCAACCAGTTCGACTCATGCCGCAGGGGCATGAGCTGATGCGATCAGGGACAGGGGTTGCGCCCACATCGATCATCACGCGAATATAATATATCTCTTCATCCGAATGGATGTAAGTGTAACTATCTCCCCCTTCCACGTCGTTGTTGCTGAGGTCTGCATGTCCCCCCGCCTGTCCGCGTCGCCCCTGGGCCTCGCCATCGCCCTTGCGTTGTCCCCTTCCCTCGCCCTGGCCCAGGACGCCGCCAAGCAGGACGCCACCAACCTCGACACCGTGATCGTCACCGGCACGCGCGCCTCCAACCGCACCGTGCTCGAATCGACTTCGCCGGTGGACGTCCTCACCGCTGAAGACATCCGCAAGGCCGGCGTGGTCAACGGCGAGCTGGGCAGTGCGCTGCAGGCGCTGCTGCCGTCGTTCAACTTCCCGCGCCAGTCCAACTCCGGCGGTGCCGACCACGTGCGCGCCGCGCAGCTGCGCGGGCTGTCCCCGGACCAGGTGCTGGTGCTGGTCAACGGCAAGCGCCGCCACCACAGCGCGCTGGTGAACACCGACAGCAAGATCGGCAAGGGCACCACACCGGTGGATTTCAATTCCATTCCGGTCAGCGCGATCAAGCGCATCGAAGTGCTGCGCGACGGTGCCGGCGCGCTGTACGGCTCCGATGCGGTGGCCGGGGTGATCAACGTCATCCTCGATGACGGCGGCGACGGTGGCGTGGTCGAGGCCAGCTACGGTGCCAACCACACCGATCTCAAGCCGATCGGCCGCACCCTCACCGATGGCCAGACCGGCAACATCACCGCCAAATTCGGCAAGACGCTGGGCGAGAACGGCGGCTTCATCCGCGCCGGCGTGGAGTACAAGCACCACGACGGCACCAACCGCGCCGGCTTCGACCAGATTCCGCCATGGGACCAGAGCCCGGCCAACCTTGCCCTGCAGGGCAAGCGCAACTACGTGCTCGGCGACAGCGCCACGCGTGATACCAACCTGTGGTTCAACGGCCAGCTGCCGTTCGGCCAGAGCTCGACCTTCTACGCCTTCGGTACGTACAACAAGCGCAATTCCGAGGGTGCCAACTACTTCCGCTACCCCGACAGCGACGCCAACTGGACCCAGGTCTACCCCAACGGCTACCGCCCGGTCTCGCTGGGTGACAACCGCGATCTGCAACTGGTGGCCGGTGCCCGTGGCCAGTGGTCGGACTGGACCTACGACGCCAGCGTCGACCATGGCCAGAACGATTTCACCTACGGCCTGCGTGATTCGCTCAATGCCTCGCTCGGCCCGACCAGCCCGACCCGCTTCAAGACGGCCGACTACACCTATGCGCAGACCGTGGGCAACCTGGACGTGACCCGCGCGTTCGAACAGGCCCCCGGCATCACCCATACCCTGGGCCTGGGCGGTGAAGTCCGCCATGAGCGCTACCAGACGCGTCCGGGCGACCCGTCCAGCTATGCCGCCGGCCCGTTCACCGACCGCCCGACCGGCTCGCAGGCCGGTGGCGGCCTGACCCCGCAGGATGCCGCGCGCCTGTCGCGTGATGTCGCCAGCGTCTACGCCAGCCTGTCCAGCCAGTTCGGCGACCACTTCTCCACCGACCTGGCAGCGCGCTATGAACACTCCGATGACTTCGGCGGCGAACTGACCGGCAAGCTCGGCCTGCGCTACGAATTCACCCCGGCCTTCGCCCTGCGCGGCGCCCTCTCCAACAACTTCCGCGCCCCGTCGCTGGCGCAGATCGGCTATGAATCCACCTCCACCGGCTACAACGCCGGTGGCCAGCTGGTGCAGGGCCGCCTGCTGTCGGTCAACAATCCGATCGCCCGCGGCCTGGGCGCGACCGACCTGAAGCCGGAGAAGTCGCTCAACACCTCGCTGGGCTTCACCAGCCGCGTCGGCGAACACTTCGACCTGTCGCTGGACGTGTTCCAGATCGACATCGACGACCGCATCGCGCTGTCGGAAAGCATCACCGGCGATGCCCTGACCACCTTCGTGCAGCAGAATTACGGCGTCAACGGCCTGCAGAGCGCCAGCTTCTTCGTCAACGCCGCCGACACCCGCACCCGCGGTGCCGAACTGGTGAGCAACTGGCGGCAGTCGCTGGCCGGTGGCCAGCTGCTGCTGACCGGCACCTGGGCCTATGCCAAGACCACGCTGAAGAACACCCTGGCCACCCCGGCCGCACTGCGCGGGCTGAACGCCGACTACGTGCTGTTCGGCATCGAGGAAACCAACACGCTGACCGATGCCACCCCGCGCACCCGTGCATCGGTGTCGGGCACCTGGAGCAACGACCACTGGACCCTGACCAGCCGGGTCAACCGCTATGGCAGCGCCACCCGCGTGTTCAACTTCGGCGATGGCTACATCCCGCGCCAGACCTATTCGGCCAAGTACCAGCTCGATGCCGAAGTGGAGTACCGCGTCAACGCCAACTGGAGCGTGGCCGTGGGCGGGCAGAACCTGGGCGACACCTATTCGGATCGTTCCAACTCGGACATCTACTACTTCGGCAACCTGCCGTACGACGTGCTTTCGCCGATCGGCAGCAATGGCGCGTACTACTACGGCCGCGTGCGCTACACGTTCTGATCGCATCGGCGGCCTGTGCCCCGGCACGGGCCGTCCTGCATCCCGCCGGACCGGACCGGTACCGGCGGGTCGCTGGCGGGGTCACCGGGCGCGCCTCGACCCCGCCTACACGCGCGCGCTGGCATCGTGCGTGGCATGGCTGATGATCTCCCCCTGCGTCCGCCGCCACCGCTGCTGGACGATGCCTGTGCATTGTTCCTGGATGTCGATGGCACCCTGATCGAATTCTCCCAGCGCCCGGACACCGTGCAGTTGCTGCCGGACGTGCGCGAAGCGGTCGGCCGCATCAGCGACCGCCTGGAAGGTGCGGTGGCACTGGTCAGCGGCCGCCCGCTGGCGCAGATCGATGCCCTGTTCGCGCCCCTGCGGCTGCCCTCCGCCGGCCTGCACGGCCACGAACTGCGTGGCCAGGACGGCCAGGTCATCCGTGATGCGCACGATGACCACACCGGCGACTGGCTGCACGCGCTGCACCAGCAGGCCATGCGCTTCGCGCACGGGCATCCCGGCGTGCTGGTGGAAGACAAGGGGCCCAGCCTGGCCCTGCACTGGCGGGGCGCCCCGCACGCCGGCAACGATGTGCGGGCCTTTGCCGAACGCCATATCCGCGGCCACAGCGGGTACCGCCTGCAGCCGGGCGACCATGTGGTCGAGTTCGTACCAGTGGGCAGCGACAAGGGCCGCGCCGTGCGCAGGATGATGCAGTACCTGCCCTTCCGCGGCCGGTTGCCGGTGTTCATCGGCGATGACCTGACCGATGAATTCGGCTTCGATGCGGCCAATGGCCTGCATGGCTGGAGTGTACTGGTGGGTGAACGCGAACCCAGCGCGGCCGTGTTTTCCCTGCCGGACATACGCAGCGTGCACGCCTGGCTGCGTGAGAATGCCTACTGACGTGCCGCCCCCACGGCCGCAACCGAGATGTCCAGCGTGATGACCCAACCCGATCTTGATCTGGGCGTGGTCGGCAACGGCAGCTTCGGCGCCCTGCTCGACAAGCGCGCCCGCGTCGTCTGGAGCTGCCTGCCCACCTTCGACGGCGACCCCACCTTCTGCGCCCTGCTGGGGCCCAACCAGCAGGAGGGCGGCGATTTTTCCATCGAACTGGAAGACTTCGCCGGCAGCGAGCAGGCCTACCTGACCAACACCGCCATCCTGCGCACCGTGCTGCGCGACCGCCATGGCGGCGTGCTGGAAATCCTCGACTTCGCGCCCCGCTGGCGGCAGAACGACCGCTTCTACCGGCCGGTCAGCCTGGTCCGCCAGGTGCGCCCGCTCGCCGGCAGCCCGCGCATCATCGTGCGCGCGCGCCCACTGGCCGACTGGGGCGCGCGCGTGCCCGACTCCACCTGGGGCAGCAACCACGTGCGCTGGATCCTGCCCGACCACGTGCTGCGGCTGACCACCGACGTCCCCGTGCGCTTCGTCCGCGACGGGCTGCCGTTCGTGCTCAACCATCCCATCCACCTGATCCTGGGCGTGGATGAATCACTGACCCGGTCGATAAGCGGCTATGTCCAGGAAGCGTTCCAGCGCACGCGTGACTACTGGCGCGAATGGGTGCGCTACCTGTCCATTCCACTGGAGTGGCAGGACGCGGTGATCCGCAGCGCGATCACCCTGAAGCTGTGCCAGTACGAAGACAGCGGCGCGATCATCGCCGCGATGACCACCTCCATCCCGGAAGCACCCGGCAGCAGCCGCAACTGGGATTACCGCTACTGCTGGCTGCGCGATGCCGCCTTCGTGGTGCGCGCGCTGAACCGCCTGGGCGCCACCCGCACCATGGAGCAGTTCCTGGGCTACATCTTCAACATCGCCACCACCGACGGCACGCTGCAGCCGTTGTACGGCATTGGCTTCGAGGCCCGCCTGGACGAGGACGAGGTCCCCAGCCTGTCCGGCTACCGCGGCATGGGCCCGGTACGCCGTGGCAACCTGGCCTGGGTCCAGCGCCAGCACGATGTCTATGGCAGCGTGGTGCTGGCCTCCACCCAGCTGTTCTTCGACCGCCGCCTGCAGGACCCGGGCGATGCGCATGCCTTCGCGCGGCTGGAACCGCTGGGCGAGCAGGCCTTTGCCCTGCACGACGTGCCCGATGCCGGCCTGTGGGAATTCCGTGGCCGTACCGAGGTGCACACCTATACCAGCGCGATGTGCTGGGCCGCCTGCGATCGCCTGTGCAAGATCGCCATCCGCCTCAAGCGCGACGACCGCGCACAGTACTGGCGCGAGCGTGCGGACACCATCCACGCCCGCATCATGGACAAGGCGTGGAATGAAGATCTCGGCCACTTCACCGATGCCTTCGACGGGCACCGCCTGGATGCATCCCTGCTGCTGCTGGCGGACATCGGCTTCATCGCTGCCACCGATGCGCGCTTCATCGCCACCGTGGAGGCCATCGGGCGCGACCTCAAGCATGGCAACGCGCTGTACCGCTATGTCGCCCCGGATGATTTCGGCGCACCGGAAACCAGCTTCACCATCTGCACGTTCTGGTACATCGATGCGCTGGCGGCGATCGGCCGGCTGGACGAAGCACGGGCGATGTTCGAGACCCTGCTGGAACAGCGCAACCACCTGGGCCTGCTGTCGGAAGACCTGGCCTTCGACACCGGCGAGGCCTGGGGCAATTTCCCGCAGACCTATTCCCATGTGGGCCTGATCACGGCAGCCATGCGCCTGTCGCGCTCCTGGCAGGATGCCTCGTGAGCCGCCTGGTGGTGGTGTCCAACCGCGTCGCCGTGCCCGGGGAGAACCGCGCCGGTGGCCTGGCCGTTGGCCTGCTGGCGGCACTGCGCGAGCGCGGCGGGCTATGGTTCGGCTGGAGCGGCAGGAGCACGCGCGAAAGCGGCGCACTGCATGAGCAGCGCGACGGCGACATCCGCTTCGTGACCATGGACCTGTCCAAGCGTGATGTCGATGGTTACTACAACGGCTTCGCCAACCGCACGCTGTGGCCGTTGCTGCACTTCCGGCTGGACCTGGTGGACTACGATCGCGGCACCCGCGAGATCTACCACCAGGTCAATGCGCTGTTCGCCGACAGGCTCGCCCCGCTGCTGCGCGACGACGATATCGTCTGGATCCACGACTACCACCTGATCCCGCTGGCGGCGATGCTGCGCGAGCGCGGCATCGGTTGCCGCATCGGTTTCTTCCTGCACATCCCGATGCCCTCGGCCGACCTGCTGCAGGCGATGCCCGACCACCTGCGGCTGTTCTCGGCGCTGTATGCCTACGACCTGGTCGGCTTCCAGACCCAGCGCGATGCCGATCGCTTCCAGACCTACGTCCGCCTGTTCGGCGGTGGCACGGTGCTGGGCGATGGCACGCTGCAGGCGCCGGGCGGACGCCGCTTCCGTGCGGCCGCGTTCCCGATCGGCATCGACACCGCGCTGATCGCCCAGCAGGCCGCCACCGCCGTCGGCAAGAGTGCGGTGAAGGACCTGCGTGCCAGCCTGCGCAACCGGCAGCTGGCCATCGGCGTGGACCGCCTGGACTACTCCAAGGGGCTGCCGGAACGCTTCCAGGGCTTCGAGCGTTATCTCGAACGCCATCCCGACCAGCGCGGCACGCTCACCTACCTGCAGATCGCCCCGGTCTCACGTGGCGATGTCACCGAATACCGGCAGCTGCGCAGCCAGCTCGAACAGACCGCCGGCCACATCAACGGCGGCCATGCCGCACCGGACTGGACGCCGCTGCGCTACGTCAACCAGAACTTCACCCATGCCACCCTGACCGGCTTCTACCGTGCCGCCGCCGTGGGGCTGGTGACGCCGCTGCGCGATGGCATGAACCTGGTGGCCAAGGAATACGTCGCCTCGCAGGACCCGGACAATCCTGGCGTGCTGGTGCTGTCCCTGCTGGCCGGTGCCGCCGACGAACTCAAGCAGGCGCTGCTGGTGAACCCCTACGATCTGGACGGCATGGCCGATGCCATCGCCACTGCGGCGACGATGTCGCTGCGCCGGCGCCAGGAACGCTGGCACGCGATGATGGAGCACCTGCGCACCTACGACATCAACCATTGGCGGCGCAGCTACCTGGCGGCATTGGAAGCATGAAGCCCGTTGCCCACACGAACGCGCGCCGCTAGCGCCGGGCCATGCCCGGCGGGGATCAATCCAGGAACCGCGCTACCTCGTCGGGAGCTGGCAGATAGCAGGCGTCATGCCGCCCGAACCAGCGGTAGCGGTTGCGCGCCAGCGCGCGGTAAGCCACATCACGCCAGTGGCGCGGCAGCCACCGCAGCACCCCGGCCAGTCGCCAGGCGCCGCCCAGCCCCACCAGCACGCGCACGATGGCATCGGTATCGGTCCAGGCGCCCTCCCCGTCCACCAGCAGGAACGACAACGGGTCCTTCGGGTCCAGCCCGTGGGTAAGCAACAGCGCGCTGCCCTGTGTGCCCTGCATGGCGGCAAAACGGTAGCGCCTGCGGCGATCGAAGCGCAGCAGGAAACGGACCCAGCGGCTGCAGAGCGCGCACACGCCGTCGAAGACGATGGTCGCCTCGGCCGCGGGAGCGTGCGCGCCGGGCATCAGCCCATCCACACCAGCGTGGCCATGCGCCCGGTGCGCCGGTCACGGCGGTGCGAGAACAGGTCCGCATCGGCCATCGTCGACAGCGTGCCGCCGTGGATGTCGCTGGCGGCCAGGCCCGCGGCCTGCAGGCGCATCCGCGCCAGTGCGTACAGGTCCACTTTCCAGTGCCCGGGCCGGGTCGCCACGAACGCATGGCCGGCACTGGCGTCATGGCCGACGAAGGCGTGGAAGACATCCTCGCCGATCTCGTAATCCGCCGGGCCCGCTGCCGGCCCCAGCCAGGCACGCAGCTGGCCTGGAGCGGTCTGCATCGCCGCCACCGTGGCTTCCAGCATGCCATCGGCCAAGCCGCGCCAACCGGCGTGGGCCGCACCGATCTCGCTGCCATCGGCCGCCGCGAACACCACCGGCAGGCAATCAGCGGTCAGGATCGCCAGCACCACGCCCGGGGTCGCGGTCACCGCCGCATCGGCCACCGGCTCGGCCGCGCCCGCCAGGGGGGCGGTATCGAAACGCAGCACGGTGGTGCCATGGACCTGGCGCAGCCAATGCGGCGCCGAGGGCAGCGCCAGGCCCTGCGCCAGCAACGCCCGGTTCTGCTCTACCCGCGCCGGATCATCGCCATCGGCCGCGTGCCGGTTGCCCAGGTTGAACTGGTCGAACGGGGCGTGCGACACCCCGGTGCCATGACGCCGGGTGGTCAGCGCATGCACCCCCGGCGGCGCCGGCCAGTCGGCCTGCAGCAACGGCAGCGGCGCGGTGCTCACCAGCGGTCCCGCTCGCGTTCGGCGAACGCTTCGCTGTCCTCGCGCAGCACCTTCATCAGGTGCAGCATGTCCGCCGGCACCGGGGCGGTGTTGCGCACCGGCTCGCCGGTGACCGGGTGGCTGAATTCCAGCGTTTCGGCGTGCAGCGCCTGGCGCTTGAAGCCACGCAGCGCGGCCACCAGTTCATCGCTGGCCCCCTTGGGCAGCTTCAGCGCACCGCCGTACAGCGGGTCACCGACGATCGGGTGGCGGATATGCGCCATGTGCACGCGGATCTGGTGCGTGCGGCCGGTTTCCAGGCGGCACTCCAGCGCCGTGTGTGCGCGGAAACGCTCACGCAGGCGGTAGTGGGTGACCGCGTCCTTGCCATCCTCGCGCACGCCCATCTTCAGGCGGTCACGCGGGTGGCGGTCGATCGGCGCGTCCACCGTGCCGCCGGCCACCAGCGGGCCCATCACCACGGCCAGGTACTGGCGGTGCACGTCGCGCGCGGCCAGCTGCTCGACCAGCGCGGTCTGCGCTTCCAGCGTGCGGGCCACCACCATCACGCCGCTGGTGTCCTTGTCCAGGCGGTGCACGATGCCCGCACGCGGCAGCACCGCCACGGACGGGTCGCGGTACAACAGCGCGTTGACCAGCGTGCCACTGCTGTTGCCGGCCCCCGGGTGCACCACCAGGCCGACCGGCTTGTTGATGACCAGCAGGTGCTCATCCTCGAACAGCACGTCCAGCGGGATGTCCTCCGGCTCGGCGTGGGTCTGGGTGTCGAGCACCGCCTGCAGGGTGACCTGCTCGCCGCCGCGGACCGGATCGCGGGGGCGCACGGCGGCCCCGTCCAGCAGTACATCGCCGGATTTGATCCACTCGGTCAGGCGCGAACGGGAGAATTCGGGGAACAGTTCGGCCACCACCGCGTCGAAACGGCGGCCGGCGGAGGTGTCGGGAATGGTGGCCTGGCGGGCCATTTCGGGGGCTTGTTCAGACATATCGGGGGTGTGGAACGAAAATTTAGGGGGTCCGGCCGTCGGTTTCAGTCGCTGGACAGGCCACTAGGCTATCATCGACCCTTCGTATTCCAGCCGCGTCCCGCCTCGACCTCATGATCCGACGCTCCGCCCTGCTCTCTGCGCCCGTCCGCCTCACCGCCCTGCTGCTGGTGTTGGTCATCGCCGCTACCGGCTGCCACCGTGGTGCCAAGGCCGACCGCCCCGACGAAGGAGTCCCGGCGGAGCAGCTGTACGAAAAGAGCCACAAGCTCATGCAGGGCGGCAACTGGAGCGGTGCCGAAGCCAGCTTCCGCCGCCTGATCGCCCAGTACCCGTACGGCCCGTACACCGAGCAGGCGATGATCGAAACCGCCTACGCCCAGTACAAGGCCGGCAAGCACGATGACGCGGTGTCCAGCATCGACCGCTTCATCCGCACCTACCCGACCCACCGCAACATCGCCTACATGTACTACCTGCGCGGCCTGTCCAACGGCAACCGCAATACGGTGTTCCTGCGCCGCGTATGGTCCCTGGACTCGAGCCGCCGCGACCTGTCGACCCCGCACCAGGCGTATTCGGACTTCAACATCGTGGTGGACCGCTACCCGAACAGCCGCTACGCCGCCGATGCCCGCCAGCGCATGATCGAGCTGCGTGACGTGTTCGCCCAGTACGAGCTGGACAACGCCCTGTACTACCTGCGCCGCGACGCCTGGGTGTCTGCTGCCGGCCGCGCCAACTACCTGCTGGAAACCTACCCGCAGAGCGCGTTCCAGTACGATGCCGTGGCCGTGCTGGCCGAGGCCTACACCCACCTGGGCAACAAGACCCTGGCGGCCGACGCGCGCCGCGTGCTGGAACTGAACAAGCCCGACCACCCGTGGCTGGCCGGCAACTGGCCGAAGTACCCCTGGGCCATCCGCAAGCTCAACCCGTTCGCCGGCGAGAAATCGGCCAGCACCGGGGAACGCAACGCCCGCCTGGAACGCAAGTAAGCAAAGGCCCCGCAAGGGGCCTTTCTTTTTCCCTGGGGCCGCGCGCCCGGCAGCGCCCCTCACGCCGGCTAGGAAGGGTTGGAAACAGCGCCCACTGCGACCGCCATCGCAACGTGGCGATCCCCCGGGCCCACAGACTGCAGCGCAACGGCCCTCCCGGCCCGCTGGAGTCTCCATCCCATGTCCCGTCCCTGCCGCCGCCTCCGCTCCCCCGCCGGCCTGCTGGCCACGCTCCTGCTCGCGCTGTCCGCATCTCCGGCCGCCACCGCCGCACAGGCAGGCGACCTGGTCAGCGCCACGCCCTATCACGCCAGCTGGGTGCCCTCCCGGGCCGCCCAGGCCTACCGGCTGGTCTATCGCACCGCGGACCCCCACGGCAATCTCGCCCAGGCCACGGGCCTGCTGTACCTGCCGGCCGGTCCCGCCCCGGCCGGCGGCTGGCCGGTGGTCTCCTGGGCGCATGGCACCCAAGGCATCGCCGACCACTGCGCACCCTCGGTCTCCGGCCCCTACCAGCCCGAGCGTGATGGCCGTTTCCTGGACCAGTTCCTGGCGGACGGCTACGCCGTGGCGGCCGCCGACTACCAGGGCCTGGGCAGCCCGGGCGCGCACGTCTATCTGCATGTGCGTACCGCCGCACGCAACACCCTCGACCTGGTGACCGCCAGCCACCAGCTGCTGCCAGCGGGGCAGCTGTCGCCGCGCTGGGTATCGGTCGGCCACTCACAAGGGGCCGCCGCCGCCCTGGTCGCCGGGCACCTGGCAGCCCGCCAGCAGGACACGGGCCTGGATTACCGGGGCAGTTTCACCACCGGCACGCCGACCGCCGTCGAACTGACCGTGCTGGCCATGACGCCCGGCAACCGGGCCGCCAATCCCGGCGCACTCAACGCCTACCACGCCTATCTGCTCGATGGCCTGCTGCAGATGGCACCGCGGATCGACGCCGTGCTGAGCCCGGCCGGGCGGGCCCGGGTGGCCCAGGCGCGCCAGCTGTGCCTGGGCCCGTTGGCCACGGCGCTGGACGGTGCCAGCACCGGCGAGATGTTCACCGCGCCGCTGGCGCAGGTCGCGGGCATCGGGGCCCTGCTGCATGACTATCTCGGCGTGCCACGCCAGGGCTTCGGCCAGCCGCTGATGCTGGGCCATGGCCAGCACGACCGGGATGTGCCCTACCTCACCACCCTGCTGTATGCCACCGGGCTGGCCGTACGTGGTGAACCGGTCGCCTTCCGGCGCTACCCGGTGGATCACCGCGGCACCCTGGATGCGGCCACCGCCGATGGCCTGGCCTTCGTGCGCGCACGGCTGGGCGCTGGCCACTTCGATGGGCCCGCCGAGACCATCCGGCTGGAGCCGCTGCTCCAGGACGTGCCCTAGGCACGGCCGGATGCCCGCACTGCCGCCGGGCACTGCCCGGCGGACGGGGTTCAGGCCGTGTAGCCGTTGCTGATCGGGTAACGGCGCTCGCGGCCGAAGGCGCGGCGCGAGACCTTCGGGCCCGGCGCAGCCTGGTGGCGCTTCCATTCGCTGATGCGCACCAGGCGCAGCACGCGGTCGACCACGGCCGCATCGTAACCGGCGGCGACAATCTCCCCGCGCGACTGCTCCTGGTCGATGTAGCGGTACAGGATGCCGTCCAGCACGTCGTAGGCCGGCAGCGAATCCTGGTCCAGCTGGTTCTCGCGCAGTTCCGCCGACGGCGGGCGGCTGATCACCGCCGGCGGGATCACCGGGGCGCCGCCCACGGTGTTGCGCCATTTGGCCAGGCCGAACACCTCGGTCTTGTACAGGTCCTTCAGCGGCGCGTAGCCACCGCACATGTCGCCATAGATCGTCGCGTAGCCGACCGCGTACTCGCTCTTGTTGCCGGTGGTCAGCAGCAGGCCGCCGAACTTGTTGGCCAGCGCCATCAGGATCACGCCACGGCTGCGCGACTGCAGGTTCTCTTCGGTGAGGTCCGGCGTGGTGCCTTCGAACATCGGCGCCAGCGCCTCCATCAGGCCCTTGAACGCCGGCTCGATGGACAGCCCTTCCAGCGTCACGCCCAGCGCCTGGCACTGTTCCACCGCCAGGTCGTTGGACAGCCCGGCGGTATAGCGCGACGGCAGGCGCACGGCGGTGACGTTGTCCGCGCCCAGTGCATCGACCGCCATCGCCAGCACCAGCGCCGAGTCGATGCCGCCGGACAGGCCCAGCCATACCTTCTTGAAGCCGTTCTTGCGGCAGTAATCCTGGATGCCCCGGGTCACTGCTCGCCAGGCCAGCGCATCCATGCTTTCGTCACCATCGTCCATCCACACGTGCGGCATGAAGCGGCGGTGCGCGCCGTCATATTCCACCACCAGCCACTGGTCGACGAAGGCCGCCGCGGCCGGGTGCACGGTGCCGTCACCGTCGGCCACCACCGAGGCGCCATCGAACACCAGCGCGTCCTGGCCACCGACCACGTTGAGGTAGGCGATGGCCGCGCCGCTCTCGCGGGTGCGTGCGGCCAGCACGGCATCGCGCTGGGCATGCTTGCCGCGCTCGTAGGGCGAGGCGTTGGGCACCACCACCAGCTGCGCGCCGGCACGCACGGTGTCGGCCAGCGGCTCGGCAAACCACAGGTCCTCGCAGATCAGCAGGCCCACTGGAATGCCATTGACCTCGAACACGCAGCTGCCGCCGTCCGGGTCGACATCGAAGTAGCGGCGTTCATCGAACACCGCATAGTTGGGCAGCTCGCGCTTGCGGTAGGTCTTTTCGACGATGCCATCGCGCAGCACGCTGGCCGCGTTGTAGACCACCGCGCCGGCCGATTCCGGCCAGCCGACCACCGCGGTGATGCCCGTGCAGGCCGCGGCGATGTGTTCCAGTGCCTGGGCGCAGTCCTGCAGGAAGCCCGGGCGCAGCAGCAGGTCTTCCGGCGGGTAGCCGCTGACGGCCAGCTCCGGGAACATCACCAGCTCGGCCCCGAACTCGTCGCGCGCTTGGCCGATCAACCCGATGATGCGCTCGGTGTTGCCGGCCACATCGCCGACCGGAAAATCAAACTGCGCCATCGCGATGCGGATCGAAGCCATGGGGTCCAGCCTGTGGTTGCAATGCGCCATTGTAACGCCGCGCCGTGCGCCCGCCGGGATGCCCCCGGGTAGATCCACGCCATGCGTGGATGAGCCCGACCGGGTTACCTGGCGCCAGACGCAGAAAGGCCGCCCGGAGGCGGCCTTCCTGTTTCATGCACGCCGGCAGAAGCGCCGTCGACGGGCAGTCGACTCCCCCTGCCGAGCGGTCTTACTTGACCAGCTTGGCGATGGCAGCGCCCAGGTCGCCCGGCGAGCGGACGGTGACGACACCGGCAGCTTCCATGGCGGCGAACTTGCCTTCGGCCGTGCCCTTGCCGCCCGAGGCGATCGCACCGGCGTGGCCCATGCGCTTGCCGGCCGGAGCCGACGCACCGGCGATGAAGCCGACGACCGGCTTCTTCACGTGGTTCTTGATGTACTCGGCACCGGCTTCTTCAGCGTCGCCGCCGATTTCGCCGACCATGATGATGCCTTCGGTCTGCGGGTCTTCGTTGAACAGCTTCAGGCAGTCGACGAAGTTCAGGCCGTTGATCGGGTCACCGCCGATGCCGATGCAGGTGGACTGGCCCAGGCCGACTTCGGTGGTCTGCTTGACCGCTTCATAGGTCAGGGTGCCCGAACGCGACACGATGCCGATCTTGCCCGGCTTGTGGATGTGGCCCGGCATGATGCCGATCTTGCACTCGCCCGGGGTGATGACGCCCGGGCAGTTCGGCCCGATCAGCACGGTGCCCGGGTAGGCGCTCTTCAGCACGTTGTCCACGCGCAGCATGTCCAGCACCGGGATGCCTTCGGTGATGCAGACGATGACCTTGATGCCGGCAGCTGCGGCTTCCAGGATCGCGTCAGCCGCGAACGGCGGCGGGACGTAGATGACCGATGCATCGGCGCCGGTGCTCTGCACGGCGTCGGCGACGGTGTTGAACACCGGCAGGTCGATGTGGGTGGTGCCGCCCTTGCCCGGGGTGACGCCGCCGACGACCTGGGTGCCGTACTCGATCATCTGGGTGGCGTGGAAGGTACCCTGCTGGCCGGTGAAGCCCTGCACGATCACCTTGGTGTTCTTGTTGATCAAAACAGACATGTGAATTCCTTGGTGTCGGGATCAGGCGGCGTTCTTGACCGCTTCAACGACCTTCTTGGCGCCGTCGTTGATGTTGTCAGCCGGGATGATGGCCATGCCGCTGTCACGCAGCAGCTGCTTGCCTTCTTCCACGTTGGTGCCTTCCAGGCGCACCACGACCGGAACCTTGACGCCCACTTCCTTCACCGCGGCGATGATGCCTTCGGCAATCATGTCGCAGCGGACGATGCCGCCGAAGATGTTGACGAAGATGCCTTCGACCTTGTCCGAGGACAGGATCAGCTTGAAGGCTTCGATGACGCGCTGCTTGTTGGCACCGCCGCCCACGTCCAGGAAGTTCGCCGGCTCGCCGCCGTTGAGCTTGATGACGTCCATGGTGGCCATGGCCAGGCCGGCGCCGTTCACCATGCAGCCGATGTTGCCGTCCATGGTGACGTAGTTGATGTCCAGCTCCGAAGCGGTCACTTCGGTTTCATCTTCCTGCGACTTGTCGCGCATGGCGACCAGTGCCTTGTGGCGGAAGTTGGCGTTGTCATCGCTGTTGAACTTGCCGTCCAGCGCGTACAGGTTGCCGTCGTCCAGGATGGCCAGCGGGTTGATCTCAACCAGGGCCAGGTCCTTTTCGTTGAAGATGCGGTACAGGTTCACCATGATGTTGGCGAACTGGCCGGCCTGCTTGGCGGTCAGGCCCATCTTGAAGCCGATGTCACGGCCGTGGTAACCCTGCACGCCCTCGACGAAGTCCACGTTCAGCGTGTGGATCTTGTCCGGGGTTTCGGCGGCGACCTGCTCGATCTCCATGCCGCCTTCGGACGAAGCGATGAAGCTGATGGTGCGGGTGCCACGATCCACCAGGACCGACAGGTACAGCTCCTTGACGATCTCGCCGGCGGTGGTCACCAGCACCAGGTTGATCGGCAGCTCGACGCCGGCGGTCTGGTAGGTGGCCATCTTGGTGCCGAGCATCTTGGCCGCAGCGGCCTTCACGTCATCGACGGTCTTGCAGAACTTGACGCCGCCTGCCTTGCCGCGGCCGCCAGCGTGGATCTGCGCCTTGACCATCCAGGGGCCCTGGCCCAGCGACTGGGCGACGGCAACCGCCTCGTCCGGGGTCGCTGCGACCTTGCCGGCCGGGACCGGGATGCCGTATTCGGCAAGCAGTTGTTTTGCCTGGTATTCGTGGAAATTCATGCGTCACCGTGGGAATAGGAACGACCGCACGCAATTCCTCGGGGGCCCCGGGCAGGGACACCGGCACGGACCGCGGCGGGCCCACTATTGTGGCTGAGCCGGCGCCGGGGCGCAAAGAAGTCAGTTCCGCGACACCTCGCCCCCCGGGATTCCGGCGGAATTTCAGTCAGTTGCGCCCTGCCCCGCCCGGCACCGCCGTGGCCGCTGGTGCCCCGGCGGTACCGAATGCGCGACCTGCGCCCCGGTCAGGCCCCGTCCCGGGGCCTATACTTGCCCGGCTGCGGTTTACCGCGCGTCCGCACAGAACCAGATTCCAGGCAGCCTGAAGGGGAGTTCCGGCGTGTCACCCAGTGCTTCACTCATCGACCGCATCGAGTCGATCCCGCGGCGCGAGCTGTATTTCTTCGCGCTCTACCGCGTCCTGATGGCCTCGGTGATCGCCGCACTGCTGTTCAGCCCCCTGTCCTCGATGGTCGGCGCCCCCGACCACCCCCACCTGGCCTCGTGGGTCAGCGGCGCCTACCTGGTGCTGTCGCTGCTGCTGTTGACCGTGGGCCGCAGCGAACAGTGGCTGCGGCCGATCGTGGTCTGCGGCGTGGCCGTGGACATCGTCGCCGCCTCGATGCTCGCCCATGCACTGCCCGGTGCCAGCGCCGGCATTTCGATGTCGCTGCTGTTCAACATCGCGGCCGCCGCCACCCTGCTGCCGCTGACCCTCAGCGTCAGCCTGGCCATGGCGGCCAGCGTGGCCACGGCCATTGAATATGCCTGGAAGGTCACCGAGGGCGGTGATCCCACGCGCACCCTGGCCGAACTGGCCATGTTCACCACCAGCTACCTGGCCGTGGCCTTCATCAGCCACCAGGTCGGCAACCGTGCGCGGCGCAACCAGCAGCTGGCCAACCAGCGCGGCGACGAAGTGGCCAACCTGTTCCAGATCAACGAGCTGATCATCCGCCGCATGCGCACCGGCGTGCTGGTGGTCGATGCCGACAACCGCATCACCCTGGCCAACGAGGCCGGTGCCAACCTGCTGGGCGACAACGACGATGCCGCCGCCAGTGGCCGCCTGGACCTGGCGGCCATCGCGCCCGAACTGGCCCGCCGCCTGCAGCGCTGGCGCAACGGCTGGGTGCAGGACGAGCTGCCCCTGCAGCTGGCCCCGGACCAGCCGGAAGTGCAGCCGCGCTTTGCCCGCCTGCTGGCCGGCAGCGACCTGGTGCTGGTGTTCCTGGACGACTCCAGCGTGGTCTCGCGCCGGGCCGAATCCCTCACGCTCTCGGCGATGGGGCGCTTTTCGGCCAGCCTGGCCCACGAGATCCGCAACCCGCTGGCGGCGATCAACTACGCCGTGCAGCTGCTGGAAGAAGGTACCGGCTTCAACGAAAGCGACCGCCGGCTGCTGCAGATCATCCGCCAGCAGTGCCAGCGCACCAACGGCATCGTCGAAAGCGTGCTCGGCCTGGCCCGGCGCGAGCGCGCCACCCCCGAGAACGTGGACCTGGTCGCGTTCGTGCGCCGCTTCGTGGTCGAGTACAAGCAGACACTCACGCTGGAAACCGACAGCCTGGAGCCGATCATCAGCGAGACCACGGTGGCCGCGCAGGTCGATCCGCGCCACCTGCACCAGGTACTGACCGTACTGGTGCACAACGCGCTCAAGTACGGCCGTGTCGGCGACCAGCCCGCGCGCATCCGCCTGCGCGTGGCACGCCACGAACGCAGTGCGGTGGTGGACGTGATGGACCGCGGCCCGGGCATTCCCGAAACCGTCGCCGCACAGCTGTTCCGCCCCTTCTTCACCACCTCCGAGCACGGCACCGGCCTGGGCCTGTACATCGCCCGCGAGCTGTGCCGCGCCAACCAGTCACGTCTGGACTACATTCCGGTTCCCGCCGGCGGCTCCTGTTTCCGCCTGGTGCTGCCCGGCCCGCATACCCTGATGCCACCGTGACCGCGATGCCACCGCGTCAAACATTTGTCGCTTTGTACTCCCTCGGCTATCTTTCATCCCCATGAACGACACCCGCAGCGCACTGATCGTCGACGACGAGCGCGACATCC
Source organism: Stenotrophomonas sp. 24(2023) (assembly GCF_030913365.1). Taxonomy (NCBI): domain Bacteria; kingdom Pseudomonadati; phylum Pseudomonadota; class Gammaproteobacteria; order Lysobacterales; family Lysobacteraceae; genus Stenotrophomonas; species Stenotrophomonas sp. 24(2023). Next base: position 911,304 of record NZ_CP133160.1, read on the forward strand.
GCGAACTGCTGGTGCTGACCCTGGGCCGCATGGGCCTGCGCATCAGCACCGCCGCCAATCTCGCCGAAGCCCGCGAGCTGCTGGCCAGCAACCCGTACGACCTGTGCATCACCGACATGCGCCTGCCCGATGGCAACGGCATCGAACTGGTCAGTGAGATCGCCCAGCACTTCCCGCATACCCCCGTGGCGATGATCACCGCCTTCGGCAGCATGGATCTGGCGGTGGAAGCCCTGAAGGCCGGCGCCTTCGATTTCGTCAGCAAGCCGGTGGACATCGCCGTGCTGCGCGGTCTGGTCAAGCACGCGCTGGAACTCAACAATGCCGAACGCCGCGTGGCGGCGCCGACCAGCGATGAAGGTGGCCGCCTGCTGGGTGATTCGGCGGCGATGGCACAGCTGCGCGGCACCATCGCCAAGGTGGCCCGAAGCCAGGCCCCGGTCTACATCCTGGGCGAATCGGGCGTGGGCAAGGAACTGGTGGCACGCACCATCCACAGCCAGAGCGCGCGCGCGGCCGGCCCGTTCATTCCCGTCAACTGCGGGGCCATCCCCGGCGAGCTGATGGAAAGCGAGTTCTTCGGCCACCGCAAGGGCAGCTTCAGTGGCGCCCACGCCGACAAGCCCGGCCTGTTCCAGGCCGCCAACGGCGGCACCCTGTTCCTGGATGAAGTGGCCGAACTGCCCCTGCAGATGCAGGTGAAGCTGCTGCGTGCCATCCAGGAAAAATCGGTACGGTCGGTCGGTGCCGCGCAGGAAGAACCGGTGGACGTGCGCATCCTGTCGGCCACCCATCGTGACCTGGCCGAGCTGGTCGAGGATGGCCGCTTCCGCCACGACCTGTACTACCGCATCAACGTCATCGAACTGAAGGTGCCGCCGCTGCGCGAGCGTCGCCAGGACCTGCCGGCCCTGGCCGCCGCGATCCTGGCACGGCTGGCGCGCAGCCATGGCCGTCCCACCCCGCTGCTGGCCCCTTCCGCGCTGGACGCGCTGGCCCAGTACGGCTTCCCCGGCAACGTGCGTGAACTGGAGAACATTCTCGAGCGCGCCCTGGCCCTGGCCGAGGAAGACTGCATCGGCATCGACGACCTGCGGCTGCCACAGCACGCACCGCGCGCACCGGGCGCTGCGGCACCGCCGGAAGCCGTGGCCGACCTGCCTGCCAGCGGCGCGGCCCTGCCGTCGTACATCGAGCAGATGGAACGCACCGCGATCCAGCGCGCGCTGGAGGAAAACCGCTGGAACAAGACCCGCACCGCCGCGCAGCTGGGCATCACCTTCCGGGCGCTGCGCTACAAGCTGAAGAAGCTGGGCATGGAATGAAGGCGGCGCGGGCGCCTGTGCGCCCGCATCCGTCGCGCGGCGCCCCCGGTCAATCCTTGGTGACGCGGTTGATCTCGGCCAGGCTGGTGACGCCGGCAGCGACCTTCACCAGCGCCGACTGGCGCAGGTCGTTCACGCCGATGGCCTGCGCCGCCTCGGCAATCTGCAGGGCATTGCCACCGGCCAGGATGATGGTGGCGATCTCATCGGTCATCGGCATCACCTGGTAGATGCCCGTGCGCCCCTTGTAGCCGCCGGTGCATTCATCGCATCCCACCGCCTCGTACAGCTGGATGCCCGCATCGATCTGTGCCTGGGTGAAGCCTTCGGCCAGCAGCGCATGCCCGGGCAGTTCCGCACGCTGCTTGCACTGCGTGCACAGCCGGCGCGCCAGGCGCTGGGCGATCACCAGCGTGACCGAACTGGTGATGTTGTACGGAGCGATGCCCATGTTCATCAGGCGCGCGATGGTCTGCGGCGCATCGTTGGTATGCAGCGTGGACAGCACCATGTGGCCGGTCTGCGCGGCCTTGATGGCGATCTCGGCCGTTTCCAGGTCGCGGATTTCACCCACCATGATGATGTCCGGGTCCTGGCGCAGGAACGAGCGCAGCGCGGCGGCGAAGGTCATGCCGCGCTTGTTGTTCTGCTGCACCTGGTTGACGCCGGGCAGGCGGATTTCCACCGGGTCCTCGGCGGTGGAGATGTTGCGGGTCTCATCGTTGAGGATGCCCAGCGCGGTGTACAGCGACACCGTCTTGCCCGAACCGGTCGGGCCGGTGACCAGCACCATGCCGTAGGGCTTGTGGATCGCTTCCAGGAACAGCGTCTGCTGGTCCGGTTCATAGCCCAGCTTGTCGATGCCCAGCTTGGCCGCGCTGCCATCGAGGATACGCAGCACTACCTTTTCGCCGAACAGGGTCGGCAGCGTGCTCACGCGGAAGTCGATCTGCTTGGTCTTGGACAGGTTGAGCTTGATGCGCCCGTCCTGCGGCACGCGCTTTTCGGCGATGTCCAGCTGCGCCATCACCTTCAGTCGCGCGGCGATGCGCTGGTTCAGCTTCACCGGCGCGCGTGCGACCATCTTCAGCAGGCCATCGATGCGCAGGCGCACCCGGTAGTCGTCTTCATAGGGCTCGAAGTGGATGTCCGATGCCCCCTTGCGGATGGCATCGACCAGCACCTTGTTGACGAACTTCACCACGGGCGTGTCATCCCCCTTGGCGTCGATGCCCGTGTCGGAACTGCCCTCCTCGTCGCCGCCGCTGACGTCGAGATTGGCCATGCCATCGTCATCGCCCCCCAGCGCATCGCCCATGGTGTCGTGGCTGGCATGCCACTGTTCCAGCGTGCGGCGGATCTGGTCTTCGTCCACCAGGATCGGCTCCACCACCAGATTGGTGTGGAACTTGATCTCGTCCAGCGCGTGGGTGGGGTTGCTGGTCCCCACGAACAGCTTGCCGCCACGCTTGAACAGCGGCAGCACGTTGTGCTTGCGCAGCAGTTCCTCGCTGACCAGGCTCATCGCGTTCTGGCTGGCATCGAAGGTGGACACATCGAACAGCGGCATGCCGAATTCGACCGAGCCGGCCGCGGCCAGCTGCGAGGCACTGACCAGCTTGTTCTGGGCAAACCACTGCGGCAGCGGCTGCCGCGCGGCAGTGGCCTTGGCCATCGCATCACGGGCGGTGGCTTCATCCAGCGCACCGTCCTGCACAAGGCGGCGGGCGATGCCGGTGATACCGACGAGGTTGGCGGTGGTGACGGCGTTCATGTGGATCCTTGTTCACGAGCAGGCAGCGCCGGAGCCGCTCCGCGGTCTCCCGGCACAGGGGCAGCCGGACCTGCCGCAGGCCCTGGCCCGCAGCGGATGCTGTTCCTTCAGCCGACCTGCCATTGCCCGGCCTTCAGCCCGGCAGCACGATCCTGACTCCCCCGGCCATGATAGCCCCGTCAACGGGCCGCCAACATCCCTTGGCAGCCCGGGGCGGTCAGCAGCCGGTCGGGCGGTAACGCGCGTCGAACGGCGTGCCGTCGCAGAACCAGGTGCCTTCGGTCGTACGACGCAGGACCAGCTCCTTGCCAGCGACCGCCGGCCCCCCGATGAGGGTGCAGCTGATACTGGCAGCACCGGTGGCGGCCAGTTCGGCCGAAACCGCCGAGCAGCGTGCGGACGGCGCCAGGCCGATATAGGCCGCGTTTACAAGCGCGCTGTTCCGGCTGTCCTGCACCACCGACTCGATCGTTGTCTTGCCGGGCCGCATTTCAGCCAATGCGGCACTCAGCTGCGCCTTGGCCACATATGTCTGGTACATCGGCAGCGCGACGGCTGCAAGGATCGCGATGATGGCTACAACGATCATCAGCTCGATGAGACTGAACCCCTTCTGCCTGTACACCATTCTTCCCCCCTGAATACGAACGTGCACAATCGTCCCCACGATCGCAGATAAGAAAGAAGCCTCGCATTTGCGAGGCTTCTGGATGGATCCGTACCCCGGCGTGGATTAACCCGCCTTGGTGCAGCCAACCGGATAGTACTTGTCGTCGGTCACCGAGGTGTTGCAGGTCCAGGTACCGTCGGCCGCACGCTTCCAGGTGATGTTGCCAGCCGCCTTCGGGCTGCCCTTGATGGTGGTGCAGGCGATCGAACCTTCAGCGCCAGCGGTGATGGTGAAGCTGGTGCAACGGGTGGTCGGCGCGGTCGGCAGACCCAGCTTGGTCGCGGTGAAATCGTCCGCCGCCTTGCCTTCGTTCACGAAGATCTCGAACTGGGTCTTGCCGGGGGTGATTTCAGCCAGCGCAGCGGTGACCTGCGACTTGGCCACGTAGTCCTGGTACATCGGCAGCGCGATGGCGGCCAGGATGGCGATGATCGCAACGACGATCATCAGTTCGATCAGGGTAAAGCCCTTCTGGTTCTTCATGTGATACATCCCCAAGTAAGTAGTGGTTGAGTCAGGGCGGAGCCTGGCCGGCATGCGCCGGTGAGCGGGCCGCCCGCCCTGCGGGTGGATCAACGCAGGTATCGTGCCAATGTGCTGGCAGCTTTCCCCCCGGATTTCCCCGGGCCAATGATGGCAGTATTTTCGCGGATGGGAAGCCCCCGCCCCGTAAAGTGCGATGGGCACGGCAATGTGACGCAGCACGTCAGCTTCCGCCCACTGCTGGCAGGATCCGGGCGCTCGGTCACGCCCGGCGACTCCCCGAGCCGGGCCGAACCGGCTACCATCGCTTCCCATGATGCCCGCCTGGGGATGGCGGGCCTGGGGAGCCAACATGTCTGTCAGTCGCAGTGCGATCAAGAAGGAGCCCGTGGCGCGCAGCACCACGGAGCTGCAGCCGTTTGTCTGGGAGGGGACCGACAAGCGGGGCGTGAAGATGAAGGGCGAGCAGGTGGCCAAGAATGCCAACCTGCTCCGGGCCGAGCTGCGCCGCCAGGGCATCAACCCCGGTGTGGTCAAGCCCAAGTCCAAGCCACTGTTCGGGGCATCTGGCAGCAAGGTCACCCCAAAGGACATTGCCTTCTTCAGCCGGCAGATGGCCACGATGATGAAATCAGGCGTGCCCATCGTCGGCGCGCTGGACATCATCGCCAGCGGGCACAAGAACCCGCGCATGAAGAAGATGGTGGAAAGCATCAAGACCGATATCGAGGGCGGCTCATCGCTGTACGAGGCGGTCAGCAAGCACCCGGTGCAGTTCGACGAGCTCTACCGCAACCTGGTGCGGGCCGGCGAAGGTGCCGGCGTGCTGGAAACGGTGCTGGACACCGTGGCCACCTACAAGGAAAACATCGAAGCACTGAAGGGCAAGATCAAGAAGGCCCTGTTCTACCCGGCCATGGTGCTGGCCGTGGCGCTGATCGTCAGCGGCATCCTGCTGGTCTGGGTGGTGCCGCAGTTCGAAGACGTGTTCAAGGGCTTCGGCGCGGACCTGCCCGCCTTCACCCAGATGATCGTCAACCTGTCCCGCTTCATGGTGTCGTGGTGGTGGCTGATCCTGCTGGCCATCGTCGGCAGCATTGTCGGCTTCATCGCCGCCTACAAGCGCTCCCCAAGGATGCAGCATGGCATGGACCGGCTGGTGCTGAAGCTGCCGGTGATGGGCCAGATCATGCACAACAGCTCCATCGCCCGCTTCGCCCGCACCACGGCGGTGACCTTCAAGGCCGGCGTGCCGCTGGTGGAAGCGCTGGGCATCGTCGCCGGCGCCACCGGCAACAAGGTCTACGAGGAAGGCGTGCTGCGCATGCGCGATGACGTGTCGGTGGGCTACCCGGTCAACATGGCCATGAAGCAGCTCAACCTGTTCCCGCACATGGTGATCCAGATGACCGGCATCGGCGAAGAGGCCGGCGCCCTGGACGCCATGCTGTTCAAGGTGGCGGAGTACTATGAGCAGGAAGTCAACAATGCCGTGGATGCCCTGAGCAGCCTGCTGGAACCGGTCATCATGGTGATCATTGGTACCATCGTCGGCAGCATGGTCATCGGCATGTACCTGCCCATCTTCAAACTTGCCGCCGTTGTCGGATAATCACTGAATGGCTTTTCTCGACCAGCATCCCGGCCTCGGCTACCCGGCCGCGGCCGCCCTCGGACTGCTGCTGGGCAGCTTCCTGAACGTCGTCATCCTGCGCCTGCCCAAGCGGCTGGAATGGCAGTGGAAGCGTGACGCCCGCGAAATCCTGGAACTGCCGGACATCTACGAGCCGCCACCGCCGGGCATCGTGGTGGAACCCTCGCACTGCCCGCACTGCAAGCACAAGCTGTCCTGGTACGAAAACATCCCGCTGTTCAGCTGGATCATCCAGGGTGGCAAATGCCGGCACTGCAAGGCCCCGATCTCCGTGCAGTACCCGCTGGTGGAGGCGCTGACCTCGCTGCTGGTACTGGCCTGTGTCTGGCAGTGGGGCTTTGGCTGGCAGGGCTTCGGCGCCATCGTGCTGACCTGCTTCCTGGTGGCGTTGTCCGGTATCGACCTGCGCACCCAGCTGCTGCCGGACCAGCTCACCCTGCCCTTGATGTGGCTGGGCCTGATCGGCAGCATCGACAACCTGTACATGCCCGCCAAGCCGGCCCTGGTCGGTGCCGCGGCAGGCTACCTGCTGCTGTGGTCGGTGTGGTGGCTGTTCAAGCAGCTGACCGGCAAGGAAGGCATGGGCCATGGCGACTTCAAGCTGCTGGCGGCCCTGGGCGCGTGGTGCGGGCTGAAGGGCATCCTGCCGATCGTCCTGCTGTCGTCGGTGGTCGGCGCCATCGTCGGCTCGCTGTGGCTCTACAGCCGCGGCCGTGACCGTGCCACGCCGATCCCCTTCGGCCCCTACCTGGCCATCGCCGGCTGGCTGGTCTTCATGTGGGGCGAACCGCTGATCAACGCCTACCTGCATTCGGTGGGCATGCGCTGAGGCCACGCTCATGAGCCGCTTCGTGGTGGGCCTGACCGGCGGCATCGCCGCCGGCAAGAGCGAGGTGACCCGGCGCTTCGAGGCGCTGGGCGTGGTCGTGGCTGACGCCGACCTGGCCGCGCGCGCGGTGGTGGCGGCCGGCAGCCCGGCCCTGGCCCGGATTGCCGAGCGCTTCGGCGCCGGCATGCTGCTGGCGGACGGCCAGCTGGACCGGGCCCGTCTGCGCGCCCATGTCTTCGCCGACCCCGCCGAACGCGCCGCGCTGGAAGCCATCACCCACCCTGCCATCCGCGAGCAGATGCAGCAGCAGTGCATGCAGGCCTCCAGCCCGTATGCGATTGCCGCCATTCCGCTGCTAACTGAGGTGGGTGGGCGCCAGGCCTACCCGTGGCTGGACCGCATCCTGGTGGTGGACGCGCCCGAAGCCGTGCAGCACGCCCGGCTGATGCAGCGCGACGGCATCGACGCTGCGCTGGCCGAGCGGATGATCGCCGCCCAGGCCCGTCGGGCACAGCGGCTGGCGCTCGCCGATGATGTGGTGGTCAATGATGGCCACCCGGATGATCTGCAGGCGCAGGTGGAAACACTGCACCGCCGCTACCAGGCGCTGGCTGCCGCCTGAGCGCTGCCTGCCAGGTACGCCCCCCGCAGTACTGCAGGGGGCGGCCGTTGCGCTGGGTCAGACTTCCGGGGTCGCGATGCGGTAGCCGATGCCGTGGCGGGTCTGGATCAGCGGCACCTCGAACGGCTTGTCGACCACCGCGCGCAGGCCATGGATATGCACCCGCAGCGAATCCGAGTCCGGCAGCTCCTCGCCCCACACGCGGGTTTCCAGTTCCTGCCGGGTCACCACGGCCGGTGCGGCTTCCATCAGGGCCTGCAGGATCTTCAGCGCGGTCGGGTTGAGCTGCAGCAGCTTGCCCTGGCGTCGGACTTCCAGCGTATCCAGGTTGTATTCCAGATCACCGGTTTCCAGCACTCGCGTCTGCACGCCCTTGCCACGCCGCGAAAGCGCGTTCAAGCGCACTTCCACTTCCTGCAGCGCGAACGGCTTGATGAGGTAGTCATCGGCACCGGAATCGAACCCGGCCAGCTTGTTGTCCAGCGAATCGCGCGCGGTCAGCATCAGCACCGGGGTCTGCTTGCGCGCTTCATTGCGCAGTTTGCGGCAGACCTCGATGCCATCCATGCCCGGCAGATTCAGGTCCAGGACAATCGCGTCGAACTCGTGCACGACGGCCAGGTGCAGGCCGGTAACGCCGTCAGCCGCGAAATCCACGGTGTGGCCCCGGTCCTCCAGGTAGTCACCCAGGTTTGCCGCAATGTCGCTGTTGTCTTCGATTACCAGGATTCTCACTGTCACCTCTAATTGCCGAATTTTCCGACGCGCTGGGCCTGGCCCATGTCGCGCTGCGCCTTGTCCTTCTGCCGCGCCCGCTCGGCGACCGTCATGCACTGCGTCGTCGCCATGTGCGAGCCCAGCGCCTTTTCACGTCGGCATATTAGACGACTATCTTCACGTGCTTGTGTCAAAACCATGTTCACGACCTGCTGGTCATTGAACAGTTCGGTTCGTGCCGATTCAGGCATGGCATCACGGTTCGGAAAACGCTCGGCCGTGCCGCGAAGGCGCGACAGGGCTTCACGGACACGCCCACGGCCATCCTGGCTCAGTTCCGAATAGGTTTCGCCATCGTTGAGCGCGATCTCGATGCGCTCGATCTGCTGCAGCAGCGGCATGCCCGGCTGGAACACATCCGCACCGCTCTTGGAACTCGCGCTAGCGAGCGAGGACAGTGCCAGCCCGGAGACCAGAACAGCCAGCAACAAAGGTTGTTTCATGACAAACGAATCCGTGTTTGATATGTGAAGGCCGACTGTATGCGGTGTCTTGCCCACCAGCAAGTGCTGGACGGCAGACGCCGCAAGGGCATGCGCCGGGCGCGGCGAAAGCAAAGAAAAAGGCCCGGGCGGCAATGCCACCCGGGCCTGAAGTCATATCCCGATTACCGTTCCTGCTGAGAGGCAGAGCTGCGGTCCGGTGAAGGCTACGGCACACCCGATTAAAGCCGTGTTAAACCCGGCCTCAATTGCCCATGAGAATCATATATCACTGATTTTTAAGAGATTTTATTTTCTCCACATGCGCAATGATGCGCCCGGCGATATCCACCCCGCAGGCGGTTTCCACCCCTTCCAGCCCTGGCGTGGAATTGACCTCCAGCACCAGCGGGCCGCGTGCGGAGCGGATCAGGTCCACCCCACACACGCCCAGGCCCAGCGCCTTGGCCGAACGCACCGCCATCTGCTGCTCGGCCCGGCTGGCCTTGGCGGCAGTCGCCGTGCCACCGGCATGCAGGTTGGACCGGAAATCGCCTTCCTGGGCCTGGCGTTGCATCGAAGCCACCACCTGGTCGCCCACCACCAGGCAGCGCAGGTCCGCGCCTTTGGCTTCCCCGATGAACTCCTGCATCAGGAAGTTGGCATAGAGGCCACGCAGGGCCTCGACGATGCCGCGCGAGGCGCTGGCTTTCTCGGTGAGGATGACACCCCGCCCCTGGGTGCCCTCGTTGAGCTTCACCACATGCGGTGGCGGGCCCAGCATGGACAGCAGGTCCACCGTATCGTCCGGGTTGTCACCGAAGACCGTCACCGGCATGTCGATGCCACGGGCGGCCAGGATCTGGTGCGCACGCAGCTTGTCGCGCGAGCGCAGGATGGCATCGGACGGATTGGGGGTACGCGCGCCCATCAGTTCGAACTGGCGCAGCACCGCGGTGCCGTAGCGGGTGATCGACGCCCCGATGCGGGGAATCACCGCATCCACGCCGGTCATCGGACGCCCCTTGTAGTGCATCGAAAAACCATCGGCGGCAATGCGCATGTAGCAGCGCAGCGGGTCGAGGATGCGCACCGTGTGGCCGCGGGCGCGCGCGGCTTCGACCAGCCGGCGGGTGGAATACAGCTTGGTGTTGCGGGACAGGATGGCGAGCTTCATCGCGGCGGGCCGATAGGAGGCAGGCAGCATAGCGCGCAGGCATTGCGATGGGATGATGGGCTCCCGGCAGGGCCCGCCCTGGCTGCAGGGCAGGCCCCTCCCCTGGTCAGGGAATGGTGCAACCCGCATTGCGCAGGCAACGCGCGAATGCCGGGTAGCAGACCGCTTCACTGTTGCCCGCCGCCTGGCAGGCTTCGTAGTTGGTATAGCACGGCGTGCAGCGCGACTGCGCCGATGCCCCCGTCATGCCGACGGCCAATGCAACCGCCACCATTGCAACAGCAAGCCTGAGTCCATGTTTCATGCCTGTCTCCGTTGTCAGCCCTTCATGGGCAGGACCGACGCTAACCGCAGGCCCACGCGGGTGCACGTTGCGCTGCAGCGCCGGGGTACAGGCGAAAAAAAACCGCCTCGCGGCGGCCATCCAGCGCACTGCCTGGAAAGGCAGTGGAGCGGGCGATGGGAATCGAACCCACGTCAGTAGCTTGGGAAGCTACAGCTCTACCATTGAGCTACGCCCGCGTTGCAGGGTGAGAGTCTATGCGGGCAGGCCGGTGCAACGCAATGGTGGCCTGCGCACCATGCCGGTAACCGGCGCGCTTTCCCGGGGGGAAAGCACGCCGGCCCGGCCGGTTGCCGCTTAGAAGCTGCCGCTGAAGCTGGCGAACAGCGTGGCATCGCGCGCACGCTTCTGCAGCGTGGTCGCGCTCAGGCCGATGTTGCTCTGCAGGCCGAACAGTTCCGTACGCGCGCCGAGGATGGCAGTGGCGTAGTTCTTGTCGAAGTTCAGGCCCGGCACGTGGTAGGTGCCGGCCACCGGAACGCTCTGCAGCCAGGCGCTGGCCTGCTTGGTGTCCTCGAACTCGTGGTCATAGGTCACCTGCACGTACGGCTTGACCTGGCCCCCGTCGAAGCGGGCCTGCCAGCCGATGCGGCCCACGGTCGAATCGGCGTTCTGCTTGTTGTAGCCCAGTGCCGTCGCGCCCGGGTTGCTTTCGGTGTAGCCGTCCAGCTTCACCTGCTGCCAGATCACCGCGGCGATCGGGCCGTGGCGGAAGCCGCCTTCGGCGCCAAACTCGTAACCGGCGTTCAGCGCGGCGGTGAGGTTGCTGCCATCCGGCGAACCGGTGTGCTCGCGGGTGACCGGGCCCAGCTGGACCTTGCGGGTCACATCGTAGGACAGCCAGGTGTAGCTGACCTGGGCGTTGACCCAGGCGCGCTCGCCGTACCAGCCGCCGAACAGGCCCAGGCTGGTGTCGTTCTGGGTGAAATCACCCTTGCTGTTGCCGAAGTCGGCGTCCATGCGGCCGAAGCCGGCGAAGGCACCGACCACCATGCCGTTGCGGGCCCAATCGACACCGAACAGGCCCGCCGGGGCCAGGCCGTCGTACAGGTCGGCGTGGTCATAGCGCTGCATGTCGCCACGCAGGCTGCCCCACCAGGACAGGCCGTCGGCCGGGCGGCCGGCGATGTGCAGGTTCACCTGGTCGGCACGCGAACGGCCCACGGTCTGCGCCGAATGGGTCAGCACCTGCTGCAGGCGCGGGGCTTCCAGCACCGAGATGGCGTACTGGCCCAGCATTTCATGCGCGGCGATGGTCGGGTGCACGCCGTCGGCGAACAGGTAGGTCTTGTACGCGTCCGGGGTGACATAGCTGGCCGGGCTGCAGGTCAGCGACGAGGAATCGGTACAGGCGCGGCCGGTGACGTTGGTGAAGCCGTACGGCGCCGGGTTGGCGATGATCTCGCGCAGCAGGCCGAAGGTATCCAGCGGAATGAATTCCAGGCCGGCCTGCTTCAGGCCACCGTACAGGGCGTTGTTGTAGGCGGTGGACAGCGCGGTGCCCTGCGCCGAGGCGGCAGCGCCCAGGCCGAGGAACTGCGGGGTGTTGCCGATGTCCGGCAGGTTCGGCACCAGCACGTACTGCGCACCGGCCTGCTTCAGGCTGGCCACGATGCCGATCTGGTCGGTCACGGCGGCGCCGACGATGGCCTGCGCCTGGGCCGGCGCGGAAGCAGCGGCGAACAGGTCATTGGCGCCACCCCACACGGTGTACAGGGCGTTGCCGTCGGCCTTGCCGCCATTGGCGGCCAGGTAGCGCGCGGTCTGGGTCTTCAGCGAGGGAATCGGCACGTTGCCGAGCGCCGGGTTGAGCAGATCGGTGCCCACGCGGGCGCCGCCGGCGGCGTAGTTGTCACCGTTCTGGCCCAGGCCGTTCGGGCTGGCGTTGGTGCCGTAGTACTGGGCCAGCCACTGCGACCATTCCAGGCCCGGGTTGGTGGTGAACTGGCCGATGACCGGGCGCGCCGAGGCCGGCAGCACCGGGCGGTAGTAGCCGCTGTCGGTCAGGCTGTCACCGATGAACACGGTACGGGTGAATGCGGATTCGCCTGCCATGGCCGGAAGGGCGGCCAGCGCCAGTGCCGCTGCCATCACGGTGCGGACCGGGCGTTTGCTGAGCTGCATGTGGAAAACTCCTGTGGGGTAAAGGATTGCATCGGAAACCGGCGGACGTACGCCAGCGCACGGTGAATGGTTTCACTCCTGCGCGCTTTGCTCACGCTGCGCCGCCGCATGACATTGTCGCCCGGCTGGCAGCGGCCGGGTGTGCCCCACTGGCCAGGTTGCAGGAAATCCGAAGCAGGCCCGCCTCCGGCCCCGGCCCGCGGGGGTGGCAGGGGGGACTACCGGGCAGGTGCGACCCGCAGCACCGCCCGCCCGTCCACCACATCCAGCGCGAGCCCGACCGGCTGCCATTCGACAGCCAGGTAGACCCTGCCGGTCACCGGCCGCCTCTGCTCCCACTCCAGAGCGAACGCCGGCTCCATCACCCGCAGCTGCAGCAGGCCATCATCGCTGACCGACACCACCTTGACCCCGTAGTACCGGTGGTCGGCCCCCGTCTGCCCGTTGCTGCAGGTGTCGGCCAGCGCCCACCAGGCCTGCCGGTGATGCGCCAGCCAGAGCCCCTGACACGATCGGAACGCCGCATCCATCTGCAGCCCGCCAACCACCACGCAGGCCGCCGTGGGGCTTTCGACCACCGCCTCCAGATCGCTGACGTAGTGCCCGCTGTCCTGCCCTTGCAGGCAGAGCCGGCGTGGCGGGCAGAGGGCATACCTCTCCGGTTCGCGGAGCGGGCGCAGGTCATCGGGCAGCAGCAACGGCGCCGACAGCTCCCGGCCGTCGGCCAACCGGTGCCGCAGCAGGGGCAACAGCGGCTGCTGCCCCCATCGGTGGGTCGGCGGCAACCACAGGCCGCGGAATGCAACAAAGCGCAGGCAGGCGACCGGGGGCGACGGCAGCACGGCGGCAATGGCGCGCCCTTCGTCCAGCTGCCGGCGGACGCAACGCCAGAGTGCGCCGCTATCAGGGTCGTCCCAGAGCGACAGCTGGTGCAGGCGCTCATCGTAGAGCGCCACCGCATGGCTGCCCTGCCCGCGGTATACGTGGGCCAGCCGCCGCGAGCCATCGGGAAGATCGTGCCAGCCTCCGTCGACATCCTCGATCAGCGCGCCATCGCGCAGGACGTAGACCGCCAGCACCGGACCGCCCATGCCGATTTCGCACTGCTGGACCACCTGATCCCCCGCCTCCCCGCGCAGCTGGAACCGGGGCGCGGGATGCGAGCGCAGCGCCTGCCCACCGGGCACCGGCTGGTGCGCGCGCATGGCTGCGGCGGCGATCAGGCCGTGACGCTGCAGCAGCGCTTGCGCCAGGATCGCGGCCAGCAATCCGGCGAGCACGCCCCATGGGGTGGGCCAGGCCACCCCGATCAGCACCCAGCACAGCAGGGGCAGCCAAGGGATGAGCCGGCTGGCGGCGATTCGATCGGGGAGGTCCATCACGCCCGGTGCTGGGGAAACGGCACGAGCATACCGCCCTGCCCGGCGTTCCCCCAGCCCGCCGGCTGGGGGACAATGCCGGCATGAACATCCAGCTCAATGGCGAACCCCGCACCCTGCCCGCCTCGGCAACCCTCCACGATCTGCTGCTGGCCGAACAGCTGCTTGAACGCCGCGTGGCGGTGGAGGTCAATGGCGAGATCGTCACCCGCAGCCGCCACAGCGATCATGTGCTGGCCGAGGGCGACGTGGTGGAAATCGTGCACGCGCTGGGCGGCGGCTGAGCCCGGCCACGCCCCCTGCCCGGCCACGCCCGGATGACGACCCCATCTTCAGGCGGATAGGCGATAATCGCGTCATGAACGCACCTGCCTCTCCCGATTCGCTGGTCATCGCCGGCAAGACCTATTCCTCGCGCCTGCTCACCGGCACCGGCAAGTTCAAGGACCTGGAAGAAACCCGCCTGGCCACCGAGGCCGCTGGCGCCCAGATCGTGACCGTGGCCATCCGCCGCACCAACATCGGCCAGAACCCGGGCGAACCGAACCTGCTGGACGTGCTGCCGCCGGACCGCTACGCGATCCTGCCCAACACCGCCGGCTGCTACACCGCCGAGGACGCCGTGCGCACCTGCCGGCTGGCGCGCGAACTGCTGGACGGCCACAACCTGACCAAGCTGGAAGTGCTGGGCGACCAGAAGACCCTGTACCCGGACGTGATGCAGACCCTGAAGGCGGCCGAGCAGCTGGTCAAGGACGGTTTCGAGGTGATGGTCTACACCTCCGACGACCCGATCCTGGCCAAGCGCCTGGAAGAGATCGGCTGCGCCGCGGTGATGCCGCTGGCCGCGCCGATCGGTTCGGGCCTGGGCATCCAGAACAAGTACAACCTGATCGAGATCATCGAGAACGCGAAGGTGCCGATCATCGTCGATGCCGGCGTGGGCACGGCCTCCGACGCGGCCATCGCGATGGAGCTGGGCTGTGACGGCGTGCTGATGAATACCGCCATTGCCGGTGCCCGCCATCCGGTGCTGATGGCCAGTGCCATGCGCAAGGCCGTGGAGGCCGGGCGCGAAGCGTTCCTGGCCGGGCGCATTCCGCGCAAGCGCTACGCCAGCGCCTCTTCCCCGGTGGAAGGACTGGTGGGCTGAGATGACCGATCCGTTCTCCAGCGCGGGCTCCAAAGCACCGCCGAAGCCGTTCACGGTCAACGAAGGCCGCCGTGAGATCCGCAGCTTCGTGCTGCGCCAGGGCCGCTTCACCCCGGCCCAGCAGCGCGCGTTCGATGAACGCTGGCCGCGCTTCGGCCTGGATTACAGCGGGCAGCTGCGCGACCTGGATGCCACCTTCGGCCGCACCGCACCGAAGGTGCTGGAAATCGGCTTCGGCAACGGTGCCGCGCTGCGCTTTGCCGCCCAGCACGACCCGTCGCGCGACTACATCGGCATCGAAGTGCATGCGCCCGGCGTGGGCCGCCTGCTCAACGCGCTGGCCGACGACAACGCCGACCATGTGCGCCTGTACCACCACGATGCGGTGGAGGTGCTGGAAAAGGAAATCGCCGATGGCGCGCTGGATGAAGTGCGCATCTACTTCCCGGACCCGTGGCACAAGAAGCGCCATAACAAGCGCCGCCTGGTGCAGCCGGCCTTTGCCGAGCTGATCGTGCGCAAGCTGCGCCCCGGCGGCCGCCTGCACTGCGCCACCGACTGGGAAAACTACGCCGAGCAGATGTGGGACGTGCTCGATGCCACCGCCGGCCTGGTCAACCGCGCCGGCCCGCGTGGCACCGTGCCGCGCCCGGACTGGCGACCGCAGACCCATTTCGAGACCCGCGGCCAGAAGCTCGGCCATGGCGTCTGGGACCTGCTGTACGACCGCACCTGACCGGCCACCGAGGACACCGCGCCCCACATGGATACCGCGCTGACGCTGACCAACGACATGAAGCTCGTGCTCGGGCTGGTCGGCTTCACGATGGCGATGTTCCTGTTCGAGCGCATCCGCGCCGACGTGGTCGCGCTGGTGGTGCTGGTGGTGCTCGGGGTCACCGGCCTGATCGCACCGGAAGAGATCTTCGGTGGCTTCTCCGGTAACGCGGTGATGAGCATCATCGCCACCACCATCCTCGGTGCGGGCCTGGACCGCACCGGGGCACTGAACCGGCTGGCCGCCTGGCTGCTGCGCCGCGGCCACGGCGTCGAACAGCGGCTGCTGATGATGACCACGGCCATCGCCGGCCTGAACTCGTCCTTCATGCAGAACCCCTCGGTGATGGCGCTGTACCTGCCGGTGGCCTCGCGGCTGGCCGCGCGCACCGGGCTGACCCTGCAGCGCCTGCTGCTGCCCATTGCCGCGGCGATCGTGATGGGTGGTGCGCTGACCATGGTCGGCAACTCGCCGCTGATCCTGCTCAACGACCTGCTGGCCTCGGCCAACAACAACCTGCCCTCGGGCCTGGCCACCATCGAGCCGCTGCGCATGTTCGCACCGCTGCCGATCGGCCTGGCGCTGGTGGTGGCCTCGCTGCTTTACTTCCGCTACTACGGCGACCGCAAGCTGATCGAAGAAGAGACCCTGGTCAACGACGGGGTGACCCCGGCGCGCACCGAAAGCTACTTCGCCAAGACCTACGGCATCGAGGGCGATGTGTTCGAGCTGGTGGTCAGCGCCGAAAGCCCGCTGGTCGGCATGACCCTGGGCGAAGCGGAGAACCTGCACGATGCCCCGCTGCTGCTGGCACTGAAGACCGGCAACGACACCCGCCTGGCACCGCCGGCGGAAATGCGCATCTGGGTGGGCAGCGTGCTGGGCGTGATGGGCGCGCGCGAGGTGGTCAACGATTTCGCGCAGAACCAGTTCCTGCGCATGTCCTCGCGCCTGAAGCACCTGGGCGATCTGTTCAATCCCAGCCGCGCGGGCATTTCCGAGGCGGTGGTGCCGCCGACCTCCAACGTGATCGGCAAGAGCGCCGCGGACCTGCGCCTGCGCAAGGAGCGCGGCATCAGCCTGCTGGCGATCAACCGCGACAAGCAGGTCATCCGCGAGGACGTGCGCGATGTGTCCCTGCGGGCCGGTGACATGCTGGTGTTCCACAGCATCTGGACCGATCTGGCGCAGGCCGCCAAGAGCCGTGACTTCGTGGTGGTGACCGACTACCCCACCGGCGAACAGCGCCCGCACAAGTTCAAGATCGCCATGGCGATCTTCGCCCTGACCATCCTGATCGCGCTGACCAGCAAGCTGCCGGTGGCGCTGACCCTGATGACCGGCGTGGCCGGCATGCTGCTGACCGGCGTGCTGCGCATGGACGAGGCCTACGCCTCGATCAACTGGAAGACGGTGTTCATGATGGCCGGGCTGATTCCGCTCGGCTGGGCGATGGATTCCAGCGGTGCGGCGGCGTGGGTGGCCGGCCACACCATCGACAAGCTGCCCACCGGCATTCCGATCTGGGTGCTGGAAGTGGCGCTGGCGCTGCTGACCACGGCGTTCTCGCTGGTGATCAGCCATGTCGGCGCGACCATCGTGATGGTGCCCATCGCGGTGAACCTGGCACTGGCGGCGGGAGGCAACCCGACCGCGTTCGCGTTGATCGTGGCGCTGTCGGCGTCCAACAACCTGATGACCGCCTCCAACCCGGTGATCTCGATGATCACCGGCCCGGCCAACTACACCCCGCGCGAGATGTGGCGGGTCGGCGGCCCGTTGTCGCTGATCTACACCTGCGTGGTGGTGTTGATGATCAACCTGATGTTCTGAGGGTTGGGGTTTGTTGGCAGGGCTGCGCCCTGCACCCGCAGAAACCGAAGCAACGGCAACAGCTGGTTTACTGGGGGATGGCGGGGCGGGTCCGGTTGCGGGGGACGCTGCAAGTACGTCCATGTAAGCTCGGTCGCCGCATCCATGCGGCTCACGCCCCCGCAACCGGACCCACCCCGCCTTCGACAGATTTCTGCGATCTGCCTGAACGGCGTCGTACACCGCTTTGGTAGGTGTCGACCTTGGTCGACACGGTACATCCACGCCATGCGTGGATGCTTTCGACTGCTTTGGCCTCAGGCCAGGTAGACCTGCCCGTCGCGCACGTCCAGCGGGACCGCGCGCAGGCGGTCGCCCTTGCACGGGCCGGCGATGCAATCGCCGCTGTCCAGCGCGAACGAGGCGCCATGCGCGGCGCAGACCAGGTGCCCTTCACGGCTCTTGAGGAACTGCCCCGGGGCCCAGTCCAGGCGCCGGCCAGCATGCGGGCAGATGTTCAGGAACGCACGCACCTGGACGCCGTCGCGGTACAGCACCAGCGATTCGGCGTCGCCCTCGACCGTGGCTTCGACCTCGGCAAATCCCCCATCGGCAATGGCATCCAGGGCGATCAGGGCAGGCGTGGCGTCAGTCATGGCGAAGGCTCGTACGTAAACCGGCATTCTCGCATGCCGGGTCAGGTCACTGGCTGCGACATGAACACAAGTCATTGATTCGTAATAAGCCACGGCTATATTTAACGAGTTTTTCACTCAATGACAGTCGGACCGCCCTGATACTGGCCGCTCGCTGATTCCCAGCCTATCGAGCCGTCCATGTTCAACCGCACTTCCGCCTTCAACCAGTTCCGTACCCTGTTTGCCCCGCGCAAGCCGCGGCACCCGCTGGTGCGCGTGGCCGTGGGCCTGCTGGGCCTGGCGATCCTGGCCGCCATGGTGTTCATCGGTGTGTTCGTGGGCGCGGCCATGATCCTGGTCGGCCTGGCGTGGAAGCTGCTGGCCTCGCGCAAGCCGGTAACGCCGCGCGCGGCCGCCGATGCCAACGTGGTCGAGGGCGAATACCGCGTCGTGCGCAAGTCGGCTTTGCCGATGTCGCGCTGATGGCGCTGGCCCGCTGACGCGGGCGCCATGCCGTTCTAGACTGCGGGGGCCTTCCTGACTGGAACCCCCGCATGTCCGCTGCCGCTGTTTCCGATGTGATCGCTACGCCCGCCCTTCCGCGCATTCCGGTGGTGGGCGGCGGCACGTTCCCGGTCCACCGCATCTACTGTGTCGGCCGCAACTTCGCCGACCATGCCCGTGAGATGGGCGCGGCCGTGCCGGCTGCCGATGACCGTGGCCGCCCGATGTTCTTCAGCAAGCCGGCCGATGCGATCGTGGTCGGCCATGACGATGTGATTCCCTACCCGCCCTCCACCCAGGACCTGCATCACGAGGTCGAACTGGTGGTGGCCATCGGCCAGGATGCCCCGGCCGGTGAACTGGCCGTGGCCGATGCCGAGGCACTGGTCTATGGCTACGCCGTCGGCCTGGACCTGACCCGCCGCGACCTGCAGGCGGCCGCCAAGCAGAAAGGCCACCCCTGGGATGCGGCCAAGGGCTTCGATGCTTCCGCGCCGATCAGCGAGATCGTGCATGCCGGCGAGGTGGGCGACCTGTCCGCACTGAACCTGTCGCTGGAGGTCAACGGTGAAGTGCGCCAGCAATCGCTGCTCGACCAGATGATCTGGAACGTGCCGGAAATCCTGCATGAGCTGTCCAAGCTGTGGCAGCTGCGTGCCGGCGACCTGGTGTTCATGGGCACCCCTGCCGGCGTGGCCGCGCTCAAGCCCGGCGACCGCTTCAGTGCACGCCTGGAAAACGTCGGCGAACGCCACGGCATCATCGCCGGCTGACATCGGCTGGGTTACCCTGCGCGCTGTCCCCCTGCCCCTGCGGAGAAAAACACGAATGGGAATGCTCACCGAGTTCAAGGAATTCGCGATGCGCGGCAACGTCATCGACCTGGCGGTCGGTGTGGTCATCGGCGCGGCGTTCGGCAAGATCGTCACCGCACTGGTGGAAAAGATCATCATGCCGCCGCTGGGCCTGCTGATCGGCAAGGTGGATTTCTCCCAGCTGGCTTGGACGCTGTCTCCGGCCAGCATCGGGCCCGATGGCAAGGAAATACCCGCCGTGGTCATCGGCTACGGTGATTTCCTCAACACGCTGGTGCAGTTCGTCATCGTGGCCTTCGCCATCTTCCTGGTGGTCAAGGCCATCAACCGCCTGTCGCGCAAGCAGGAAGCCGCACCGGCCGCGCCGGCCGAAGAAGTGCTGCTGCTGCGCGAGATCCGCGACAACCTGAAGAAGTAACCGCCCTGGCGGTCGCCGCACCCGTCCCTCTACCGGGACGGGCCGGCCGATACACGACGATACCGTCCGATGCGTGGCGGGCAACGGCCCGGCGGCCCCCACCTGCCGGGCCTTTCTTAACGCGTGGTGTGCTGTAATCCTGTCCAGGTGGGCATGGGGCCCACGGCCCTGGCCGGCAAGGCAAGCGAACGCCTCTGTGGCGCGCCAACCATCCAAGACCCGATCACCGATGTCCGAAGCCTCGTCATCCGAGCCCGTGCGCAAGAAGGGGCGTTATCGCCGTCGCCTGCGCAGCCGCATCATCGTTTCATTCGTCCTGCTGGGGTTCTGCTTGACGGCCCTGTTCGCTGCGGCCGCCTGGAACCTGCGCGCGCGCGTGGAAAACCAGCTGGTCGAACGCACCCTGCAGCGCGAAGTCACCAACCTGGTGTCGCAGGTGGAAAACAACCCCGGCGAAGCGCCTTTCTTCCTGATGTTCGATGCGCGCACCTGGAGCCCGGCCAACGCCTACAAGGTGGACCCGCTGTACCGCGACCTGAGCGTGGGCATCCATGACATCCGGCAGCAGGCTTCCGATGGCAGCTGGCATGTCTACAAGGTGGCCATCAGCAAGGGCGTGGACCCCAAGGGCACGCCGTTCACCAGCCTGATCCGCTACGACGTGACCGACAGCGCCGAAGCCGCCGGCAAGCTGCTGCGCCTGCTGATCGTGGCGGTCATCCTGTTCACCGCACTGAGCCTGGTGCTGGGGTGGTGGTCGGCCTCGCGGGTGATGCGCCCGGTATCGGACCTGGCATCGCGGCTGCGCGCCTACCGGGGCGGCACCAAATCGCCGGAACTGCTGGCCCACCGCTTCCCCGACGATGAAGTGGGACAGCTGGCTGGTGCGCTGGATGATTACTCCACCCGCTTGACCGAAGTCGTGCAGCGCGACCGCGAGTTCAACGCGGATGTCAGCCATGAACTGCGCACGCCGCTGGCGGTCATCCGGGGGGCCACCGAACTGCTGCTGGCGCGGCCGGGCCTGGACGAGAAAGTGCTGCAACGCCTGCAGCGCATCCAGCGGGCCGAACAGCAGTGCAGCGATCTGATCGGCTCGCTGCTGCTGCTGTCACGCAACGAGCGTGGGCAGGGCCACAGCAACGTGGCCAAGGTGACCGAGCAGCTGCTCGATGCGCACCGTGCCCAGCTGGGCGGCAAGCAGCTGGACCTGCTGATGGAAGGCGCGCTGGACCTGGTGGTGGAAGCACCGGAAGCCGCCCTGTCGGTGGCATTGGGCAACCTGATCGGCAACGCCGTGAAGTACACCCGCGAAGGCTCGGTGACGGTGCGCCTGCACGCCGATGCGGTGGAGGTGATCGACACCGGTCCGGGGCTGAGCGAGGACGATGCCGCGCGCCTGTTCGAGCGGGGTTATCGCGGCACCCATGCCGCGCATTCGCAGGGCGGCGGCATCGGCCTGTCGATCGTCCAGCGCCTGTGCAAACTTTATGGCTGGAGCGTGCGGGTGACGCCGCGCCAGGAAAAGGGCGTCACCGCCCGCATCACGTTCGCGCCGAACCCCGCCGACTGACCGCGGGCGGCCGGTGGGGCGTGCGCCGGTGCCGTGCGCCTGCCCTGCAGGGCGGGCCGCGCTTTGCGCAACATGGCGGAAATCAGCGTTCGCCCCTGCCATGACCTCCCGCCCATGCGCGGGCCTGAACCGCTGTTAAGCTCGACGGCTACCCCCCCTTCCCGGAGCCGTCCATGCGCCGCCGTGTCCTTGCCCTTGCTTCCACCCTCGCCCTGCTGACCGCCCCGGCATTCGCCGCGCCGCGCGCCACGACCCTGCCACCGCCATCGCTGGCCACCGCAGCCCAGCTGCGCGACCAGGCCGTCAATGACGATACCGGCTGGAAGGTGGTCGAATCGCTGACCACCGAGATCGGCCCACGCCTGGCCGGCAGCGAAGCCGATGCGCGCGCGGTGGCCTGGGCGGAAGCCAAGTTCAAGGCACTGGGGTTTGACAAGGTATGGAAGGAGCCGGTGACCTTCCCCAAGTGGGAACGCCGCAGTGAACAGGCCGCCGTGGTGGGCAGCAACCCGCAGCCGCTGCAGGTCACCGCGCTGGGCGGCAGCCCGGGCGGCACGGTGGAAGCCGAGGTGGTGCGCTTTGCCGACCTGGCCGCGCTGCAGGCCGCACCGGAGGGATCGCTGAAGGGCAAGATCGCGTTCGTCGACTACCAGATGGTGGCCTACCGCGATGGCCGCGACTACGGCCGTGGCGGCGCGATCCGCAGCAAGGGGCCGTCCGAAGCGATCCGCAAGGGGGCCGTCGGCTTCCTGATGCGCTCGGCCGGTACCGATTCGCATCGCGTACCGCACACCGGCATCACCCGTTTCGATGAAGGCCTGACCCCGGTACCGTCGGCGGCGCTGTCCGTGCCGGACGCCGACCAGCTGGCGCGCCTGCTGGCCCGTGGGGCCACCCGCGTGCGCGTGGCACTGGACTGCGGCTGGGATGGCCAGGCGACCTCGTACAACGTCATCGGTGAAATCACCGGCCGCAGCCTGCCCAAGGAAGTGGTGGTGATCGGTGGTCACCTCGACTCGTGGGACCTGGGCACCGGTGCGGTGGATGATGGCGCCGGCGTGGCGATCACCATGGCCGCCGGCCACCTGATCGGCCAGCTCAAGCAGGCCCCCAAGCGGACCATCCGCGTGGTGGCGTTCGCCAATGAGGAACAGGGCCTGTACGGCGGCAAGGCGTATGCCGAGGCGCATGCCAAGGACATCACCCGCCACCAGCTGTCGGCCGAAAGTGATTTCGGTGCCGGCCGCATCTATGCGTTCAACACCGGCTCGCCGAACCCGGAAGGTTCACGTGAAGCGACCAAGCAGATCGCCGAGGTGCTCAAGCCCCTGGGCATCGCATACCAGGCCGACAAGGGCGGCCCGGGCCCGGATATCGGTCCGCTGGCGGCCAAGGGCGGCGCCTGGGCATGGCTGGCGCAGGACGGGTCGGATTACTTCCACCTGCATCACACCGCTGACGACACCCTGGACAAGATCGACCCCAAGGCGCTGGCGCAGAACGTGGCGGCCTATGCGGTGTTCGCCTACCTGGCCGCGGAGGCTGATGGCACGTTCGGCAGCGAGGCCAAGGCAACCACGCCGCCGAACGAGTAAGCCCCCCTGCGGAGCCGGCCCGGTGCCGGCTCCGTGCATGTGCGGGAAGGCTAGCCCTCCCACGCACGCGTGTTGCGCAGGCCCAGCGCACCGGGCCTGAACTGCGGATCGCGGCCCTTGCGACGGTGTGCCTCGTAGTCGCGCAGCGCGACCAGGGCAGGCTTCTGCAGCAGCAGGATGGCAATGATGTTCAACCAGCTCATCAGGCCGACACCGATGTCGCCCAGCGACCAGGCCACCGTGGCGCTGTTCACCGCCGAATAGCCGGTCGCCGCCAGGAACAGCAGCTGGAACAGGCCGATGGTCACCACGCCCGGCCGGTCACGGCACAGGTAGCTGATGTTGGTTTCCGCCATGTAGTACAGCGCCAGGATGGTGGTGAACGCGAACGGCAGGATCGCCAGTGCCACGAAGGACCTGCCGAAGCCGGGCAGCGCCGACTCCACCGCGTACTGCACGAAGCGTGGGCCGGCCTCCACGCCGGGCAGGTTGCCCAGCAGCAGCCGTGCTTCATCGGGCACGCCGTTCACCGCCGGATCGTAGACGTTGTACAGGCCCGTGGAGAGGATCAGGAAGGCCGTTGCGCTGCAGACGATCATGGTGTCGATGTAGACCGAGAACGCCTGCACCAGCCCCTGCTTGACCGGGTGGGATACCTCCGCCGCCGCGGCCGGGTGCGCGCCACTGCCCATGCCGGCCTCATTGGACAACACCCCGCGGCGCACGCCCCACTGGATGGCCGTGCCGATCATCGCACCGAAGGCCGCATCCACGCCGAACGCACTGCGCAGCACCAGCGCGATCACCTCGGGCACCTTGTCGATGTTCAGTACCATCACCAGCGCCGCGACCAGCAGGTAGGCCACGGCCATCAGGGGAATCACCCATTCGGCGACCCGCGCGATGCGCCGCACGCCGCCGAACACGATCACCGCCAGCACGGCCAGCAGCACGCCGGCGGTGACCCGTGCGGGCACATCCCAGGCTTCGTTCACCGCGCTGGCGATGGCATTGGACTGCGTGCCGGCCAGCAACGCCCCGGCCAGTACCGTGACCAGTGCGAACAGCACCGCATACCAGCGCTGGCCGAGGCCCTTTTCGATGTAGTAGGCCGGCCCGCCGCGATACTGCCCGTGGGCATCGCGTCCCTTGTAGATCTGTGCCAGCGTGGATTCGATGAACGCACTGGACGCGCCCAGGAAGGCAACGATCCACATCCAGAAGATCGCGCCGGGCCCGCCGAAGGCGATGGCCATCGCCACGCCGGCGATGTTGCCCACGCCGACCCGGCTGGACAGGGACAGCGACAGCGCCTGGAACGGCGAGATGCCGGCACCGGAGCGCTCATGGCGGAACATCAGGCGCAGCATGTCCGGCAGCGCGCGCAGCTGGATGAAGCGGGTGCGGATGCTGAAGTACAGGCCAGCCAGCAGGCACAGCACGACCAGGTACGGGCTCCAGACAACCGCCAGCACCTTGCCGACGAGCGCCTCGACACTGAAGAGAGCGGTGATGGTCATCAGTGCCCCCTCAGAAGAACATGCCCAGGGCGACCTGCGGGCTGACCACCTGCCCCGCGTTGCGCCCGGCCACGGTGATCTCCACACCGGCAATCACACCCAGCGCCGGACTGAAGTGGTACTCCACGGCCGGAGCGATGCTGATGCTGCGGCTGGCGGGGCGGTGTTCCTCGATGTGCCGCCAGCGCCCGTCCGAACCCGGTGCGATGCCCGACAGGTGCTGGCGGCTTTCACGGCTGGCCGCCACCTCCAGCACGCCCACCCAGCGCGCGTTGACGCTGTACTCGGCCCCCACCGACACCCCCAGCACCGAACCACGCGCGATCTGCCCCTGGAAGCCCTCGCCGGTGCCGTAGACACTGGCGCCGCTGATGGCCGTGCGGGCCGGTGCCGGCCCGGCGCTGAACTGGCCACGCCAGCGCAGCGGGCGGCCGTTGCGCAGCCAGACCACCTGCTGGATGCCCAGCGCGGCCGTGGTGCGCTGTACACCGTCCCCCTGGGCATCGAGCGGGTTGCCGGAAATGCGGTCATGACTGCCGGTGGTGAAGCGCTGTACCAGCGCCACCGACACCGCCGGGCGGCTGCCGTCGGCATCGGGTGCCTGCAGCAGGTACTGCAGGCGTGCGGTGGTATCCCCGGCGCGGAACCCGCTGCTGTGTGCCGCGCCGGCTTCGGCGCGCACGGCACTGAGGTTCACCTGCCCGGTGACCCGGTCGCTGAAGCCGTAGATGACCGGCAGCACCACCGCCCAGCCGCCGCTGCGCGCCGCACTGTCGCGGCGGTCGCCACCGGCATCGAAATGATGGCGGCTGTCGCTGCGGACCAGGTACGGCTCCACGTACCAGTGGCCCTGGGGCAGGCCCGCTGGATTGGGCGTGATGAGCGGGCCGGTGAAATTGACGCCGTCCAGGCTGCGTTCGCCGGCCTGTACCGATGACGCCATGGCCGCGGGCAGCAGGACGGAAAGCAGCAGCAGGCAGGATGCCGGCGCGTTGCGGTGGGATCGATGCATCAGGGCCACTCCGTTGCGACGTTGGATGGACATCCACCGTGCGCCGCCGGAACAGCCGGGCCAATGAGGAAACTTTCAATCTCTCATCGCGCCTGACAATCAGCAAAGGATGCTTGACTGGACGGCGATGGGAAGGCCCGGCCCCTGTCGATCCAGGCAACGCCAGGCAAAAGAAAACCCGGCCGTCAGGCCGGGTCCGGCAGAGCCACCCCACGCGGTGGCCGCGATGCGCTCCGGGAATGCCACCCCTGGACAGCAAGTGGCAATTGCCCATCATTCCGCGCCACCGATGCCGCTGGCGATGCGGGAAGTTTGAAACTTCAACCGCGCCGACTGGCCCACTGCGCCAGCAGCACGGCGGTGGCCGACGCCACGTTGAGGCTTTCCACCGCCCCACTGCCGGGAATGGACAACTGCTGGTCGCACTGCGTGGCCAGGCTGCGGTCCATCCCCTCGCCTTCGGCCCCCATGACGTACACCAGGCGTGCCGGCAGCGTGGCGCGGAAGACATCCTCGCCACCGTCCACCAGCGTCGCCGCCAGGCCGAAGCCGGCCTGGCGCAGCTGTGCCATGGCCTGCGCGGCCACGGGCAGGCGCACCAGCGGCACCGCCTCGGCACCGCCCTCGGCGACCCGCGCCGCCGCACCGGACAGTGCCAGCGCACTGTCGGCCGGCAGCAGCAGCGCCGACACGCCGAAATGCGCGGCCGACCGCAGGATCGCCCCCAGGTTGTGCGGGTTGCCCACGCCATCCAGCCACAGGGCCAGCACCGGGCCGTCGTGCAGCCCCTCCAGCCACTGCGCCAGCGGCAGCGGTGCGGCGCGCTGCACATCGGCCACCACGCCTTCGTGGTGGGTGGTGCCGGCCAGCTTGTTCAGGTCGCCCTCTTCGACCACGCGGTAACCCACGCGGTTGGCCACGCACCACTTCAGCAGCGGCTGCAGGCGCGGAATGCGCGCCTCCAGCAGGTACAGCTTGCGCAGCGCCTGCGGCCGGGCGTTGAACGCGGCCAGCACGGCATTGAGGCCGAACAGGCGCAGTTCGTCGGCATTGCGCCCAGGACCACCGCCCCCGGTGCCCCCTGCCGGCGCGTCGCTACGCGGCAGGGGCGTGGCACGCGGCGGGCGTGCGGAGGGACGGCGGTTGCTCCAGGGGTCATTCACTTACACGGTCTCCTGCTTGCGCTGGCGCCAGAAATCGGCGTTCTTGATGCCCAGGGCATCGGGATCGAACGTCGGGTCCAGGCCCAGCTTCTTCTGTCGTTCGTAGTCACGCAGGGCCAGCATGGCCGGCTTCTGGATGATGAGGATGGCGATGATGTTCAGCCAGGCCATCAGGCCCACGCCGATGTCACCCAGCGCCCAGGCCAGGGTGGCATTGTGGAAGGCGCCGAACACCACCATGGCGATGATGCCCAGGCGCAGCACCAGCACGGTCAGCGGGCGCTTCTTGTTATGGTTGACGTAGGTCAGGTTGGTTTCGGCCATGTAGTAATAGGCCATGATGGTGGTGAAGGCGAAGAAGAAGATGGCGATGGAGACGAAGGCCGAGCCCCAGCCCGGCAGCACTGCTTCCACGCCCGCCTGCGCGTAACCGGCGCCCTCGGGAATGCCCGCCAGGCCCTGGAAGATCGGTGCGGCCCCTTCCACCGGGGAATACACGTTGTAGGTGCCGCTGGCCAGGATCAGGAAGGCCGTGGCCGTGCACACCATCATGGTGTCGAAGTAGATGGCGAAGGCCTGCACGTAACCCTGCTTGGCCGGATGCGAGACTTCCGAGGCCGCTGCCGCGTGCGGGCCGGAACCCTGACCGGCCTCATTGGCATAGATGCCACGCTTGATGCCCCATTCCACCGCCAGGCCCATCATCGCGCCGAACGCGGCATGGGTACCGAAGGCGCTGCTGAAGATGATGTTGAACATCTCCGGCACGCGGTCATAGTTGATGACCATGATGACGATGGCCATCAGGATGAAGCCGGCCGCCATGAACGGCACCACCACTTCGGCGAAGTTGGCGATGCGCTTGACGCCACCGAAGATCACCACGCCCAGCAGCAGGGCGACCACGATGCCGATGCCCAGCTTCAGCGCCTGCACCTGGTCCATGCCGAACGCCTGGCCATCAAGCGGCCCGCACAGGGCCGTGCCACGGCACGCATTGATGACGCTGTCGGCGATGGCATTGGCCTGCACGCCCGGCATCAGGAAACCGGCCGCGATGATCGTGGCGATGGCGAACGCCAGCGCGTACCACTTCAGGCCCATGGCCTTTTCGATGTAGTACGCCGGGCCACCGCGGTAGCGGCCTTCGGCATCCTTGGTCTTGTAGATCTGCGCCAGGGTGCATTCCACGTACGAGGTGGACGCGCCGAGGAAGCCCATCACCCACATCCAGAAGATCGCGCCGGGGCCACCGAAGGCAATGGCGGTGGCCACGCCGGCGATGTTGCCGATGCCCATGCGGCCGGCCATCGACATGGCCAGGGCCTGGAAGGAGGACACGCCGGCGTCGGACTTTTCACCCCGGACGGTCAGGCGGCACATTTCCAGGAAGCCCCGGATCTGCATGAAGCGCGTGCGCAGGCTGAAGAACAGGCCCGCGCCCAGGCACACCACGATCAGTGCCTTGCTCCAGATGATGCTGTTGATGAAATGTACGGTTGCTTCCACGCGATCTCTCCAGTCGGCGGTAGTGAAGGACGTCCCGTCGGCTGGCGGGGACCGGGTGATTCTCCCTGATCGGGGAGCGCTGCGGTAGCGCTGGAAGGCATCGGCCGGGCATCACCCGGTGCTGCCGGGAAAAAGAGGACGACCGGGCAGTGCCGGGCCACGCCCGGCCACCGTCAGGGCAGCTGCGTGCGTACCCGGGCGAACCGGCGCAGGTCGTGCAGCACCCCGCGCTTGTAGATGGCACAGCGCTCCAGCCCCTCTTCCTGGAATCCGTTCTTTTCCAGTACCCGGGCCGAGCCGATGTTGAAATCGACCACGGTCGCCTGCAGGCGGAACAGGCGCAGTTCGTCCATCACCCACGGGGCGAACACCGCCACCGCACGGGTCATCAGGCCCTGGCCCCAATGGGCCTGGCCCAGCCAGTAGCCCAGCTCGGCGGTATGCCCGCGTTCGGCGGTGCCGGGCTGGGCGCCCAGGCTGCCGCAGGCCTGGCCATCGATCTCGATGGCCAGGTTCAACGTACCGGGGGCCAGTACCCGCCCGGCCAGGAAGGCCTCGCCATCGGCGCGGGTATACGGGTACGGGAAGCGGTCGCGCAGCCCGCGCGACACCTCCGCGTCATCGGCATGACGCAGCAGGGCGTCCAGATCATCGCTACGCCAGGGGCGCAGGATGAAACCCTCCCCGTGCAGGCTGACCGCCTCAGGCATGGCCGCCCACCGACGGTGTTTCCGCCTCCTGCCGGTCCAGTTCGCGCTTGACCGCTTCCGGCGAACGGGTGAACGGGGCCAGCCGCGCGTAGAACGCCGGCACCACGAACAGCGACAGGAAGGTGGACAGGGTCACGCCGAACATGATCACGATGCCGATGGTGCCACGGCTGGCCGAGCCCGGGCCACCGGCCACCACCAGCGGGATGGCCCCCACCACCGTCGCGATGGAGGTCATCAGGATCGGCCGCAGGCGCACCATCGACGATTCGATGATGGCCTGGCGCACGCTGCGCCCGTCATCACGCAGCTGGTTGGCGAATTCCACGATCAGGATGCCGTTCTTCGCCGCCAGGCCGACCAGCATCACGATGCCGATCTGGCTGAACAGGTTCACCGTGCCGCCGCTGACCCACAGGCCGACCAGCGCACCGAGCACGCCCAGCGGCACGGTCAGCATGATGGTCAAGGGATGGATGAAGCTCTCGAACTGCGCGGCCAGCACCAGATACACCACCAGCAGGGCCATGGCGAAGGTCAGCAGCACCGCGCTGCCCGAGCTCTGGTATTCGCGCGACTCGCCCTTCCAGTCGATCTGCGCGTGCTGCGGCAGTTCCTCGGCCACCACCTGCTGTGCCCAGGCGATGGCCTCGCCCAGCGGGTAGCCCGGGGCCAGGCCGGCACTGATGGTGATCGAGCGCAGGCGGTTGAAGCGGTTCAACGTACCGGCTTCGGCCACCTCGCTCAGCGTGACCAGGTTGGACAGCGGTACCAGTTCGCCGGAACCGGCGCGCACACGGATGGCCGCCAGGTCGGCCGGGGTGGCACGGCCGCTGCGGCCGGCCTGCACCAGCACGTCGTACTCCTCGCCGTTGTCCACGAAGGTGGTGACACGGCGCGAGCCCATCATGGTTTCCAGCGCCGAACCAATGGCGGTGACCGGCACCCCCAGATCGGCCGCACGCTGGCGGTCGATGTTCACCCGCATCTGCGGGCGGGTTTCCTTGTAGTCCGAATCGACGCCGACCAGCCCGGGATTGTCGGCCATGCGCAGCAGCACGCGGTCACGCCACTGGGCGATTTCCGCATACTCCGGCCCGCCGAGCACGATCTGGAACGGCTGGCCGCCCCCACGCACCAGGCCACCACCGACCTGGGTGCGCACGCGCACGCCACGCAGGGTATCCAGTTCCTTCTGCAGCGCGTTGGCCACGTCGGGCGTGTTGTCGGTGCGCTGCCGCCAGGGCTGCAGGAACACGCTGACACGACCAGTGTGCATTTCCTCGCTGGCGCCCCAGCCGCCGGGCACGCGCGGGTTGGCGCGCACGATCGGCTTGTCCGGCCCCACGTGCGGCGCCAGCAGCGCCTCGACCTGCTGCACCTGTGCCACGGTGTAGTCGTAGCCGGCACCTTCCGGGCCATCGATCATGATCTGGAACGAACCGCGGTCTTCGGCCGGTGCCAGTTCCGAGGGCAGGATCTTCAGCAGCCCCCAGGTTGCCAGCAGGGCCAGCGCCATCACCACCAGGTAGATCCAGGTGCGCTCCAGATGGCGGTCGAGCAGGCGGCCATAGGCCCCGGCCAGGCGTTCCAGATGGCGGTTGACGAAGCCGTGCAGGCCACGCGGCGCCTGCCCGGTGTGCGGCTTGAGCAGCTTGGAGGCCATCATCGGCGTCAGCGTCAGCGCGACGAATGCCGACAGCGCCACGGCTGCGGCCAGCGCCACGGCCAGTTCGCGGAACAGGCGCCCGGTGTTGCCTTCCAGGAAGCCGACCGGCAGGAACACCGCCACCAGCACGGCCGTGGTGGCGATCACCGCGAACGCCACCTGCGTGGTACCGCGCTTGGAGGCCACCAGCGGTGGTTCGCCCAGGTCGATGCGGCGCTGCACGTTCTCCACCACCACGATCGCATCATCCACCACCAGGCCGATGCACAGCACCAGCGCCAGCAGGGTCAACAGGTTGATGGAGAAGTCGAACGCGTACAGCGCGATGAACGCCGCGACCAGGCAGACCGGCACGGTCACGGCGGGAATCAGCGCGGCGCGGAAGCTGCCCAGGAACAGCCAGATCACCGCCAGCACCAGGATCATCGCTTCCACCAGCGTGGCGTAGACGCGGTCCACTGCCGCTTCGATGAAGGTGGTGTTGTCGAAGGTGACGAAGATCTGCGTGCCCTGCGGCAGCGTCAGCGCCACGCGCTCGGCTTCGGCGCGCGCGGTACGCGCCACGTCCAGTGCATTGGCGGTGGAGGTCTTGACGATGCCCAGGCCGATGCCCGGCTCGCCGTTGCTGCGGAAATAGGCACGGCGCTCGGCCGACGCCAGTTCGATGCGGGCCACATCGCCCATGCGCACCACATACCCGTCGCGGCCCTTGCCCAGCGGAATGGTCGCGAAGTCTTCCGGCTTGATGTAGTTGCGCTCCACGCGCAGGGTGAAGTCGCGGTCGGCCGATTCGATGCGACCGGCCGGCAGCTCCACGTTCTCGTTGCGCAGGGCCGATTCCACATCACCGGTGGTCAGCCCGCGCGCGGCCAGCTGGTCACGGTCCAGCCAGATGCGCATGGCATAGCGCTGGCGGCCACCGATGCGCACCTGCGCCACGCCGTCCAGGCTGGAGAAGCGATCGACCACGTAGCGGTCGGCATAGTCGCTCAGTTCCAGCGTGTCCATCGTGGTGGAGGACATGTTGAACCAGATGATCGGGTCGGCATCGCTCTCGACCTTGGCGATTTCCGGCGGGCGCGCCTCTTCGGGCATGCGGTCGGCGACGCGGCTGACCGCATCGCGCACATCGTTGGCGGCCGCCTCGATATCACGGTTGGAGGTGAACTCGATGCTGACCTGCGCGCGGCCGTTGGTGCTGCGCGCGTTGATGGTGTCGATGCCT
Organism: Stenotrophomonas sp. 24(2023); assembly: GCF_030913365.1. Lineage (NCBI taxonomy): Bacteria > Pseudomonadati > Pseudomonadota > Gammaproteobacteria > Lysobacterales > Lysobacteraceae > Stenotrophomonas > Stenotrophomonas sp. 24(2023). Next base: position 942,977 of record NZ_CP133160.1, read on the forward strand.
TCGATGCCGGCCAGCGCATCTTCCAGCACCTGGGTGATGCGGCTTTCGATCACCGCGGCCGAGGCGCCGGTGTAATCCACCGATACCGACACGATGGGCGGATCGATCGCCGGCAGCTCGCGCAGGGTCAGGCGGGTGAAGGACATCACGCCCAGCACCAGCAGCAGCAGGCTCATCACCACGGCCAGCACCGGCCGCTGGATGGAAATGTCGGACAGTTTCATCCGCCGTTACCCGTGGCCGGCGTACCGGCCGGCACGGCCGGTGGTGCGGGCATCGTTTCCGGTGCAGGCGCATTGACCGGCGCGGTGTCCTTGGCATCGACCTTCAGGCCCGGGCGCAGCTTGCCGGTACCGTCCACCACGATGCGCTGGCCGGCCTGCAGGCCCTGCCGGATCTCCACCACACCGGCGCGGCGCGCCCCGGCCACGATATCCACGCGCTCCACGGTGGCATCGTCCTTGATGCGGTAGATGAAGGAATCCCGCCCCACCTGCACCACCGAGATTTCCGGCACCACCAGCGCCTGGCGCTCGGGGCGGAAGATGCGCACGTCCAGCAGCATGCCCGGGCGCAGGGCATGGTCGGTGTTGGCGAAATCGGCCCGTACGGTGACCGCGCGGGTGGCCGGATCGACGCGGGCATCGATCGTGCTGACCTCGCCTTCAAACGTACGGCCCGGCCAGGCCACGCTGGTGGCCTGCACCTTGTCGCCGTTGGACAGCGAGGCCAGTTCGGCCTCCGGCACCTGGAAATCCACGTGCATGCGTTCGATGTCGTCCAAGGTGGTGATCACCGTGGTCGGTGTCACCAGCGAGCCCGGGCTGACCTGGCGGATGCCGAGCACGCCGGCGAACGGCGCCCGCACACGGCGGTCGCCGATGTCCGACTGCATCTGCACCACGCGCGCCTCGGCCGAATCGCGGATGGCCTTCTGCGTATCCAGCGTGGCGCTGGACACCAGCCGCTGGGTGGCCAGCTCACGCTGGCGCCGGTACAGCTGGTCGGCTTCGGCGAAGGTCGCCTGGGCCTGGGTCAGCGCCGCTTCCTGGGCCAGACCGCGCAGGGTCACCAGCGGGGTGCCCGCGGCCACCTGCTGCCCGCTTTCAAAGTGGACGCGCTCGATGATCTCGCTGACCTTGGCGGTGACCGTGATCGATTCGCGTGCCTTGGCCGTGCCCAGCGCCTGCAGCGTGTCGCTCCATGCCGACGGCGCGACGACCTGGGCGGTCACCGGCACGGCCGCACCGCCCTGCCGGGTGGCAGCCTCCTCTTTTCCCCCACAGGCGGTGAGGGTGGCCAGTCCCAGGCCAAGGAGCACGGTCGCGGCGCTACGTCCCAACATGAACACATCCAGTCTATGCACGACCGGCGAGTGTAGGCGCGCCCTGATGAAACCCGTATGTGCCAAGCGTTTACCGCCCTGCCGGGTGGGCCGCGATAGCGCCGTGAACCGCTTCCGTGCAAGGGTTGCCGGGGCGGTGTCACCGTGTGTCGGGGTGTATCCACGCGCGGCATGGCGGAAAGCGTGCCCCTTCACCGGAAAGGGGCACGCCGCCATGCGGCCACGGGCCGGTCCCGCCTGGCCCGGCCGGTCGCGTCAGTACCGGTAGTTCAGCTTCATCCAGAGGCTGCGCCCCGGCTCATTGATGCGCACCGGATCGGCGGGGAAGCCGAAATCGGCGCTGCCGGCCAGGTTCAGGTGCTCGCTGTAGGCGCGGTCGAACAGGTTGTCCACCCCGGCACTGAGCTGCAGCTGCGACGAGAAGCGGTAGGCCGCATTGAGCGCCAGCGTGGCGAAGCCGGCACTGGGCCCCAGGTCCTGGGCGACCACCGTGCCCTGCCCGATCGCGACACGGTGCTGGGCCGTGACAGCACGCAGCAAGGCCCCGGCACTCCAGTTGCGGCCTTCCCAGCCAGCCTGCAGGCGCGCTTCCAGCGGTGGCATCTGCGGCAGCGGGCGGTGCTCATCCGTGTTCTCGCCCCAGGCGTAGGCCAGCGTGCCGCCCACGGTCCATTGCCGGGACAGCTGCCACTGCGCCCCGGCCTCCGCCCCGGCGATGCGCGCGTCGATGTTGCCGGCCTGGCTGCTGCTGCCCATCATGCCCCCGGCGTGGTAGGTGAACAGGATGTAGTCACGCAGCTGGCCGGCATAGGCCGACACCCAGGCCTGCAGGCGCGGGCCCTTGTACTGCAGGCCCACATCCAGCTGCGTGGTGCGCTCGGGCCGGATGCCCGCGAACGCGTTGGCGGCCCCCGCCGGGCCACGGTCGGGTGAAAACAGTTCCCAGTAGTCGGGCATGCGCGCGCTGTGGCCCAGCCCGGCATACCCGGTCAGGCCCGCGGCGACATCACGCTCGATGCGCAGGAAACCGCTGCCCAGCCACTGCCGGCGCTCCTGCCCTGCGGTGGGGTTGGGCATGTCCATCATCATGCCGCGCACCGCGGTGCGGTCATCGCGCACGCGCGCGCGGTCGATGCGCAGGCCCCCGATCCAGCGCTGCGCGGTACCGGCCCCCAGTGTCAATTCGCTGAACACGCCCTGCCGGCGGAACTGCGCATCTTTCGTCCAGGGTACTGCCCGGTAGGCATCGCGCCCCATCGCGCTGCGGCCACGATGGCGACTGTCCTCGGCATCCACGCCGGCCACCAGCTGCACATCCTGCCAGCGCCACTCAGCACTGATACGGCCGCCGCGCGTGCGCCGGTCCACATTGGACGCCATCGGCATGGGCATGCTGCTGGCCGGTTTGGGTGTGCGCAGGGTGTAGTTGTCCATCACGTGGTCGGCCTCGTTGTCGTACACGTTGGCCTGCAGCGTCTCCCACGCGCCGGGCAGGTTGCGCTTCTCGAAACGTGCGGCATAGCTGGTGCGCTCGAATGCGGCACCGTCCATGCCACGGCCGGCATAACGGGCGATGGCATCGCCGGCACCGGCGGATACCTCCAGCAGCGTGTCGGCGTCGGGCGTCCAGCCGATGGCCACATCGCCATTCCACTTGCGCCACTTCGACGGCACCACCTCACCGTGGCCATCCTTGTAGTCATCCGCTTCGGAGCGGTTGCCGCTGGCGCGCACATACCCGGTCGGATTGCCCAGGGTCAGGTCGAGCACCTGGTCGTTGCGGTCGCGCGCGCCCACCAGCGCGCTGGCGCTCGCCCGCAGCCCCGGCGTGTCGAAACGCGGGGTATCGCGCTCGAAGCGCACGGTGCCGGCCGAGGCACCCGCGCCCCAGCGCACGCTCTGCGGGCCCTTGATGACGGTCAGCCGGTCGAAGGTTTCCGGCGCGATGTAGGACAGCGGGTTGTCCATGCGCGAGGGGCACGCGCCGATCAGGTTGCCATCGTTGCTGAGGATGTTCAGGCGCGAACCGAACATGCCGCGCAGCACCGGATCGCCATTGGTGCCACCGTTGCGGACGGTGGAAAAACCGGGGACGGTCTTGAGGTAATCGGCGCCATCGCTGGCCGGTACCGGCTGCCGCGGCAGGCGCGGGTCGGTCACCCAGTGCAGCGGTGAGGACGGTGCGGCGGCAGTGACCACCAGGGTTTCCAGGGTGCGCGCCTCATCAGCGGGCGCGGCGTGGGCCAGTGGCGCGGCCAGCGCAAGGCCAAGGGCGACAGGCAGGCGCGTGCGCGCGCCCGCAGGGCGGGACGTCATGTTCATCGGACAGCTCCAGGGTACGCAGGCACGCACGGCGCCCGGTCAGGCGTCGTGCGGCGTAGTCGGCAGGGAATTCAGCGGACGGCGGCGCGGACGGGCGGGCCCCGCGCGGCATGCGCAGGCCAGCGCGGCAGGGGCAGGAGCGGGCGGGTCCACGGGAAGGCCAGGCGCGGTCGCCACTGCAACGGCAGCAGCAGGACCACCACGGCCAACCAGGGCAGCAGGCGCATGGCCAGCACACAGTAGTCGCAGGCCTCGCCGTGCATCGCATGCGGATCGGCCGGGCGTGCGGGTGCATCCGGTGCAGCGCCGTGCTGATCGTGCCCAGCCATGTCCATGCCCATGTCGTGCATGTCATGGCCCATGGCAGCGTGGTCCATCCCCATCATCGCCGCAGGGTCCATCGGCTGCGCCTGCAGCACGCGGCTGACCAGCGGCGCGAGCACCATCAGCAGCGTCGCCAGGACGGCGAGCTGGAGCAGAAGGCGCTGCGGACGGAACAGGCGGGTCATCCCGCCAGTGTAGAGGCGGGTCCAGGGGAGGCCGTGCGACGAACCGTCGCAGGAGGGGGACGGCGCAGGTACGTCCCTGTCGCCTTGGCCACAACCGGCCCCACCCCGCCGTCGACAGATCTCCGCGATCTGCAGTAGATCCACGCCCTGCGTGGATGAAGTTCCATCGGAATCGAATATTTCGAATTGGAATCGAAATGCATCCACGCATGGCGTGGATCTACCGTGTCGACCAGGGTCGACACCTGCCAACAGCCGCCGGAACAGGGCTGCAAGCCCTGCTCGACCAACCTCACACCGTGATGGTCTGGGTCAGCGATTCCCAGGTCGGCGGTTCCGGCCAGGACGGGGCCTGGTTGCCGTCGAGCACACGCCGCAGGTCGCGCGGGTCGATCTGCGGGGCCAGCACGTGCACCAGTTCCAGTGCGTAATCACGCAGCACGCGATCGCGCGGCAGCACCGCCCAGGCGATGCACTCGGCGATCGGCGCCGGCGCGGTCCAGGCACGCAGGTCCTCATCGGCGGCACTGACCGCCATTTCCGCCAGCAATCCCACGCCCAGGCCGGCACGCACATAGGTCTTGATCAGGTCCGCATCCAGCGCCGTCAGCGCCAGGTTCGGTTCCAGGCCGACGCTGCCGAAGGCACGCTGCAGCGATGAATTCGGTCGCGTGGACGACTCGTAGCTGATCAGCGGCAGCCCCGCCAGCGCCGGCAGGTCCGGCACGCGGCCGGCACGGTCCAGCGCATGGCCCTTGGGTACCACCACCAGCCGCCGCCAGCGGTACAGCGGGACCGCGATGCCATCGCTGGGTTCGCCCCCGGCGGTACTGATGATGGCGATGTCCGCATCGCCCTGGTTCAACCGGTCCAGCGCATCGGCCTCGCCGGCCTGCTGCAGGTGCACGCTCACCTGCGGGTAGGACTGCTTGATGCGCGCCACCGCCGGCGGCAGCACGAAGCGCGCCTGCGTATGGGTGGTGGTCAGGATCAGCTGGCCCTGGCTTTCCCGCCGCTGGTTGGCCGCATAGGTGCGGATGTTGTTGGCCTCGGCCAGCACCGCACGGGCGCGGCTGATGACCTCGGTGCCGGCGGGGGTGACCGATTCCAGGCTGCGCCCCTTGCGCACGAACAGCAGGAAGCCCAGCTCGTCCTCCAGCTGCTTGAGCTGCTTGGACAGGCCGGGCTGGGTGGCATGCACGCGCGAGGCGGCGAGCGTGATGTTCAGCTCGGCATCGGCGATGGCAACCAGGTAGCGCAGCTGGGTCAGCGTCATGACAGGCGGCAGCGGGGGTGGGGGGAGGTTCACTCTAGGTCAATTGCCGTCACCAGCTTATAACCAAACGTTGTTTAAGAAAGGCATCTGGTCATTTCCGGCTGTCATATGCCGGCGCTACGGTCAGCCGGCAGCCGCTGGCCCTGCACCAGCGGCCCCTTCCCCCTGCCCGCCGTGACCGGCGCGGCCCGTTCCCCGGAGCGCTTCCATGGCCCTGTACGACTCCATCCTCGACACCGTCGGCAACACCCCCATCGTCAAGCTGCAGCGCCTGGCCCCGGCGGGGGTGACCCTGTACGCCAAGGTCGAATCCTTCAACCCCGGCGGTTCGGTGAAGGACCGCCTGGCGCTGGCGATCATCCTCGATGCCGAAGCCCGCGGCGTGCTCAAGCCGGGTGACACGATCGTGGAAGCCACTTCCGGCAACACCGGCGTGGCGCTGGCGATGGTCGCCGCCGCGCGCGGCTACAAGTTCGTGGCCACCATGGTGGAAACCTTCTCGGTGGAACGGCGCAAGCTGATGCGCGCCTATGGTGCCAAGGTGATCCTGACCCCGGCCGCCGAACGCGGCAGCGGCATGGTGCGCAAGGCACGCGAACTGGCCGAGCAGCACGGCTGGTTCCTGGCCAGCCAGTTCGCCAACCCGGCCAACCCGGCCTACCACCGCAACACCACCGCCGCGGAAATCCTGCGCGACTTCGCCGGCAAGCGCCTGGACTACTTCGTCAGCGGCTGGGGCACCGGCGGCACCCTGACCGGCGTGGGCGAAGTGCTGAAGGTGGCCCGGCCGCAGACCCGCATCATCGCCACCGAACCGGCCGGTGCAGCGCTGCTCAAGGGCGATGACTGGAAGCCGCACAAGATCCAGGGCTGGACCCCGGATTTCGTGCCCGACGTGCTCAACCGCGACGTGGTGGATGAACTGCTGACGATCGAGGATGAACGCGCGATCGCCACCGCGCGCCGGCTGGCGGCCGAGGAAGGCCTCTTCGTCGGCATCTCCGCCGGTGCCACCATCGCCTCGGCACTGGACGTGGCCAGCCGCGCCGAACCGGGCGCGGTGATCCTGGCGATGCTGCCGGACACCGGCGAACGCTACTTCTCCACGCCGTTGTTCGCCGACGTGAACGAGGGCTCGGACGATGAATGGCTGGCCGGGCTGCCGTGACAGCCTGACCCGCCGCGGCCGCTGCACCCCAGAAAACGCCGGGCCATGCCCGGCGTTTCCGTTGGTTCCCGCCGCCGTTTTTCTGCTTCAGCCTGCGTGAAGCCGGCACGGCCCATCGTGCGGTCAGGGCCGTCGTTCGCACCCTGTGAGACGGCCATGACGCAGCATCGATGCCCTTCCCACTACCGTGGGACAACGGGCGCAGTGGCTGCGCGGATCAACCGACGAGCAGGAGACGGACGCATGAAGATCGAAGTGTGGCAGGGCGACATCACCACCCTGGCCGTGGATGCGATCGTCAACGCGGCCAACGAAACCCTGCTCGGCGGCGGTGGCGTGGACGGTGCGATCCACCGTGCCGCCGGCCCCGACCTGCTGGCCGAATGCGAAGCCCTGCCCACACTGCGCCCCGGCGTGCGCTGCCCGACCGGCGAAGTCCGCGCCACCGGTGCCCACGCGCTGCCGGCGCGCTACGTGTTCCATACCGTCGGCCCGGTCTGGCACGACGGCACCCGCGACGAACCGGCCCTGCTGGCCAACTGCTACTGGAAGTCGCTGCAGCTGGCCGAAAAACTGGATCTGCAGTCGATTGCGTTCCCGGCCATCAGCTGCGGCGTCTACGGCTACCCGCTGTACCAGGCCGCCCAGGTGGCCGTGACCGAAACCCTGGCCTGGCAGCGCAGCCATGCGCAGCCGCGGCGCATCGTGCTGGTGGCATACAACACGGCCACCTTCAAGGCCTACCAGCAGGCGCTGACGGCCGCGGGCCAGCCGTTGGAGGCCCTGCCGACGTCCCCGCCCCTGCCCCCGCTGGACGGTCCCGGCCTGCTGCCGGCGCACTGAAACGCGCCGGCAGCTCCCCTTTCCTGCGCGCTGCGTGCGTGGGGCACGACGCGCTTCAGCCGTGATCGAGCACCAGCCGGCGCAGGTCATCGACCAGGCGCGGCCCAGTGGGCACCCATCCCAGCTGGTGCCGTGTCTGCTCACTGGAGGCAGGCAGATCGTGGCAGGCAAACCGGGCCAGCCAGCCAAAATGTTCTTGTGCCTGCGCCGCTGTGATCGAGCCCACCGGCAGCCCAAGACGCTCGCCCAGCACGTGGGCGATCTCGCGCAGCGTTATCCCTTCCTCGGCGACGGCGTGGTAGTTCGCGCCCGGCTGCGCGCGTTCGATCGCCAACCGGTACAGGCGCGCGGCATCGGCAAGCGGGACGGCCGGCCAGCGCTGGGTGCCGTCGCCAATGTAGTCACACCGGCCCCGTTGCCGGTAGAGGGCCGTCAACGGTGTCACCAGCCCCTGCGATACCGGGTCATGCACCTGTGCCAGCCGCACCACCGACACATTGGTCCCGTTCGCGGCGGCGGCGGCGGCCGCCTGCTCCGATGCCGCACGCGGGTGGGTACTGACGATGGCATCCGTTTCGCGGGCTGGCTGCCCCGCCACACCGGCCACGATCGCGGTGCCGGAGGTGACGATCAGCGGCCGGTCCGAGCCCTGCAGTGCCGACGCCAACGCCGCGATGACACCGCGATCCTCCTCGCAGCTGGCGGCAAAACGCGAAAAATCATGGTTGAAGGCCAGGTGGATGACCCCGTCAGCGTCTGCCGCCCCGGCCATGAGGCTGGCGGGGTCGTCGATCGAACCGCGATGCGCCTGCGCGCCCGCTGCCCGCAGCGCCGCCTCCTTCTCCGTACTGCGGCACAGGCCCAGCACCTGGTGGCCCGCGCCGATCAATTCGGCGACCACCGCCGTGCCGATGTTGCCGGTCGCGCCGGTAACGAATACGCGCATGAAACTGTCTCCTGAAGGTGTGGGGACAGAATCTGTGCTCCAATCACATGCGGGTAAAGTAGTGTTCTTATACGGGTAAAATGACCAACAGGATCGGCGGTGTCGACACGCCAGACAATCCCCTCGGCAGCTACCTGCGCGATCGCCGCGCCAGGCTCGACCCGGCCGCCTTCGGCTTCACCGGGGCGCGTCGCCGCACGCCGGGCCTGCGCCGCGAGGAGGTCGCGCAGCGCGCCAACATCAGCCCCACCTGGTACACCTGGCTCGAACAGGGACGCGGGGGAGCGCCCTCGGCGGCGGTCCTGGACCGCATCGCGGCGGCGCTGATGCTGACCGACGTCGAACGCGAACACCTGTTCCTGCTGGGCCTGGGCCGCCCACCCGAGGTCCGCTACCGTGACGGGGGCGGCATCACGCCCCGGCTGCAGCGCGTGCTGGATGCCCTGCACCCGCACCCTGCGCTGATCCGCACCGCCACCTGGGATGTGGCCGCCTGGAACCGTGCCGCCACGGTGATGCTGGTCGACTACGGTTCGCTGCCGCCGGAGGAACGCAACATCCTGCGCTACATCTTCCTGGACCCGCGTGCCCGGGCCGCCCAGTACGATTGGGAAAGCGTTGCCCGCTTTACCGTCGGCGCCTTCCGCGTTGACGCCGCGCGCGCGGGCGCGACCAGCGCGATTGCCCCGTTCGTCGAGCGCCTGTGCCACCTGAGCAGGGATTTCGAGCGCCTGTGGCACGACAACGAGGTGCAGGGAACCCATGGCGAGGCGATCAAGCACATCCGCCACCCGGTGCTGGGGCCGATCGCCTTCGAATACTCGGTATTCGCCGTCGATGCGCGCACCGACCTGAACCTGGTCGTCTACAACCCCACCACCGACACTGACCTGCAGCGGATCAGCGCCCTGCTGGCGTGATCCTGCAAAAAAAACGCCGGCTCACGGCCGGCGTTTTTCATGCTGCGGTACTGGCCCCAGGGCTCAGCCGTTCCACTTGCCCAGCGCCGCCAGGCCGTTTTCCTTGGCACGCTCGTACACGGTCTTCTGTGCGGCGGCGTAGTTGCCCTTCATGTCCTTGGCCCACAGCTTCAGCGCGGCCTGCTGCATGGCGCGGCCGTAGGAGAAGCTCAGCGGCCACGGCAGGTTGCCCAGCTGGTTCATCGCGTTCAGGTGCGCGGTGGACTGCTCGTCGGTCTGGCCGCCGGACAGGAACACCACGCCCGGCAGGATCGCCGGCACGGTGCTCTTGAGGCACATCACGGTCGATTCGGCCACTTCCTCGACGTCGGCCTGCTCGTCGCAGCCCTTGCCGGAGATGACCATCGAGGCCTTCAGGATGGTGCCTTCCAGCAGTACGTTCTGCTGGTACAGCGCATCGAACAGCGAGCGCAGGGTGGCTTCGGTGACTTCGTAGCAGGTCTCGATGTCGTGGTCGCCGTCCATGATGACTTCCGGCTCGACCATCGGCACCAGGCCGCATTCCTGGCACAGCGCGGCATAGCGGGCCAGCGCGTGCGCGTTGGATTCGATGCAGGTGCCCGAGGGGATGCTTTCGCCGATGTTGATGACCGCGCGCCACTTGGCGAAACGGGCACCGAGCTTGTAGTACTCCTGCAGGCGCTCGCGCAGGCCGTCCAGGCCCTCGGTCACCAGTTCGCCCGGGCAGCCGGCCAGCGGGTGCGCACCCTTGTCCACCTTGATGCCCGGAATCATGCCGTGGTCGGCCATGTACTTGGCGAACGGCACGCCGTCCTTGGTCGACTGGCGGATGGTTTCGTCGTACAGGATGGCGCCGGAGATGTGGTCGTTGAGCTTCGGCGTGGTCAGCAGCAGCTCGCGGTAAGCCCGACGGTTCTCTTCGGTGTTCTCGATACCGACGCTGGCGAAACGCTTGGCGATGGTAGCGGTGGATTCATCGATGGCGATGATGCCCTTGCCCGGGGCGACCATGGCCTGGGCGGTTTCGGCCAGCTGTTCGATGCTCATGTACTTCCTAAGGCGGGTGCGGGAAACCGCGATTATAGCCGCCCCGGCACGTGACCTCGACGTGCAGACCGGATGGAAACGATTCCACCTGTCCGCACAGGACACATCGTGTCCCGTGCGGTCTGGAGAAGGGTCAGATCCAGACCGGATCCGACCCCGCAACGGCGTTGCTTACAGTTCGCCCAGGCCGCTGGCGCGGCCGTCTTCGCCCACTTCCAGCAGGCGCAGGGTGTTGGTCGCACCATGGGTTTCCATGTGCTCGCCGCTGGTGAACACCACGCGGTCACCGGCCTGCAGCAGTTCGTTTTCCACCAGCAGGCGGATGCTGCCGCGCGCGGCTTCGCGCGGGGTCAGGCCACGGCTGTCGAAGTTGATCGGGAACACATCGCGCATCAGCGCCATCTGCCGGCGCGCGCCGTCATGGCGGGTCACCGCGAACACCGGTGCCGAGGCACGGAAGCGCGACAGGTAGCGGGCGGTGCCACCGGATTCGGTCATCGCCACGATCGCCCGCACGCCCACGTGCTGGGACAGGAACATGGTGGCCATGGCGATCGCCTGGTCGGCGCGCTCCAGGCCGCGCGGCGAGGCGCCGAAGTCGGTATCGATCTGGAACTGGCGCTCGGCGCCCAGGCAGATGCGGGCCATCGCCTCGACCGCCTTCACCGGCCAGGCGCCGGCCGCGGTTTCGGCCGACAGCATCACCGCATCGGTACCGTCGATGACCGAGTTGGCCACGTCCAGCACTTCGGCGCGGGTCGGGATCGGGCTTTCGACCATCGACTGCAGCATCTGCGTGGCGGTGATGACCACCTTGTTCTGTGCCAGCGAGGCCTTGATGATCTTCTTCTGCAGGCCCGGCAGTTCGGCATCGCCGATCTCCACGCCCAGGTCGCCACGGGCCACCATCACCACGTCGCTGGCCTCGACGATTTCCTCCAGGTTCTCGATCGCCTCGGTGCGCTCGATCTTGGACACCAGCGCGGCGTAGCAGCCGTGCGATTCGGCGATCTCGCGCGCATCGTTCATGTCCTGCGCGTTGCGGCAGAACGAAACGGCGATGAAGTCCACGCCGATCTTGGCGACGATGCCGATCAGCTCCTTGTCGCGCTCGGTCAGTGCGCCCAGCGACAGGCCACCGCCCTGCTTGTTCAGGCCCTTGCGGTCGGACAGCGGGCCGTCATTGAGCACGGTGTTGATGATGCGCTCGCCCTGCACTTCCACGACCTGCAGCTGCATCAGGCCATCGTCCAGCAGCAGCACATCGCCCGGGCCCACATCCTGCGGCAGGCCCAGGTAGCTCACGCCCACCTGGGTGGTGTCGCCGGCCGGTGCATCCGGCGAGGCGACCAGGTCGAAACGATCACCGGCCTTGAGCTGCACCTTGCCCTGGGCAAAGCGCTCGATGCGGATCTTCGGGCCCGGCAGGTCGGCCAGGATGCCCACTTCCACGCCCACCCGGGCCGCGGCAGCGCGCACGTCGGCGGCACGCTTGGCCTGGCCGGACGGGTCGCCGTGGCTGAAGTTCAGGCGGACCACGTTCACGCCAGCGCGGAACAGATCCTCCAGCACGCCCGGCGGGTCGGTGGCCGGACCGAGGGTGGCAAGGATCTTGGTGCGACGCTGACGGTCAAACATGGTGTAGGGGCCTCTCCCGTGAAAGAACGGAAATTAGCACATCCTTCACACGCCATGTATGCGTTTACACCCTTGCCAGCGCTGGCGCCGCGGATTGTCCGGCGGACACCGGCAACACCCCTGCCAGGACATCCCCGGGGCAGGAAGGGACATGCGGTGGCGGATGGTGGCGCCCCCTGGCAGCGCCGGGACCGCCCGGCGCTGCGCGTGCGGCAGGGTCAGTCCAGCAGCCGCAGCAGGTCTGCCGGCGTATCGGCCAGCACGCCGGCACCGGCCTCGGTCAGTTCCTCGGCGCCGCCGAACCCCCACAGCACGCCCACGTTGCGCAGGCCGTGGTGCAGTGCACCTTCGATGTCCATGCGGCGGTCACCGATCATCCAGCACTGCGACGGGGCCAGCTGCAGGCGATGCAGCGCCTCGCCCACCAGCTGCGGCTTGTTGCTGCGCGAACCATCGAGCGTGGAGCCGATGACATCCTCGAACAACCCGCCGAACGGCAGGTGGTCCAGGATGCGGCGCGCATGCGGTTCGTTCTTGGCCGTGACCACCGCCAGCCGATGGCCCCGCGCATGCAGCGTGCGCACGGCCTCCTCGATGCCCGGGTAGATCGTATGCTCGCGCCAGCCTTCAGCGTCGAAGCGCTCGCGGTAGAAGCCCACCGCCTGCTCCACCCGCTCAGGCTCGACGAACAGTGGCGTGAACGTCACCCGCAGCGATGGGCCGATCCAGCGCAGCAGCGTTTCCTGCGGCGGCACCGGGTAGTCCATCTTCTGCAGCGCATGGGCGATGCAGCGGGTGATGCCTACTTCCGAATCGATCAGCGTGCCATCCATGTCGAAGAACAGCGCGGCGCGCTGTTCTCCGGTGGCGTGATGGGAACCGGCCATCACTTACGCGCCGCGTGCCGCGAGCGCCGCCACTGCCGGCAGGGTCTTGCCTTCCAGGAATTCCAGGAACGCACCACCGCCGGTGGAGATGTAGCTGACCTGCTGGGCGATATCGAACTTGTCGACGGCGGCCAGGGTGTCGCCACCACCGGCGATGGAGAAGGCCGGCGAGGTGGCGATCGCGCGGGCGAGCGCTTCGGTGCCCTTGCTGAAGGCTTCGAATTCAAACACGCCGACCGGGCCATTCCAGACCACGGTACCGGCCTTGGCGATCAGCTGCGCGTACTGCGCGGCGGTCTGCGGGCCAATATCCAGGATCAGGTCATCCTCGGCCACCGCATCGACCGCCTTCACTTCGGCAACCGCATCGGGCAGGAACTGCTTGGCCACCACCACGTCCACCGGCAGCGGGATGTCCGCACCCCGTGCCTTGGCATCGGCGACGATCTTCCGCGCGGTATCCAGCAGGTCCGGTTCGTACAGCGACTTGCCGACGTTGTAGCCGGCGGCGGCGATGAAGGTGTTGGCGATGCCACCACCGACGATCAGCTGATCGACCTTGCCGACCAGGTTCGCCAGCAGTTCCAGCTTGGTGCTGACCTTGCTGCCGGCGACGATGGCCAGCAGCGGCTTGGCCGGTGCGTCCAGCGCCTTGGCCAGCGCGTCCAGTTCGGCCATCAGCAGCGGGCCACCGGCCGCGACCGGGGCAAAGCGGATGACGCCATGGGTGGACGCCTGCGCGCGGTGCGCGGTGCCGAAGGCATCCATCACGAACACATCGCACAGGGCGGCGTACTTCTTCGACAGGGCTTCATCGTCCTTGCCCTCGCCGACGTTCATGCGGCAGTTTTCCAGCAGCACGATCGAACCGGCGGCCACGTCCACCCCGTCGACCCAGTCGCGGACCAGCGGCACTTCGCGCGACAGCAGCGCGGACAGGCGCTGGGCCACCGGGGCCAGCGAATCCTCTTCGGTCCACACGCCTTCCTTCGGGCGGCCCAGGTGCGAGGTGACCATCACCGCCGCACCCTGTTCCAGCGCGTGCTTGAGCGTGGGCAGCGAGGCCAGGATGCGCTGCTCGGAGGTGATGCGGCCATTCTCGATCGGCAAGTTCAGATCCTGGCGGATCAGCACGCGCTTGCCGGAGAGGTCGAGGTCGGTCATGCGGACGATGGACATGGGCAACTCTTTGGCTCAGGGACGGGAAACCGCGCACGGCGGCAGACGGGCATTGTATCGGGTGCGGCCCGCAGCCGCGCCGCGGCAGAACGTAGATCCACGCCATGCGTGGATGAATCCCGCCCGGAATCGGGTATTTCGATGATTCAGGGAAAAGCATCCACGCATGGCGTGGATCTACCGGTCATGCCCCCACCAGCAGCACGCCTGTTCCCAGCCGTGAGGGGTAGATCCACGCCATGCATGGATGCATCCCGATCGGAACCGGGCATTTCGATGGTTCAGGGAAAAGCATCCAAGCATGGCGTGGATCTACCGGTCAGCCACCTACCAGCAGCACGCCTGTTCCCAGCCGTGAGGGGTAGATCCACGCCATGCGTGGATGAATCCCAGCCAGAATCAGGTATTTCGATCGTTCAGGGGAAAACATCCACGCATGGCGTGGATCTACGGATCGTCTGAAGGCGCAGGCTTCTGCCTCAGCAGGCTCACCGCCAATCCGCCCACCACCAGCACGCCGGCACCCAGCAGCGCCCACAGCAACCACGCCTTCCAGTCGCGTGCAGGGCTCAGTGCCGCCTTGCCCGCCAACGGTTCGGGGGCGCCCTCCAGCCGTGCCAGCGTCGGCTGCCACGCCGGATCATTGCGCTGGCGCAGTTCATCGATCATCACCCCCACCGGCGCATCGGCACGCCGGGCCGTCGCGCTGCCCACCGCCAGCGCATACGGGGCGGCGCCCTGGCTGAGGAACACCAGCACTTCGGGCTGGTAGCCCAGGCGCAGGGTCGGTGCGGTCGCGGTTTCGGCCGGCGTGGCCACCAGCTTCCAGTAGCGGTCACGCGTCGGCACGGCCAGTACCTGCGGTTCGGACTGCGTCGCTGCGCCCTGCGCGTCCTGCTTCAGCTGGTAGGCGATCCACGGTGCGGTGCGGCGCTGCCACTCCGCGCTGTCGTCATCGCGGCTGTACAGCGTCCACTGCACCAGGCTGTTGTCGGCGGTTTCGACATTGGCGCGGCCGATCGGGAAACGCCCGTCCAGGGTGAAGGTGTACTCGCCCTTCCCTGCCGCCTGCGGTGGCAGCGACAACCACTCCCACGGCAGCGTGGCCGGGGCCGGCGGCAGTTCGGCCAGCATGCCCCGCAACGGCGGCAGCGGGGCCGTGCCCTGCGGCAGGATGCGCAGGTAGCGGGCAGCGCCATCCACCTGCAGGCGGCGCTGCAGCAGGCGCTTGCCCGCACGCTGCAGGTCCACCAGCGGTGCGCTGCCCAGCAGCGGGCGCCAGTGCTGCAGGTCGTCACTGGCATCCACCTGCACCTGCGCCTGCAACGGCTGCACGCTGTCTTCCCAGTCCAGCACCAGTGCCGCGATGGGCTGCTGGCCCAGTACGCTGGCATCGACCAGCCAGCCACCGGCGGTCGGCGCGTCCGCGCCCCCGCCCAGCCGCGCTTCGACACGGCGCACGCGGCCATCGGTGTCGCGCTCGGTCAGCAGCTGCAGGTCATTGCGCTGGCGCGCATCCAGCGGTGGCAGCACGAACCACGGCAGCTCGCGCTGCACCGGCGGCTGCGCCAGCGGCTGGTCCGGCGCCAGCAGCGCCGATGGCAGCGACTGCCCGGCCGCGTTGAACACCTGCACATCGGCCAGCGCCGGCGACCACGCACGGCGATAGATGTCCGGCTCCAGCACCACCCGGTACGCACCGGACTGCGTGCTGGACAGGATCAGCGGCCACTGTTCGGCGTACTGCTGGCGGTAGTCGGTGCTCTGCGCACCGGCACTGCCGATCAGGCCCAGGCCGGCCAGCAGCAGGATGCGGCGCCATGTCTTCATGCGGTTTCCTCCGTGGCAGCGGCGCGCGGCGGCGCCGGGGCCAGATAGCCCACGACCGTGCACAGCAGGCCGTAGGCGATGAACGATGCGATGCCCAGCAGGTTGCCCAGGTGCTGGCGATCGATGAGAACCAGTTTGGCCAGCACCACGCCCATCAGCACGGCACCGACCATCCACAGCACGCGCTGGCCACGGCGCGAGCCCCATACCCAGGCGATCACGCCCAGCACGCTCCACAGCACCGTCAGGCTGGTCTGGGCCAGGCTGGAATGCCACAGCGTGCCGTTCCAGCTGACACCACCCCAGTGGTGCACGCCATGCAGGACCATGCTGGTCAGGGCGATGAAGCCGGCCACGGCCAGCAACGGCACGCGCAGGCCCTGCAGCGCGGCCGGTGCCTGCGCGCTGTACAGCCAGCGCGCGGCCAGCAGCAGGCTGGCCCACTGCGCCAGTTCGGCCGGGTTGAGCAGCGGCAGCCACGGCAGCGGGGCCGCCCAGCCCGGCAGCCATTGCCCGCCCAGCCATGCCACGCCCAGCAGCGCGAACAGCACGCACTGCAACGGCACGCGGGCACGGTCGAACGCCTCCCCCAGCGGCCAGCGCAGCCAGGGCCAGCGGCGTACGCTCAGCGCGGCCAGCAGCCACCACGGCAGGGTGACCAGCAGTACGGTCCAGCCCTGCGCCAGGCCCGCCTGCTCGGCCCCCCACAGGGCCAGCAGCGAGAGCACGGTCGGCCACAGCAGCCACCACAGGAACTGGGCGATGCGGGCCACACCGTCGCCGTGCTGGCGCAGGCACAGCAGGGTGCGCACGCCCAGCACCGCGAACACCGCCCAGGCCAGCCCGCCGTAACCGGCGAACGGCTGGTGGTGGATCGCGCTCTGCAGCAGCGCCAGCGGGAACGCCGCGGCCAGCATCAGCAGCGCGGTGACGCCCAGCGCCAGCGCCGGCCAGCGGCGCTGCGCTTCGGCCACCAGCCAGGCCGTCACCGCGGCCAGGATCAGCACGGCATCCACCTGCGCGCGGCTGTCGATGAAACGCACGATGTCGTGCAGGAAACCGCCCAGCCACCAGGCCATGCCCCACAGGAAATACACCAGCGCGAAGTCGTGCCGCTGGCGCTGCTGGTAGCTCCAGGCCGAGGCCAGGCCCGCCAGGGCCAACAGCAGGGCGCCGATGGCCGTGGGGTTGAGCAGGAAGCGCAGGTCGCTGGCCCAGTGGTCGCCACCGACCACGAACGCGAAGGCCGCACCGAACTGCAGCAGCGCACCGGCCACCTGGGGCAGCCAGCGCCGCTGGCGCAGGCCCAGCCAGACCAGGCCGGCCCCTTCCAGCGCGAATACCGCACCGGTGGCGCGTGCCGACAGCGCCAGCGGCACCGCCAGCGTGGCAAAGCCCACGGCCAGCACCGCGTGCGACTGCGCCAGCACCGTGTAGGCCGGGCGCGCGATGAAGGCACGCGCCAGCAGCGCATACAGCGCCGCCAGACCCAACGCGCACAGCGCCAGCGTCATCGGCTGCTCGTGCAGCATGACGGCCTGCAGCGAGAACGCCACCAGCGGCGTGCCGAACACCAGGCTGCCATCGACCAGATTGCGGCCACCGGCCGGCAGCCGGCGCGCATAGAACAGCGGAATCAGCAGGTAGAAGGCGAAGAACAGCAGCAGAAACGGCTCGGTGCTGGCGAACTTGTCGGGCCGGTACTGCAGCACGCCCCAGAACGTCCCGATGCCGAAAGTAAACGCGAAACCAAGCAGGTTCAGCGCGCGCCACGGGCGGAACCAGGCGATGGCGAACACACCGGCGTTGAGCACTGCGTAATAGCTGAAAAGCCCGACATGGTTGCCGCTGCCGGTGGACAGCCACAGCGGTGCCATGAAACCGGCCAGGATGCCCAGCACCGCCAGCGTGCGCGAATTCTGCACCACCGCCAGCACGCACAGCCCGGCCACCAGCGCGATGGAGCTGGCGAAGGCGATCCCCGCCGGCAGCAGATCGAAGCGTTTGAACGCGGCGAACACGGTCAGCAGCAGCACGCCGATCGCACCGCCCTGCAGGGCCAGGGCGAACAGGCGGCGGCGATCACGCTGGGTCCAGCCGAACACCAGCAGACCCAGCGCCGCCGCGGTGATGCCGGCCAGGCGCAGCTCGATCGGCACCACCAGCCAGCCCTGGTCACTGACGTACTTCAGCAGCGCGGCAACGCCGGCCAGCAGCACCAGCATGCCGATCTTGACCGGCACGTTGCCCTCGCTGAACCAGCGTTTGACCGCGCCCAGCACGCGCTCGCCCAGACCCGGCCCGCGCGGTGGCGGCGGTGCCTGCGGCGCAGGGGCGGACGGCGTGGCTGGAAGGGGGGGGGCCTGCACGGCCGACGGCAGCGGCGGCGGCGGCGCAACCGGCGCCTTCTCGACAGGCGGTGGCTCGACAGGCGGCGGCCTGACCGGCGGCGCCGACGGCTGCCACAGCGCATCGGGTTCGTCCCGGGCCTGCTCCCGCGCGGCGGCCGGGGCCACCACGGGTCGCGACGCCGGCACCTCCTGCACCTGCGCCAGAGCGGTTTCCAATGCACCCACGCGCCGGCGCAGGCCGGCAATCATCACCAGCGCGACCACCAGCATCAGCGGGATCGCCAGCACCACCAGCACCACCAGGACGATCAACGCTTCCATTCCTGCCTTCCAGAGCGGTCCCGCAGCCCCGATGGCCGGCGGGCGGACGGCCCATGCTACGACAGCCACAGGCCCTGAAACGACAAACCCCGGCCAGGCCGGGGTCTGTACTGCGACGCGGGCGCCCTTACTTGGCGGCCACGACCTTGGCCATTTCCAGGCACTTGTTGGAGTAGCCCCACTCGTTGTCGTACCAGGACACGAGCTTGACGAAGGTGCCGTCCAGGGCGATACCGGCGTCGGCATCGAACACCGAGGTGTGGGTCTCACCGACGAAATCGGTGGCCACCACCTTGTCTTCGGTGTAGCCCAGGATGCCCTTCAGCGCGCCTTCGCTCTGTGCCTTCACTTCGGCGCAGATCTCGGCGTAGGTGGCTTCCTTTTCCAGCTCGACGGTCAGGTCGACCACCGACACGTCCGAGGTCGGCACGCGGAAACTCATGCCGGTGAGCTTCTTGTTCAGCTCCGGGATGACCACGCCGACAGCCTTGGCCGCGCCGGTGGAGGACGGAATGATGTTTTCCAGGATGCCACGGCCACCGCGCCAGTCCTTGTTGGACGGGCCATCGACGGTCTTCTGGGTGGCGGTGGCCGCGTGCACGGTGGTCATCAGGCCGCGCTTGATGCCCCACTTGTCGTTGATGACCTTGGCCAGCGGGGCCAGGCAGTTGGTGGTGCACGAGGCGTTGGAGATGATCGCCTGGCCGGCGTAGGTCTTGTCGTTCACGCCGAACACGAACATCGGCGTGTCGTCCTTGGACGGAGCGGACATGATGACCTTCTTTGCGCCGGCATCGATGTGCTTCTGCGCGGTGTCCTTGGTCAGGAACAGGCCGGTGGCTTCCAGCACCACGTCGGCGCCGACTTCATCCCACTTCAGGTTGGCCGGATCGCGTTCCTGGGTCAGGCGGATCTTCTTGCCGTTGACCAGCAGAGTGTTGCCCTCGACGGCCACGTCGGCCTTGAAACGGCCGTGCACGGAGTCGTACTTGAGCATGTAGGCCAGGTAATCCGGCTCCAGCAGATCGTTGATGGCCACGATTTCGATGTCGTCGCCGAAGTTCAGCACCGCCGAGCGCAGGACGTTGCGTCCAATGCGACCGAAACCGTTGATACCAACCTTGATTGCCATGTTCACAAGCTCCTGCAGCCGCGAAGGATGCGGCGGGATGGATAGGGCCCATTAGTCTAGCAGGCGCCCTTGGCTACCGCGGGCCAGCGCCGGCCGGGGCCCGGGCCGGCAGGCGGGATTTGATCCGGATCAAAGCGTTAGCGCGGCGTGAGGCCGACACTGGCCCCATTCCACCGCAACGAGATGCCTCCCATGCGCAAGACCTCCCCCCTGATCCTGGCCGGCCTGGCGGCCGCCCTCTCGCTGGCCGCCGCCCCGGCCATGGCCCAGTCCAAGGGCGACTGGACCGTCTCGGCCGGCGTGCACCAGGTGGCGCCGAAGTCGAACAACGGCACGCTGGCCAACGGCACGCTGAAGGTCGACATCGACAAGGACATCAAGCCGACCATCACCGGCGAATACTTCATCGCCGACAACCTGGGCATCGAGGTGCTGGCCGCGCTGCCGTTCAAGCACGACATCAACATCGCCGGCCTGGGCCGGGTGGGTAGCACCAAGCACCTGCCGCCGGTGGTGAGCCTTCAGTACCACTTCAACAGCAAGGGCAAGGTCTCGCCGTTCATCGGCGCGGGCGTGAACTACACCACCTTCTTCAGCGAGAAGACCGACGGCGCACTGGCCGGCAGCAAACTGCAGCTGAAGGATTCGTGGGGCCTGGCCGCGCACGCCGGTGTCGATTTCAAGGTGAGCGACAAGGGCGCGCTGCGCGTGGACCTGCGCTGGATCGACATCGACAGCACCGTCAAGCTCGATGGCCAGAAGCTGGGCAAGGTCAACATCGATCCGCTGGCCTACGGCGTGTCCTACGTCTTCGCGTTCTGAGCCGCAAGGGCGCACGGGCACGGCACCGGCGCCCTTCCCCGGCGATACCCTCGCAGCATGTTTGCCCCGGTGTGTGTGCCGGGGCATTTTTTCTGTCACCGCGGCAGCCCGCGGGCGCGCGGCCACTGCCGGTGGCGCCACCTGCAACCCCGCCCGGCTAGAATGGCCGGATGAAATCCCTTCACGCTCTCTTCCTGGCCGCTGCCCTGGCACCGGCCCTGCTCTCCCTGTCCGCTCCCGCCCACGCCTGGGGCGCGCAAGGCCATCGCCTTGTCGCCGACGTGGCCGAACCGCGCCTGACCCCGGCCGCGCGTGCGGAAGTGAACCGCCTGCTGGCACTGGAACCCGGCGCAACGCTGTCCAGCATCGCGCCGTGGGCCGACCAGCTGCGCGCCAAGGATCCCGGCCTGGGCCGCCGCTCGGCGCGCTGGCATTACGTCAACATCGCCGAAGACGGCTGCCGCTATGAACCGGCCACGCACTGCAACGGCGGCAACTGCATCGTCGAAGCACTGAAGGCGCAGACCACCGTGCTGGGCGATGCCAGCCAGCCCGATGCCGTGCGCCTGCAGGCGCTGAAGTTCGTCGTGCACCTGGTCGGCGACATCCACCAGCCGATGCATGCCGGCTACGGCCACGACAAGGGCGGCAACGACGTGCAGGTGCAGTACAACGGCCGCGGCACCAACCTGCATTCGGTGTGGGACAGCGGCATGCTCAACACCCGCAAGCTGGACGATGCCGGCTACCTGCCGGTGCTGCAGGCCCTGCCGGCACCGAAGCTGGGCCGTGCCGACCTGCAGCGCGATCCGCAGCGCTGGGCCGAAGCCAGCTGCCGCATTGCCGTTAAACAGGGGGTTTACCCGGACGGGCGTAAGCTCGGTGACGAGTACACCGGGCGCTACCGCCCCGTGGCCGAGAGTGAACTGCGCCTGGCCGGCGAACGCCTGGCGCAGCTGTTGAACACCGTGCTGGTGGCCAACGCTCGCGGCTGATGCCGAGGAACACCGTCATGCGCGTGCAGGTCCAGTCGTTTTTCCACCACGACAGCAATACCTTCAGCTACCTGGTCAGCGACCCGGCCAGCGGTGAAGCGGCGCTGATCGACCCGGTGCTGGACTACGACCCCGATACCGATGCCACCAGCGATGCACCGGTGCGCCCGGTACTGGCCGTGATCGAACAGCAGGACCTGCAGCTGCGCTGGCTGCTGGAAACCCACGCCCAT
The DNA here is from genome assembly GCF_030913365.1 of Stenotrophomonas sp. 24(2023). Classification (NCBI taxonomy): domain Bacteria; kingdom Pseudomonadati; phylum Pseudomonadota; class Gammaproteobacteria; order Lysobacterales; family Lysobacteraceae; genus Stenotrophomonas; species Stenotrophomonas sp. 24(2023). The sequence goes on from NZ_CP133160.1 coordinate 964,762, forward strand.
GCCGACCATGTGTCGGCGGGGCGCTGGCTGAAGCAGCGCTTCCCGCAGGCCACGCTGGCCATCGGCGAAGGCATCCGCGCGGTGCAGGCCACGTTCGCACCGCGCTACCATCTCGACCTGCCGGCAGACGGCAGCCCGTTCGACCGTCTGTTCACCGACGGCGAAACCTTCGCGCTGGGTACGCTGCAGGCACGCATCATCGCCGTGCCCGGGCACACCAGCGACAGCATCGCCTACCTGATCGACGACGCCCTGTTCACCGGCGATTCGCTGTTCATGCCCGACGGCGGCACCGCGCGCTGCGACTTCCCCGGGGGGGATGCGGCGCAGCTGTACCGTTCGATCCAGCGCCTGCTGGCCCTGCCTGATGCCACACGCGTGTTCGTCTGCCACGATTACGGCCCCGGTGGCCGCGCGTTCGCCAACCAGACCACCATCGGCGAGCAGCGCGCGCGCAACATCCATGTCCATGACGGCGTGGACGAGGCCGGCTTCGTTGCCGTGCGCGAAGCACGCGATGCCACGCTGGCCGAGCCGAAGCTGATGCAGCCAGCGGTGAAAGCCAATCTCCAGGGCGGGGCATGAGCCACCCCCGCGCAGGGCCGGGACCTACCGGCCCTGCGTGCGCACCGTCTGCTGCCCGTGCACGATCTCGAACGTAAAGGCATACAGCAGGCTCACCGCCACCGGCTCGACACGTTCAGCACCGTCACAGTCACCACGGTCGGGCGGTCGCGGGCCCGCGCCGAAGTGGCAGACCGCCGCCGGCGAGAACTGCCATTGCGCCACCGCGGCCTGCGCCGCCTGCAGCAGCGGGGCGTTTTCCACGGCATTGCCCGGCAGGCATTCGGCGCGATCGGCCAACGGCAGGCTGCGTTCCACCCGGCCATCGGCATTGACCACCACCTGCAGGCAGACCGTGGTGGGCGCCAGTTCGCGGCGTGGGTCGCGTTCGCCCACCACCGGATCCGGTGCCACGTGCAGCTGCGGCATGCGGTAGCCCTCGCTGGCCGCCAGTTGATAGGCCTGCACCTGCCCGCTCCCTCCGCCTGCCGGCTGCGCGTTCAAGCGCTGGTGACCCACGTTTTCCGAGCGGGTATCCACCGTGGTCAACTGCCCGGGGCCGGCGCATCCGGCCAGCACCAGCAGCGGCAGCAACCGGCAGGTGCGCATCACGCCCCGTTTTCCGTGTGGGTTTCGCTCTCATCCATCGCGAAGGTGATCGGAATGCGCACGCTGGCCGCCACCGGCGTGCCGTTCTTCAGGGCCGGCTGGTATGTCCAGCGGCGTGCAGCGGCCATCGATTCGGCGTCGAATACACCCGGATTGGTGGCACTCACCACGCGCACGTCCTGCACCGTGCCCTGTGCCGTCACATCCACCTGCAGTGTCACCACGCCGGTCTGGCGCAGTGCCACCGCGCTCTTGGGATAGGTGGGCGGCGTCATCCTGTCCACCTGCACCGGGCGGTCCAGCGCGGCACGGGCCGCATCAGCCTGGGCCGTTGCGAACGGCTCGGCGCTGATCGTCGTCACGCCACCACCACCGCCCTGGCTGGCCCAGGCCACGGCCCCCAGCGACACGCACATCCCGACCAGCAGCACCTGGCCCGACACCCACGGCAACGTCTTTCGCTCGTTCTGCTTCAACATGGCAATTCGCTCCTTCAACAGGGGTTGGCTGCGCCAATGGCAGGCCATCGGTGCAGCGAGATGGGCCAGCTGGGCCTTGAGCAGCGCAGTGGCATAGAGACGGCGCAGGGCCGGATGCGGGGCGATGGTGCGTGCATCGCAGGCCAGTTCCTGGTCGCGCAGGAAACGGCGTGCCGCCCATGGCAGCAAGGGGTGGAACCAGAACAGGCAGCGCAGCACCAGCAGTACGCCGTTGGCCCAGTGGTCGCCATGGCGCCGGTGGTTGCGCTCGTGCTGCAGCACCATGTGCTGCTCATCAGACGTGAAACGCGTGTCGAAGTCCGGGCCGACCACGATGCGGGGCTGCCACAGCCCGACCAGGGCCGGCAGGCCCGGGTCGCCACTGGCCTGCCAGCTGCCGTCGGCACGTGCGGTCAGCCGGCCCAGCGCCTGCTGGAAGCCGCGCTGTGCACGGGTGCTGCGCCAGGCCACCACGGCCACGCCCAGCGCCCACAGCAGCACACACACCAGCGGCCACCCGGGTGCATCGCCTGTGGCGCCCACCGGGCCAGGCAATACGCCCAGCGTCAGCACCGGCAGGGTCACCACCTCCAGCACCGGTGCCGGCATCGGCAACTGCGGGGCCAGCAACAGCAGCGGCAGCAGCCACCAGCTGCGGTAGGCCAGCGCGGCACCGCCCAGCGCCAGCAGTACGGGCCGCAGCACGGCCAGCACCAGCACGCCCACCGCCAGCCACGCACTGGCGCGCAGCAGCAGATCGATCAGCTCATTCATCGCCCAGCTCCTGGATCAGCTGCTTCAGTTCGGCGATGTCCTGCGCACTGAGCTGCCCGCGCTGGCTGAAGTGCGCCACCAGCGGGGCGACACGGCCATCGAACACGCGCCCGAGGAAGTCCTCGCTCTGGGCCTCCACCCACGCCTGGCGCTGCAGCAGCGGCTGGTACAGGTAGCGCCGTCCGTCGCGTTCGGCACTGATCGCGCCCTTGGTGAGCAGGCGGTTGAGCAGCGTCTTGATGGTGGGTTCGGCCCAGTCGCGACCGGCCAGGGCCGCGACCACTTCATCGGCGGTCCGCGGTGCCCTGCCCCACAGCACCTCCATCACCACGGCCTCGGCTTCGCTGATCTGGATCATCGTTTACACTCGTAATCAGACGATTCGATTACGCACGTAATCGAACCGCGTGTCAAGCCCTCGCGTGGCCGGCAGTGCGCCAGCACCGGATGTGGACGGCCGTTCAAACCCGCCATGCTGTAATGCCGTTTCCCCCCTTGGCACTGCACGGAGCCCGCATGACCGAACACCTGGCCGACCTGGATGCCGCCGTCGACTGGTTGCTGGCACGGGTGGAAGGCGGATTGCGGATAGGTGCGCCCCTGGCGCTGGGCAAGCCGCACCGGCTGCTCAACGCGCTGTATGGCCGCGTCCAGGCGGACCCGTCGCGGCCGCTGCAGTTGTACACCGCGCTGTCGCTGAACCCGCCGAAGGCACGCGGCGATGGCCTGGAAGCGCGCTTGCTGGGCCCGTTCGCGGCCCGCCATTTCGGTGCGGATTTCCCGCGGCTGGCCTATGCCGATGCCATCGTGCGCGACCAGCTGCCCACGCATGTGCAGGTGGAAGAGTTCTACATGCAGTCCGGTGCCCTGCTCGGTTCGCGGCAGGCGCAGCGCGGCTATACCAGCCTCAACTACACCCACGCCGCCGATGCGGTGGCGCAGCGCGCGCCGAATGTGATCGTGCAGAAGGTGGCACGCCGCGAAGGCAGCACGCGGCTGTCGCTGTCGTGCAACAACGACATCACCCAGGACACGCTCGATGCGATCGCCGCACGCGGGCTGCCGCGTCCACTGCTGGTGGCCGAGGTGGACCCGCAGCTGCCCTGGCTCGGTGGCAGCGCCGCCGTCGAGGAAACGTTCTTCGATCTGGTGATCACCCCGCCGGGCCCGTACCCGGACCTGTTCGGGCTGCCCCGGCAGCCGGTCAGCGATGCCGACTATGCCATCGGCCTGTATGCCAGCACGCTGGTGCGCGACGGCGGCACGCTGCAGATCGGCATCGGCACGCTGGCCGATGCGCTCAGCCATGCGCTGGTGCTGCGGCACACCGACAACGCCCGCTACCGGCGCGTGCTGCACGCACTGGACCCGCAGCTGGCGCAGCACCCGCTGGTGCAGGACATCGGCGGGCTGGGCCCGTTCGAGGAGGGTCTGTACGGCTGCAGCGAGATGCTCAATGAAGGCTTCCGCCGGCTGGTGCAGACCGGGGTCATCAAGCGCAAGGTGCACGATGACCTGGCACTGATGCAGCGGCTGGCCAAGGGCAGCGCCTACACCGCCGACCATGCCACCCTGGCCGCCGAGGGCGAATACCTGCATGGGGCGTTCTACCTGGGCTCGCCGGAATTCTATGCGTGGCTGCGCGACCTGCCCGATGACGAGCGGCATGCGATCGGCATGCGCCGGATCAGCCAGATCAACCAGCTGTACGGCGGCAACGAGGAACTGGAGCGGCTGCAGCGTCGCCACGCGCGCTTCTTCAATTCCTGCATGATGGCTACCGCACTCGGCGCGGCGGTGTCCGATGCACTGGACGATGGCCGCGTGGTGTCCGGCGTGGGCGGGCAGTACAACTTCGTGGCGATGGCCCATGCCCTGCCGGATGCACGCAGTGTGCTGATGTTCCGTGCCGCCCGTGATGAGCGCGGCCAGCGTGCCTCCAACGTGCGCTGGAACTACGGCCACACCACCATCCCGCGCCACCTGCGCGACATCTTCCTCAACGAGTACGGCATTGCCGATCTGCGCGGCCTGACCGACGAAGATTGCGTGCAGGCCATGCTGGCCATCACCGAAGCGCCCTTCCAGTCCGCGCTGGTCGAACAGGCCAAGGCCGCGCGCAAGCGGGCACTGGACGCTGCGCCACCCGCCGGCACGCAGCGCAATTCACCGCAGGCGCTGTCGGCCGCACTGGCGAGCTTCCGCAGTGACGGCACCCTGCCCGACTATCCGCTGGGCAGTGATTTCACCGAGATCGAACAGGGGCTGGTGAAGGCACTGGGCTGGCTGAAGAGCAACACGCAGACACGCGGCGCAACCGTGCGCACCGTGTGGGCCGCGCTGGGCCAGCGCGCCGGCGATGGCGATGCGCCGTACCTGCAGCGCATGGGGTTGGCTGCACCCAAGGGCGTCGGCGAACGGCTCAATGCACGGCTGTTGAGGCTGGCACTGGCGCGTACGGGCTGAAGCCACGCCTGGCGACGCCCCACACACATACAACGAAAAAGGCCGGCATGCGCCGGCCTTTTCCGTAGCTTCCAAGGGGCTTACAGCGCCTTGGCTGCCTCGACCACCTTGGCGGTGGTGATGCCGAAGTGCTGGTACAGCTTGTCGGCCGGGGCCGAGGCACCGAAGGTATCGATGCCGATCACTGCACCGTCCAGGCCGACGAACTGGCGCCAGAAACCGGTCACGCCGGCTTCCACCGCCACGCGCTTGCGCACGGCGTTCGGCAGCACGGACTCACGGTAGGCCGCATCCTGGCGCAGGAACACGTCGGTCGACGGCATGGAGACCACACGGGTCTTCAGGCCGGCGGCATCCAGCTGGGCCTTGGCTTCGGTCGCCAGCGAGACTTCCGAACCGGTGGCGATCAGGATCACGTCCGGGGTACCGGCGGCATCGGCCAGCACGTAGCCGCCGCGTTCGATCTGGGCGATCTGCCCGGCATCACGCGGCTGGTGCGGCAGGTTCTGGCGGCTGAACACCAGGCAGCTCGGGCCGTCCTGGCGGGTGATCGCGGCCTTCCAGCTCACGGCCGATTCGACGGCATCGCACGGGCGCCACACGTCGTTGTTCGGGATGTAGCGCAGCGAGGCCAGGTGCTCCACCGGCTGGTGGGTCGGGCCGTCTTCGCCCAGGCCGATCGAATCGTGGGTGTAGACGTGGATGGCGTGGGCCGGGATCAGCGCGCTCATGCGCACGCCGTTGCGGGCGTAATCGCTGAACACCAGGAAGGTGGCGTCGAACGGGATGAAGCCGCCGTGCAGGGCCAGGCCATTGGCAATGGCGGTCATGCCGAACTCGCGCACGCCGTAGTACACGTAGTTGGCGTTGGCATCGTCGGTGGCGACCGACGTGCTGCCCTTCCACAGGGTCAGGTTGGAGTGCGCCAGGTCAGCCGAGCCACCGACGATTTCCGGCAGCAGCGGGGCGAAAGCTTCGATGGCCAGCTGCGAGGCCTTGCGCGAAGCGATCGTCGGGCCTTCAGCAGCGACCTGGGCGATGTAGGCATCGGCCTTGGCCACGAAGTCGGCCGGCAGTTCGCCGTGCGAACGACGGGTCAGTTCGGCCGCTTCGGCCGGGTACTGCGCGGCGTACTTGTCGAACTGCTGTTCCCATTCGGCCTGGCGCAGGGTGCCGGTGCCACCGGCGCGCCAGCCGGCGTAGATCTCTTCGGGAATCTCGAACGGACCGTAGTTCCAGCCCAGCTGCTTGCGGGTGGCCTCCAGTTCGTCCTTGCCCAGCGGTGCGCCGTGGCTGGATTCCTTGCCGGCCTTGTTCGGCGAGCCGAAACCAATGGTGGTACGGCAGCAGATCAGGGTCGGCTTGCCGTCCTGCGACAGCGCCGCTTCGATGCCGGCCTTGATGCTCTCCGGGTCGTGGCCGTCGACATCGCGCACCACGTTCCAGCCGTAGGCCTCGAAACGCTCGGGGGTGTTGTCGGTGAACCAGCCTTCGACGTTGCCGTCGATGGAGATGTGGTTGTTGTCCCAGAAGCAGACCAGCTTGTGCAGGCCCCAGGTGCCGGCCAGCGATGCGGCTTCATGCGACACGCCTTCCATCAGGCAGCCATCGCCCATGAACACCCAGGTGCGGTGGTCGACGATCTCCAGTTCCGGGCGGTTGAAGCGCTGTGCCAGCAGCTTCTCGGCCAGGGCGAAGCCCACGGCATTGGCAAACCCCTGGCCCAGCGGGCCGGTGGTGGTTTCCACACCCGGGGTTTCATGGCGTTCCGGGTGGCCGGCGGTGTGGCTGCCCAGCTGGCGGAAGGCCTTGAGCTGCTCGATCGGCAGGTCGTAACCGCTCAGGTGCAGCAGCGCGTACTGCAGCATCGACCCATGGCCGTTGGACAGCACGAAGCGGTCACGGTTGAACCACTGCGGGTTGTTCGGGTTGTGGCGGAGGTAGTCGTTCCAGAGGACTTCGGCGATGTCGGCCATGCCCATGGGCATGCCGGGGTGGCCGGACTTTGCGGTTTCAACCGCATCGGCGGCAAGGAAGCGGATGGCGTTGGCCAACTGGCGACGGGTAGGCTGCGTCATGGTTCTGTCGGAATCGGGAGGCGGCCGCGGACGTGCGGGCGGCCTATTGTCGCAGCTTGAGCGCCTCGGCGCTCGCGCGACACCCTTCACATGCCGTTTCACGGGCCACGCCCCCGACGAAAAAGGGCCGGCGCCCTTCCCCGCGGGAAAAGGCGCCGGCCCTGGTCAGGCCAGCTGGGCCGCCCGCTGTCAGTCGCGGTGCGGCACCAGTTCCGGGCCGTCCTGCGGCTCGCCCTTGGCCACCAGGGTGGTCAGGGCCAGATCGCCGGTCACGTTCAACGCGGTACGGCACATGTCCAGGAAGTGGTTCACGCCCAGGATCAGGCCGATGCCCAGCGGGTTCACCCCGACCATGGCACAGATCATCGCCACCACCGGCAGCGAGCCGGACGGCACGCCGGCCGTGCCGATGCCGCCCAGGATGCACACTGCCATCACCATGAACTGCTGGCCGATGGACAGGTCCACGCCGAAGAACTGGGCCAGGAAGATCACCGTCACGCCTTCGAACAGCGCGGTGCCGTTCTGGTTGGCGGTCGCGCCCACGGTCAGCACGAAGCGCGACACGCGCTGCGGCAGCTTCATCTGGTCGGCCACGCGCAGCGCGGTCGGCAGGGTGGCGTTGCTGGACGCGGTGGAGAAGGCCATCACGGTGGCCTCCTGGGTATCGCGGAAGAAGCCCAGCGGCGAACGGCCGGACAGCCACACCGCCGTACCGTAGGTCACCACCATGTGCAGGCCCAGGGCCAGCACCACCACGCCCACGTAGGCGCCCAGGCGGATGATCAGTTCGAAACCGAACAGTGCGGCCAGGTTGAACATGAAGCAGGCCACCGCGTACGGGGCCAGGCGGATGACCAGGTTGATCAGGGTCATCGAGATCTCGAACACGCCTTCGATGGCGCGGCGCAGCGGGGCGACCTTCTCTTCATTGGTCAGCACCATGCCGATGCCGAACATCAGGGCGAAGAACATCAGCGACAGGATCGCGCCGTTGTCCGAGGCGGCCTGCAGCACGTTGCTCGGCACGATCGACAGCAGCATGTCCATGCCCTTGGGCGTGCCATGGATACCGGCGACGATTTCCTTGCTGCGCTCGGCGTTCTCCGACAGCATCTGCGCGGCCACATGCGGGTCCACACCGGCACCGGGCTTGAGGACGTTGACCAGCACCAGGCCGATGCCCACGGCGATACCGGACAACAGCACGGTATAGGCCAGGGTCTTCCAGCCGATGCGGCCCAGGGCGCGGATGTCCCCCATCTCCGACACGCCCATGATCAGCGCCGAGAAGATCAGCGGCACGATCAGCATGAAGATCAGGTTGAGGAACAGACCCGAAGCCGGGGTGGTGACGTAGTCCATTACCCACTTGGCACCGGTCTGCAGGCCTTCGATGCTGCCGCCCAGGGCGTGCACGATCAGGCCCAGGACCAGGCCGAGCGCAAAGCCGATGCCCATCTTCCAATGCAGGGGCATCTTCTTCTTGCCGGCAGCCGTTGCTGTCATACGCGGGATTCCTCGAAAAATGAATCTACTCTAACAAAGCGCGCAAGCCGCGCCGGTTCAGCGACGCGGCGGGGGGTACAGCGGTGCCAGCGCGGTGTCGGCCGCGGTACCGGCAGGCACCCAGCGCGGACCGTCGCGGAAGGCCGCACGCAGGTGCTGGCGCAGGCCGGGCAGATCGCCCTGCCCGCCCCAGCGGGCCTCCTGCAGCTGCTGCAGCAGTTCGCGCTGGCGCGGATCGGCCAGGCGCTCGATGACCTGCTCCAGCCGCGCCACGCCCGCCATCGTGCACAGCACCCGCTCGATAGCATCGAACCCGTCGGCATCCAGGGCCTGGCGCAGTACCGCCGGCGTTGCCGCAAGCCCCCGGCCGGCGGCCGTGCCCGCCCCATCGGGCGGCGTGCCGCCGGCAGAGCGCGGTCCACGCCCGCGCCGCCAGCCCCACCACAGGGTCAACAGCCACAGCACCACCAACCCCGCCGCCAGCGCGAGCCATGGCCAGGGCCATGTGGCCGGTGCGGACGGGGAAACCGGAACGGCATCGCCAACCGCCTGATCCGGCAAGGCCGCCTGGGTATCGATCGGCGTCGGCGCGGGCGGCGCAGCGCTGCCCGGCCGGGCCGCCGCCACGGTCAAGGCCAGGGGCGGCAGCTGGGCAGTGCGTGCCGCCCCCTGGGCCACGTCCCACCAGTGAAGCTGCGGCCCGGGCACGTCCAGGCTGCCGGCCTGGCGCGGCACGATGGAATAGCGGCGGCTGACCTTCAGCCGCGGGCTGCCACCGGCGAAGGATTCGTCGTACTGCGCGGGCTCGGCGAATACCTGTGCGCCCGGCCCCATGTCCGGCACCGGCAGGTCGGTGAACTGTGCACGGGTAGCGCCAACGGCCACCGCCTCGACCACCACGCTGGCCGCTTCGCCTACCCGCGCCGAACCGGGCGTGGCCGTATAGCGCAGCTGCAGGTCGTGCAGCGGCAACCACGGCTGCGGCGCACCTGCGGGTTGCGCACGCACCTGCAGCACGCGTTCGGGCCCGATGGCGCTCATGCGGCCATCCCCACGCCCGAAGAAATCATCGAAGAAACCACCGGCGCTGCGTCCGGTAAAACGGGCGGCAGGCAGCCGCAGCGCACCGCTGCGCTCGGGAATCAGCAGGTAGCGCCGCTCCACCACGTTGTAGCGGCGGCCGTTGACCTGGCGCACATCGCTGCGGTCATCGCCCACCCGCTGCAGCGACGCCCCCTGCGGGGTATCCAGCACCAGTTCGCCCGATGCCAGCTGCGAGGCGAAGAACAGGCGTACCACTACGCCCACGCTTTGCTGCACGTAGGGGCTGGCATCATCGACATCGGTTTCCAGGAAAGCCTCACCGCCAGCGCCAGCGCCAGCACCTGCTGCACTGGCGCCCGGTGCGGCCGTGACCTGCAGCTGCAGTGGCGCGGTGCGCGCCGCCCCCACCGGCAACGCCGGCACCACCAGCGTACCGCTGCGCCGCGGGGTCATGGCCACCCCGTACAGCATGCGCTGCTGCAGCTGGCCGTTGCGCCATTCCACCTGGCGGCTGCTGGTCTGTTCCCCCAGCGCGAAATCCACCTGCAGCGGCGCGTAATCGGGGGCATCACCGCCACTTTCGATGTTCAGCATGACCGTGTCGCCCTGGGCGATCTGCGTGCGGTCCAGCCATGCGCGGGGGGCCTGTGCCAGCGCCAGTGCGCACACCGGCAGCCACAACAGCAGCGCCAGCAGCACCCGCGCTGGCATCCGCACCCAATGGCCGTAGTGGCTGGATGTCATCGTCCTTCCCGTTTCCTGCGTTCGTTTTCCAGCTGGAACTTCGCCCGCAGCAGGTTGCCCGGGTCATCCGGCACGCGCCGCATCCAGGCCTCCACGGCCTGTTGCGCTTCGCGCTGCTGCGGCGTGCGGCCATCGCTGCGGGCCGCTGCCGGCGCCGGCGTGCCCGCGTGCTGCTGCATGGCCTGCTGCATGCGCTGGCGCTGCTCGGCATCGGCCTTTTCCTGGGCCTGGCGGTCTTCTGTCTGCGGCCCCTGCGCGCCGTCCGGGCGGCCGGACTGCGCCTGCTGCGGGGCCGGTCCGGGGGCCTGCGGCGTGCCCCGCTGCCCCGGCTGGCCCTGCCCTTGCGGGTCCTGTGCGGGATGCTGCTGCGGTGGCTGCCGCGCAGGTGAGGACGGCGGTGGCTGCGGCCCGTTGCCCTGTCCCGGGGTGTTCTGCGGTGGCTTGCGCTTGCGGGCGGCATCGACCACGGCGCGGTTGGCCACGGCATCGGCCATGCCGGGCTGCCGGGCCAGCGCTTGGTCATAGGCGGTGATGGCTTCGTCGTAGCGACCCTGGCGCGCCAGCGCGTTGCCCAGGTTGTACCAGCCCGGGCCGCTGTCGATGCCCTCGAAGCGCGCCTGCGCGGTGGCGAAGTCGCCGTCATGGTAGGCCCGTACACCGGCCGCGATCCGCTCATGCGCCACCTGGTCCGCACGCTGCCACAGCGTGCCGGCCACCGGCGCAGCCTGCCGCGCCTGCGCATGCAGTTCGCCGCTCAACGGCAGCACCCCCAGCGCCAGCACGACCGCCAGCACCGCGCGGCGACGGAATGCCAGCAGCGCCAGCAGCATCAGCGGCGGCAGCAGCCAGTACCCCTCGTCGATCCAGACCCGGCTTTCGCCGGGGCGCTGCTGTTGTCCGCCCTGCTCGGCACGCAGCACATCCAGCGCGCGCAGGTCCTGGTCATCGCTGGCAACGGGCTGGTAGCGGCCGCCGCCAGCCGCCGCCAGGGCACGCAGGCTGCCGGCATCCAGCGCCGCCGGCCCGATCTGCCCGCGGCGGTCGCGGTAGGCGGCACCGGCCACGGTGCCCAACCCCAGCGCGGACACCGTGAAGCCCTGCGCGTGCGCCTGTCCTGCAGCGCGTACCGCCTCGGTATCGGCGCGGTCGGTCACCAGCAGGATCTGCCCGCGTGCCGCACCGGCCTGCTGCAGCAGGCGCGTGGCCCACGCCAGCGCACGGTCGGCGCGCTGGCCATCGGCCGGCATGATGTCCGGTGCAAGCGCATCCAGGTACAGCGCCACGTTGGAGGTGTCCTCGGTCAGCGGTGCGACCGTGTAGGCATCCTCGGCGTAGACCACCAACCCCACCTGCCCGCCCTGGCGCTGCGCCAGCAGCGTGCCCAGCTTCGCCCGTGCCTGCAGCAGGCGCGAGGGCGGCAGATCGGTGGCGGTGATCCGGCTGGACAGATCCAGCACGACCAGCAACGGGGAAGCGGCCTGCCACAGCGGTTGCGGTTGCTGGCGCCAGCTCGGGCCGGCCAGCGCCAATGCCGCCAGCCCCCATCCCAGCAGCAGCGCCCACGGCAGGCCTGGGCCGCGCCCCTGCCCGGCCACCAGCAGGTGGGGCAGCAGGTGGGCATCCACGGCCTGCTGCCAGACCTGGGCACGGCGGCCACGGTAGAGCGCCACGGCAACGATCACTGGCAGGGCCAGCAGCAGCCACAACGCCTGCGGGCGCAGGAAATGCAGGGTATCCAGCATGGCCAGGTTCATCGGCGGCGCTCCGGCAGCAGCCAGGCCAGTGCCCCCAGCAGCAGCGCGATGGCCAGCGGCCAGGCGTACCACTCGATGCGGGGCCGCAGCGAAGGCCCCCGCGCAGCGGTCGGTTCCAGCCGGTCCAGCTCGGCGTAGATGCCCGCCAGCTGGTCGGTATCGCGTGCGCGGAAGAAGCGCCCGCCGGTCATGTCGGCAATGCGCCGCAGCGTCGCTTCATCCACCGGGTCCTGGTCCGGTTGTACCTGCAGGCCGAACAGGCGCATGGCGCCGTCGCCACCAAAGGCCACGGTATGGATGCGCACGCCCTCGGTACGGGCCAGTTCCGCAGCGCGCAGCGGTTGCAGCAGCCCGGCGTTGCTGACGCCATCGGTCAGCAGGATCAGCACGCGCTGCCCCTCCGGCTGGGTGCGCAGGCGCTTGACGGCCAGCGCGATGGCATCGCCGATGGCGGTCTCGCGCCCGGCCAGGCCGACCACGCTGTCGCGCAGCTGGTCACGCACGCTGGCCAGGTCGGCGGTCAGCGGCGTCAAGGTGTACGCGCGGTCGCCAAAGATCAGCAGGCCGATGCGGTCGCCGGCACGGCGGTCCAGAAAATCGGCCAGCACCGCCTTGGCGGCCGTGAGCCGATCGACCACCTGCGTGCCCAGCGCCATGTCCGCTTCACTCATGCTGCCCGACACGTCCACCGCCAGCATCATCTGCCGTCCTTCCACCGGGGGCACGATGGCATCGCCCAGGTGCTGCGGCCGTGCCAGCGCCAGGCACAACGCGCACCAGCCCAGCCACAGCAGCAGCCGCTGCAGTGCGGCGCCGGGCACGCGGGGCTGCCCGGCCAGCGACTGCAGATCCTCCGCCGTGTACGGCACGCGCAGGGCCGCGCCCTGCCGCCCCTGGCGGCGCCGCCACACCCGCATCAGCCACGGCAGCGGCAAGGCCAGCAGGGCCCAGGGCCAGGCCAGCAGCAGATCGGGCCAGGGCCATCCTGCCGCCCAGGTACTCATCGGCGCGCTCCCTGCCGCAACGCCAGAAAGCGCGCGCGCGCCCATGCCTGCAGGGCCACGCTGCCATCGGCATCGACCTGCGGACGATAGGCCCCCTCCAGCAGCAGCGCGCGCTGTGCATCGGGCAGTTGCCGGGCCGGGTCGATGCAGTCCAGCCATGGCATTCCCTGCAGCGCCTCGCTGCCCGGCCGCACCTGCCGCTGTGCGCGCCGCAGCAGTGCGGCGATCGCCGCGATGCGCGGTGCACCGGCAGCCGCCGCGGCCACTTCATCATCGAACTCGCGCTGCCAGCGCCGCTGCCGGGCACGACGGCGGTACCCCCACCACGCCACCGCAGCGGCCACGACCAGCAGCCCGGCCAGTACCAGCCACCCGCCCAGCGGCAACGGCCACCAGCCGGGGCTGGGCGGCAGGTGCACATCACGCAGCGGCAGCGTCGCACTCATGCCGGCACCTGCCCGGGCTGGGCGGCCAGCCAGGCATCACTGGGCGCATCGCTGCGCAGCACGTGCACATCGATGCGGCGCGCCGCCAACTGCTGCTGCAGTTCGTGCAACGGCGCCACGAAACGGGCCTGCCACTGCACCTGCGTCTCCACGCCGCGCAGGTCCAGGCCGATCCGCTGCTGGTCCGCCAGGAACTCCAGCTGCGCTGCGGGTGGGTCCAGTTCCAGCGGGTCCACCAGCAGCAGCAGGCTCAGGTCATGGTGCTGGGCCAGTGCCGCCCAGCGTGCCGGTGGAATCTGCAGCGCCTGGCGCGGATCGGCCAGCACCAGCATGCGCGCGCCCGGTCGCAGTACGCGGCCGGCATGGTCCAGCGCACGCGCCAGGCCGAGGTCATCGGCCGGTGGCTGTGCATACCAGCGGGTCAGTGCGTCGAGCACGCGCAGCACGCCACGGGCACCGCCGGCGGGTGCCACCGGCGGTTCCAGGTCACTGCCGCGCAGGGCAGCGATGCGATCGCCACGCCGCTGCGCCGACCACGCCGCCACCGCGCCGGCACGCGCGGCCTGCACCGATTTGAACCGCACGCGCGTACCGAAATACAGCGCCGGCGCGGTGTCGGCCACGATCAGGGTGACCCGTTCGCGTTCGGCCTGGAACAGCTTGGTATGGGCACGGCCGGTACGTGCGGTCACCCGCCAGTCGATATGCCGCGCATCATCACCGGCCACGTATTCGCGCGATTCGGCGTATTCCATGCCACGGCCCCGCAGCGGCGAAGGGGCCTGCCCCGCCAGGCCCGCCCGGCCACGGCGTGGCGGCGGCGGGCGCTGGGCCAGCCGGCGCAGTGCCACCAGTTCGGCCAGGTGCGGGCGCAGGCCATCGCCATCGGCCAGGGAAGGTGCAGCCGCCATCGTCGTGCTCAGGGGGCCGGTACCCGGGCCAGCAGTTCATCCACCAGGCGCTGGCCATCCCAGCCTTCGGCCGTGGCCTCGTAACTGGGCAGCACGCGGTGGCGCAGCACATCGGCGGCCACGGCCCGCACGTCATCGGGGGTGACGAAATCGCGCCCGGCCAGCCAGGCGCGCGCACGCGCGCAGCGTTCCAGCGCGATCGAGCCGCGCGGGCTGACCCCCCAGGCAATGCGGCGGGCCAGTGCAGCGTCATAGCGGCCCGGGTCGCGCGAGGCCAGCACCAGCTCGATCAAATAGCGCTCCAGTGCCGGTGCCATATGCAGGCCCAGCACTTCACGGCGGGCATCGAAGACGTCCTGCAGCGGCAGCTTCCCGGGCGAGGTGCTGACGTTGTCCAACGCCCCACGGGCACGCTCGCGCGCCAGCCGCAGGATTTCCGATTCGGCCGCCTGGTCGGGGTAATCGATGCGCACATGCATCAGGAAGCGGTCCAGCTGGGCTTCCGGCAGCGGGAACGTGCCTTCCTGCTCGATCGGGTTCTGCGTGGCCATCACCAGGAACAGCGGCGGCAGGGCGTAGGTATGCCGTCCCACCGTCACCTGCCGCTCCCCCATCGCCTCCAGCAGCGCGGACTGGACCTTGGCCGGTGCACGGTTGATTTCATCGGCCAGCAGGATGGGATGGAAGATCGGGCCGGGAACGAATTCGAAACGCCCTTCCTGGGGCCGCCAGATCTCGGTGCCGGTCAGATCGGCCGGCAGCAGGTCCGGGGTGAACTGCACACGCGAGAACTCCGCCTCCAGCCGCGCTGCCAACGCACGGATGGCCGTGGTCTTGGCCAGGCCGGGTGCGCCTTCGACCAGCAGGTGGCCATCGGCCAGCAGCGCGATCAGCAGGCGTTCCACCAGGGCGGCCTGGCCGACGATCTCGGCCGACAGCGCCTGGCGTAGCGCGGCGAACGCCTCGTGCAGGCGGGAAGGTGCGGCGGCGGCCGGGGCCACGGCGGTGTCAGGCATCGGGGGAGGCAGGTTCATGGCAGGGTTGGACCGGCGTGGGACGGCACGGGTTCCCTACATCATCGCAGGCCACGGCGCCGGGTGGCATCAAGATCGCCTGAACGCCGGAAACGACACGGGCCGCTGATGCGGCCCGTGTCATCGTGCAGGCACGGCGGCCTGCTCAGCTGCGCTTGGCCACGCGCAGCACCTTCGGGGTCACGAACACCAGCAGTTCGGCCTTGTCCTTGCTGCGGCTGCGCTGCTTGAACAGGTTGCCCAGGAAGGGCACATCGCCCAGGAACGGCACCTTGCTGACGCTGTTGCGGTCGGTGAACTCGTACACGCCACCGATGACCACCGTCTGGCCGTCTTCCACCAGCACGGCCGTGTTGACTTCGCGACGGTTGATTTCCGGCACTTCGCCGTAGCCGGCCAGGGTGATGTAGCGCTGCACCTCGTCCTTCTTCACCTGCATGTTGAGGAACACGCGGTTGTCGTTGGTGATGGTCGGGGTCACCCGCAGTTCCAGCACCACTTCCTTGAACTGCACGTTGGCCTGCGCCGCACCGCCGGCACCGCCACCGCTGATGGTGACGTAGCCGATTTCCTTGCCCTGCTTGATCAACGCTTCACGCTGGTTGGTGGTGACCACGCGCGGGTTGGAGATCACCTCGCCACGCGCTTCCTGCTGCATCGCCGACAGTTCGACATCCAGCAGGTAACCCGCGTTGAGGATGGACAGCGCCAGCGAGCCGGGGTTGTTGCCCAGCGCCGGCAGGTTGAACATCGGGCTGGAGGTGATCTTGTTCGGCTGGCGGATCGGCTCGGACCCAGTGCGGCCACCGGCCACCCAGTCGTTGTAGGCCTTGGCGTAGGTGTAGTCGTTGTCGGACTGATTCTGGATGTTGGCGTGCGTATCACCCAGCTTGCTGCCATAGAACACGTTGTTGCGGTTGCCGGTGATGCCGAACTTCGCGCCCAGGTCGCGGGCGAAGGTATCGGTGGCGATGACGATGCGGCTCTCGATCAGCACCTGGTCGACCGGGCGGTCGATGACGTTGATCAGCTCGCGCATGCGCGCGATCTTCTTCGGAATATCGCTGATCATCAGCGTGTTGGTGCGCTCGTCGGCAACGATGCGGCCGCGACCGGACAGGAAACCACTCTCTTCCTGTGCGCTGGAACCGCCGCTGCCGCCACCACCGCCACTGCCACCGCCGCCGATGCCACGCGCCTCCGTCAGCGCTTTGAAGATGGCCGTGGCGCTGTGGTAGTTGATCTGCACGTAATCGGTGACCAGATCCTCGCGGTTCTCGATGGCGATGCGCGCGTCTTCCTTTTCCTGTTCGAACTTGGCCAGTTCGGCCTGCGGGGCCACCCACACCACGCTGCCATCACGGCGCTTGTCCAGGCCCTTGGCCCGCAGCACGATGTCCAGTGCCTGGTCCCACGGCACGTTGACCAGGCGCAGGGTGACATTGCCCTCCACCGAATCGGACGCCACGACGTTCAGGTTGGACTCCTCGGCGATCAACTGCAGCACGGTGCGCACCGGCACGTCCTGGAAGTTGAAGGTGACCGGCTTGCCCGAATAGCCACGCTGGGCAACCGCCGCAGCGGCCTGGGTCACGGTGCCGGCGTTGATCGCCCCGGTCGCCGCGGCCGCCTGGCGCGGCATGATTTCCACCACGTACTCGTTGCCGCTCTGGTAGGCCAGCGATTCGGCCGGCCCGCTGGTGCTCAGCACCAGCTGGGTGCCCCCCCCGTAGGGCTTGGGCTCGATGCGCTGCACCGGCGTGGCGAAGTCGGTGACGTTCAGGGTCTTCTGCAGGTTGGCCGGCAGCCGGGCATTGCCGACATCAACCACCACGCTGTTGCCCTGGGTACGCAGGTCCGGATTGGCGCCCTGCCCGTCGAACTGCAGGATGAGGCGGCCGGCGCCGTCATCACCCCGCTTGAAATCGATCCGCGACACCGACAGCGCCGCAGCCGGTGGCGTGGCCGGCGCGCCGTGGGCGGCCAGCGCCGCGCCCTGCGGCTTTTCCGCAGGAGCAGCAGCCAGCGCCGGGGCACAGGCCAGCATCAGCGCGACTCCCAACGCGCCGATGGGGTTCAAGGTAGAGCGCCGGATGGGACGCAGCCCCTTGGCTTGGTGAAAGGTCATCGTGCTATCCCCATTAACGATCATTGATCTTCCAGTGCGAGTGTCGCCGGGCGTTCCAGCCAGCCACCCGCACCATCCGGCACCAACTCAATCAGCTCGATCCGGTCTTCATGCACCGCGGTGGTCCGGCCGTCGCTCTGCCCAAGGTAGGCACCCGGGCGTACACGGTAGGTCACCTTGTCCGGCGCCATCACCAGCGCGACCATGCCAGCGCCCGAACCGATGGTCCCCACCATGTCCAGGCTGTCCAGCGGGAAGCCTTCCAGCGGCTCCTTGCGGCGGTTCGGATCCGGGCGCAGCCCCGCCACGTTCTGCGGGCTGGTCCAGGCGTCGGTGAACGGGTCACGCAACCCCTGGGCCGAATACTCGAAGGTTTCGAACTGCTGCATCACCGGCAGCGGGTCCAGCGGTTCGGCCGGCAGCGAGCGCTCGCTTTCGACCCACTTTTCCAGGTTCGGCGCATCGCCGGGCGTGCTGGTCACACCACGACCACACCCCGCCAGCAGCACGGCCGCCAGCAGCATCCCCATCCAGGCAGGAAGACGGTTCACGGCTTGCCTCCCTTGCCATCGGCGCTCTTGCCATCGGTGCCCTTGCCCGCAGGCCCGGTCCCGGCGGCGGTCATTTCCGAATCGTCCAGGTAGCGGTAGGTCTTCACCGTGCCCGACAGTTCCAGTGCCCCGGCGCGCGCGGTGATGGCGCCCTTGCCGTCCTTGTCCTTTTCCTTGGGCTTGAGGTTGATGTCATGCATGGTCAGGATCACCACGCGCGGCAGCGAGGCCACCCCGCTGACGAAAGCGCCGAACTGGTGGTAGCTGCCCACCATGCGCAGCTTGATCGGCTTTTCCGCGTAGAACTCCTGGATCTGTTCGGGCTGCGGCTCGAACAGTTCGTTGGCCAGGCCGCTGGACAGCGCCGTCTGCGAGATGTCGATGATCAGGTCCGGCATCTCGGTCTTGCTCGGCAGCTGGCGCAGCATCTGCTGCAGCACCTGTTCCATCTGGGCCAGCTGCTGCTTGAGCGGCTCGAGCTTGAGCGCGCGCTGCTGCTCGTCATGGAAGCTGGCACGCAGGGTCACTTCCTTGGCTTCGGCAACGGCCAGTTCCTCGCGCTTGTCGCTGATGAGCAGCATCCACGACACGAACAGGATCACCCCGGCCAGCAGCGCGCAGAAGATGATCTTCGGCTGCTGCGGCCAGTTGCCGATGTTGTTGAAGTCCAGGTCCTTGAGATTGATCTTCTTCTGGCTCATGCGAGGTCCCCCTGCAGCAGCGCGATGCGGGCCTGCGGCGGCTGCGCCAGGCGGCTGCCTTCAGGCCGCACCGGGGCCGGCTTGGCCGGCGATGCGGCCGGCGGAGCGGCAGCGGGTGCCGGGGTGGCCGGAGCAGTGGCCGGGGTGGCCGGCGCTGCCGGGGCAGTGGCCGGGGTTGCGCCGGCCGGGGCTGCAGGGGCCGCCGCCGGCGCCAACGGCACGACCGCCGGCGCGGCAGCCGGATCGGCCGGGGCGTGGGCGACACTGCCATCGGGGTTCAGGCCCGGCGTGCCCGCCGTGTCCTCCCCCTGCTTGGGCAGGTTCACCTTGACCACGAACACGTAGGGCAGTGCCTTGATGTCATTGACCGGGCCGTTGTTCTTGCCGTCCTTGTCCGGTGCACGTGCCTCGATGATCGCCAGCTCCGGGCTGGTCATCCAGCCGGACGTTTCCAGGGCGCGCATGTAGGTGGACACGCGGGCGTTGGACTGGGTGCGGCCTTCCAGGGTCAGCACGTCGCCTTCCTGCTTCAACGCGGTCAGCACGACGCCATCGGGGATGGTGCGCACCAGGGCGTCGAACAGATGGACCATCTGCGAACGCTTGGCCTGCAGCTGCTCGATCACGTCCTTGCGGGCCAGCAGGCGGGCCCGCTGCTCGTCCAGGCGGTCGATTTCCTTGTTCTGCTCCTTGACCTTCTGGATCTCGGTTTCAAGGTAGGCGTTGCGCTCGTTCTGGCCGCCCAGTTCGCGGTCGTAGTAGAACCAGATCACCAGCGACAGGAACAGGCCACCGATGGCGGCCACGCCCAGCATCGCGTAGAACTCCTTCTGGCGCTGTTTGCGGCGTTCGGCACGCCAGGGCAACAGGTTGATGCGTGCCATCAGTCGAAGCTCCTCAGCGCCAGACCGGTGGCGATCATCAGTGCCGGCGCATCCTGGGCCAGCGCCTGCGCCTGTACTTTCGGCCCGAGGGTCATCTGCGCCAGCGGATTGGCGACCACGGTCGGCACGCCCAGCTGCTCCTCGACCATTTCCGGCAGCCCCCCCAGCGCGGCACAGCCGCCGGCCAGCACGATGTGGTCGACGCGGTTGAATTCGCTGCCGGCATAGAAGAACTGCAGCAGGCGGCTGATCTGCTGGACGGTGGCTTCCTTGAACGGCTCGAGCACTTCCATCTCGTAGCTTTCCGGCAACCCGCCCTGGCGCTTGGCCAGGCCTGCTTCCTCATAGCTCAGGCCATAGCGGCGCATGATCTCGTCGGTCAGCTGCTTGCCGCCGAACACCTGTTCGCGGCTGTACAGGCTGCGGCCACCGCGCAGCACGATCAGGGTGGTCATGGTAGCACCGATGTCCACCAGCGCCACCACGCCATCGCTGGCGACCTGCAGGTCGCTGGCCACCAGGCCGAAGGCGTTCTCGATCGCGAAGGCTTCCACGTCCATGACCTTGGCGGTCAGCCCGCCCAGTTCCAGCGCGGACTGGCGCAGTTCGACGTTTTCAGACCGCGATGCGGCCAGCAGCACCTGGACCATTTCCGGGTTGTTCGGGATCGCCCCGATCACCTCGAAGTCCAGGTTCACTTCCTCGATCGGGTAGGGAATGTAGTTGACCGCTTCGAGCTCGACCTGGGCTTCCATGTCGTCCTCGTCCAGGTCGGCCGGCATCGGGATCACCTTGGTGATCACCGCCGAACCGGCCACGGCGGCCGCGGCCAGCTTGGCCTTGCTGCCGGCACGGTTCAACGCACGGCGGATGGCCTCACCCACGGCCTCCACTTCAACGATGTTCTTTTCCACCACTGCATTGGGCGGCAACGGTTCCACGGCGTAATGTTCCACGCGGAAACGGTTGCCACTGCGGGACAGCTGCAGGAGCTTGACCGCAGTCGAACTGATGTCGACGCCGATGAGCGGCGACTGACTTTTTGGGATGAGCCCCACGGTTTCTCCCCTGCCGACGGGCACTTGGACACAGAAGCTGCGTCCTCGCATTAATAACGTATTCTTAGCAAACGGAAGCCGCCCTGCTGTGAAGCACCTCACAGGTTCGACACGCAGCCCCAGGCTTTCCCCATGCTCTCCCCCGGTGCCGACCCCAGCCGCCACCGTGCGTCATCTATACTCTGCGACCACGAAATTCGCAATCGGAATCTGTCACCGATGACTCGCCTCCGCCGTTGGCTGCGCTGGATCTTCGTTGTATTCCTGGTCCTGGCGCTGGTCGGCGCGGCCGCTCTGGGCGGCCTCTATTACGCCGTCAATTCCAAGCTTCCCGACGTCCAGACCCTCCGGGATGTGGAACTGCAGGAACCGATGTACGTCTATGCCAGCGATGGCCAGCTGATGGCCGTGTTCGGCGAGACCCGCCGTACCCCCATCACCATGAAGGACGTGCCGGAGAAGCTGAAGCAGGCCTTCCTGGCCACCGAGGACGCCCGCTTCTATGAACACGGGGGCGTGGACTACAAGGGCATCGCCCGCGCGGTGTGGCTGCTGGCCACCACCAACGACCGCCGCGTGCCCGGTGGCTCGACCATCACCCAGCAGGTGGCCCGCCAGTTCTTCCTCAGTTCCGAATACAGCTACACCCGCAAGCTGGCCGAGATCCTGCTGGCCCGCAAGATCGAGTCGGAACTGACCAAGGACGAGATCTTCGAGCTGTACCTGAACAAGAGCTTCTTCGGCAACCGTGCCTACGGCGTGGCGGCGGCGGCCGAGTTCTATTACGGCAAGAAGCTGAACGAGCTGGACCTGGACGAGATGGCCTCGCTGGCCGGCATTCCCAAGTTCCCGTCTTCCGGCAACCCCATTTCCAACCCCGAGCGTGCGCGCCAGCGCCGTGACAACTACGTGCTGCAGCGCATGGCCGACCTGCGCTTCATCAGCCAGGCCGAGGCCGATGCGGCCAAGGCCGTGGACATGCACGCCAGTGCCCACGAACCGCCGGTGCAGGTCGAGGCCCCGTACGTGGCCGAGATGGTGCGCCAGGAAATGATCGCCCGCTTCGGCGGCGACGTGGTCAACAAGGGCTATCACGTCACCACCACCATCGATTCAACGCTGCAGGGTGCAGCCAACCTGGCCATCCGCGACGGCCTGCTGACCTACGACCATCGCCATGGCTGGCACGGCGTGGAAAAGCAGATCGCCCTGGGGGCCGGTGATGATGCCGCCGCCCTGGCCGAGCACCTGCGTGGCCAGTTCTCCCAGGCCGGCCTGCTGCCGGCCATCGTGGCCAGCACCGGTGCCGATGGCAGTGCCACCGTGGTGCTGGCCAACCGCCGCGAAGTGACCCTGCCGGCCGGGGCCGCCAAGTGGACCAACAAGACCCCCGCCAAGCTGGTCCAGCGCGGCGACATCGTGCGCGTGCGGGTGGGCGAAAAGGAAGGCGAGTGGCTGCTGGACCAGATTCCGCGTGGCCAGTCCGCGCTGGTCTCGCTGGATGCGCACAGCGGTGCGCTGAAGGCGCTGGTGGGTGGCTTCAGCTTCTCCGGCAACAAGTTCAACCGTGCCACGCAGGCACGCCGCCAGCCGGGCTCGAGCTTCAAGCCCTTCGTCTATGCGGCCGCCTTCGACAAGGGCTACAACCCGGCCTCGATCGTGCTTGATGCCCCGGTGGTGTTCCGCGACCGGCGCGGCAAGACGTGGTCGCCGCAGAACGACGGCGGCGGCTTCCGCGGCCCGATGCGCCTGCGCGAAGCGCTGGTGCAGTCGCGCAACCTGGTCTCGGTGCGCCTGCTCGACGGCATGGGCGTGGACTACGCCCGCAAGTACATCAGCGAATTCGGCTTTGCCGAATCGGAACTGCCGCCGAACCTGTCGATGTCGCTCGGTACCGCCTCGCTGACGCCGCTGTCGGTGGCCCGCGGCTATGCCGTGTTCGCCAACGGCGGCTCGCGCGTGGATACCTGGCTGATCGACCAGGTGACCGACCGCGATGGCAACGTGGTCTTCAAGGAAAACCCGGCACTGGCCTGCCACGATTGCGCCGGCAGCAGCGATGGCCAGCCGGTCAACCAGGTCGTGGATGGCTTCAACTTCGGCGCGCCGGCCCCCAAGCCTGCCGCGACCGCCACCACCACGCCGGCACCGGCACCGGCCGAACCGGCCACGCCGGTCAACCCCGATGCCCGCACCGCGCCACGCGCGATCGATGCGCGCACGGCCTACCAGCTGGTATCGATGATGCGCGACGTGGTCCAGCGCGGTACCGGTGCGCAGGCCAAGGTGCTCGGCCGCGAAGACGTGGGCGGCAAGACCGGCTCCACCAACGACCACCGCGACGCCTGGTTCTCCGGGTTCGGTGGCCCGTTCGTGACCACCGTGTGGGTGGGCCGTGACGACTTCCGCTCGCTCGGCTACCGCGAATACGGTGGCCGCGCCGCCCTGCCGATCTGGATCGACTACATGCGCGTGGCCCTGAAGGACCGCCCCATCGCCCAGAACGATCCGCCGGCCGGCATGGTGCAGACCACGCTCAACGGTGCCACCGAATGGGTGAAGGTGGAGGACATGGACCGCCTGACCGATTACGACCTGGACCTGCATACCCCGCAGACCGACGCCGGCGCGTTCGATATCTTCTGACCGCAGCGTCCAGGCCCGGGCGGGTGCGGATGCACCCGCCGGGCACGGCCCGGCACGCCCCGCGCGGCCCGGGTGGTTACCCCCGGGGGCCCCGGCAACCGCCGCCCCGCGCAGGCATCCCGCCGGACGCCCGCATTGCATCGGTGCCATGGCGCAGATGCAGCGACGTGCCGCACGTACCCACGCAGATGTCACATCAGTGCGCTACGCTGTGGCCAGGTCGCCCAAGGAGCATCCGCATGCATCGCGCCCGCCAGCATGCCAGCACGCAGACCCGCGAGCGGCGTCATCGCCTCGCCCACGAAGCCGCCCGCCTGATGGCCGAAGGCGGCATCCGCGACTTCCACCAGGCCAAACTCAAGGCCGCCAGCCGGCTCGGCATCCATGATGATGCGTCGTTGCCGCGCAACGTGGAAATTGAAGACGCGCTGCGCGAATACCAGCGGCTGTTTGCCGGGCCCGGCCACGGCAACGAACTGCAGCGCCGCCGGGAAGCGGCCCTGCGTGCCCTCCAGTTCCTCACGCCGTTCTCCCCCCGCCTGGCCGGCCCGGTGCTGGAGGGAACCGCCGACGCCAACAGTCCGGTGCAGCTGCACCTGCACAGCGACGATGCCGATGCGGTGCAGCGCTTCCTGGAAGAACACGGCATCCCGGCCGAATCGCGCACGCGCCGCCTGCGCATGGACCGGGAGCGGGCGCTGGACGTACCGGTGTGGCTGTTCAGCGCCGAAGAGCTGACCTTCGACCTGGCCGTGCTGCCCTATGACGCCCTGCGCCAGGCACCGCTGTCGCAGGTGGATGAGAAGCCGATGCGCCGCGCCTCGGCCACGCAGCTGCAGCAGCTGCTGGCCGAGCAGGAAATCGACGGTTATCTGGCGGGCTGACGCGCGGGCCGGGTGCGCGCGGCGGGCCTAGCGCGGCCGCCCGGTGCCGTCGGCATCGCGCCCGGTCCAGCCCAGCAGCTGGCGCTCGAACGGGCTCAGTTCCAGTTCGCGGTACAGCCCGTCCAGCACGGTCTGTCCCCGCCGCGGCGTTCCCTGCGGCAGCAGGTCCGCTTCGGCCAGCACCGAACGCACCTTGGTCCAGGCCAGCAGGTGGCGGTTGCCGGGGTTGTTGAAGCGCACGGTCGGCACATGGGTATGGCACACATCGGCATGGCTGCGCCCGGCCACCACCCAATGGCGTACGCGTGCACGCCGGGCCACGTAGCGGCCGAAGTGGCGGGCGGAAAAGCCCCATGGCATCGACAGCGCATCCTGGGGCTGGGCCGGATCATCGCCCAGCTGCTCGGTGCTGTCGGTGAACAGCAGCAGTTCGCAGTCATCGATCATGCGCTGCACCACCGCCGCCAGCACCATGTACATGCCCGTGCTGCCGCGCCAGGCACGCTCACGGCGCAAGGCATCGGCCATGTCCGAGCTGGGGCACGCCAGTGCGGCCTCCGGTGCCAGCGCGTGCAGGTTGCCCCAGATGCACGAATCCACGAACACCTTCAGGCCGAAACGTTCCAGTGCGATGGCCAGGGACAGCGCAGGATCGCTGGTGCACAGCGCATGGGACAGGAAGACATCCGGCGGCCCGGCAGGAAACAGCAGCGCGCCGATGGCCGCTTCGTCCGGTTCTGTCCGTTCCGACAGCAACCGTGCACGGGCGCCGTGCATCGCGCGTGACAGGGCCGCACGGTAGGCGACGATCTGGCGCGGGGTCACGCCCGGCATCACATGCGTCTTCCCAATCAGGGTCACATCGAGAATCATCTTCGGCCTCCATCGGCAAATGCAGCGCTGGCTCAGGAACGCCGCCCCAGCAGGACCTGGGTGGCGGCAATGACAGGATCACGCCGGGGATAGCTCAGTACGATGCCCGCATGCACCTGCTGCAGGTCGCGCAGCACCTCCGCATGGAAGTGCGCATCCTGGAAACTGTCGGCCCAGCCACTGGCCAGGCGGCCGCGCTGGCCATCCAGCGACACCGCCGCCTCCACGGGCAGCTCCAGCACCTCCTGCAACGCCGCGTGGGTCTGCATGCAGATCCGCCGCGCATTGCGCAGCAGGGCGATGCGCCCCCTCACCTCGGCACAGCTGTGGGGCCGGCAATCGCCCGCGGCGCGGATATGGTCGGCGATATCGGCGTACAGCCGCGCCTCCAGCGCAAGCACCGCCGGTTCGGCCAGCACCTGGCGCACCCTGACCGTACGTTCGGCGCTGGCACGGATCTGCGCCGTGGTCTGGTAGGGGCGTCCTGCCGGCAGCGATGCAGCGCGCACCGCGACCGCGCGCTGCACGATGGTCTCGGCAACCATCCGCACCTGCAGGTCGGCGGCCTCCGGCCGGATGCGGGGTACCGGTGCATGCACCGCCGCCCACAGCACATAGGCCGCCAGCGCAAGCGTGGTCAGCACGAAGGCACCGAACCAGTTGAAGTGGTCGAACCAATACCAGAATTTCTCCCGCCGCGTATGCGGCCTGCCGAATACGCTGTAGTCGTCCATCATGATTCCCCTGGAAAGAAAGGCCACGGCCAGCTGCAACGGCGCTGGCCGTGGCCACAGCATCACCAGCCGATGCCCACGCCCACCCCCACGCTGCGTTCACCGCTGTTGGTGAACGCACCGTTGAGGCTGAAGGTGGCCGAGCCGGTCTGCGTCAGCACGCGCTGGTAGCCCACCGCCATGGCCGACTCGCCATCGCTGTAGCCCACGCCCGCCCCCAGGCGGTTGTAGGTGGCCAGGCCCGCGGTATTCATCGCCATCGCACTCTGCGCGCTGCTCATCGCCGCCATGCGGTTGAAACGTTTGTCCATCTTGTCCAGGCGGGCATCGACAGCACGGGATACGCCATCGGTGTAGTCATTGGCACGGGCCAGCAGGCGCTCCAGTTCGGCGGTATCGACCTGCGGCCGGGGTGCATCGGCAGCGTCGGCACGGGCCACGGGCGGGGCGGCCGGTACAGGCACCTCGCCTGCCGCGGCCTGGCCGGGCGTGCCCTGCCCTTCGACCGGCGCCACGGTGCCACTGCCCGCCGGTGGTGCAACGGCCGCCACGGCGGTACGCGCCACCGGCACCGCCTGTGCCTGCTGTTCCAGCCCATCGATGCGCCCGTTGAGCTGCTGCTGTACCGCATGCAGCTGGCCACCATTGACCGCATCACGGCTGCCCGCAGCGATGACACCATTGGCGACGTTGGACACCACCCGGCCCTGCGCACCGGCCAGGCGCAGCGGGCTGGCCCCATCCGCACGCGGGGACAGGCTTTCCTGGAAGACCGCGCGCAGGCTGTCCTCCAGGCGGTCGACACGGGCACTGCCGGCTACCACGGCGCCGTCCAGTGAGCGCAGTGCATCGCCGACCGTGGTGTGGAGCCCGCCCTGGATGGCATAGCGTGGCGCGATGATGTTCCCTGCCGCATCCACTGCAGCACCGCCACCCAGGCCTGCCAGGCTGCCACCAAGCTGGGCAACGGTCACCGCATCATCGGCGGCCCGGCCATTGCCCACGTTGATGATCCTGCGCTTGAGCCTGCCATTGCCGATGGAGACGGTATCTGCCTGGTCGGTATACGAGCTGTAGCCGAGCGCGACGCCATTGGTGGCGCCCGGCCGGATTTCCGCACGCCCGCCCAGCGCCATGCCGCCCGGCACATGGACGATCGAACTGGCCCCCAGCGCAAAGCCTTCGGCCGCACTTTCGATCACGTGCGCAGCGCGCCCCAGGGCTACCGAGTTGAAGGCCATCGCCCGCGAGAAGCTGCCCACCGCGGTCCCGCCTTCCATGTCACTGCCGGGGGTG
Organism: Stenotrophomonas sp. 24(2023); assembly: GCF_030913365.1. Classification (NCBI taxonomy): domain Bacteria; kingdom Pseudomonadati; phylum Pseudomonadota; class Gammaproteobacteria; order Lysobacterales; family Lysobacteraceae; genus Stenotrophomonas; species Stenotrophomonas sp. 24(2023). The sequence continues at coordinate 991,933 of NZ_CP133160.1, forward strand.
GCCGTGGCCGACTCGCCGATGGCGATCCCGGCCCAGCCGGCGCGGGCATCGAGGCTTTCCTCGTCAACGCCGATCTTGAAGAACCGGGTGAAGCCCTCCAGCGCCCCCACCCGTTCATTGGTTGCAAACAACTGCCCACCGGTCACGGCATGCGTGCTGGCGGCGGAACTGATGTCGCCCGCTGCCACCCCGCGCAGCTGGCCGCCGCCCACCTCCACGCCGCCGTCGGCAGCGAACCTCAGCACGCCATCCAGATCCGGTTCGAAATCGTCGAAGGCCGCACGCAGCGCCTCCAGGCCCGTCCGGTTGTGCAGCACGCGCTGGTCCAGCCCGGCCAGCTGCTGCCCGTGTGCATCAAGCACCTGCCGGTGGGCGTCCACCACCTGGCCGGTGGCATGCAGCTGGCGCCCGGTCACCGCATCGGTGCTGGTACTGCTGAGCGTGCCATCGGCCAGGTTGACGATCCTGCGCTTAACCGTGCTGCTGCCCACCGACACCTGGTTGGCCGCGCTGGTCTGCGCACCACTGCCCAGCGCGATGCTGCCGGCATGGCTGGCAATGGAGCGGTCACCCACCGCGACCGCACTGTCTGCGGTTGCCTTGGCCAGGTTGCCCAGCGCGCTGGCATAGGTCCCACTGGCCGCCGCTTCCCGACCGACCGCCGTGGCCTGGTTGGCCCCGGCCGCGGCCTTGTAACCCACGGCCGTGGCATGGGTGAATCCGGCCGCTGCATCGTTGCCGAGCGCCACCGCACGGTCGCCCGTGGCCAGCGCGCGCAGGCCGGTGGCCACGCCCCCATTGCCGCTGCGGGTACCGGCGCCCAGCGCAACACTGCCCGTGGCACTGCTCTTGTTGCCGTTGGCATCCACCGCTGCACGAGCATCGGCACCCAGCGCCACGCTGTGGGTGTTGTAGGCACGGGCGGCCGAGCCGATGGCAGCACTTGCCACCGTGCCACTGCCTTCGGCCGTGGCCGATTGGCCCAAGGCCACCGCTGCGGCATTCAGGCGGCTGTTGACCGCATCGGCGATGCTGCGTGCAGCGGCAACGTTCTGGTTGGTGGCATGCAGCTGCTGGCCGGCCACCGCTTCGGTGCTGCTGTTGTTCAAGGCGCCATTGCGGACGCCGTTGAGCGTACGCGCTGCCCCGCTCCTGTTGCTGATGGTCAGCGTGGTGCCGGTATTGTCACTGCCCACACGGATGGCGCTGGACGTGCTTGTCTGGGTGACCAGCCGTGCACTCTGCAGTGCCTGGTCGGCGATGCTGCGCGCCGTGTTGGCGGTGCTGGTGGCCGTGGCCACCGACTGGTTGGTGGCATGCAGCTGCTTGCCGGTCACCGCATCGCTGCTGGTGGTGCTCAGCGTTGCGTCGGCCACGTTGACGATCCGGCGCTTGCGGGAACTGCTGCCCACGGAAACCTGGTTGGCACCGTTGGTCACCGAGTTCGCGCCGATCGCGATGGACTCCACGTGCTGCGCGCGTGACCCGCTGCCGATGGCAATGGTGTTCATGCCATTGGCATAGGCATCGTGCCCCAGCGCCGTCGCGCCGACACCATTGGTTGCTGCACGCGTGCCCACGGCCGTGCCCTGCGACCCGTTCATGTTGATGCCATAGCCGACGGCAACATGATCATCCCCGCGCGTATGGCTTTCAGTGCCGTAGACGTTGCTGCGGTATCCGTTGATGCTGGAACGGGAGCCCAGGATCATGCTCTTGTTACCGGATACCGTGGAGTTCTGGTAGGTCGTATCCACCGTCAGCGCGTTCTGGTGGTGGAGGCTGGAGATCGTGGCAACAGGCGCGGCTGCCGGCAGGGCCAGCGCATGGAGCACCTGCAGCGGGTACAGCGGCCAGGTCGCCACCTCCTCATCGTCCCAGCGCTCATCGCTGGCATCGGCCGAGGCCACCGCCGGCAGGGCCAGTGCGATCGCCAGCATGAGGCCGGTAGCCGCCGGCCGCCCGGCCTTGCGCCCGGTGACAGGGCCACAGCGGTCACGGCCGAATTCACTGGCCACGATCCAGCAGCCACGTGCGCGGGACCAGAGTCGTCGGTAGATCTTGTTCATGGGTGCTCCTTAACAATCTGCACGAAAAGCGCCCGGCCGCCGTCATCGCGCGGCCGGGATGGGAAACTCAGGGCCCCAGGGTCAGGACGTGTTCGCGATAGCCTTCGCGCGTCAGGCGGTAGCGCAGCTGTACGGTGCGCCCGGGCGTCACGGCGAACGGCAGCAGCACCGCACTGCCCGGATACAGGCTGCGCGACAGCTCGTGGGCCGTGCAGCGCGTGCCTTCGCAGTCCGCCACGCTGGTGATGCCCAGGCGCAGCGTGCCCAGGTTGTGCAGCGTGCTGCCGCGCAGCTGCACCGCCACGCGGCCGTCGGCAGGCACCACGTTCACCAGTGCGCCCCATACCAGGCTCACGCCGAGATTGGCGCGGGCCGTGCCCCCTCCACCGTCGGCCGGATTCTCATCCGGGCCACGCACCCCTTCGAAATAGACGCGGTAAGCGGTCTCCTGCGCCACCGGCTGCAGGGGAATAACCCGGATCAGGCGGTTGCCACCACCGGCCAGCGCGAACTTGGCGGGCGTGATGGCGATCGCCGCCGCAGCCGGGTCGATTTCCACCTCCTGCTCGTCCGCATCGGCCGCATTGGCGATCCGGCGCACCGATGCCTGCACGTACTGCGGCTGTGGCGATTGGGAGTACACGCGGATTTGCGTGCCCTTCTTCGCATCCACGGAGGTGCGCATCGGGTGCACGGTAAGGTTGGCATCGGCGTTGGGCACGATCAGCAGCAGGGACAGCAGCAGGCCGCGCATGGCAACGTGGTTCATCGGAACTCCGGAAGGTCAGGGGGTGAACGTCGGCACGCGCAGTTCCAGCTGCAGTTGGCCGACGTAGTAGCCGGCGTCCTTGCTGGTACTGGGGAAACGGGGCGTGGCCAGGGTCAGTGGCGTGGGCACGCAGAACACCGGCTGCGTCATGCCCGGCAGCATCACCAGGCGCAGGCGGGCGGTATCGATGCCGGACAGCCGCTGCTCCACGCCATTGGCCATCGCCACCGCCGTACCGTTGTAGTCCAGGGTGGCGGTGTAGTCCACGCGCTGCCGCTCACCGCTGCCGCCAGCGCTGTGCCAGACGGAAAAACCGGTCGCGCCCGGTGGCCGGCCGCTGTTGTCGCGTGCGGTCACGCCCAGGTAGGTGCTCTGCGAACCCAGGCCGTCATACAGGCACATGTCCAGCACCTTGCGCCCCTCGATGGTCTGCGCGAACGGGCTGTAGCGCAGGTCCAGGCCCACGCTGGGCGTGGCGTGGTCGAATTCGGGCAGGTAGATGGCCACGGCATTGCGGTCGGTGACGGTGAACCGGAAACGGAAGGTGTAGGCCGCAAGCACGCCACCTGACGGGGTCCTGGCCTGGAGTGACAGCGTCCCGGTCCAGATGCCGGCCACCAGCCGCTGCAGCTCCCGGCCAGGCACCGACAACTGCCCGCCGGTGCCTGCGGGCAGGTCCGCACCACAGTTGAGCGCATGGCTGGACCACGGCGCGAGGATGGCCGGCTGCCAGTAGTCCCGCGTGCACGAGCGCCCGGACAGCAGGCGCTGGATGCCCCCCTGCACGGCCAGTTCGACCGTCATCCCCGAACGGGCCTCGGTGAACAGCACCGGCACGGCCCGCAGCCCGACGGCCGAATCAGCGCTGCCTTCGGTGGGGCACCGTCCCTGGCGGGCATCGGACCGTGATGCACAGACCAGATGCAGGTACCCGTACTCCAGGGTGGTATCCGCGTGGCTGTGGGCCAGCATCGTCCTGGGTGCCCACAGTTCGATGTCACCCGGCACCGCCGAGCGGTCCCATCCCTGCACGACGTCACGCTGTTCGCTGGCCGGGTGGGTTTCCGGCGGCCGCTGCGCGCTGGCACCCGGCGCCACCATCGCCAGGCCCCCTGCCAGCACCAGGGCCCATCCCATCGTCCACCTCATCGCACGCCTCCGGTAGCGGCGGTCTGCGGCGTGGCCGCGATCAACGCCTGTTCCTGCAGCAGCCGCGTTACCCGTGCCTGCTGGCGGATATGCGCCGGCAGCTGGGCCACAGCCAGGGCTTCGCACTGCACATCCCCCACCAGCAGCAGCACGCTGCGGCGTTCGCGCACCTGCAGCGGGCACTGCAGCAGGCGGTCGTCCTGCAGCAGGTAGAGCGTCTTTTCCCGGCGCGGGAAGTCGGCAATGAAGCCGCCGCTGGCCGTGGTGCCCGGTACCGGCGCGTTGAGGATGCGCGCACCGCCCAGCGGCAGCCCGGCGATATCACGGGCATTGCCGATGAAGGTGTAGGTCACCTCGACCGGCACCGGCATGTGCACCAGCCGGCCCGGTGCCAGGAACAGCGAGCGGGCACCATACGTGCCGGCCACGCGTACCACCGCACTGCTGTCCAGCGCACTGACATCCTGCACTTCAGCACGGTGGGCCTGGTAGGCCGCCAGCGGCAGCAGGCGGCGCTCGCCCAGCTGCAGGCGCTGGCGGCGCAGCCCGCCCACGTGCAGTTCCGCGGCGACCCCGCTCAGGTCGGCATCGTCGGCATCATCCACGCGCACTGCCAGGCCGGCTTCGCTGCCAGCACCCTCGCCCCAGTAGAAGCCTTGCCGCCCCAGGGCAAAGCCTGAACTGTGGGTGGCGCTGTAGGACATCTCACTGCGCCCGTGCTGCCGGTACGCCGCCACGGTGGCACCGGTGTGGCCCAGGCCGTTCTGCAGCTGCGCACCGGCGCTGGCGCTGTAGCGGTCGTCCTGGCTGCCGCGCAGTTCCACCGACGCTTCGCGGTAATGGCTGTCATGCTCCTGCCGCAGCGTCTGCGCCACGCTGTAGTCGATGCTGGGACGCGCATGTTCGGGCTGGCGCACATCCAGCGCATAACGCCGCTGCGAGATCCCCGGCTCGCGGCGCTGCAGGCGCGAAAGACTCAGGTTCAGGTAGATGCCACGGTCGCGGTTGGCCAGGCCCGCACCGGTGGCGCGCTGGTGCCAGCCGCCCAGGCGCAGGGATACGCTGAATTCGTTCCAGCGCTCGGTGCGGCTGTAGCTGGCCTGCCAGGTCCGGCTGCGCTGCGGTTGCCGGCCTGGCTCGCGCCCCCACGGTGGCAGCCATGGCATGCCACCGTTCAAGGGATCATCCGGGTAGCCCCCCGGCATGCGGCCGGTCTGCCAGGTCTGGCGGCGCGTGTACCCCACATACAGGCTGCCGGCGGCCACCGGCAGCGCCATCGAGGCACTGAGCGAATCGGTGCAGCCCAGCCGGTCACGCGCATCGTCCTCGAAGCGGCAGGCGGTGCCGCGCAGGCGCTGGTGGTACACATTCCACGAGGCACGGCGGCGGTAGGACAGCTGGTGCTGCCGGCCCTGGCTGCCATCACTGCCCCGCATGACGCTGGCGCTGGCGCGGACATCCTGGCCAGGAAACACGTGGCGCAGGTCCACGCGCAGTTCGCCATAGCGGCGGCCACCGATATCGGCCACGCCGCCGGTCACGGCCAGATCGCGGCCGAGGGGAACGCGCAGGCCCGCCAGGGCCGCCGATTCGCCATCGAACCGGTCCTGGCGGCGTTCATCGCGCCGGCCGCCCTGCACGAACCACTGCACGCTGCTGTTGGTCCAGTCGCCGCCCTTGTCGAAGGGGGCTTCCTCGCTGCGCACCAGCACCCCGTCTTCGTAGATGCGCAGGGTGACGGTGTAGGCGCCGAAGGGGAAGCGGCGGGTATCGAGCGGGTTGATGCCCGCCTGCAGATAGAACGTCTGCAGCAGGCGTTCGCCATCAAAGGCATCCACCCGCGCATCGCGCGCCAGCAGCACGGTCAGCGGGGTGGCCTGTACCGCCGCGTCGGCGTTGATGTAGGCCTGGGTGGTACCGGCGCGCACGCCGTTGAAGCGGTCCAGCGGCAGCATGCCGAAATTGAAGGTACCGCCCTGCGGGCTGGACAGGTTGCGGCGGTCCATGCGCCCGGCCTGCAGGTAGTGCTGCGTGCCCAGATCGTGGCGGTAATAGGCATTGTTGAACTGGACATCGGCGTGGCCGCCGCGGCCACGGTAGCGCTGATGGCTGACGTTCCATTCCACGGCCAGATGGCCACGCTCGAACAGGCCCAGCGTGCCGATCCCCTGCGCGGCCACGCTCTGGTAGTCGCGCCCGCCGCTGACGTTCACCACCTGCTGGTGCAGCAGGGCATTTTCGGCATTGCTCGATACCTGGTTGAAGCGGGGCACCGCGGCGTCTGCGGGAAGCCACTGGCGGGCCACGAACAGGCGCACGGCCCCTTCGCCTTCGTCATACAGCGCGCGCAGCGCCGCAGGGTCCTGCGGCGGATCGAGATAGCCGCAGCCGGTTTCGGCGCCACCGAAGCGGCAGGCCAGGTGGCTGTTGCGCGGCAGCGGCCGCGATGCGGCCGGCAGCAACGCGGCCTGCGCCTGCGCGGACAGGCCCAGCGCGGCAAGGACGGCGCCCGGGTCCTGCAGTTGCACGGTATCCAGTGTCACGCGCACCGGCGCCACCCCGGCCGTGCGCCCGAACAGGCGCACTTCCAGGTGTTCGGTCTGGCCATAAACCAGGTCCTCGAAGCCAGCGGGAACGTCGCGCGCGGCGACCAGCGGCGTGGCCAACGACACGGCGAGCGCTGCCGCCAGCCGGGTGACGGCGGGTGCGGACGCATTCATGGGGAAGTGACCAGAGGTGGCCGGCCCGGGGGCGGGCCGGCCCAGGGGGCGTACGGCGGCGGCTTACGGCTTGACGTTCAGCACGATGCTGGCCATGCCTTCGTAGCTGCCGGCCGCCAGCGTGGCCGCCGTGGTCTGCGCGATGCCCAGGTCCATGGCCACCGAGGCATTGGGCAGGCCACCGTCATACAGTTCGGCCGCGGTGAACTCCACCGGCGTGGTCGACAGCAGCCTGCCGCCCAGCTGCACGCTCATCGGCACATTGGGGCCGGATGCACTGCCCGGAATCAGCTCGACCGGCGCCTGCAGCCGCACCTGGACATCGCTGGTGATGTCATTGGAGAAGATACGGACACGCTCGCCCCACGGGTTGAGGCCACGGGTCGGGTTGTAGGCCAGCTTGACGGCATCGGCAATCGCACTGCCGTCGGCCTTCAGCAGCGTCAGCGTGTTGTCGATCTCGGCGGTCAGGGTGATGTTGGTCTGCGCGGCATGGGCGGACAGCGATGCCGTGGCCAGCGCTGCAGCCAGCGCGGCCTTCGTGATGATCGTATTCATGGTGTCTCTCTCGGACAGTGAGGTGGGGCTTCCTCCGGAAGCATCACCGCCGGCGTGGCAGCGGCGACGGGGAAAATGGTAGGAAAACTCCCTATCCCAGCACCATGCAAACACTCTTAAAAACGCGGCATTGCATCGAGTTCTGTGCAATACACCCTGATTTCGAAAGGATGCAATTTTCCTCATTGCCAATCACTGCCTGGCATGAATTTCATGCAGAGCACATGCGCCGGACGGCCGCCTGCCCCCATCCATCCCCCGTCGCGCCGGCAAAAAAAAACGCCCCGCGGATGCGGGGCGTTTTTCATCCGATCACCTGCGGGCCGATCAGCCCTGGTAATCGCGCACGTCGTGGCCGGTGTAGACCTGGCGCGGACGGCCGATCTTCATTTCCGGATCGACCTGCTGTTCCAGCCAATGCGACACCCAGCCGGACGTACGGCCCAGGGCGAACATGACGGTGAACATCTCGGTCGGGATCTGCAGCGCCTTGTAGATGATGCCGCTGTAGAAATCGACGTTCGGGTACAGCTTGCGGGCGACGAAGTACTCGTCCTGCAGCGCGGCCTGTTCCAGCTTCACGGCCACGTCCAGCAGCGGATCCTGCACGCCCAGCTGCTTGAGCACCTTGCTGGTCATCTCGCCGATGACCTTCGCGCGCGGGTCGAAGTTCTTGTACACGCGGTGGCCGAAGCCCATCAGGCGGAAGCCGGAGGTCTTGTCCTTGGCCTTGAGCACGGCCGATTCAACGTTGTCGGCCGAACCGATCTCTTCCAGCATCTTCAGCACGGCTTCGTTGGCACCGCCGTGGGCCGGACCCCACAGCGCGGTGACGCCGGCGGCGACCGAGGCATACGGGTTGGCACCGGTCGAACCGACCAGGCGCACGGTCGAGGTCGAGGCGTTCTGCTCGTGGTCGGCGTGCAGGATGAACAGCAGGTCCAGCGCCTTCACCACGTCCTGGTTCAGCTCGTACTGGCCATCGGCCGACTCGAAGGTCTGCTTCAGGAAGCGGCTGACGTAATCCAGCGAGGTGTCCGGCTTGTTGGCCGGCAGGCCCTTGCCGTGGCGGTAGATCAGCGCCGACAGGGTCGGCACCTTGGCGATCAGGCGCACGGCAGCCTTGCGGCGCTGCTCGGCATCGGCCAGGTCCAGCGACGCGTGGTACTGCGCCGACAGCTGGGCGATGGCGGCCGCCAGGATGGCCATCGGGTGGGCGTCGGTGGCGAAGCTGCCGATCAGGGTGTTGACCGACGCATCGACATCGGCCTCGGCGGCCAGTTCTTCGTTGAAGGCCTTCAGCTGCTCGGCGCTGGGACGCTCACCGTTGATCAGCAGGTAAGCGACTTCGACGTAGCTCGACTTTTCCGAGAGCTGCTCGATCGGATAGCCGCGGTACAGCAGCACACCGTTGTCGCCATCGATGTAGGTGATGGCGGACTTGCAGCTGGCGGTGGCGGTGAAGCCGGAATCGTAGGTGAAGTACCCCGTTTCCTTGGTCAGCTTCGAGATGTCGACGCAGTCGTTGCCAAGGGTAGGTTTGATGACCGGCAGAACGACCGACTTCTCGCCGGCGTTGAGCGTGACCTGATCAAGATCGGACACTGTGTGCGCTCCTTCATGGAAGGCGCCTGCCCAAGCGCATTGGTCAGGCACGTGAATGACGTCCACGACCTGTGCCGTGGATCACGCCATTATCGCACAGCAGCATTTGCCCGGCGCTAGACGGAAGTCGTAGACGACAGGCGGCCGGAAGCCCGCCGCGATGCGGCCCGGATCGGCAAAGAAGGTGTCACACGGACGCAGTGTTCCGTCCATCCCAACAGCCGTTTGGCCGCCGTTGGGGAAAAACAAACGGCCGCGCTGAGCGCGGCCGTCGTTTCGAACCAGGTCCGGCAGATCAGCGCGCGTAGCGCTTCTGGAACTTGTCGATACGGCCGGAGGTGTCGATGACCTTGTGCTTGCCCGTGTAGAACGGGTGCGAAGCCGAGGAAATTTCAACCTTCACCAGCGGGTAGTCGTTGCCGTCTTCCCACTTGATGGTTTCCTTCGTCGCCATGGTCGAGCGGGTCAGGATCTTGAAATCGGAGGTGACGTCATGGAAGACGACGTCGCGGTAGTTCGGATGGATATCGGCCTTCATGGGCTCACACCGTAAATGGGCTGGTGGTCAAGAGCGGCATTATAGTCCCGGGTTGCGGCTGGGGGCAACCCGGGGGATAAGTCCGCGCCGGGGAAAGGGTGAACGGCCTCAGGCAGCGCCCAGGGCGCCCCGGACCAGGGCCTCGAAACGCTGCTGGTCGTAGGCCATCAGCAGGTCACAGTTGTCGGGCTGGCCGGTCTGGCGGTTCCAGTCGACGATGGTGGCACCGCGGCTGAACGTGCCGTTCAGTTCGATGTTCACCGGCCGCGATTCCACCTGCAGCTGCCCTTCCGGGTTCAATGCCCAGGCCATGGCCACTGCATCGGCGGTGTACCAGCGGCCGCCCTTGCTGTCCTCGGACAGGCCGCGGGTCTTGCGCGAGATCAGCTCGTAGAAGCGGGCGCGGTCCGAATCGGCCTGCAGCCAGGTTTCGGCAGCCTGCAGGGGCAGGCCATGGGCGACGGTGGCTTCCCAGTCCGACACCCGCAGGTGCTTGAACGCGGTGAACACCACGTGCGCCGCTTCCGGGTCGAAGGCGATGTTGAATTCGGCCGCCGGGGTGATGTTGCCGTGGCAGGTGACCGCCCCGCCCATCACCACGATGTGCTTGATGCGCTGGGGCAGGGTCGGGTCCAGCTTCAGGGCCAGGGCCAGGTTGGTCAGCGGGCCGAGCATGACCAGCATCAGTTCGCCGGCATGTTCGTGCGACAGGCGCAGGATGGCCAGCGCGGCATGTTCGGCCTCGGCCTGGCGGCTGGGCGGCGGCAGGTCCACGTCGCCATAGCCGTCGCGGCCGTGCACGTGGGCGGCGTCCACGGACGGGTGGATGAGCGGGTCGGGGCTGCCGGCAAACACCGGCACGTCGGTGCGGCCGACGATGTCGCAGAGCTTGAGGGCGTTGCGGACGGTGTACTGCAGGCCCACGTTGCCGGCGGCGATGGTCAGGGCGACCACGTCGTGCCGTTCATCGGCAAAGGCCATCAACAGGGCCAGGGCGTCATCCACACCGGGGTCGGTGTCGATCAACAGCGGGATCTTCTTGCTCATGGGTGCCGTCTTCAGATCGGCAACGAAGTGTGGACCGGGATGATGACCGTTGCAAGACCGGGGGCTGGGGGGTGGCCGGGCGGCACCCGCAGAAGCTGGAGCCGAAGCAACGGCAAAGGCCGGCAGTCCGTGGGAGGGCGGGATGGGTCCGGTGGCAGGGGACGCCGTGAACCCGTCCCTGGGGGCTTGGCCGCGGCGTCCATGCCGCGGACACCCCTGCCACCGGACCCATCCCACCTTCGACAGTTTCCCGTGATCTGTCGGAACGGCGTCCTGCTCTGGCAGGTGTCGACCTTGGTCGACACGGTGGATCCACGCCATGCGTGGATGAAACCTGGAACGACGCGCGGATGTCGCGTTCTGACGTAATCGGTATGGCCTGTGCGATGGCGATGGCGACGCACGTTTTTCGATGTTTCCAACAATTCTCATTGAAGCCTCGAGGCATACCGTGGACATCATGACGAGCCATCGACAACGGATGGCACGGGACTCCAATCCCGTTCGACTGGCTGTTGTTTACGCTTGCCTGCCGGCGTTGCGCGTTTGTTGCGTGGCGTCGGCAGGCAATCCGTCCGTATGCCTTATGGCGGGCGGTGCGTGGAGGGCCTTGTGCCCACCGGGCTGTAGCCAGTCACCGGTATTGGAGCCACTCACCGCCCGCCACCCTCGCCGTCGCGTTGGTGGCCCCTTGTTCCGTGCACAAGGAGTGCCGAGATGACTGCTTCGCGCTATCCACTGCTGTTCGCCACGTTGGGCGAGAGAGCGGCGGACACCGGGGCAATGCATGGCACTGGAACGCATCGACCGGGCCACGGCTGGACTGACCGTGCTGCTGGAACTGCTGCATGCCACCGAGCGCGTGCGCGTGGATGGTGGGGAGGAGCACCACGTGGGCGACAGCGTACGCGAAGGGCTGCTGCTGGCCTGCCGCGGCCTGTCCGAATACGTGGGCAGCCAGTTGCCGTCCGCATAGACACCTGCCAGGCATGGCCTGGCACTCCCCATGTAGATCCACGCCATGCGTGGATGAATGCCGGAACGGCACGCGAATCTCGCGTTCTGACGTAATCGGCATGGCCTGTGCGATGGCGATGGCGACGCACGTTTTTCGATGTTTCCAACAATTCTCATTGAAGCCTCGGGGCATACCGTGAACATCATGACGAGCCATCGACAACGGATGGCACGGGCTTGCAATCCCGTTTGACTGTTGTGTTGTTTACGCTTGCCTGCCGGCGTTGCGCGCGTATTCCTGCGTGGCGTCCGGCAGGCAATCCGTCCACGCCCCTTACGGCGGGCGGTGCGTGGGGGCCTCGTGCCCGCCGGCGTTTCAGCGACAGTCACCGGTATTGCAACCACTCACCGCCCGCCACCCTCGCCGTCGCGTTGGTGGCCCCTTGTTCCGTGCACAAGGAGTGCCGAGATGACTGCTTCGCGCTATCCGCTGCTGTTCGCCACGTTGGGCGAAGATGCCGCCAGCATCCCCGATGCGCTGGCGCGCACGCTGGAAACCACCCTGTCGGCCACCGGTGCCGATCCTGCCGGTGACGACCTCACGTTGTTGGGCTGCCTGCAACGCATCCGCCGGGGCGAAGGGGCCGATGGTCAGCCGTGGGCGAGAGAGCGGCGGACACCGGGGCAATGCATGGCACTGGAACGCATCGACCGGGCCACGGCCGGACTGACCGTGCTGCTGGAACTGCTGCATGCCACCGAACGCGTGCGCGTGGATGGTGGGGAGGAGCACCACGTGGGCGACAGCGTACGCGAAGGGCTGCTGCTGGCCTGCCGCGGCCTGTCCGAATACGTGGGCAGCCAGTTGCCGTCCGCATAGACGCCTGCCAGGCATGGCCTGGCACTCCCCCTGTAGATCCACGCCGTGCGTGGATGAATGCAGGAACGGCGCGCAGGCAACCACCGTGCGCGGCCCGGCGCTACCCCGCGCGCTCAGGCCGAGGCGTAGCGCACGGCGGTGCCGATCCAGCGGGTGACCACGCGATCGGCCAGGGCCGGCTGTTCGGCCAGCAGGCGCTCGGCCAGGTCATGCACGCCGGGCAGCAGGCCGGCATCACGGGCCAGATCGGCAATGCGGAACCCGGCCAGGCCGGTCTGGCGGGTGCCCAGCAGTTCACCCGGGCCGCGCAGCTCCAGGTCCTTTTCGGCAATGACGAAGCCGTCGTTGGTTTCGCGCATGGTCTGCAGGCGCTCGCGCGCCATCTGCGAAAGCGGCGCCTGGTACAGCAGCACGCAGCGCGATACCGCCGAGCCGCGCCCCACGCGCCCGCGCAGCTGGTGCAGCTGCGCCAGGCCGAGGCGCTCGGCGTTCTCGATCACCATCAGCGAGGCGTTGGGTACGTCCACGCCTACTTCGATGACGGTGGTGGCCACCAGCAGGTCGATCTGCCCGGCCTTGAACGCCACCATCGTGGCCAGTTTTTCGGCTGCCTTCAGGCGGCCATGCACCAGCCCCACGCGCACGCCCGGCAGCAGCGCCTGCAGTGATTCGAAGGTGGCCTGCGCCGGGGTGGCGTCCAGTTCTTCACTTTCCTCGATGAGGGTGCACACCCAATACACCTGCCGCCCTTCCTGGCAGGCCAGGGCGATGCGTTCGATCAGCTCCGGGCGCCGGTCGTTGTTCAGCGCCACGGTCTGCACGGGCGTGCGCCCCGGCGGCAGTTCGTCGATGGCCGAGACATCCAGATCGGCGTATTCGGACATCGCCAGCGTGCGCGGGATGGGCGTGGCCGTCATCACCAGCTGGTGCGGCACGCTGCGTCCGCCCGCGCCCTTGTCACGCAGGGCCAGCCGCTGGTGCACGCCGAAGCGGTGCTGCTCATCGACGATGGCCAGCGCCAGGTCCTGGAACACCACCGCGTCCTGCATCAGCGCATGGGTGCCGACCACCACCTGCGCTTCGCCGCTGGCAACCTGTTCCAGTACCTTCGCACGCGCCTTGCCGGTGACCTTGCCGGCCAGCCAGGTCACGCGCACGCCCAGCGGTTCCAGCCAGCCGCGCAGGTTGTTGAGGTGCTGTTCGGCCAGCAGTTCGGTCGGTGCCGCCAGCGCGACCTGCTTGCCCTGCTCCACCGCCAGCATGGCCGCCAGCGCGGCGACCACGGTCTTGCCCGAGCCGACATCGCCCTGCACCAGCCGCAGCATCGGGCTGGGCCGGGCAAGATCGTCGCGGATCTGCTTGAACACCCGCGCCTGCGCGCCGGTCAGCGCGAACGGCAGCTGCTTGAGCAGGGCCTTGGCCAGCGTGCCCCGCCCCGCCAACGGCGGCGCATGGTGGGCCTGCAGGGCGATGCGCTGGCGGCGCAGGCTCAGGTGGTGGGCCAGCAGTTCTTCCAGCGCCAGCCGGCGCTGTGCCGGATGGGTGCCGGCGGCCAGCGCGGCCAGGTCGGCATCCGGTGGTGGGCGGTGCACGGTCAGCAGTGCGCTGCGCAGCGACGGCAGGGCCAGCCCATCCAGCCACCCGGCGGGCAGCAGTTCCAGCGTGGATTCTTCCGGCAGCCGGTCCAGCGCCTGGCCGATGAACCGGCGCATCGTGGCCGGGCCGATGCCCTCCACTGCCGGGTACACCGGGTCCAGGCTGTCGCCCAGTGCCGGGTCATCGGTACGGCCGAGAATCTGGTAGCTGGGGTGGACGATCTCCAGGCCCAGCTGGCCCGGCTTGGGCGTGCCGAAGCAGCGCAGCCGGGTGCCGACGGCGAACTGGCCCACCTGCTGCTGGCGGAAGTGGAAGAAGCGCAGCACCAGCGTGCCCTGCCCTTCATCCTCCACCGCCACCTTCAGCATGGGCCGGTAGCGCATGCCGCGCTCGACCGCCACCACCCGCGCTTCCACCTGCGCCGGCACGCCGTTGCGCAGGTCCTGGATGCGGGTCAGGGTGGTGCGGTCTTCATAGCGCAGCGGCAGGTGCAGCCACAGGTCCTGCAACGTGGCCAGGCCACGTGCCTGCAGCTTGGCGGCCACGGCCGGGCCGACGCCGGCGAGCATCGCCAGCGTCGCTTCGCCGGCCGGGGCCAGCGCCGGGGTCGCTACCGCCTTGCGCGCCACGGGTGGGTCAGTCGATGACCATCACCGCATCGACCTCGAAGTTCGCGCCCTTGGGCAGGCCGGACACTTCGATGGTGGAACGGGCCGGGAACGGGGCCTGGAAGTAGTCCTGCATGACGGCGTTGACCTTGGCGAACTCGCCCAGATCGGTCAGGTACAGGCCCAGGCGGACCACCTTGTCCAGCGAGCCGCCGGCGGCTTCGGCCACGGCCTTGAGGTTGTCGAAGGCGCGGCGGGCCTGCGCTTCGATGTCACCGGCACCAACGATATCGCCGGTGGCCGGGTCCAGCGGAATCTGGCCGGAGAAGTACACGGTGTTGCCGGCGCGCACGGCCTGCGAGTACGGGCCGATGGCGGCCGGGGCCTTTTCAGTGTTGATGATCTGGCGGGACATGGATCGCTCCGGTGCGTTGGGGAAAACAGAGCGCCGATTGTACCGGGTGGGGGCGGCATCGGCTCGGGGTCGGGTCCGTTCCCCGGCGGGAAACGGACCTGACCCCGTGCCTTTGATTCATTCCGCGCAATCATCCACGCAGGGCGTGGATCTACTGGCGGCGCACCGACTGCACGACCGACAGGCGGCGCAGGCGGCGCATCACTTCGGCCAGGTGGTTGCGGTCGCGTACCTGCACGCTGAACGCCAGCACGGCGGCGTTGAAGTCGCGGTCCAGGTAATCCACGCGTTCGATGTTGGAGTGGCTCTGGGCGATCGCCGCGGCCAGCTGCGCCAGCACGCCGGTACCGTTCTCCACTTCCACCACCAGCGAGGTGTCGTAGTCGCCGGATACGGTGGTGTCCCAGCCGATCGGCACCCAGCGCTCGGGCGACTTGCGCAGTTCGGCCAGGTTCGGGCAGTCCATGCGGTGCACCACGATGCCCTTGCCGGCGGTGTGGTAGCCCATGATCTCGTCGCCGGGAATCGGCTGGCAGCAGCCGGCGAAACTGATCACCCCGCGCTCGCTGCCGTTGATGAGGATCTTTTCCTGCGAGAAGTGGCGCGAATGCGGGCCACCACGCAGCTCAGCGTAGGCCATCAGCGCCTGTGCGGCCTGGGTCGGCATCCAGTTGCCCAGTGCCACCTCGGCCAGCAGGGCCTCCAGGCGCGGGTAACGGTGCTCGGCCAGGAAGGCATCCAGGCGGCCCTTGGGCAGGCGCTCCAGCGAGGAATCCATCGCTTCCAGCGCACGGTCGAGCATGCGGTGGCCCAGCTGCACGGCATCTTCGTGTTCAAGCTGCTTGAGCTGGTGGCGGATGGCGGTGCGTGCCTTGCTGGTCACCACGAATTCCAGCCACTGCGGCTTGGGCGTGGCCGAGCGCGCGGTGATGATTTCCACCGACTGGCCGCTGACCAGCTTGGTGCGCAGCGGCACCAGTTTCTTGTCCACGCGCGAGGCCACCGCCGTGTTGCCCACGTCGGTATGCACCGCGTAGGCGAAATCCAGCGCCGTGGCATTACGCGGCAGCGCCAGGATCTTGCCCTTGGGGGTGAACAGGTAGACCTCGTCCGGGAACAGGTCGACCTTCACGTTGTCCAGGAATTCCAGCGACGAGCCGGCGGCACGCTGCGAATCGATCAGCTCGACGATCCAGGCGTGGGCACGGCTCTGCGCGCTGTTGGGGGCATCGCCGCCGAGCTTGTAGGTCCAGTGCGCGGCCACACCGCGCTCGGCGATCAGGTCCATTTCCTCGGTGCGGATCTGCACTTCGATCGGCGAGCCGTAGGGCCCGAACAACACCGTGTGCAGCGACTGGTAGCCGTTGGCCTTGGGAATGGCGATGAAATCGCGGAAGCGGCCATCGAGCGGCTTGAACGCGGCATGCACCGCACCCAGCGCGTGGTAACAGCTGGGCACGCTGCGCACGACCAGGCGGAAGCCGAAGACATCCATCACCTGGTCGAAGGTCTTGTTCTCGTCGCGCATCTTGTTGTAGATGCTCCACGGGGTCTTGATGCGGCTGACCAGGCGGTGTTCCAGCCCTTCCTTGGCCAGGCGCTGCGACAGCTGCACCTCCACCTGCGCCAGCGCTTCGCGGCGCACCACCGGCTGGCTGCGGATGTGTTTTTCCAGGATGGCGTGGCGCCACGGGTACAGCGCCTTGAAGCCGAGGTTCTGCAGTTCGCTCTTGACCAGGCTCATGCCCAGCCGCTGGGCGATGGGTGCGTAGATCTCCAGCGTCTCGCGGGCGATGCGGCCGCGGGCTTCGCGGCTCTGCGCGCCCAGCGTGCGCATGTTGTGCAGGCGGTCGGCCAGCTTGATCATGATCACGCGCAGGTCGCGCGACATGGCCAGCAGCATCTTGCGGAAGCTTTCGGCCGCCGCTTCCTGGCGGTCGCGGAACTTCAGCTTGTCCAGCTTGGTGACACCGTCGACCAGTTCGGCCACGGCTTCGCCGAACTCGGCAGCCAGGGCTTCACGGGTCAGCGGGGTGTCTTCGATGGTGTCGTGCAGGATGGCGGCGATCAGCGCCTCCACGTCCAGCCCCAGCTCGGCCAGCACCTGCGCGACGGCGACCGGATGGGTGATGTAGGGCTCGCCCGACTTGCGGGTCTGGCCGGCGTGCGCGGCGGCGCCCACTTCCCAGGCGCGGCGCAGCAGCGGCAGCTGCTCCGGCGGCAGGTAGTGCGCTGCGCGCTCGAGCTGAAGGACGTAATCAGGTACGGCCGCGGCGGGGTGCGCGGCTACCTTGGCAGTGGGGCCTGGGTTCATGCCCGCAGCCTATGCCAGAGTGCGGTTTACGGCAAATACTGAATGCGAAACAGCCCGCACGGGGCGGGCTGTTCGGCGGTCCATCAATGACGTCGATCGATACGATCAATCGTCGTTCTTGGACATGTCTTCGTCGGCGACCACTTCGGCGGCAGCCCACTCCAGCGCTTCGCGCTCGGCACGCTCACGCTCGGCCTTCTCGACTTCGTCGATCAGGGCGTTGTCGATCTTGCGGGCGGCGATTTCGCGCAGTGCCAGCACGGTCGGCTTGTCGTCGGTTTCGCTGTTGTCCAGGGTGGCCTGCACGCCGTTGGCGAGCTGGCGGGCACGCTTGGAGGCCATCATGACCAGCTCGAAACGGTTGTTAACGACTTCCAGGCAATCTTCTACGGTGATGCGGGCCATACGGGCTCCCGGCGACCGGTCGGCCGCTCAGTCGAATGAGGGAAAGGGGGTGGAGTATACGCGCAGGGGCTGGACAAAATCAAGCCAACCCCTGCCGGACCCTTTAGGAATCAATCAGTTGAGCCCGGATCCTGGGTCAGCAACGCCCGGATGAGGCCGGCATGGCGGACCTTCTGGGCCTCCCGGCGCAGGCGGCTGGCGGTGAAGATGGCGCACAGTTCGTCCACGGCCGTATCGAACACTTCGTTGACGATGACGTAGTCGAAGTCGTTGAAGTGCAGCATTTCCTCGCGCGCCGCGCCCAGGCGCTGGGCGATCACCGTTTCGGTGTCCTGGCCCCGCTTGCGCATGCGGTCTTCCAGGGCCTGCTTGGACGGCGGCAGGATGAACACCGTCACCGTGCCCGGCACCAGCTGGCGCACCTGCTGCGCGCCCTGCCAGTCGATCTCCAGCAGCACATCCTGGCCGGCGGCCAGCTGCGGCTCCACCGACTGCCGGGCCGTGCCCTTCCAGTCGCCGTGCACCCAGGCGTGCTCGAAGAAATCGCCGGCGGCGATCATCCGCTCGAATTCCTCGGCGCTGACGAAGTGGTAGTGCTGGCCGTTCACTTCACCGGGGCGCATGGCGCGCGAGGTGAAGGAAATGGACAGGGCGATCTGCGGGTCGCGCGCCAGGGTGGCGTTGACGATGCTGCTCTTGCCGGCACCGGAGGGGGCGGCCACGATGTACAGCGTGCCGCGCGCGGGCGTGCCGGTCGGGGTGGGCTGGGTGCTCATTCGATGTTCTGTACCTGTTCGCGGATCTGGTCGATCAGCACCTTCAGTTCAACGGCCGCGTTGGAGGTGCGGCTGTCCACGGACTTGGAGCCGAGCGTATTGGCTTCGCGGTTGAATTCCTGCAACAGGAAATCCAGGCGGCGGCCGACCGGCTCGCGCTGCTTGAGCACGCGGCGGATTTCCACGATGTGGCTGCCCAGCCGGTCCAGTTCTTCATCGACATCCAGCTTCTGCAGCCACAGCACCAGTTCCTGCTCGGCGCGGCCGGGATCGACCGGGTGCGGCAGGTCGGCCAGGCGCGCGGCCAGCTTGGCGCGCTGGCCTTCACGGATGGCCGGAATCAGCGTGCGCACCTCAGCGGCGATGCGCTCGATGGCATCCACGCGTTCGGCGATGGCGGTGGCCAGCGTAGTGCCTTCACGCTCGCGCGCGGCGACGAAGCCGTCCAGCACCTGCTCCAGCAGGGCCAGTGCCTCGGCCTGCAGGGCCGCCGCATCGGTGGCTTCGCCCTGGGTGACGCCCGGCAGCTGCAGCAGATCGGTGAAGCTGACCTGCAGGTTGGGGAAATCGGAGGTGAGGCGGTGCGCCAGCTGGCCCAGCTGGCCCAGCAGCACGTCGTTGACCTGCAGGCTGCCTGCTGCTTCCGGCGCACGCAGGCGCACGATCAGGTCCAGCTTGCCACGGCTCAGGCGCGCGGCGATGCGCTCGCGCAGCTGCGGTTCCAGCGCGCGCAGTTCCTCGGGCAGGCGGGTGCCCACCTCCAGGAACCGGTGGTTGACCGAGCGCAGCTCGCACCCCAGCGTGCCCCACGGGGTGGCGCGTTCGCCGCCGGCGTAGGCCGTCATGCTTCGAATCATGAGCGTTTCCGATGCTCCCAAAGGGGGAATGGTACCCTAGCGCTCTCTTTGAAGCCTCCTTGCCCGCCCGTGAAGGCCGCGGGCAATGTGGCGTACTCCCCTGCCCGTCTTACCCCTTAGGGAAACGCACCATGTCCGATGCCCGCCCCAGTGGCCGCCAGCCCGACCAGCTCCGTCCGGTCGTCATCCAACGCGGCTTCACCCGCCACGCCGAAGGCTCGGTGCTGGTCTGCTTCGGTGAGACCCGCGTGCTGTGCACGGCCAGCGTGGAAAACCGCGTGCCGGGCTTCCTGCGCGGCAAGGGCGAAGGCTGGGTGACCGCCGAGTACGGCATGCTGCCGCGCGCCACCCACACCCGCAGCGACCGCGAAGCGGCACGCGGCAAGCAGGGCGGCCGTACGCTGGAAATCCAGCGCCTGATCGGCCGCAGCCTGCGCGCGTGCGTGGACCGCAACGCGCTGGGCGAGCGCACCATCACCCTGGACTGCGACGTGCTGCAGGCCGACGGTGGCACCCGCACTGCCGCCATCACCGGTGCCTACGTGGCCCTGGTGGATGCGGTGAACGTGCTGATCAAGCGCGGCGAGATCAAGCGCAACCCGGTGCTGGGCGCCGTGGCCGCCGTGTCGGTGGGCGTGTACCGCGGCACCCCGGTGCTGGACCTGGACTACGCCGAAGACAGCGACTGCGACACCGACATGAACGTGGTCATGAACGATGGCGGTGGCTTCATCGAACTGCAGGGCACGGCCGAGGGCCATGCCTTCCGCCGCGATGAACTGGACGCGCTGCTGGCGCTGGCCGAAAAGGGCGTGGCCGAACTGCTGGCCGCACAGCAGGCCGCGCTGGCGGTGGAGCCGCAGGCATGAAGCGCCGCATCGCGTTGACCACCCTGGTGGTGGCCGACTATGACGAGGCCATCGCCTGGTACACCGGCAAGCTCGGCTTCACCCTGCTGGAGGACATCGACCAGGGCAGCAAGCGCTGGGTGGTGGTCGGCCCGACCGACGGCAGCGCCGCCGCCCTGCTGCTGGCCAAAGCCAGCAACGAGGAACAGCGCAGCCGCATCGGCAACCAGACCGGCGGCCGCGTGGGCTTCTTCCTGAACACCGACGACTTCCGGCGCGACCATGCTGCGATGCTGGCGGCCGGCGTCGAATTCCTGGAAACCCCGCGCGAAGAACCGTATGCCACCGTGGCGGTGTTCCGCGACCTGTACGGGAACACCTGGGACCTGCTGGAGCCGCGCGGATGAAGAAACTTGTCCTGGCCAGCCACAATGCTGGCAAGCTGGTGGAAATGCAGGAGATCCTCGCCGACCTGCCGCTGCAGATCACCTCGGCCGCCGAACTGGGCCTGGGCGATGTGGAGGAAACCGGCCTGACCTTCGTCGAGAACGCGCTGCTGAAAGCACGCGCGGCCTGCGCGGCGACCGGCCTGCCGGCACTGGCCGATGATTCGGGCCTGATCGTCGATGCCCTGGGCGGTGCACCTGGCCTGTACAGCGCGCGCTATGCCGGCCACCCGACCAATGCCGCGGCCAACAACGCCAAGCTGCTCGATGCCCTGGCCGATGTGCCCGATGGCCAGCGCAGCGCGCGCTTCTATGCCGTGATCGTGCTGCTGCGCCATGCCACCGACCCGCAGCCGCTGATCTGCGAAGGCCGCTGGGAAGGGCAGATCATCCGCGAACTGCGTGGCACGAATGGTTTTGGCTACAACCCGGTGTTCCTCGATACCACCCACGGCCTGACCGCCGCGGAAATGGCACCGGCGCTGAAGAACGCCATCAGCCACCGCGCCCTGGCGCTGCAGCAGCTCAAGCAGCAGCTGGCCACCTGGCTCTGATGCCGTCCTGATTACCCAAGGGAAGCCGGCCAGCGGCCGGCACTACCGATGAAGCCCATGCCGCACGACCACGACCACTGCACCCACCTGCCCGGCGAAGTCTGCACCGGCGATCACGCGCACGCCGCCGCGCCACGGCTGGTACCGCCGCCGCTGTCGCTGTACGTGCACCTGCCGTGGTGCGTGCGCAAATGCCCGTACTGCGATTTCAATTCGCACCAGGCCAAGGGCGCGTTGCCGTTCGATGCCTATATCGACGCCCTGCTGCGCGATCTGGACCAGGACCTGCCGCTGGTCTGGGGCCGGGTGGTGCACAGCGTGTTCTTCGGTGGCGGCACCCCCAGCCTGTTCCCGCCGGAGGCGATCGACCGTTTCCTGCAGCAGGCCAGCGCCCGCCTGCGCTTCGCGCCAAACGCTGAAATCACGCTGGAAACCAACCCGGGCACCGCCGAGCATGGGCGCTTCGACCGCTACCGCGCCGCCGGCGTGAACCGGCTGAGCTTCGGCATCCAGAGCTTCGACGATGCCGCACTGAAGCGCCTGGGCCGCATCCACGACAGTGGCGAAGCCGAGCGCGCGGTGAAGATGGCCCAGGATGCGGGCTTCGACAATTTCAACATCGACCTGATGTACGCGCTGCCGGAACAGACCCTGGCCGGTGCAGAGGCCGATCTGGAACGCGCCTTCGCGCTGCAGCCGGCGCACCTTTCGCACTACCAGCTGACGCTGGAGCCGAATACGGTGTTCTTCGCACGGCCGCCGCAGGGCATCCCCGATGAAGACCACGCCTGGGACATGCAGGAACACTGCCAGGCCCTGCTGGCGCAGGCCGGTTTCGACCAGTACGAAGTGAGTGCCTACGCACGCCCCGGCCGGCAGAGTGCGCACAACCTGAACTATTGGCGCTTCGGTGACTACCTGGGCATCGGCGCGGGCGCGCACGGCAAGATCAGCTCCGGCGCCGAGGAACACGTGCTGCGCCGCTGGAAGCTCAAGCATCCCCAGGCCTACCTGGACACCGCCGGCACCCCGGCCGCGCTGGGGGGCGACGATGTGATCGCGCCCGAGCGGCTGCCGTTCGAGTACATGCTGAACCTGCTGCGCCTGCACGAAGGCTTCAGCCTGCGCGATTTCGAATCGCGCACCGGCCTGGCACGCCGCGTGCTCGATGCACCGCTGGCACAGGCGGTGCAGCGCGGCTGGCTGCAGGTGGCCGACGGCCATGTGCAGCCCACCGAGCTTGGCCGCCGCTTCACCAACGATGTGGTGAGCCTGTTCCTGGAGGAATGACGCCTCCGGCAGGCGGGCCTGTGTGGCACCCGGCAGCGCCGTGGATGTGGCGCCCACCACGCCGCCCACAGTAGAGTCCACATTCACTCTGCGTGACCCGGGACACCGCGCCGATGTCAGTTCCCATGCCGTTGCTGCCGGCCGATGCAGCCCGCTTGGACCACTCGGGCCTGCCGCCCCGCGTACGGCAGCTGCTTGGCCAGTTGACCGTGCTGGTGCGGCACACGCTGTCCGCACCGCTGGCACTGAGCGGCGAAGCGATGGAGCAATCGCTCCTGCAGGACGCCGAACTGGCACGCAGCCCGGCCCAGCAGGCCGACCTGATGGGCTACCGCCATCAGGCACACGCATTCGCGCTGCCCTTTGGCGAGCGCATGCTCGATGCCGTGGTCGAGGCGCTGGCCAACCTGCGCGGCCCACGCGTGGCCGCCCCCCTGGCCGCACCGCAGCCCGCCACCGGGAGCCTGACCACGCTGCGCCTGGTGGACGAACACGATATCGACCGCGACATCGTGCTGGTGGAAATGGTCCGCCGGGAAACCCTGCGCAGCGGCAACGGCCTGAACCTGCTCGGCCAGCGCCTGGGCGTACTCGCCGCCGGCCCGGCATTCGACGCCGAAACCCTGCCGCTGGGCCCGCATGCCCTGTGCGCACTGGCCCGCCGCCTGGCCGAACAGGCGCGCCTGGACCCGCCGGTGCAGCTGGCGCTGTTCCGCAGCCTGGACCGCCACGTGCTGGAGCGGCTGGGTGAAATCATCGAACGCTTCAACGGGCTGCTGTCACAGGAAGGCGTGCTACCCGGCCTGGTCTACACGCCGTACCTGGCACGCTCGGCCAGCACCCGCCGCCTGATCACCCATTCGGTGGCCGGTGGTCGTGCCACCCGCACCAGCAGCAGCACCGCCGCCCCGCTGACCGGCTGGGGCGGCAGTGCCCCCGCCGGTTCCTGGTCGGGCATGCTGCAGGACGCCGCACGCCCGCTGCAGGGCTTTGGCGAGACCGCGCAACCGGCGATGGCCACGCTGCACCAGCTGCTGGCCAACCCGGCCAGCACGCCTGGCCCGCTGCCGCCGGGAACAGCAGCGCCCCCCACCCTGCCCAGTGCGGTCCTCGATGGCCTGCTGGCACGCCTGCAGGCCCAGGCCAGCGCACCACGTTCGATGGCCGATCTGCAGGCGGCCCTGCTGGCCCAGCTGCAGCGCGAACGCCCCGAGGCGCCCCCGGCCCTGGCCGTGAAAGACCAGGACACCTTCGACCTGCTCGGCCGCCTGTTCGGCCAGGTGCAGCAGCTGCAGCGCCCGGATGCCGGCAATGCCGGCCTGCTGGCCCGGCTGCAGGTACCGGTCGCCCGCGCGGCCCTGGCCGATCCGGGCTTCTTCGTGCGCGATGAACACCCCGCGCGCGACCTGCTCAACAGCGTGGCCGAAGCCGGCGCGGTCTGGCTGGGCAGCGACGATGTCGATCCGCAGCTGATGCAGCGCCTGGCCCAGAGCGTGGAACGCGTACAGGCCGGCGACACCCAGGACCCGGCCGTGTTCGCCGCGGCCAATGACGATATCCAGCAGCAGGTACGCGCCGCCGCGCACCGCGCCGAGCTGGCCGAGCGCCGCCACGTCGATGCGGCCCGTGGCCGTGAAAAACTGGACGTCGCCCGCCGCCAGACCGAAGCCAGCATTGCCGAGCGCTGCGAACAGGCGCAGCCGCCCCGCTTCGTGCAGACCCTGCTGCGCCAGGCCTGGGCCGATGTGATGACCCTGGCCCAACTGCGCCATGGCGAGGACTCGCCCCAGTGGCAGCAGTGCCTGGCACAGACCGCGCGGATTGCCGAGGTGACTGCCCACGCACCGGGCAGCGCACCGGCGGATGCCACGCTGGCCACCGGCATCGAGGCGGCACTGGTCCAGGTGGGCTACCACGCCGACGAAGCCACGGCCGTGGCACGCCGCCTGTCCACGCCCGGCGGCGAGGACGACAGCACCTCGCGCACCGAACTGAGCGCGCGCCTGAAGCAGCGTGCGCGGTTGGGCGGCCAGGCCGGCGATGCCACCCCTGCCGCCACCACGCCCCCCGCACGCGATGCCACGCAGGACGCCTGCTACCGCGATCTGCTGGCGTTGCCGTTCGGCAGCTGGTTCGAATTCACCCAGGACGGTGCGCCGCGCCGGCTGCGCCTGTCCTGGTACAGCCGGTTGACCGACCACGCCCTGTTCGTCAACGCGCGCGGCCAGAAGGCGCTGGAAACCCAGCTGGATACCCTGGCCCGGCAGATGGCCGACGGCCAGGTCCGTGTCGTTACCGAAGACAAGGCCCGGCTGATCGACCGCGCCTGGCAGGCCACCCTGGGCGCACTGCGCACCCTGGCCGGACCCCATCCGGAGCAGCAGGCATGAACACTCCCTCCGTCGACACCCGCCGCGCGCCGCGCCGCCAGGTCGCCGCGCGCGTGGCGGTCACCGACCAGATGGCCGGCACCCCGGCCGGGCATCTGGTCAACCTGTCCGAAACTGGCATGCTGCTGCTGGCCAGCGCCCCGCTGGCCGACGACGCCCTGTACCAGTTCCGCTTCCCGCTACCGCTCGATGACGGGCGCCAGGTGGACATCGATGTGGGCGTACACCTGCTGTGGACCGAACCGGCGCAGCTGCCCGGGCAGGCCTGGGCCGGCTTCCGCTTCCTGACGCTGTCGCGCGAGCACCGCCAGCTGGTACGCGACTGGGTGGGCGAAGAGGACGGCGCTGCACCGCTTTCGACG
Source organism: Stenotrophomonas sp. 24(2023) (assembly GCF_030913365.1). NCBI lineage: Bacteria > Pseudomonadati > Pseudomonadota > Gammaproteobacteria > Lysobacterales > Lysobacteraceae > Stenotrophomonas > Stenotrophomonas sp. 24(2023). Next base: position 1,017,086 of record NZ_CP133160.1, read on the forward strand.
GACTGAGCGCCGGTTCCCGCACAGCACGGGGCAGCCATATCCGGCAGAATCAGGGTTCTGTTTTTCCGTCGAGCGATGCGATGACCCTGCAAGATCCTGGCGCCCTGTACCCCCACCACCTGGCCGTGCTGCAGCAGCGCGCCGAGCAGGCGCTCGCGCGCGGTGGGTTCGACCACCTGGTGATCCCCAGCGGCACCCTGCACTACCAGGTCTTCGACGACCGCGACTACCCGTACGCGGTGAACCCGCACTTCAAGGCGTGGCTGCCGCTGACCCGTGTGCCCAACAGCTGGATCGTGTTCACCCCGGGCAAGCGCCTGCAGGTGATCTTCCACCAGCCGTTCGATTACTGGCACGTCGTGCCGGATGCACCCAGCGGCTGGTGGGTGGAGCATGTGGACATCCACATCATCCGCACCGCCGATGAAGCGCTGCCGCTGCTGCCGTCCAACCCGGCACGCTGCGCCATCCTGGGCGAGCCGCAGAGCGCGCTGGGCCCGTGGCTGCCGAACAACCCGGCCCCGGTGCTGGATTACCTGCACTGGCACCGCGCCTACAAGACGCCCTATGAAGTGGCGCTGATGCGCCAGGCGCAGGTGCTGGGCGTGCGCGGCCACCGCGCTGCCGAAGCCGCGTTCCGCCATGGCGCCGATGAGTTCAGCATCCACATGGCCTACTGCCAGGCAGTGGGCCAGGACGCCAGCGAACTGCCCTATGGCAACATCATCGCGCTCAACGAACATGCCGCGGTGCTGCACTACACCGAACTGGGCCGCAAGGCACCGCAGCCGCTGCGCAGCTTCCTGATCGATGCTGGCGCCAGCGCCCACGGCTATGCCAGCGACATCACCCGCACCTACGCGGCCAAGGGGCATGACGAATTCGCCGCGATGATCGACGCCGTCGACGCTGCCCAGCAGCAGATGTGCGCGGCGGTGCGTGCCGGTTTCGATTACAAGCAGCTGCACATCGATGCGCACCTGTCGCTGATGGGCGTGCTGAAGGACTTCGGCGTAATCAACGTATCGCCGCAGACCGCGCTGGAAACCGGCGTCAGCGCCGCGTTCTTCCCGCACGGCATCGGCCACCTGATCGGCCTGCAGGTGCATGACGTGGCCGGTTTCGCCGCCAGCGATGCCGGCGGCCGCGTCGAGCGCCCGGCCGGGCACCCCTACCTGCGCCTGACCCGCGTGCTGGAGCCGGGCATGGTGGTGACCATCGAACCGGGCCTGTACTTCATCGACATGCTGCTGGACGAAGTGAAGCAGGCCGGCCACGGCACTGCGATCAACTGGGACCGCGTGGACTTCTTCCGCCCTTACGGCGGCATCCGCATCGAGGATGAAGTGCTGTGCACCCAGGACGAGGCGGACAACCTGACCCGCCCGGTGTTCGCCGCCAACGGCTGAGCCCCTCGTGGCGGGGCGCCCCATGCGGCTGATGGCTGGTGGGGCGGATTGGGTTCGCGGGGGACCGGGTAGATCCACGCCATGCGTGGATGCTTTGCGATGAATTCCCGGAATGGTCGATGTCGATTGAGATCCATCCACGCATGGCGTGGATCTACAAGCCACCGGCCGGGCAAGGTGGGTTTGCGGGACATCCCGGCCCCCCTGACAGATCCCCCCGATCGGGTAGATCCACGCCATGCGTGGATGCTTTTCGACGAGTTCCCCGAATGGTCGATATCGATTGAGATCCATCCACGCATGGCGTGGATCTACAAGCCACCGGCCGGGCGGGCTGGATTCACGGGGGACACCATCCCCCCTGACAGATCCCCGCGATCGGGTAGATCCACGCCATGCGTGGATGCTTTTCGATGAGTTCCCCGAATGGTCGATGTCGATTGAGATTCATCCACGCATGGCGTGGATCTACAAGCCACCGGCCGGGCGGGCTGGATTCACGGGGGACACCATCCCCCCTGACAGATCCCTGCGATCGGGTAGATCCACGCCATGCGTGGATGCTTTTCGACGAGTTCCCCGAATGTTCGATATCGATTGAGATCCATCCACGCATGGCGTGGATCTACAAGCCCCCGGCTGGGCGGGCTGGATTCACGGGGGACACCATCCCCCCTGACAGATCCCCGCGATCGGGTAGATCCACGCCATGCGTGGATGCTTTTCGATGAGTTCCCCGAATGGTCGATGTCGATTGAGATTCATCCACGCATGGCGTGGATCTACAAGCCACCGGCCAACTGTCGAAGGCGGGGGGGGATGGCGCCTACGAGCCCCCATGGATGGGTTCACGGCGTATCCCGCGAACCCACACCACCCCACCAACCCGGGATCAACGCATCTGCCGTTGCTCCGGCCTCTGCGGGTGCAGGGCTGCAAGCCCTGCAGAAGAAGAACCCCTCATCCCTGCATGAACGCTTCGATCTCGTCGGCGCTGCGCGCCAGGCCTTCGGTCAGCACCCGGTGGCCGTCTTCAGTGACCAGCACATCGTCCTCGGTACGAATGCCGATGCCGCGCCAGCGCGCTTCCACGCTCGTGTCGTCCGCACCGACATACAGCCCCGGCTCGATGGTGAACACCATGCCCGGCTCCAGCAGCCGCGAATCACCGGCCAGCCGGTAGTCACCCACATCGTGCACGTCCAGGCCGATCCAGTGCCCGGTCTTGTGCCGGTAGAAGCGCTGGTAGTGCCCCTCGGCGATGTTCTGTTCCAGCGTGCCCTTCAGCAGGCCCAACCGCAGCAGGCCCTCGGTCAGGGTCTGCACCGCCGCCAGGTGGCCGGCTTCGTACGGCACGCCCGGCCGCGCCTGGGCCAGGGCCGCCGCCTGCGCCGCACCGACCAGGTCGTGCAGCGCGCGCTGCTCGGCACTGAAACGGCCATTGACCGGGAAGGTGCGGGTGATGTCGCTGGCATAACCGCGGTACTCGGCACCGGCATCGATCAGCACCAGTTCGCCATCGCGCGAACGCGCATTGTTGTCGCGGTAATGCAGGATGCAGCCGTTGCGGCCGGCCCCCACGATGCTGCAATAGGCCGGTACCGCATCGCCGGCACGGAACACGCGCTCCAGTTCGGCCTGCAGTTCGTACTCGTGGATGCCGGCCTTCGCCGCCCGCATCGCGGCCTGGTGGGCGCGCACGCTGATCTGCGCGGCATGCTGCATCAGCGCCACTTCCGCACCGGATTTGAACAGCCGCTGCTCGTGCAGCAGGTGGCCCAGTTCCAGGAATTCATGCGGCGGCTGCGCGCCATGGCGCACCTGCGAACGCACGCGGTTGACCCAGCCGATCAGCTTCAGGTCGAAATCCGCATCGCGGCCGAAGTGGTAATACACCCGCGAGCGGCCCTCCAGCAGGCCCGGCAGGATGTCGTCCAGGTCGTCGATGGGGTAGGCATCGTCCATGCCGTACTGGGCCACCGCGCCTTCCTGTCCGGCACGGCCACCGTCCCAGGCTTCACGCTCGGGGTCGCGCTCGCGGCAGAACAGGATCGTCTCGCCGTGGCGCCGCCCGGGGATCAGCACCAGCACCGCGTCCGGTTCCGGGAACCCGCTCAGGTACCAGAAGTCCGAATCCTGCCGGTACGGGAAATGCGTATCCAGGCTGCGCACCTTCTCCGACGCCGCCGGCAGCACCAGGATCGCGTCATCACCGGCCATGTCCATCAGCTGGCGGCGGCGGCGCTTGTATTCGCCGGCGGCGATGCCGGTGCGCTGCTTGATGTCCATCAGTTCAGGCGCTGGCGGTGGCGCGCGGCCAGCACCACGTCACCGTGCAGCAGCAGCACGGCCACGCGGATGAACTCCTCGATCTCGGCCAGCGCGTCCTCGTCATCGTCGTTGCCGCTCTCGAAATCCTCGCTGGACGCCTGGGCCAGCTTGGCCAGGTCGTTCAGGGCTTCCTCACCTTCTTCGGACAGGGCCGGGCGGCGGCCGCCGCTGCCCAGGCCGAAGCCGCCCAGGAAAGCGCGCGCCCAGCTGAACAGCGCATCGGCCTGCGGGGCCACGTCGCTGCTGTCGCCCAGCAGCAGCTCGAAGGCGAAATCGCGGTCTTCCAGCTGCTTGATGGTGACCTGCAGCAACTGCTCCAGCACACTGCCGTCGGCCACCGGCGCCAGGTGGTCATCGGCCAGCACGCGGGCCGGCCAGTCGTTGCCCGGCGCACCACCGGCGGCCAGCCAGCCACACAGGCCGCCATGCAGCTCGGCAGCGGTGGCACCCAGCTGCAGGGCCTGGCTGGCGCGGTTCACGTCGTCGACGGAGGGAAGTTCGGTCATCGTGCGGCTCGTTCGGTGAGGGGATCCCGGCCGCGCAGGGCACGGCCCGGGAAGCCCCGTAGTGTAGCAATCCACCGGCATCCTTCCCGTGCCCGCCAGCCCTTGCTGCGGCAGCGCTTGACCACCCTCGCCCCGCTTGCCTATCGTGCCGCTCATGGAACCCTCAGACGCCATCGCCCAGTTGCAGGCCTTCGCCGCGCGCGTCGAGGCGCTGCTTGAACGCAACCAGCGCCTGGCCGAGGAAAACCGCAGCCTGCGCCACCAGCAGGAACAGCTGGTGACCGAACGCTCCACCCTGCTGGCCAAGAACGAGCAGGCCCGCTCGCGGGTGGAAGCGATGATCAGCCGGCTCAAATCCCTGGAGCAGCACACATGAGCCACCCCGCCGAACCGGTCAGTGTCCGCATCCTGGACCGTGAATACACCGTCGGTGTGGGCGGGGACGAGCGCGACAGCCTGATGGCGGCCGCGCGGCTGCTCGATGCCCGCATGCGCGAGATCCGCGGCAGCAACCGCATGGCGGCCGTGGACCGGGTGGCGGTGCTGGCTGCGCTGAACCTGGCCCACGAACTGCAGCAGCTGCGCGATGAAAATGCCCGCCAGGCCGCGGCCCTGCAGCAGACGCTGTCGGACCTGAACCGGCGCCTGGACCGGGCGATCGACGGCCACGACTGACGTCGCGGCACGGCTGCACGGCATCCACACGTACATGAATTGGGATGCACTGTGCCGACGAAAGGTCATCGGTTGGGCTGGTCGTGGCCGCGCGCATCGCTATAATGGCCTCGCGTTCTCTGCGGTGCTCGACGGCGTGTGCAAACATTCGCCTTGTCCCTTAAGAACGACACCGGGAGCGCGACGGCGCCGGGAGTGCAGGTCCGCCTTGCAGCGGGAAGCCCGAAGGTTCCATAGCGTTCCCACTTGAGCCCCCGGGTTCAAGGTCGTTTCGCACGCATCGACATTGCGGAGAATGCAGTATTCCTCGAAGGCGGCATCCACACGGGTGCCGCCTTCGTCTTTTCTGGCGGCACAATAGGCAGGTTCCCCCGCCGAGCCTGCCATGACCGACCCGCGCCCGGACCTGCGCCACGACCTGCGGCAACGCCGCCGCGCCCTGCCCGCCCCGGCCCGGCTGGCCGCGGCCGAGACCCTGGCCGACGCCCTGCTGGCCCTGCCGTTCGCCCCCACGCACGGCCCGGTCGCCGGCTACTGGGCGCTGGATGGCGAAATCGCGCTGCACCGCTGGCAGCTGCAGCTGCCCGCCACGCTGACCTACTGCCTGCCGGTGCTGCATGGGGAAGTGCTGCGCTTTGCGCCCTGGCGGCCCGGCCAGGCGCTGACCGCCAACCGCTATGGCATTCCCGAGCCGGACCTGGCCATCGAGGACACCTTCAGCGCCGAGCAGATGGCGCTGGTGGTAACCCCGCTGGTGGGCTTCGATACGCAGTGCCGCCGGCTGGGCATGGGGGGCGGCTGGTATGATCGCAGCTTCGCTTTCCGCCACCAGCGCGCTGCACCGCCGTGGCTGGTGGGCGCGGCCTTTTCGCTGCAGCAGGTCGATGCGCTGCCGGTGGCGTCCTGGGACGTACCGGTCGATGCGATCTGCACCGAACAGGGCACCCTGTTTCCCCTCCCACCGCACGTGACCGCATGACCGCCCGCAAGCGCTACTGGCTGATGAAGTCCGAACCGGACGCCTTTTCCATCGACGACCTGGCCCGCGTCGGCACCGAACCGTGGAACGGCGTGCGCAACTACCAGGCGCGCAACTTCATGCGCGATGGCATGCAGGTCGGCGACGGCATCCTGTTCTACCACTCCAACACCAAGGTGCCGGGCATCGTCGGGGTGGCCAAGGTGGCCAGCGCGGCCTACCCGGACGAGACCCAGTTCGACCCGACATCCGACTACCACGACCCCAAGGCCACGCGCGAAGAGCCGCGCTGGATGCTGGTGGACGTGGCCTTCGACCGCAAGCTCAGGCAGGTGATCGCGCTGGACGAGATCAAACTGCACGCCGATGCGCTGGGCGAAGGCTTCCCGCTGGTGGCCAAGGGCAACCGGCTGTCGGTGTTCCCGGTGACCGCCGCGCAGTGGACGCTGCTGCTGTCGCTGGAAAAGAAATCCTGATTCCCTGCCTGAGAGTTTTTCCCATGTCCGAAGCCAAGCGCCTGGCCGCCGAAAAAGCCATCGAGTACGTTGAAGACGGCATGATCGTCGGTGTCGGCACCGGGTCCACCGTGGCCTATTTCATCGATGCGCTCGCCCGTATCCAGCACCGCATCAAGGGCGCCGTGTCCAGCTCCGAGCAGAGCACCGCGCGCATGCGCCAGCACGGCATCGAGGTGATGGAGCTGAACCACACCGGCAACCTGTCGCTGTACGTGGACGGTGCCGACGAATGCGATGGCAACAAGTGCCTGATCAAGGGCGGTGGCGCCGCGCTGACCCGCGAGAAGATCATCGCCGAGGCCAGCGAGCGCTTCGTGTGCATCGTCGACCCGAGCAAGCAGGTGCCGGTGCTGGGCCGCTTCCCGCTGCCGGTGGAAGTGATCCCGATGGCGCGCAGCCTGGTGGCCCGCCGCATCCGCGACATGACCGGTGGCCAGCCGACCTGGCGCGAGGGCGTGGTGACCGACAACGGCAACCAGATCCTGGACATCCACCACCTGCAGATCACCGACCCGGTGGCGCTGGAGCGCGAACTGAACCAGCTGCCCGGCGTGGTCTGCGTGGGCCTGTTCGCCCGCCGCCCGGCCGACGTGGTGATCGTCGGCGGCGAACCGCCCATCGTCCTGTAACCCTCCCTCCGGATTCCTGACCATGTCGCTGCTGCGCTCGCTGCTGCTGCTCCCGCTGCTGGCCCTGACCGCCTGTGCCACCGATGCCGCCCGCCACTGGGTGGAACTGGACGGCACCCGTTACAAGGTGGAACTGGCCACCAATGACGACACCCGCGCCCGCGGGCTGATGTTCCGCGACCGCATGCCCGAGGACCACGGCATGCTGTTCATCCACGACCGCGAGGAAATGCAGGCGTACTGGATGAAGAACACCAAGATCGCGCTGGACATCCTGTACTTCGATACCGAGCGCAGGCTGGTCAGCCAGCAGCGCGACGTGCCGCCGTGCTCGGCCGGCGACATGTGCCCGCCCTACCCCAGTGGCGGCCCGGCCCGTTACGTGCTGGAGCTCAACGCCGGCCAGGCGCACAAGCTGCAGCTCAAGGACGGCACGGAACTGAAGTTCGGCCCGGGCATCGAGTAACGCCACGGGCCGCGTGGCGTGCAGCGGGCCGGTGCCGTGCGTACCCGGCCCCGCTGGGGTAGGCCCCGCTCCATACCCAAGCGGGCGGTGCTGCACCGGGACGCTGTGTTTTTCACGCCCCGCCGCTTGAAACCGCCTGCGATTGCCGCCAGTCTGTGGCCATGCAGGACCCGATCTCTCTGCCCGAATGGGATGCACTGGCCGACCTCGAGGACGAGGCGCTGCCGTTGCTGCCGACCGCGCTGCTGATCGCACGCGATGAATACCCCGACCTGCAGCCGGCCACCTACGACGCGCTCATCCAGAGCCATGTCGACCACCTGCGCCCGGAAGTGGACAGCATCGAGCGCAGCCCGCTGAAGATGGCCGCCATCAACCGCCACCTGTTCGACGAACTGGGCTACAGCGGCGACCACGACGAGTACTACGACCCGCGCAACAGCTACCTCAACCAGGTGTTCGAGCGCCGCCTGGGCAACCCGATCTCGCTGGCGCTGGTGCAGATGGAAGTCGCGCGCCGGCTCGGCATCCCGCTGGACGGGGTGTCCTTCCCCGGCCATTTCCTGGTGCGCCTGCCGGTCGATGGCGGCGTGCTGGTGATGGACCCGTTCAACGGCGGCCGCCCGCTGGACGTGGACGAGCTGCGCGAGCGCGCCAAATCACACCTGGGCGGGCAGGCCCCGGACGACCAGGTCCTGGCGCAGATCCTCGACCCGGCACCGTCACGGGCGATCCTGATGCGCATGCTGCGCAACCTGCACGGCGTCTATGCCGAAGCCGGCGAATGGGACCGCGCCGCACGCAGCGCCGACCGCCTGCTGAAGCTGGCGCCGGAGCAGGCCGATGCGCTGCGCGACCGTGGCCTGGCCTACCTGCAGCTGGACTACCTGGCCGGCGCGCGCCGCGACCTGGGCCGCTACCTCACCCGCAACCCCGATGCCAGCGATGCGCAGTGGCTGCGCGAAAAGCTGGTGGACCTGGGCGGGCCGGTGCCACGGCTGCATTGAGGCGGGATTGCCCCTCCGGCCCGGTGCCTGCCACCGCCGGCAGCGCCGGGCCATGCCCGGCGGGCCCTGGGCTTCAGCCGACTTCGACCATCTCGAAATCATCCTTGGTCACCCCGCAATCCGGGCAGGTCCAGGTGTCCGGGATGTCCTCCCAGCGCGTGCCGGGGGCGATGCCCTCTTCGGGCAGGCCGTCGGCTTCGTGGTACAGGAATCCGCAGACCACGCACATCCAGGTGCGGAAGGTGGTGGGGCTGGCATCGCTCATCGGATAATCACGGCTGACCTTTCTGGCCGCCCATTGTCACACTGCGGCCACGCAACCGGTAGCCATCGATGACTCCTGCTTCCCCTGCGCCGCGCGGCGTCTACCTGATCACCCCGGACGAGCCCGATACCGCCCGCCTGCTGGCACGCACCGCGCCACTGCTGGCCGCTGGCGCGACCTGGCTGCAGTACCGCAACAAGCAGGCCGACACCGCCCTGCGCCACGCGCAGGCCAGCGCGCTGCAGGGGCTGTGCATGCGCTACGACGTGCCGCTGATCATCAACGACGATGCCGCCCTGGCCCACGCCATCGGTGCTGCCGGGGCCCACCTGGGCGAGGACGATGGCGAAATCGCCGCCGCCCGTGCCCTGCTCGGGCCCGATGCCATCCTCGGTGCCTCCTGCTACGACGAACTGGCCCTGGCCGAGCGCGCGGTGGCCGCCGGTGCCAGCTACGTGGCCTTCGGTGCGTTCTTCCCGACCCTGACCAAGCGCACCACCCGCCGCGCCACGCCCGACCTGCTGCGACGCAGTGCCGCACTGGGCGTGCCGCGGGTGGCGATCGGCGGGCTGACGCCGGACAATGTCGGCCCGCTCATCGACGCCGGCGCGGACCTGCTGGCCGTCATCAGCAGCGTCTACGCCGCCACCGACCCGGTCGCCACCCAGCGCGCCTACCTTGCCCAGTTCCAGCCGGCCGCCGCCGGTACAGCCCAGGAATCCCCATGAACCACGACCAGTCCCACGCCCTGTTCACCCGCGCCCAGGCGCTGCTGCCGGGCGGGGTTAATTCGCCGGTGCGCGCGTTCAAGTCGGTGGGCGGTGAGCCGTTCTTCGTCGCCCGCGCCGACGGCCCCTATCTGTATGACGTCGACGGCAACCGCTACATCGACTACGTCGGCTCCTGGGGCCCGATGATCGTCGGCCACAACCACCCGGCCGTGCGCCAGGCGGTGAAGAAGGCCATCGACAACGGCCTGTCCTTCGGAGCGCCGTGCGCGGCCGAGGTGACCATGGCCGAAACCATCACCCGGCTGGTGCCGTCGTGCGAAATGGTGCGCATGGTCAATTCCGGCACCGAGGCCACGCTGTCGGCGATCCGCCTGGCGCGCGGCGCCACCGGCCGCAACCGCATCGTCAAGTTCGAAGGCTGCTACCACGGCCATGGCGATTCGTTCCTGGTCAAGGCCGGCAGCGGCATGCTGACCCTGGGCGTGCCGACCTCGCCGGGCGTGCCGGCGGGCCTGAGCGAGCTGACCCTGACCCTGCCCTACAACGATTTCGAGGCCGCCACGGCGCTGTTCGAGGCGCAGGGCAGCGAGATCGCCGGCCTGATCATCGAGCCGGTGGTCGGCAACGCCAACTGCATCCCGCCGCGCGACGGCTACCTGCAGCACCTGCGCGCACTGTGCACGCAGCACGGCGCGCTGCTGATCTTCGACGAAGTGATGACCGGCTTCCGCGTCGCCCTGGGCGGTGCACAGGCGCACTACGGCATCACCCCGGACCTGACCACCTTCGGCAAGATCATCGGTGGCGGCATGCCGGTGGGCGCCTACGGTGGCCGCCGTGACCTGATGCAGCAGATCGCCCCGGCCGGGCCGATCTACCAGGCCGGCACACTCAGCGGCAATCCGGTGGCGATGGCCGCCGGCCTGGCGATGCTGGAACTGGTCTCGCAGCCGGGCTTCCATGCCGATCTGTCGGCACGCACCGCGCGCCTGTGTGCGGGCCTGGAAGCGGCCGCCGCCGAGGCCGGCGTGGCGGTGACCACTACCCGGGTCGGTGCGATGTTCGGCCTGTTCTTCACCGACCAGAAGGTGGAGACCTATGCACAGGCCACCGCCTGTGACACCGCCGCGTTCAACCGGTTCTTCCACGCGATGCTGGAGCAGGGCGTGTTCCTGGCTCCGTCGGCCTACGAGGCCGGCTTCCTGTCCAGCGCGCACGACGATGCGGTGATCGACGCCACGCTTGCGGCAGCGCGCGTGGCGTTCATCGCGGCGAAGGGGTAACAGGCCATCGGGGGCGGCCGACGTGGGTCGGTACCGCCCCCATCCACGCATGGCGTGGATCTACCGGGGCCTGTGGTGTTTCATCCACGCATGGCGTGGATTTACCGGGCCGGGCGGCGTTTCATCGATTTACCCGGCCGGGCAGCGGTGTTGTAGAGCCACGCCATGCGTGGCTGCTGCCGGCTCAACCGAAAACGAACGTGCCCTTCATCATCGCGAAGTGACCGGGGAAGGAGCAGAAGAAGGTGTAATCCCCGCCCTTCTGCAGGCCCTTGGTGGAAAAACGCACGCGCGCGGTTTCGCCGCCGCCGATCACCTTGGTGTGGGCCAGCACGCGGGCATCGCCCTTGGGCAGGTAACTGTCGGCCAGCGAGGTGCGCATGCCCGCCAATGCCACCGGCTGGTAATCGGCCGTGCGCGTGAGCACCCAGTTGTGGCCCATCGCCGTGACCGCCAGCTTGCCGGTGTGGCGCAGGGTCAGGTCGACCTCGCTGCAGTCGGCGGCCACCTTGATCTGCCGGCTGCTGAACTGCATCTGGTCATTGCTGTCGATGCTCACCGCGCACACCCGCGCCATCGCTGAGGGCGCCACCATCATCGCGCCCAGGCCCACCACCATCCACCACGCTTTCACGATCACCGCTCCTCTGGTTGCTGCCCCATTCTAGGCGGCGCCCCACGGGTGGTGCTGCGACAGGGTGTCGCACAGCCCGCCACCGATCAGGCATGCTGCGGGCATGGCCATCGACCTGCTGCTGCTCGATGTGGACGGCGTGCTGGTGCACTACCAGCGCGCGCCGCGTGTGCTGCACCTGGCACAGGCGTTGGACGTACCCGCCGCCGCAGTACACGCCGCGCTGTACGACAGCGGCCTGGACGCCGCGCATGACCGCGGCATGCTGGATGGCCCGGCCTACCTGGCGCGCCTGGGCGAACACCTGGGCCGCAGCGTGGATGCGCGCACCTGGGCCACCGCGCGGCAGGCCGCCAGTGCCCCGCACGAGGCGGTGCTGGACCGCCTGCGGCCCCTGCAGGTGCCGATGGCGGTGCTGACCAACAACGGGCCGCTGCTGGAAGACGCACTGCCGGCCCTGCTGCCCCGCCTGTTCCCGGCGCTGCAGGGCCGGGTGTTCAGCAGCAGCCGTTTCGGGGGCCGCAAACCCGAGCCGATCGTGTTCCAGCGCGTGCTGGCCACGCTCGGCGCAGCGCCCGCGCGCACGCTGTTCATCGATGACCTGTTCGCCAACGTGCGCGGCGCACGCGCGGCCGGCCTGCACGCGGAAACCGTGCGCGATGGTCGTGGGCTGGGCCGGGTGTTGAAGCGCTACGCGGTGCGGTAACGCCGGGCGTGGCCCGGCGCTACCCGCCAAACGTCAGCGCGATGCGATGAACGAGACGATCGCCGCACGCAGGCGCTTGAGGCCTTCGGCCACTTCTTCGTCGGTGATGTTCAGCGAGGGCACGAAGCGCAGCACGTCCGGGCCGGCCTGCAGGGTCAGCAGGCCGTGCTCGGCGGCGTGGTCGAGGATCGCGCCGGCCTGGCCGGCGAAGGCCTCGTTCAGCACCGCGCCCAGCATCAGGCCGCGGCCGCGCACCTGGCTGAATATGTTGAACTCGGCATTGAGGCGGTCGAAGCCCTCGCGCAGCGCATGCGACTGGCGGCTGACGTTGTTGGCGATCTCGGCGCTGGCCAGCTTGCGCAGGGCCACGCGGGCCACCGCCGCCGCCAGCGGGTTGCCGCCGAAGGTGGTGCCATGGGCACCGAACTGCATCACCTCGGCCACCTTCGGGCCGGCCAGCATCGCACCGATCGGGAAGCCGCCGCCCAGTGCCTTGGCCAGGGTGACCATGTCCGGCACCACGTCATCCTGCCAGTGCGCGAACAGGGTGCCGGTGCGGCCCATGCCGGCCTGGATCTCGTCGAGCACCATCAGCGCGCCGTGCTGGTCGCACAGCTCGCGCACGCGGCGCAGGAAGCCCGGCTTGGCCGGCATCACCCCGCCCTCGCCCTGCACCGGCTCGAGCATCACCGCCGCCACGTCGCCGGCGGCCATCGCCGTTTCCAGCTGCACCTCGTCGTTGAAATCGATGTAGCGGAAACCACCGGGCAGCGGCTCGTAGCCTTCCTGGTACTTGGGCTGGGCGGTGGCGGTCACCGCGCCCATCGTGCGGCCATGGAAGCTGCCACGGAAGGTGATGATCACCCGCTGGCTGGCCGGACGGCCCTGGCTGGAGGCCCACTTGCGCACCAGCTTGATGGCCGCTTCATTGGCCTCGGCGCCGGAATTGCACAGGAACACGCGCTCGGCGAAGCGGCTGGAGGTCACCAGTTCCTCGGCCAGGTGCAGCGGCGGGGCGCTGTAGAACACGTTGCTGGTATGCCAGAGCTTGCCGGCCTGGTCGACCAGCGCGGCCACCAGGTCCGGGTCGTTGTGGCCCAGGCCGCACACGGCGATGCCGGCGGCCAGGTCGATGAACTCCCGGCCCTGCGAATCCCACACGCGGGCGCCCTGGCCCCGTTCCAGCACCACCTGGCGCGGCTTGTACACCGGCAGGTAGTAGTGCGACAGGGAGATCAGCGGGTCGGTGGCGGCGGTCATGGCAGTGGCGGCAGTAGACGGAAAGGCCCATTCTCGCGCCAGTACCCCTGCGGCACAATGGACCCATGCGCCCGTTTTCCGCCCCCCAGCTGAACCCCGCCACCGAGACCGGCTGGCGCCGGACCTGGTTCGACATCATCTACCGGCACGACACCCGGCCCTCCCGCAACTTCGACCTGATCCTGGTGGTGGCGATCATCGCCAGCATCCTGGTGGTCATGATCGACAGCGTGCAGCACCTGCACGTGGCCTGGGCCGATGGCCTGTACGTGCTCGAATGGGGCTTCACCGCGCTGTTCACCGCCGAGTACCTGCTGCGGCTGGCGGTGGTGAAACGGCCGCTGCGCTATGCGGTCAGCATCTGGGGCATCATCGACCTGCTCTCGATCCTGCCGGCCTACCTGTCGCTGTTCGTGCCCGGCGCGCAGAGCCTGCTGGTGGTGCGCGCGCTGCGCATCCTGCGCGTGTTCCGCATCCTCAAGCTGACCCGCTACATCGAGGAAAGCGGCATCCTGATGCAGTCGCTGTGGCGCAGCCGGCGCAAGATCCTGCTGTTCCTGTTCACGGTCATCACCATCACCATCATCGCCGGCACCCTGATGTACGTCATCGAAGGGCCCGAGCATGGCTTCAGCAACATCCCGGCCAGCATGTACTGGGCGGTGGTGACGATGGCCACGGTCGGGTTCGGCGACATCGTGCCGCAGACCGTGCTGGGCCGCTTCGTCACCTCGGTGCTGATCCTGATCGGCTACAGCATCATCGCCGTGCCCACCGGCATCTACACCGCCGAACTGGCCAGCACCATGCGCGAGGCCGAGCTGGCCGCCCGCCGCGATGCCCGCGGCTGCCCGCACTGCGGGCTGGAAGGCCACGAGCCGGATGCGAAGCATTGCCGGCGCTGTGGCGGGGCGATTCCGGACACCTTCAACCACTGACCTGCCGCGCGCGGCGGCAGGCCAGCAGCACGATCAGAGCAGGTTGCTGCGCTGGACCAGATCGTTGTAGGCCTTGAGCAGCCTGCCCGGGGAACCGGACGGGGCCAGCGACGGATTGTCCATCCACTTCTGTTCCAGCGCGCTGTACGGCTTCCTGTCGCGCACGCGCGCCAGGCGCTCCTTGCCTTCGCGGCGGAACTGCTCGGCCGACATCTCGAAGGTGGACCACTGGGTGGAATTCGGCGGTGCCACCACCTTGGCATGCGCCTCATCGGAAATGGCGTTGAACGCCGCCACGCGCTCGGCACCGGCAGCGGGGTCGAACGTGTCCTGGCTCATCAGGTCCACCATCGCCTTGGCTTCGAGCATCATCGACAGGCGGTAGAACGCCATGCTGCGCCCTTCGGCCTTTTCCAGCGCCGCCAGCTGCTCACGCTGCACGGCATCGTTGCGCGCCTCCAGTGCATCGCTGAACGCTTCGCTGGCGCTGGTGAAGCTGGCCATGGCCGCCATCAGCGGCGCATGCAGCTGCTTGCCCAGGGCGAAGTTGTCATCTTCGTAATCCTGGCGGTCGTAGTAGTCGTGGGCCTGCTTGGCCAGCGGCTGCAGCGCATGCAGCTGCGCCAGGTACGTGCGCGCGGCGGCATCGAGGTCCGGCAGGGCCGGCGTGGCGGCCAGCGCACGATTGACCGATTCATCGCACTTCTTCAGGCGATAGTCGTCCACCGGCGTCGGCCCGTAGCCACGTTCCTCGCGGCCGGTCGGGCCCGCCTTCGGGTCCTTGATCCACCGGGTGTACAGATCGATGCCCTGGTGAAGCCCGGCATCCATGCCGTTGTAGCAGTCGATGTAATCATTGAGCTTGGCGGTCAGCGCCTGCTGCGCGTCCTGCGCCTGCGCGGCCACCTTGCTGTCGTGGCCGTTGTCGGCCTTGTCGGCCGCGCCCTTGTTGCCACAGGCGGACAGTGCCACTGCGATCGATGCCGCCAACAGGACGGCTGAACCTACGTGCTTCATCAACATCTCCGTGTCATGTAACCGATTCCAGAGATGCAGTCTATCAGCCTGCGACCGCAGTGGTCGCGCGCCCGGTCACAGTTGGCCGGCAACCATCAGCCAGCATTGCCCGGTTCAATCCAGGAACAGATCCGGCAGCAGCGGCCGCGACGGGTCCACCGCGTAAGCGGACAGGTCGGTGATGCCGGCCTGGGCCAGCACCTCGTCATCGATCAGGAACTGGCCATGGAAACCGGCCGCCTCGCGCACCAGCACCGCATGCGCGGCATCGGCCATGATCTGCGGCGTGCGGCAACCGGCCGCATCCACGCCGGGAATCATGTTGATGGCATCGGTGGCGATGATGGTGCGCGGCCACAGCGCGTTGACCGCCACCCGCTGCGGGCCGAACTCGGCGGCCAGCCCCAGGGTGACGAAGCTCATGCCCATCTTGGCCAGGGTGTAGCCGGTGTGCGGCCCCCACCACTTGGGGTCCAGGCTGGGCGGCGGTGCCAGGGTAAGGATGTGCGGATTCGGTGCCTGCAGCAGGTACGGCAGACAGGCCTGCGCGCACAGGAAGCTGCCACGCGCATTCACCTGCTGCATCAGGTCGAAGCGCTTCATCGGCGTATCCAGCGCGCCGCGCAGCCAGATCGCACTGGCGTTGTTGATCAGGATGTCGATGCCGCCGAAGGCATCCACGGTCGCCGCCACGGCGGCCTGCACCTGGTCCTCTTCACGGATGTCGCACTTCAGCGCCAGGCCCTGCCCGCCCGCCGCAGTCACCGCCTCGGCCGCACTGTGGATGGTGCCCGGCAGCTTGGGGTTGGGTACCGAGGATTTTGCCGCGATGGCCACATTGGCGCCATCGCGCGCGGCACGCAGCGCAATGGCCAGGCCGATGCCCCGCGAGCCACCGGTGATGAAAAGGGTCTTGCCCTGCAGACTGCCCACGTCCTTCACTCCTGCACTGTTGCGAACGGGTCGTAGTATGCCGCGCCGACGCGGAGTTCACCCGGCCTTGACGATACTAGCCGCCCAGTCACCGCTGCGAGGTTCATGCCATGCGTCGTTCCCGTCTGCTGCTGCCCGCCCTGGGCCTGGTGCTGCTCACCGCCTGCCAGGGCCAGCCCCCGGAAGCCGGCAAGGAACCTGCCGACAGCGCGCAGACGGCCGCCGCCGACAGCAACCTGCGCTGGAGCGACGCGGTGGTGTGGGATGGCGATCTCAATGCCTGCCGCCAGGGCGACAACGCCGCCACCCGCGACTGCCTGCGCGATGCGATGCGTGCCGGTGGCGCCAGTGCCGATGCCATCGCCGCCGCCCAGCAGCTGTCCAGTGCCGGCGAACTGGCCTACGTGACCGCCTGGCATGAACACGACGGCCTGGGCGTGGCCACCGTGGAATACCCGTTCCGCGCGAACACCAACGAAGGCACGCGCCTGGTGGATGCGCAGGGCAAGCGCATCGATGTGGATGCCGTACAGCTGGATGACACCCTGCGCGCGGACCCGGCAGTGAAGGCGATCCTGGACGCGCACCCGCAGGCCACGCCGTTCGCGCCGGCGCAGTCGGCCGGCGCCTCGCCACTGGACGGCGGCGGCATCCGCCTGCTGTACCGCACGCCGCTGCGCGATTGCCATGCCTGCCCGGACGTGGGCCAGCTGCAGGTGGCCTACGATTTCGATGCCAAGCGCACCTTCATCGGCCAGCAGGTGGTGCCGGACGCGCCGAAGTAACCGGCACGCCCCGCCACGCATGGCGTGGATCTACCGGGCGTAGCGCCGCACCTGCTTGCGCAGCAGGTGCGGCACGATCCAGCGATGCACCGGCGCCACCGGCAGCATGTAGGCGCTGCCGAACGTGTTGTGGGTGTGCACGACCGTGGCGATTTCCAGCTGGTCGCCCCGCCATTGCAGCGACAGCTGCACCCGCAGGTGGCGGTCATCGTCTTCCAGCACAATCGCGTCGTCCTGCAGCGACTGCAGGGTGAAGATGCCCAGCCGCTGGCCCGGGCGCGGATCGGTCACCGCCCGCACCGCGCGCAGTGAGCCCAGGTCTTTCATGCCCAGCAGGCGCATGCCGGTGTTGCGCACGGCCATCAACCCATCAAACCAGCCCGGCACGCACGCGGCCATGTCCTGGTAGGCGGCCAGCGCCGAGCGGCCGGCGCGGTGCGTCGATGCACGCACCACATGCACGAACATGGCGCCCTCGCGCTGCCCATGCAGCACGCTGCCGGCATCGAGCGCCACGGCATCCACTCCGTTCATGGTTTCGGCCCCTGCCCTTCGTTGTCTTCCCACTTCAGGATGCGCCGGGTGATGAAGCGGTACACCGGCTTGCCGGTAGCGAACCAGACATCGCGCACCCACGAGGTACGCTTGAGCACGCGCTTTTCCACCGGCGTGAGCGCAGCGCGGCAGTACATGCGCTTGTGCTTGAGCAGGTGGCGCAGGTCTTCACGGGCCAGCAGACGCATCCAGCGCGAGCACGGGTTGCCGATCACCGCCAGCTGGAAATCGATCAGGGCCGGCCGCCCGTCCTCGGTGACCAGCCAGTTGGCCTCCTTGGCCAGATCGTTGTGGGCCACACCACGCCGGTGCAGTTGCTGCAGCAGCCGCCGCGCGGCACGGAACCAGGCCACATCGCCGTGCGGCGGGCGCAGGTACATGGCGTCGCCGGCCATGAAGCTGCGGTCCAGATGATGGCCATCCCAGGCCAGCAGCTGCGGCACATCGGCCATGCCGTGCAGGTGCTGCAGGGCACGTGCTTCACGCCGTGCCAGCGCGCGCGCCGGCCAGCGCAGCCACCACGGTGATGCGCCCAGATCACGGCGGACGAACGGGCCATCGGCCCCGGAAACCAGCAGGATACGGCCGAAGGTATCGGCCTTGAGCGCACGCGCCGAAGGCGTAGGAGAAGCAGTCATGCGTGCATTCTAGGCCATGGCACTGGTTGCAAACGGTCACGAAGGGGCTGGGAACCAGTCACCTTCACGCCCCTATAATCGGGGAATGGACGCTTCCTGGATCGAAGCCACGCTTGCGTGGATTGCAGCTCATCCCGTGCTGGCTGGCGCGGTTATTTTCCTCATCGCCTTCTGCGATGCGGTGATCATCCTTGGCGCGATCGTGCCCGCGCTGCCCCTGCTGTTCGCTGTCGGTGTGTTCATCGGCCTGGGCCAGATTTCCGGGCCGTATGCGGTAGCCGCCGCCGCACTGGGTGCCTTCGCCGGCGATGGCATCAGCTACTGGGTGGGCCGGCGCTGGGGTGACCGGCTGCGTGGCGTCTGGCCGTTCAGCCGCTACCCGCAGTTGCTGGACCGGGGCGAGAACCTGTTCCGCCGCAATGCCTTCAAGAGCATTCTGGTCGCGCGTTACGTGGGGGCGATCCGCCCGTTCGTGCCGGCCATCGCCGGCATGATGAAAATGCCGTTCCCGCGCTACCTGCAGGCCAGTGGCGTGGCCAGCGTGTCCTGGGCGGTGCTGTTCCTGGCCCCGGGCTGGGTGCTGGGCGAAGCCTACGATGCCGTGGCCGCCGTGGCCGGCCGTCTGGTGGTGGTGGCGGGCCTGCTGGCGGTGATCCTGGGGCTGGTCTGGGCCATCGTGCTGTACAGCTACCGCTGGTCGGCCAGCCGCATGGACAGCTGGCTGGCGCGCCTGCTGGCCTGGTCGCAGCGCCACCCGACGCTGGGCCGGTACTCGGTGTCGGTGTTCGACCCGGCGCGGCGCGAATCGGTGCCGCTGGCGATGCTGGCACTGATGCTGCTGTTGCTGGGCTGGGGCTGGTTCGTGCTGCTGATGGTGGTCGTGGCCCATGGTGAGCCGCTGAGCGTGGACCTGTGGGTACACCAGGCCATGCTGGCCCTGCGCAACCCGCTGGCCGACTACCCGATGGCCGCGCTGGCCTCGCTGGGTGCCTGGCAGGTGCTGCTGCCGGCCACCGCCGCCGGCATGGCCTACCTGCTGTGGCGGCGGCGCTGGATGGCCGCCGGCCACTGGCTGGCCGCGCTGGCCTTCGGCCTGGCGCTGACCAAGCTGCTGGGCGCCACCGTGGACGTGGTGCGCCCGGTCGATGCCAGCAGCGGCTTCGGCTTCCCGTCGGTGTCGGTGACGATGGCCACCATCACCTTCGGCTTCTTCGCGGTGCTGATCGCCCGCGAACTGCCCGGCCGCACGCGCGTGTGGCCGTACCTGCTGTCGGGCATCGTGGTCAGCCTGATCGGCTTCGCCCGCCTGTACCTGGGCGCGCACTGGCTGAGCGATGTCATCGGCGGCATGTTGTTCGGCACGTTCTGGCTGCTGGTGCTGGGCATCGCCTACCGCCGCCGCTTCAACCGCTCGTTCTGGGTGAAACCGGCGGCGTGGCTGTTCTACGGCACCTTCGTGCTGGCGGCGATGTGGTACGCCCCGCGCAACATCCCGGTGAAGCTGGCCCGCTTCGAACCGACCCTGCCGGCACCGGTGGCGGTCGATGCGCAGGCGTGGTGGAACGCCCAGTGGACGCAGCTGCCGGCGCGCCGCAATGAATTCGATGACGACCAGCGCTGGCCGCTGGACGTGCAGGTGGCCGGGCCGCTGGCGCCGCTGCAGGCCCAGCTGGAAGCGCGCGGCTGGCACGTGCAGCCGCAGGCCGGCTGGCAGGATGCGCTGATGATGCTGGACAAGGACACCGGCCCGGATGCGCTGCCGGTATTGCCGGCCACCCTGGACACGCGCGTGGAAGCGCTGCTGATGGTGCGCCAGGGCGCACGGCCGGATGAGCGCTATGCCCTGCGCCTGTGGCCGGCCCCGGCCGTGCTGCAGCCGGGCGATACGCCGCTGTGGCTGGGCAGCGCGCAGACCCTGCGCTACGAACGGCATGTGCAGTGGATCGGCATGTGGCACCCGCTGCGCGGTATCGACCCGGCACTCAATGCGGTCAAGGACGCCGTGCGGGACATGCCGCAGGCCGAGGACGTGCACCCGGAAACCGGGCTGCCGGTGCTGCGGTTGAAGACCACGCCGTGATGGGGCCGATCACGCTCCGGTAGACGCCAACCTGGGTTGGCGATTCGTGCAGACGGCTGCCAACCGAGGTTGGCAACTACCGGGTCCGGGGCCTTCCGGTGGATCGGCGTGCTGACGGTCATGCTCCGGTAGACGCCAACCTTGGTTGGCGATTCGTGCAGGCGGCTGCCAACCGAGGTTGGCAACTACCGGGTCCGGGGTCCTCAGGTGGATCGGCATGCTGCCGGTCACGCTCCGGTAGACGCCAACCTGGGTTGGCGATTCGTGCAGACCGCTGCAGGTGGATCGGCATGCTGCCGGTCACGCTCGGGTAGACGCCAACCTTGGTTGGCGCTTCGTGCAAACGGCTGCCAACCGAGGTTGGCAACTACCGGGTCCGGGGCCTTCCGGTGGATCGGCATGCTGCCGGTCACGCTCCGGTAGACACCAACCTGGGTTGGCGCTTCGTGCAAACGGCTGCCAACCGAGGTTGGCAACTACCGGGTCCGGGGCCTTCCGGTGGATCGGCATGCTGCCGGTCATGCTCCGGTAGACGCCAACCTCGGTTGGCGATTCGTGCAGACCGCTGCCAACCCAGGTTGGCAACCACCAGTTCAGGGGCCCGGGGTTACGGCATCCAGCCCAGCAGCTGTTGCAGGCGCTGGTGCGGGTCGTCCTGCTGCAGCAGCTGCAGCCGCTGCGCTTCGGCCAGCGGCAGCAGCTGGGCCAGCCGCCAGCCCACCCAGGCTGCGTTGTCGTACAACGCCGGTGTCGCCGGCGCGAAGGCGGCACCGGCCTGTTCCACGATCTGTTCCAGCACGGTGGCCAGCAAGGCATGCTGGGGCCGCAGTTCATCATCCGGGTCCGGTTCGCACCAGCGTACGTCACCGACCACCAGGCCATTGTCGCGTACGCGGGTGCGCTCGACGTGGAAGCGCCGCGCACCGCGCAACTGCAGCTGCAGCACGCCATCGGCGCCGACATCGAAATCCTCGATGCGTGCTTCCACCCCGTAGGCGGCCGGTACCGCCGGTGCGCCGGTTTCCTCGCCCTGCAGGATCAGGCAGACACCGAACCCGCTGCCGCTGCGGCCGGTTTCGCGCACCAGGTCCAGGTAGCGCCGCTCGAACACGCGCAGGCCGAGGCTGGCATGCGGCAGCAGTACCGCATGCAAGGGGAACAGCGGCAGGCTGGCGGTATCGCTCATCGGGCCTGCAGCGCCGCCAGGAATCGGCGCGGGGCGCCATCGAAGCCGCCGTTGGACATGAACACCACGTGGTCGCCCGGCTGCACCCGTGCCTGCAACTGCGCCAGCAGCGCATCGGTATCGGGCACGGCCTGGGCATGGCCACGCACCGCACCGATCACCCTGCCCGCGTCCCAGGCCAGTTCCGGGCGGTGCAGGAACACGACCTCGTCCGCCAGCTGCAGGGAAGGTGCCAGCGCCTCGGCATGGGCGCCCAGGCGCATCGAATTGCTGCGTGGTTCCATCGCCACCACGATGCGGGCATCGCCGACACGGGCGCGCAGCCCGTCCAGCGTCGTGGCGATCGCGGTGGGGTGGTGCGCGAAGTCATCGTAGATGGTCACGCCAGCGTGCGTGCCGATCACTTCCAGGCGCCGCTTGACGCTGCGGAAACGTGCCAGTGCCGGAATGACCGCCGCCAGTTCCACGCCCACCGCATGGGCCGCCGCCAACGCGGCCAGGCCGTTGAGCACGTTGTGGCGCCCCAGCAGTGGCCAGTGCACCTCGCCCACGCGTTGCCCGCGGTGATGCACCACGAACGCACTGCCGTCGGCTGCCAGCAGTTCGGCATGCCATTCCAGCGATGGGTCGAAACCAAAGCGCTCGACCGGTGTCCAGCAGCCCATCGCCAGCACCTCGGCCAGGCGCGCATCCTCGCCATTGACGATCAGCCGGCCACGCGCGGGCACCGTGCGCACCAGGTGGTGGAACTGGCGCTGGATCGCGGCCACGTCGGGGAAGATGTCGGCGTGGTCGTATTCGAGGTTGTTGAGGATCGCCACCAGCGGCCGGTAGTGCACGAACTTGCTGCGCTTGTCGAAGAACGCGGTGTCGTATTCATCGGCTTCGACCACGAATTCGCGGCCACGTCCCCGCCGTGCGGAAACGCCGAAATCCTCGGCCACCCCGCCGATCAGGAAGCCCGGCGCGCGGCCGGCGGCTTCCAGCAGCCAGGTCAGGATGGTCGTGGTGGTGGTCTTGCCGTGCGTGCCGGCCACGGCCAGGGTGTCCCGGCCGGGCAGCACCTGTTCAGACAGCCACTGCGCGCCGGAAATGTAGCGCTGGCCGGCATCCAGCACGGCTTCCACGGCCGGGTTGCCACGCGAAAGCGCATTGCCGACCACCACCTGGTCCGTCCCCGGTGGCACGCTGTCGGCGCGGTAGCCCTGGTCCAGGGTGATGCCCAGCTGCTCCAGCTGGGTGGACATCGGGGGGTAGATGGCCTGGTCGCTGCCGCTGACCGCATGGCCCAGCTCGCGGGCCAACGCCGCCACGCCGCCCATGAAGGTGCCGGCGATTCCAAGGATATGTACGCTGCTCATGGGCGGAGATTGTGACCGATCGCGACCATGGACGGCCAATGGTCGATTCAGGGTCGGGGAACTCCTACATTGACTGTGCGACTTTTCCAATCGCATGTCAGGGAATTCCCGATAGCCATGATGTGTGAACCCGGACACAATTCATCCTGCCAGCCGCAGCATCCCTATCGGTCCTACTCCCCAAGAGGCCATCCCCAAGGGAGCTCATGCTGCGGGGGTCTTGAGCAAACCCTCTGCTGGCGCCTATGAAACGACACAGGCCAGGTCCTTCCGGACCTGGCCTGTGTGCGTTGTGCTTCCCGGTGAGCCGGCCCGCAGGCCGGCCCGGCAGGCATCAGCGGCCGATGGCCTGGCGGATGCGGGCTTCGACGTCGTCCAGGTCACCCACGCCATCCACGCGCGCCAGGGTGCCGCGGCCAGCGTAGAAATCGACCACCGGGGCGGTCTGGTCGTTGTAGACCTGCAGGCGCTGGCGCACCGATTCGGGGTTGTCGTCGGCGCGGCCCTGCTCCTTGGCGCGGCCGGCAATGCGGTCCACCAGCAACTCGGTGGCCACGTCCAGCTGCACCACCGCGTCCAGCGGCTGGCCGATCTTGGCCAGCAGGCCGTCCAGTGCATTGGCCTGGGCCACGTTGCGCGGGTAGCCGTCCAGGATGAAGCCCTTGGCGACATCGGACTGCGCCAGGCGCGATTCCAGCATGCCCAGCAGGATTTCGTCGGACACCAGGTTGCCGGCATCCATCACGGCCTTGGCCTGCTTGCCCAGCTCGGTGCCGCCGGCGATTTCCGCACGCAGCATGTCACCGGTCGAGATGTGGGCGATCTCCAGCTTTTCCTTCAGGCGCGTCGCCTGTGTCCCCTTGCCCGAACCGGGCGGTCCCAACAGAACCAATCGCATCAACCTGACTCCAACGTGTTGAAAATCCAGAAGGTGGGCGTCCGGACGGCCCGGTATCGCTGCACCGCAATAGCGCCACTTTACCGCATACGGGTAATGTCCCTGCAATGTCCCCCACACCTGGCAGGTGAAAGCATGCGCAACGGTACCCTCCTGTATGCCCAGTCCGGCGGCGTCACCGCCGTCATCAATGCCACCGCCGCGGCGGTGATCGAACAGGCCCGGGCCAAGGGAATCAAGGTCTTGGCTGCACGCAACGGCATCCTGGGGGCGCTGCGCGAAGACCTGATCGATACCTCGAAGGAAAGCGCGGCGGCCATCCGCGCCCTGGCCCACACCCCCGGCGGGGCGTTCGGCTCGTGCCGCTTCAAGCTGAAGTCGCTGCAGGATGACCGGGCCCGTTACGACCGCCTGCTGGAGGTGCTGCGCGCCCACGACGTGCGCTGGTTCCTCTACAACGGCGGCAACGATTCGGCCGACACCGCGCTGAAGGTTTCGCAGCTGGCCCAGGCTTCCGGCTACGACCTGGCCTGCATCGGCGTGCCCAAGACCATCGACAACGACCTGGCGGTGACCGACACCTGCCCCGGCTTCGGCTCGGCCGCCAAGTACACCGCCGTGTCGGTGCGCGAAGCGGCGCTGGACGTGGCGGCGATGGCCGAGACCTCCACCCGCGTGTTCATCTATGAAGCGATGGGCCGCCACGCGGGCTGGCTGGCCGCCGCCGCCGGGCTGGCCGGCAACGGCGAGGACGAGGCCCCGCACATCATCCTGCTGCCCGAGCGTGCCTATGACGAAGCCACGTTCCTGGCCAAGGTGAAGGCCGTGGTCGAACGGGTGGGTTACTGCGTGGTGGTGGCCTCGGAAGGCATCGCCACCGCCGATGGCCGTTTCGTGGCCGATGCCGGCGGCGGCAAGGATTCCTTCGGCCATACCCAGCTCGGTGGCGTGGCCGCCCATCTGGCCGGCCGGGTCAAGGACGTGCTGGGCCTGAAGGTGCACTGGACCCTGCCCGACTACCTGCAGCGCTCGGCGCGGCACATCGCCAGCAGGACCGACTGGGAACAGGCCCAGGCCGTGGGCAAGGCCGCCGTGCAGCTGGCGCTGAAGGGCCACAACGGGGTGATGCCGGTGATCGTGCGCAGCAGCGATGCGCCCTACCGCTGGAAGATCGAGGCTGCGCCGCTGTCGAAGATCGCCAACCACGAGAAGAAGATGCCGGCCGGCTTCATCCGGCGCGATGGTTTCGGCATCACGGCCAAGGCCCGTGCCTACCTGCAGCCGCTGATCAAGGGCGAGGCACCGCTTCCCTTCGGCAGCGACGGCCTGCCGAAGTACGTAACGCTGAAGAACGTGGCCGTGAAGAAGACCCTGCCGCCCTTCGAGGGCTGAGCCACAGGCGCCCGGCCCTGCCGGCCGGGCGCATTGCGATGGCGGGAATGGCCGCCCTACAATCAGGGCCCGGCCGGGGGACGCAAGGGGCCGAAGCAAGCCGCTGTCGAACCATGCCCACTGCCGTGTGGGCGCGTGCTGTCATTCCACAAGGACCGTATTCCATGAAGCGCCAAACCCTGCTCGCCGTGCTGCTGTGCGCGGCCGCCACGCCCGCCTTTGCCGCCACCTGCGAAAGCAGCTTCCAGAAGAAGGGCAACCCGCTGGTCGGAACCACCTACACCGCCTCGGTCACCCAGCCGGACCTGAGCGTGAAGAGCGCCATCGGCCAGATGCGCGTGATCGCCAAGAACGCCAACATGGACGTGCTCAGCGAAGACGCCGAGGGCGGCTCGATGCTGATCGAAGAACCGGAAACCATGGCCCACAAGCCGATTCCGATCATCGTCAGCGTCACCAACGAAGGCACCGCCGGCACGGTGGGGATGATGGTCAAGCTCAACAAGGGCGCCTTCGGTTCGGCCGACGGCATCCGCGAGCAGATGTGCAAGATGCTCAACCAGGTCAAGCCGGGCAAGGCCGGCGAGCAGCTGGCCAAGGCCACGCCGCAGGCCTCGGTGGTGAACATCACCGCCGACAAGTTCGGTTTCCAGCTGCGCAACCAGCACAAGGACAACCCGGCGGCGATCGAACCGCGCTACCAGGGCAAGACCTACGCCATCAGCGGCCGCGTCAACGGCGTGCTCAAGAGTGGCGGCACCTACAACACCGGCTTCGAGATTTCCGGTGACGGCAGCTCGGGCATCGATTTCGAGCGCGTGGCCATCACCTGTGCCTTCGCCCCGAGCCAGACCGCCTATGCACTGGCGCTGCGACCGCGCGAGAAGGTCACCCTGACCGGCGTGGTCGACCACTACGACCAGATCGGTCGCGTGCTGTGGCTGAAGGACTGCAAGGGCAACTGAGGCCCTGCACCATCGCAGAGAACAACGGCCCGGGCGTGTCACGCGCCCGGGCCGTTGTGGTTCAGGCACCCTGCGCGGTTACGGGCAGGCCTTGCCTTCCACCTGCAGCTGCGCGGTGAACATCGGCACCTGTGCGATGGTGCCGGCGGCTGCCTGCTGCTTGGCCTCTTCCAGGTAGATGCGCGACTGGCCCTGCCCATCCCGTTGCGGCGCCTGCGCGCCCGGCAGGCGCCATACACGGACCACGGCCTGCTGTGCCGGGCACGCGGCACGGGGCACGCGGATGACATCGTTGAGTTTCCAGCCCTTGGCCTGGCTGGGCTGGGCGGTGGCGTAATCGACGAAACGGGCACGGGGCTGGCAGCGCTCGCTGCTGCGTACGGCGGTGAAGCGGTACGGCGTGGCGGCATCCCCGGTGAACTCACCTTCCAGGCGGGTGCAGGCTTCGGGAATCTGCCGCAGCGTATGCACGGCACCTACCGCCTGCGCGGCACCGACGGCACGCTGCAGCTCCGGGGTTTCGGCAGCCAGCACCGGCACGGCCGGCACCAGCGTGGCCAGCAACAGGAGGGACAGGCGCATGCGGTTTTCTCCAACGGGACTGCGTGCAGGCTTGCAGAGCGTGGCTTAACGGGGTGCAAAGGCAGCGACGGGATGGCCGCAGGCGGCCCGCGCATGGCGGTGCGCGGGCCGGCGCTACCATCTTTGCGCCGGTGCACGCATACTGCGGGCACCAGGGAATGCTGAACACCGCCATACGTTGGACGACCGAAACGGTCGGCACGGGTTGGTTCCAGGCTGCAACCCGTCGTCCCCCTCGTGGTGAAGTTCATCGCCACTGGATGCATGTCCATCCATTCTGCGGAGGGGTCTAATGCTGGAACGTCACGGGCTGTCACTGGCGCTGGTCTGCGCCATCCTCGCGATCCTGTTCGGAATCGTCTCGGCGCGCTGGATCCTGCGCCAACCCACCGGCAATGAACGCATGGTCGCCATCGCGACCGCCATCCAGGAAGGCGCACGCGCCTACCTCAACCGCCAGTACCTGACCATCGGGGCGGCCGGCGTGGTGCTGTTCGTGCTGGTCGGCTTCTTCCTGAGCTGGTACACCGCGATCGGCTTCGCGGTGGGCGCGGTGCTGTCCGGCGTGGCCGGCTACATCGGCATGAACGTGTCGGTGCGCGCCAACGTGCGCACCGCCGAAGCGGCACGCAACGGCATCAGCGCGGCCATGGACGTGGCATTCCGCGGTGGTGCGATCACCGGCATGCTGGTGGTCGGGCTGGGCCTGCTCGGCGTGGCCGGCTACTACGCGCTGCTGCTGCGGCTGGGGCTGCAGATGGACCAGGCGCTGCACGCGCTGGTCGGGCTGGCGTTCGGCTCGTCGCTGATCTCGATCTTCGCGCGCCTGGGCGGCGGCATCTTCACCAAGGGCGCCGACGTCGGCGCGGACCTGGTGGGCAAGGTCGAAGCCGGCATCCCCGAGGACGACCCGCGCAACCCGGCGGTGATCGCCGACAACGTCGGCGACAACGTCGGCGACTGCGCCGGCATGGCCGCCGACCTGTTTGAAACCTATGCCGTCACCGTGATCGCCACCATGCTGCTGGGCAGCCTGATGCTGGCCGAGGCCGGCGCCAATGCGGTGCTCTACCCGCTGGTGCTGGGCGGGGTGTCGATCATCGCCTCGATCATCGGCGCGCTGTTCGTCAAGGTGAAGCCCGGCGGCTCGATCATGGGCGCGCTGTACAAGGGCGTGATCGTCTCCGGCGTGCTGGCCGCCATCGCGTTCTACCCGATCACCACCGGCCTGATGGCTGACAACGTGCACGGCCCCCTGCCACTGTACGGCTGCGCGCTGATCGGCCTGGTGCTGACCGGCCTGATCGTCTGGATCACCGAGTACTACACCGGCACCCAGTACAAGCCGGTGCAGCGCGTGGCGCAGGCTTCCACCACCGGCCACGGCACCAACATCATCGCCGGCCTGGGCATCTCGATGAAATCCACCGCGCTGCCGGTGGTGGCGGTGTGCGCGGCCATCTGGGGCGCGTTCGCGCTGGGTGGCCTGTACGGCATCGCCATTGCCGCCACCGCGATGCTGTCGATGGCCGGCATGATCGTGGCCCTGGACGCCTACGGGCCGATCACCGACAACGCCGGCGGCATCGCCGAGATGGCCGAACTGCCCTCGGAGATCCGCGACATCACCGACCCGCTTGATGCGGTGGGCAACACCACCAAGGCGGTGACCAAGGGCTATGCGATCGGTTCGGCGGCGCTGGCCGCGCTGGTGCTGTTCGCCGACTACACGCACAACCTGCAGGCCGCGCATCCCGGGCAGGAATTCCGTTTCGACCTGAGCGACCACACGGTCATCATCGGCCTGCTGATCGGCGGCCTGATTCCTTACCTGTTCGGCGCGATGGCGATGGAAGCGGTCGGCCGCGCGGCCGGTGCGGTGGTGGAGGAAGTGCGGCGCCAGTTCCGCGAGATTCCCGGCATCATGCAGGGCACCGGCAAGCCGCAGTACGACCGCGCCGTGGACATGCTGACCCGCTCGGCGATCCGCGAAATGATCCTGCCCTCGCTGCTGCCGGTGGTGGTACCGGTGATCGTCGGCCTGCTGCTGGGGCCGCGTGCGCTGGGCGGGCTGCTGATCGGCACGATCGTGACGGGCCTGTTCGTGGCCATTTCGATGACCACCGGCGGCGGTGCGTGGGACAACGCCAAGAAGTACATCGAGGATGGCCATTTCGGCGGCAAGGGCAGCGAAGCGCACAAGGCCGCGGTGACCGGCGATACCGTGGGTGACCCGTACAAGGACACCGCCGGCCCGGCGATCAACCCGCTGATCAAGATCATCAACATCGTGGCGTTGCTGCTGGTGCCGCTGCTGTAGCGCCGCGCCACGCGTGGCTCTGCGGTACCCGGCCGGTGGGCCGCAGCCAGGCATGGCCTGGCTCTACCCTGCCTCCACGCCCAGCGTGGAGGCAGCGCGCTCCCCCGGTAGATCCACGCCATGCGTGGATACAGCGCGCCCCCCGGTAGATCCACGCCATGCGTGGATACAGCGCGCATCCCGGTAGATCCACGCCATGCGTGGATGCCGTGCAGGTCAACGCCCGCGCAGGAAAAACGCCACCGGCACCATCACTTCCACCGGGTCGCCGGGCACATCGTCCGGCGGCGCCGGTACCGGCGTAGCGCGTGCGACGGTTTCCAGGGTGGCCTGGTCCAGCGCATCCTTGCCGCTGCTGCGGCCGATACGCACGTTGCTGGCATTGCCGCGGCGGTCCACGCTGAAACGCACGTAGACCACGCCCTCGTCGCGACGGCGTTCGGCAACGCGCGGGTAGCGCCGGTACTTTTCCAGGTGCCCCAGCAGCAGCCCCTGCCAGGTCACGGCGGCCTGGCTCTGCTGGCCGGCGGTGGTCACCGCCGCCGCGTAACGTTCACTGGCATGCGCGCTCACGTGCGGCGGCGCCAGGGTCTGGTCCACCGTGGCCTGGTCGGCGGCCTTGTCGGGCTGCTGCGCCTTCGGCGGCGTGTAGGGCTCGGCCACCTCCGGCACCACGTCCGGCGGCAGCGGCTCACGCGGTTTCGGCGTCGGCTCGGCCTCGCTGCGCTGCTGTTGCTGCTGCGGCGGCCCCGGTGGAATCTCGGTGGGCGGTGCGGGCGGCGCTTCCGGCACCTCGGCCAGATCGACCATCACCGCTTCCGGCGGCAGCACATCGGCCACGGGCGGCGGCGCGCGCAGCGACCACCACAGCACGATGCCGATCACCAGCACATGCAGCAGCACGGCCACGGCAAAGCTGCCGCCCCAGCGCAGCCGGGAAGACCCCAGGCCGGTCATTGCGCGGCCTGCTCCACCCCGACCAGGGCCACCTTGAGGTACCCGGCGCGACGCAGCGTGTTCATCGTTTCCATCAGGTCGCCGTAGGCCACGCGCTTGTCCGCGCGCAGGAAGATGCGCTGCGCGTGATCGCCACCGGTGCGCTGGTCCAGCGCGGCGGCCAGGCCGGCAGCATCGACGGTGGCCTCGCCCAGGCGCAGCGACAGGTCGGCCTGCACGGTCAGGAACACCGGCTCGGCATCGCGCGGCTGCGGCGTGGCCGCACTGGCCGGCAGCTCCACCGGCACGTCCACGGTCGCCAGTGGTGCGGCCACCATGAAGATGATCAGCAGCACCAGCATCACGTCGATGAAGGGGGTGACATTGATGTCATGGACTTCGTCCAGGCCGTCGTCATCGTCGCGGGAAGTACGGATTGCCATGGCGCGCCTCAGGCCGCGTTGCGCAGCAGCGCGTGGCCGCGATCCAGGTCGCGCGACACGATCTGCTGCACGCTGGCGGAAATATCCCCCGACAGCGCGCGCAACACCGCCAGCCGGCGGCTGAAGTGGTTGTAGATCACCACCGCGGGAATCGCCGCGACCAGGCCCATCGCCGTGGCCAGCAGTGCCTCGGCGATGCCCGGTGCGACCACCGCCAGGTTGGTGGTGTTGGACGCGGCAATGCCGACGAAGCTGTTCATGATGCCCCACACCGTACCGAACAGGCCCACGAACGGCGCTACCGCGCCGATGCTGGCCAGCACGCCGGTACCATTGCGCAGCTGGCGGGTGTTGGCCAGTTCGATGCGTTCCAGCCGCGAGGCCAGCCGTTCCTTGGTGCCGTCATGGCCGTGGGCATCGGCCGACAGGCGCAGCTCGGTGCGTGCGGCCTCCAGCATCTGCTGCGCCAGCCCCTGCTGCAGCGCGGCCTCATGCCCGGCCTCGGCCAGCGTGCCGCTGCCCACCAGCACCTGCCGCGCCGCGCGCAGGCCGCGGCCGATGCGGCCCAGTTCCAGTGTCTTGGCGATCAGCACCGTCCAGGTCGCCAGCGAGGCCAGCGCCAGGCAGATCATCACCGCCTTCACCACGGCATCGGCAGCCAGGTACATGCCCCACGGCGTCAGCACGGGAGTGGCAGTGGCAAGCGGCAGAACATCAACAGGCATGGGGAACATCCGGATCGTCATTCAGGGAAGGCGCAGGCCGCGACGGGCGCGACCGCGCATGATGGGGCATCGGCCATCGATCGCACGGCAGCAGCCTGCGACCGGTGGCCGCGTCACGGCGGCGCGTCGACAGTGGCAGGCAGCTCACGCGGGGCGGGCCGCGACAGCACGTAGGCCGCGCTGGCGATGAAGAACAGGCCCACGCCCAGCGCCAGCTTCCAGCTGGGATGGGCACCGAGGTAGAACAGCACGTAGCCCAGGGCCATGCCGCCACCGGCGAAACATTTGCCCTTGCGGCTGATCGCGCCCTGTTCCTTCCATTGCCGCAGCGGGCGGCCGTAGCGCGGGTGGTTCAGCAGCCAGGCTTCAAAACGCGGCGACGAGCGCGAGAAGCACCACACCGCCAGGATCAGGAAGATGGTGGTGGGCATCACCGGCAGCAGTGCCCCGATGATGCCCAGGGCGACCATCAGCCAGCCCACGAAGAACCAGAACCAGCGGATCATCGCGGGCGGTCCGCCGTCATGCGCCACAGCTGCCCGGCATTCACGCAAATTCCTCCTCGACATAACCCCGCACGGTACGGAAGGCGGCGTTGGCGCCTTCGATGGCCTGTGCTTCCTGTGCATCGGTCAGCGGCACGGTATCCAGCGCGGCGGTGAACTGGCGCCAGTGGCGCGCCGCGCCATCCGGGTGCGCGGCCAGGTGGCTGGCGCCGAAGCCGGCGCCCAGGCCCAGCTTGGCTGCCATCTTGAACAGGATGGTACCGCCCAGGTTGGAGCCTTCGGCCACGTACAGCCAGCCCAGTGCGCGGGCCAGCTCGACATCGGCGGCGACGGCCGGCGCAGCATCCGCCGGCAGGGACTGCTGCAGGTCGCCCAGGTCTTTGGCGATCTGGGCCAGGCGCTGGCGCTCGGCCAGGTCCGGCAGCAGGGCACCGAGCACCGGCGCGGCGTACAGCGCCTGGATGTCACGGTGGAAGCGGTACTGCACGCGCACGAAACGGGCGAAGCGGTCGCGGCTGGCGAAGATGTCCTCGGACATGATGCGCTTGTCCAGCGAATCATGGGTGCTGCTGGTCGCTGCTTTCAGGCGCTGGCTGCGGGTGGGGACGGCGGTGGTGTCGATCGTGGTCATGGCATGTGCAACAGGACGGCGGTAGGGGTGTCCACTGCGCGCCGCAGGGGCATCAGGCAGGGACGTGACTGGAAGACGTCCGCCGGGGGGCCCTTCCCCAAGATCGCGTTCGCCCTGCCCTGTCCGCACGGGTCAGCGTGCACCCGGCAACAGGCACAGCATACTCCCAAACGAGAACGAATCTCATCCATTCCCGGCCCGGGCGGGGCCACCCGCCCCTGCCTGCACGACGGCCACGCCTTGCTGCGTGGCCGTCGTCCTGCCGGTGGACCGGAGTGTCCCGGCGGCCGGCGCCGGGACGCACCCGCTCAGTAGCGGTAGGTCAGCGCCAACCGCAGCGCGCGGCCCGGTGCAGGCATCACGCCCAGTGCCAGCGGGTCCAGGTAGTACTGGTTGCGCACGTTGTCCACGTTGAAGTCCACGTTGAACTGGTCGCTGAAGCGGTAGCTGGCGAACAGGTCATAGATGGTCTCGGCGCGGTACAGCTGCTGGATGGCCGACAGGCCCTTGTTCCAGCTCTTGTCCAGTTCGCTGATGGGCCCGCTGTTGTGCACCGCGCGCACGCCGAAGGTCAGGCGCTGGTCGAACAGGCGCGCGCCCAGGGTGGCATTGAGGTTGAACTTGGGCGGGTTCTGGGTGTTGGTGTAGGACCCTTCGAAGCCGCCATCGACGCAGTCCGGCGTGGCCATCGCTTCCTTGTCACCCCATTTCACCGCATCGGCACGCAGGCCGGCGGCGATGTCCGGCGCGCAGGTCTTGGCCTTGAAGTAGTAATGCGCGGACAGGTCGGCAAAGACCTTGCCGGTGTCATAGGTGGACTGGAACTCCAGCCCGGACACCTTGAACTTGTCCACGTTGCGGATCAGGCCGGCGGAGATGTTGGTGTAGTCGCGGGTGATCAGGTCGTTGATGCGGGTATTGAAGTAGGCCAGCTTGAACGCCGCCTGGTCGCCGCCGAAGAACAGGTCGTTGCGCACGATGCTCGCGCCCACCTCCAGCGTCTTCGCACGTTCGGGCTTGAGCTCGCCGGTCGGCTTGGCCGCGGTGAACAGGCCCAGCGTGGTCTCGAACAGGCTCGGCAGCTTCACGCCCTCGCTGTACTTCACGTAGACCATCGCATCTTCGTTGAAGCGGTAGGTGACGCTGGCACTGGGCATGAACGCGCTGTCGCGGCGACGGATCGGATCGGACCAGCTCCAGGCGGTCGGCACCTCCAGGTCCTGCGGCTTGCCGGCGCTGAAGTAGTTCCAGCCCACCAGGTCGGCCACGGTACCGTGCTTGTACGGCGAGGCCAGCAGCGAATCGTTGGTGAAGTTGCCGTTGGCATCGGGGTACCAGTTGACCAGCGCGATGCGCTTGTCGCGCCACGAGGGCTTGGCCGGGTTGCCGAACAGCAGGTCGGTATAGCGGTACTGGCCCTGCACGCTGGTGGCGGTGACCGTGGCCAGCTGGTTGCGGTCATGCACGCTCACATGGTTGTAGCGGCCGCCCAGCATGAATTCCCAGTGCTCGTCCGGTTCGAACTTGGCGGAGAACACGCCGCTGTATTCCTTGCGGCCGGCATTGCGCAGGAAGCGGTTGTTGACCAGATCGTCCTGCATGCGCGGCGAATGCGGGCCCGGCTTGACGTCCTCGTCGCTGAAGGACACGCCGTAGTTCAGCGTGAACAGGCCGGCGCCGGTATCGAACAGCGAGGTATTGCTGGCATCGACACCGAAGCGGTTCTGGGTCAGCTCGTTGCGGTAGGCCTCCTTGTAACCGGGGTCGGTGTTGAAGGTCGGCGCGTCGTACCACTCGGTGCGGCGGTCGTAGAACCACGGGGTGATGCCGGTCAGCCCGTTGTACATCAGGCTGTCCATGTGGGTGTAGTAGGCGTTGGCCTTGAAATCGACCAGCGGGTTGTCCGGCTTGAAGCGGTAGCGGACGTTGTAGGCATCCATGTCGACGTGGCCCGGGTCCCACTGCGGCACGCGGTCGCGGTCCACGCGGATGATCTGCGAGGCCATGATTTCGCCGGCGTTGCCCTCGTAGCGGCGGTAGCCGGCTTCCAGGGTCTGTTCGTCATCGATGCGCCAGGTACCCTTGAGCAGCGCCGATTCGGACTTGGACGAACTGTTGAACACTTCGGTGTTCGGCGGGTTCAGCGGTGCCAGGGTGCGCCGGGTCTGCGGGAAATCCTCGTAGCCACGGCGGCCGGCGAAGTAGTTGCCGACATCGCGCTTGGCGTAGGCGGCGACCAGGTCGAAGCGGTCCCAGTGGCCGGCACCGGCGATGTTGAAGAACTGGTTGCCGGTGGCATGGTTGTCGGTGCGCGGGGTGGCACCGTAGGCCGGCAGGTTGTTGGCGCTGCCGCTGGACAGGCCGCCACGGATGCGGAAGCCGACGTCCTTGCCTTCGCGCAGGATGTCCTGCGCCTTGAGCGTTTCCATTTCCACCACGCCACCGATGCCGCCGGAGGCGTTGGCCTGCAGGCTCGGGCCCTTGGTGATGCTGATGCTGGAGATCAGGTCCGGGTCGAGGTAGGTGCGCTGCGACTGGCCGGCATAGCCACGGTAGGTGTCCATGGTGGACTGGCCACCGTCGATGATGACCGGAATGCGGCTCTGGCCCTGGATGCCACGGATGTTCAGGTCCAGCGCGTTGCCCACGCGCGGATCACCGGCGGTGACGCCGGCCACGCCCTTGACGATGTCGCCCACCGAGGTGCCGCGAAAGCATTCCAGCGTCTGGTGGGTGATGAAAGCGGTCGAGCCGGTGCTGCGGTAGGTGTCGAGCACGCGCTTGGCATCACTGTCGCCCGCATCGCCGCCACGCTGGTCGCCGGCCACGCTCAGCGTGTCGGTGACCACCACGCCGGCATCGGCCTGCGCCGGCGCACCGGCTTCCAGCGTCACCGCATCGGCGCTGACCCGGCGTGCGACCAGGCCGCTGCCCTGCAGCAGGCGCGACAGTGCATCGCCAGAAGACAGGCTGCCGCTGACAGCGCGCGAGGTCACGCCATCGGCCAGGGCGGCCGGATAGACGACCTGCACGCCGGACTGGCGCATGTACAGGCGCAGCGCTTCATCCAGCGGCTGGGCGGGAATGTCGAAGCGCTGCACGGCAGCGTGGCCGTTGGCCGCGGACTGGGCCAGGGCGGAGGGGGCAGCAGCGACGGCCAGGCCGGCGGCCAGCAGGGCGATGCACAGGCGGGACGGGCGCGGCAGGCGGCCCGGACGGGAGGACTCAAGCATGGAGGAACCTGTCAGGAATTCGGTGCCGCAGACGCGGCGTCATCCGCGGCGGGCGCGGACACGGCGACGTACGTGGCGGCGGCGGGTACGGTCGGGGGTAAGACGAACGGCGCGGCGACAGCCCCAAGGCCAATCGCACGCCACTGCGGACAGGCGGTCAGCGCGGCGTGGCGCTGACGATGGCCACGCCCAGCGGCAGCCGGGTGACCTGCAGCCCGGCGGTGGCCGCCAGCGCATCCAGCGCCTGCTCCGGGCGGTCGATGCGCAGCGCGGCGCTCACCGCCGGCAACTGCGACAGATCGCCGCGGACGAAGGTCGGCCCACTGCGGTAGCGCCCCAGCGACTGCACCGCCTCGGCCACGCTGGCCTGTTCCAGCAGCAGTTCGCCGTGGCGCCACGCGCCGACGCTGTCGGCATCGATGTCGGCCAGGCGCGCCACGCCACCACCGTCGCCGTAGCGTGCGCGCTGCCCGGTATCCAGGTAGGTCCAGCCACCACCGGCCGGGCTGGCCACGCGTACCCTGCCCTGCCCGACCTGCGTCTCCACCTGTGCCTCATCGCGGGCAACGGTGAACACGGTGGAAATATCCTCGACCACACCGTTGCCGGCCACCACGCTGAAACGGCGCTGCGGGTCCGCAGTGACCGCGAACCAGGCACGGCCCCGCAGCAGTTCGATGCGTCGCGCGTCAGCGTCGAAGCGCACGCGGATGGCACTGTCGGCGTCCAGCACGGCCTGGCTGCCATCAGGCAGCTGCACCGCCTCCACCACGTTGCTGCTGCGGTGGTCGGCCTGCAGCCGCAACCAGGCATCCGGTGCCACGGCCAGCAGCGCCAGCACCGCGGCAGCGGCCATCGCCCAGCGCAGCGGGCGGGCACGCCGTACCGGCGGCGTTGTGGCCGCGGGCGGGCGTGGGCCCAGACTGCGCCACAGCGCACGCTCATGCTCGAACGCGCGGCGATGGCCGGGCTGCGCCAGCCACTGCTCGAACTCGTGCATCCGGTGGTCATCGACGTGGCCGGAGGCAAGCCATGCGATCCATGCCTGCGCCTGTTCGGCAAGCAGGTCATGGGATGGCGGCGGTGGCAGGCTCGGCGGGCTCATGGGCTGGCAGGCGGGCACATTCAGGTACAGGAACGGGAACTAGACCGCATCGGCGGCCCTTCCATCAAGACGACGGGGCCATGCGTTTCCCCAAGTGCGCGGCATCATTGGCCGCTGCGCGCCCAGGCCAGGCGCTGCAACGCGCTGCGCACATGGTTTTCCACGGTGGTCACCGACACGCCGAGGCGGCGTGCGATGTCGGCCTGGGTCAGGCCCTGCAGGCGGTTGAGATGGAAGATGGTGCGGGTCGGTTCGGGCAGATGACCTGCCGCCTCCAGCACGCGCTGCAGCTCGTCCTGGGCCATGGCCTGTTCTTCGGTGGACACCGTTTCGTCCGGTCCCCACAGGTAGTGCTCGGCCAGCAGGCGGCTGCGCCGGGTCGATTCACGGCCATGATCGGTGGCCAGGTTGGCCGCCAGCCGGTACAGGTAGGCCCGGGGGTTGTCGATGGTCTGCGCGTTGTCCACCCCGCGCGCCTTGAACCAGACCGCCTGGATGACATCCTCGGCGCCACTGTCGCCACCGAGGATGCGTTGCACGCGGCGCAGCAGCGCCGGGCGTTCACGGATCAGCAGTTCGGTCAGGGTGGCGGCGTTGGAGGGCATGCGGGCAGGCCGACGTGGAAGGGCGGGCGGCGCGCATGCTACTCCGTTAATGCGAATCAGTCACGTTTGCATTGCGGACACCCCCTACAGGCAGTCCACCAGACCGTCGTAGACCGTCTGCCGGGTCCCCGGCAGCGGCACGTCCAGCGCCTCCCCGGGCGGCGCCGCTTCCAGCGCCTGCAGCAGCGCCTCCAGTGTCGTGCCCGCGGCCAGCGGCAGCGCACAGGCATAGTGGCGTACATCCACCGTGATGCGGCCGCTGCGCCGCTCCACCCCGGCATTGCTGCCGGTGAAGGTCCAGAGGCAGCCGGCCAGCACACCGGTAACGGCCTGCACCGAACAGCGCAGGCGCAACGGCCGCAGGTTGTAGTACTCGCCTTCGCAAAAGGTATCGCCACAGACGTTGTCGAAACCGCGGACCAGCGCGCGCTCGACCGCCCGGAAGCGCTCCCAGCCGGCAGCCTGCGACGGATACAGCCGCGCGTCCACATAGGCAGGCGCGGCCTGCGTGGCCGGCAGGGCCAGCACCAGGCAGGCCATCAGTACGCGGGCGGAAGGACGGACCATCAGCCAGCCCTCCGGACATTGCCCTGGCCCTGCAGGCACGCGGCCAGGCCGGTGAACAGCCCCACGCCCGACCCGGGCAGGGGTTCGAGCATGCCATCAGGCTGCGCCAGTGCGGCATGGAAACGCTCCACCCGCACCCCCGGGCCCAGTTCCACCGGGCACACCCAGCGCGGGGTGTCCGGCTGCAGGTGGCCCGTGACAGGATCGACATGCACCTCGCTGGCCACCACCACCCAGGCGCAGCGGCGCACCGTGCCCCGCCCGCTGTCCACCGCGCAGCGGAACTGCATGACCTGCAGGTTGCTGTACTCGCCTTCGCAGAGGGTGTCGGCGCAGTACGCATCGAAACCGCGCATCAGGGCCGCTTCCAGTGCGTAGAAGCGGTCCCAGTTGGCCTCGCCGGACGGAAAATCGACCAGGTCGACATGATGGGCCAGTGCGGTGGCCGGCGGCATGCCCAGCACCACCAGCGCTGCGGCGACACGGCGCACGACACGGGCACCGCAGCGCCGGAAAGGGAAGAAAGACGGCATGGAAACGCTCCGGGAGACCAGCCCGCAGCGTGCCCGTCCCCGCAGCGAGGGCCCATCAGCCGACGCCCTGCCGCTCCATCAGCCGGTGCCGCAAACGCGCGTAGGCCATCACCGGCCTGCACGATGGCCGCCGAAGGCATAAAATGGGGGGTCAATTCGCCCCCCTTCTCTACCCCCCGGAGCACACCATGGGTCTGGAACTCGTCTCCCCCGGCAAGAACCCGCCGGAAGAAATCAACGTCATCATCGAGATCCCGAAGGACTCGGAGCCGGTGAAGTACGAAGTGGACAAGGAAACCGGCGCGATCTTCGTCGACCGCATCCTGTCCACCCCGATGCGCTACCCGTGCAACTACGGCTACGTGCCCAGCACCCTGTGCGGCGATGGCGACCCGGCCGACGTGCTGGTCGTGCTGCCGCTGCCGCTGGTGCCGGGCTCGGTGGTGCGCTGCCGCCCGGTGGGCGTGCTGAAGATGAGCGATGAAGCGGGCAGCGATGAAAAGATCCTCGCCGTGCCGGTCGCCAAGATCTTCAGCGGCTATGCCCACGTGGAAGACATCGAGCAGGTGTCCAGCCACTGGCTGGAGCGCATCGGCCACTTCTTCGAGCACTACAAGGACCTGGAAAAGGGCAAGTGGGTCAAGCTCGACGGCTGGGGCGGCGCTGCCGAAGCCAAGGCCATCCTGACCGAAGCGCACCAGCGTTTCCTCGACGGCAAGGCCTGAGACAGGCCTGAACGGCACCGCCACCGGAATACCCCCGGGGGCGATGCAGTTCACGTTTCGTTGACACGGCCCGTCACTGGACGGGCCGTTTTAGGTAAATTGCGTCACTTCACAAGGATCGCGATGTCGCCATCACGATCAGACAGGGGACCGTGTCGTGCGTATTCTGCTTGTTGGGGATGCAGCCAGCCTGCCGGCCGAGCTGATTGAATTCATTGCCGCACTTGGGGAAGAGTGGCAACCGCTCACCGCCGCCGATGGCCACACCGCGATGAACGCGGTCGCCGCGCATGGCGTGGATGCGGTGATCGTGTGCCCGTACCTGCCCGATCTCAATGCCACCACGTTGCTGGGGCAGATCCGCACGCTGCGCCCGGAAACCATCCGCATCGCCCTGATCGATGCCCAGCAGGGCTCGCGGCCCCCACCGGCGCGCCTGATCGGCGTGGCCCACCGCTTCCTGCCGTTGCCACTGGCCCCGGAAGTGCTGCTGGAAGCACTGACCAGCCTGGAAGAACTGCGCGAGCTGCTCGACAGCCCGCGGCTGCGTGATGCGATCGGCCGCATCGAGAAACTGCCCTCGCCCCCGCACCTGTACCTGAGCCTGACCCAGGCGCTGGAACATGATGACGATACCGACAGCGCCGATGTGGCACGGCTGGTCGCTGCCGATCCGGCCATCGCCGCCAAGGTGCTGCAGCTGTCCAATTCGGCCTTCTTCAGCCAGGGCCGCACCATTTCCGACCTGCGTACCGCGGTGACCCGGCTGGGGCTGTCCACGCTGCGTGACCTGGTGCTGGCCAGCGAAGTCTTCTCCGCGCCCACGCTGTCGGCGGCCGAACGCAACTCGCTGCAGCAGCGCGCCTTGCTTGCCTCGCGACTGGCCGCCAAGCTGCTGCCCGAATCCAGCGCCGAGCTGGGAGCGACGGCCGCCCTGCTGGCCGATATCGGGCTGCTGCTGCCCGGCGTGCGCAATGAACGCAGCGAACCGGCACTGGCCGGCGACCTGCGCCCGGGCCACGCCGAGGCCGGCGCCTACCTGCTGGGCCTGTGGGGCCTGCCGATGGCGATCATCGAAGCGGTGGCCTTCCACCTGCACCCCCAGCGTGCCGCCACGCGCAGCTTCTGGGTCACCGGTGCCGTGCACGTCGCCCTGGCCCTGGTCAACGGCGATCCGGTGGACGAGGAGTACCTGCAGCGTGCCGGCGTGCTCAACCGCCTGCCGCAATGGCGCGAGCATGCCAACGCCCTGATGGGCCTGGTCGACGGCGAAAACTGACCTGCCGGGCCGCTGCGGCGGCACCGGCCCCTGCTGTCCCTTGCGATCCCCGCCGGGCCGCGCCCAGGCGGCACGGCCGTGCCTGCTGCGCGCCTGGCGCGCCGGTGCGGAGCGACACCGCCCCCCTTGCCCTTTTCACCGGCAGCGCCCCGGAAAGAAGAAGGGCGGGCCTTGCGGCCCGCCCTCCTGGTACTGCTGCGCCTGGATGGATCAGAAGCGCTGGGTGTACTTCATGTAGTAGAAGCGACCGATATCGAAGCCACCGTAGTACGAGAAGCTCGAGTTCGGCTCGCTGTACATCGTCGGGCCCTGGTGATCGAACACGTTGTTCGCGCCAGCCGAGATGGTGGCGTTCCACGGGGTGTTGTAACGCACCTGCAGGTCGTGGAAGGTGTTCGAACCGGTGTGGCGCACCGGGATGGCCTGCGTGTAGCTGGAGAAGAAGCCCGGATCATCGCACTCCGGACCACCGTTGCGATCGTACGCGCACTCTTCCTTCAGGCCGGAGTAGTAACGCACGCCCCAGTTCACGCCGAAGTTGCCCAGGCTCCAATCGACGTTCAGGTTCGAACGCACGCGGAAGTTGCCGCCCCAGTCGCCCGTGCCCCAGCCGGTGTGCTGTTCGACGGCCGTCTGCACTTCGTTGTCACGCTTGAACGCCAGGTAGTCGACGTAGGTCGTCTTCCAGTCGATGATGAAGCTGCCGAAGGAGAATTCCGGCAGGCGGTAACGGACGCCCAGGTCGTAACCTGCGGTTTCCTGGTAGCCGCCGTTGATCAGCGTACGGGTCACATCGGTAACCTGGCCACCCTCTTCCGGATCACGCACGATGCGCGCGCAGGCATTCGGGTTGTTCAGGATGTAGCACTGGTTGAGGATCGAGGTCACCGACTCGGCGGCGATCACGTTGTTGATGCGGATCTTCCACCAGTCCAGGCTGATGTCCAGGCCCTGCACGAAGTTCGGGCTGTACACCAGGCCCGCCGTCCAGGTCTTGGAGGTTTCCGGCTGCAGGTTCGGGTTGGAACCGGACAGGTAGGCGTAGTTCGACTGCGACCCGGGGCCGCTGGCATCGACGCCACCGGACGCCTGCTGGCGGAAGCCGGCCGGCACGACCGCCGAGCAGCGGGCTGCCACGGCCGGGTTGCTGACCGCCGCGCCGAAGGACGTATCACACGGATCGGTGTACTTGTCGAAGGTCTGCGAGGTGCCACCGTACAGGTCGGCCACGGTCGGCGCACGGAAGCCCGTGGCGTAGGTGGCGCGGACCAGCAGGTCGTCGATCGGCTTCCACTTCAGGCCGAACTTGCTGTTGAAGGTGCTGCCGAAGGTGTTGTAGTCCGAGTAACGGCCGGCCATGTCCACCGACAGTTCCTTGGCGAACGGCAGGTCCGCCAGGATCGGCACGTTCAGTTCCAGGAAGAACTCGTTGAGCTTGTAGCCACCGGCGGTGGAGGCACCGGCCAGGTCGGTGCTCAGGCCCGACTGCAGCAGGGCATCCGGGTTGTACTCGGCCTGCTCTTCGCGGTGCTCGTAACCGGCAGCCACCGACAGGTCACCGGCCGGCAGGGTGAACAGCGAGCCACTGATGTTGGCGCTGTAGACCTTGGAGGTGGTCAGCGAGGTGTCGTGGGTCGGCAGGAACAGGTACTTCTGCAGGTCCGGGTTGCTCAGCGAGCCCGGGCCGCCCTGGCCGTAGCCCAGCAGCGGGTTCCACGGCACGCAGCCCTGGATGACCTTGCCCGGCGTACCGCAGTAGGCGACGCCGTTCTGGATGAAGGACGGACCGACCGCGTTCTGCACATTCGGGATGAACAGGTTGCCGGTACCGGTCTTCACACCCTTGTTGCGGTTGTAGACGTAGCCGACATCCCAGTCCCAGAACTTGTCAGCGAACTGGAACGAACCTTCCAGGCCGGCGCTGAAGCGCAGGGTGTTCAGTTCGGACTTGGTCTGGCGCGGCATTTCCCAGGTGCGACGCATGAAGTTCACGTCCTGGTCCAGCGGGTTGAACGCGCTGTCCTTGGACATCGGGGTGCCGAAGGCCGAGGAACGGTACGGGTAACCGGCGATCTGCTGCAGCGCTTCACGCTCGGTGTACAGAACGTTGGCGGTACCACGGATGTTGTCGGTGAAGTCGAACTGGCCGTTGGCAAACACCGAACGGCGCTTGATGCCCGTCTG
Organism: Stenotrophomonas sp. 24(2023); assembly: GCF_030913365.1. Classification (NCBI taxonomy): domain Bacteria; kingdom Pseudomonadati; phylum Pseudomonadota; class Gammaproteobacteria; order Lysobacterales; family Lysobacteraceae; genus Stenotrophomonas; species Stenotrophomonas sp. 24(2023). The sequence goes on from NZ_CP133160.1 coordinate 1,059,607, forward strand.
CAGGAACATCTGCTGCGACGGGTTGGACAGGTCGGCATCACCCAGCGCGTGGTAGTTGGCGATGTTGGTCGGATCGGCACCCGGGTTCAGGACGAAGTTGCCGTTGTTGACCAGCACGCCCTTTTCGGTGATCGCCGACCAGCCGTTGGCGTTGCCGTTGACCGGCACCGGGTGGTTCGGGCCCTTCGGCGAAGCGCTGAAATCGCGGTCCTTGGCATAGACCGGCTTTTCATCGCTGTATTCGGCACCCAGGGTCAGCGAGCCACGGTCGCTGGTCATGCCGTAGACGAAGTTGTAGGTTTCCTTGTCACCATCGCCCTGGCCGTACTGGCCGCGGTAGACGCTGGCTTCCAGGCCGTCGAAGTTCTTGCGGGTGATGATGTTGACCACGCCGGCAATGGCATCGGAGCCGTAGATGGCCGATGCGCCGTCGGTCAGCACTTCCACGCGCTCGACGATCGAGGTCGGGATCGATGCCAGGTCGGTGTAGCCGCCGGAGCTGACGCCCATGCGCTTGCCGTCCAGCAGCACCAGGGTGCGCTGCGGGCCGAGGTTGCGCAGGTCGACATACTGGCCGCCCACCTCTTCACCGGACGACAGGGCATCGGCGCGGCTGATCGCCGGCGAGCCGGTGGCGGCAAGGTTCTGCACGATATCGGCAACGCTGGTGAAGCCCTGCTTTTCGATATCGGACCGCTGCAGCGCGATGACCGGCTGCGCGGTTTCCATGCTCGCCTGGCGGATGCGCGAACCGGTGACCGAGATGCGGTCCAGGTTGGTGGTGCCGCTGGTGCCGGCGGTGGCGTCCTGTGCCGAGGCGAAGCTCGGGCTCAGCGCCAGCGCGATGCCGGCGGGCAGCAGGCCCAGCCGCACGGCGGGGGTGCGAAAGTTCATCAATCTCTCCAAGTACGTTAGTGGCGTGTTAAAACGCCCCAAAACGTTACGATCGCGTTGCAACGATGTTTTTGCGCGACCCGCCCAGAGACTTTGCCGAATGTGGCGACAGCAGACCCACGCTTTCGCGGAACCGCGAGGCGGACTGACCATAGCGGGCGCGGAACGCACGGGCGAAGCTGCAGCAGTTGTCGAAACCGCTGGCGGCGGCTACCTCGCCCACCATCATGTCGGTGTCGCGCAGCAGGTCGGCCGCACGTTCCAGGCGCAGGCGCGCCGACAACGACTGGGGACTTTCCTCGTACAGGCTCTGGAACGTCTTGGAGAGGTACCAGCTGGAGAAGTTGGTCAGCTCGGCCAGTTCACCGATGCGCACCACCCGGTGGCTGTTGCCTTCCAGGTACAGGCGCGCACGCTGCATGCGGCCGAACACCTGGCGCTTGCGGCTGCGCGAACGGCCCGGGCAGCGCTGCACGTTGTCGGCCAGGCCCAGCTGCAACGAGGCCAGGTGCAGCAGCAGCGGGCGCAGGGCCTGGGCCGGCAGGCCGCTGGCCAGTGCATCGCGCCACAGGCGCAGGCCGATGCGCGATTCGGCACGCCCCATCCGCCCCCGGCCGGCATACAGGCCGCAGTCGGCCATCTCGGTCAGGGCACGCAGCGCTTCAGCGTTCAGGTTCAGGCCGATGCACAGCCCGTTGCGGCCCGCCTGGACCAGCGGCCGCGATTCCTTCTCGAACGCGATCCATTCGCCCCGGCGCAGGCGGAAGCGCCCCTCCTTGGCCTCGACCCAAGCGCTGCCGCGCAACTGCATCCAGACCGTGAAGCAGGTACCGGAGGTCTGCAGGCTGCCCAGCCGGGCCACCCCCATGCAGACCGGGGCGGTGTCATCGATTGCCTTGTCGAGGGACAGGGTTTGGCCGCGATCGGCCAGCGAGAGTTGACGCATGACTCACCAGGGATTTGCCAGGAACAGGCCCCTGTTTTGCCAAGTCGGGCGGTTCGGCGCAGGAAAGTCCGCCGAGATTGATCCGAATTCGATGCGAGATCGGCACGAAAAAGTTACGAAGACCCTTTTCCCTTCCAGATCAATGCGTTGGGAATGGCCAAAAACGGGACCTGGGGCATTTCCGGCAAGCGCATCACCCCGATGTCCGCCCCATCGGTGACTGCCAGGGCCAGGAACAGGTCATTTCCGTCAGCGCTGGCGCTGAAACCGTTGCTCGCACTCAACCGCCCCGCGTCCAGACAACGCGACAGCGGCGCCTGGTCTTCCTGCAGGCGGACCAGTTCGGTGCTGCAATCCCGGCTGCTGGCCAGGTAATCGATGCCGCCACTGCGGGCCACCGTCCAGGTCCGGTAGCGCCAGCGGGTGGGCTGGTCGGTGCTGATCTGGCGCACGCTGGCCGCATCCAGGCCCGGGTCGACCGACCACAGACCACTGGCCGCCAGGCGGGTAAACAGGATCCGTCCATGCTGGGCGTCGAAGCGGGCCTGCGAAACGCCTTCCAGGCTGGCGAGCCGGCGCCACGGCGTGCTGCTGCGATCGAACAGGCTCAGGCGGATCCGCTGTTCAGCATCGCGCTCGATGACCAGCAGGTGCCCGGGCTGGTCGGTATACAGGGCCTGCAAGGGCTGCACGACCGGGATCGGCAGCGCCTGGAGATGATCGTCGCGGGGGGCGATCTCGTAGACGGTGGCCTTGCCATGGTCATCCCGCCCGACCACCAGCAGCTGACGGCTGTCCGGTGACCAGTCCGGGGCCTGCCGGGTTTCCGGCCGCAGCCCTTCCACCGGGCGCAGCGAATCGGGCCGCTTCAGGTCGGCCCACCACAGCGCGAACGTGCCGGAACGGTCCGACGTGAATACCAGGTGCTGGCCATCGGGCGACAGCGTCGGTTGGCCATCACGGCCGTTGGACGGGAACAGGCGCGTGGCCGCGCTGCCCTGCAGGGACATGCGGAACACCCCGAACTGGGCGCGCCGGTGGACGAAGGCCAGCATGTCCCCCCGCCGGGAGACGGCCGGCCACTGCGCGTCATCCAGCCCGACGTCGCGCAGGGTGCGTTTGTCGCCATCCAGGTAGTACAGGCGGACCTCGCTGTCCACGCGACGGCCGAACACGATGTGCCGGCTGTCCGACAGCCAGGCCCAGCCGCGGATCTCGGCGGCATCCTCCGTCAGGCGCTCGGGAACCCCGCCATTGGCCGGCATGCGCCACAGGTCACCCAGCTGGGGGTTGCGGACGAAGGCCAGCCAGCGGCCATCCGGCGAGAACCGGGGCGCATAGTCGTAATCGTCGTCGCTGACCGGGTACTCCAACGCCCGCCACTGCCCGCTGGCAAGGTCCAGCACCCGGATGCCCTTGTGCGCGAACCGGCCCACCATGCTGCCGAACACCAGCCCGCGACCGTCCGGTGTCCAGTCGAAACTCAGCAGTTCGGTCCCGTCACAGCGGGTCGCCTGGCGCACGTCACCGCCGGTGGCGCTGGCAATCAACACCTGGCAGCTGCCGTCCTCCCCGAACCGGGCAAAGGCGATTTCACGCCCGTCCGGCGACCAGCTCGGGAAACGGTCACTGGCCCCGGCCGGCGGTGCGACGAGCAGGCGTGCCGGGGTGTTCCCCGAGGTCTGTACCTTGATCGCACTGCCGCTGCCTTCGCCGTCACTGGCCGCCTCATAGGCAACCTGGGAACCGTCGGGGGACAGCGTCGGGTAGGTTTCAAAGCCGGCGCTTGCGGTAATCAGCCGGTACGGGCGCTCCGGGCTGCCGATCACCCGCGTTCCGTCTTCCACCGCCGCTTCCAGTGCGGTCGGCGGTGGCTCGCGCGTGGCCAGCAGGTAGGTGAGCAGCAGCACGGCCACCACCAGGCAGGCGCCGGCGCCCCAGAACAGGGCCTGCCGCAGCCGCCGGTAACGCCGCGGAACATCGCCGGCCGGTAACGGGAATGCCGGCAGCGCAGGATCCGTTGCCTCACCGGGAAGCGGAAGGGGCGGCGCATCGGCCTCCAGGGCGTGTTCCGGATCGAGCAGCGTCACCGGAACCAGCAGCCGGTAACCACTCTTGGCGATGGTCTCGATGTAGGCGGTGCCGTTGTCCTCACCGATGGCGAACGCCTTGCGCAGCTGCGTCACCGCCTGGGTCAGCACGTCGTTGGTGGGCAGCGTGTCCGGCCAGACCTCGGCGAACAGCTCTTCACGGGTGACCACCCGCCCCGGCTGGCGCATGAGAAGGCGCAGCACGCCCAGCGCCTTGGGAGTCAAGCGGCGCAGACGACGCGTACCGGGCACCTGTACTTCACGCGAAGACAGGCTGACACGGCACTGGCCGACCAGGATCATGTCGGCTTCCGGGGCTGGATAATCGCTGCTGTTCATCCTCTGCTATGCGGCCAAGACAGTTTCAAACCCGAGGACATTCATGGCGCCCCCATCCTTGGGTACAGCAAAAAGCCAGACTCGGCACACGGCATCGGCGCAAAGCGCAAAAAAAAAGATGCGCGCGAATATTAGCCTAAGCCGGTTACTCCGCACTATCGCGAAGTGAACAACAGGCTCTCTCTCGCCGACGCATTCAGATAAAAAGCTTCACCATTCGCGCCCCTGCGGGCGCGAAATTTTTAAGTGGCGTTCATTTTCATGAGCGCTTGAGCATGGTCAATCCGACCAGCCGCGACACCACCAAAGCTACGTACATCACGCCGGAAAACTGCTCCAGCATGACCAGTGCGCGAGCCTGTGGATGCAGGGGCACCACATCGCTCAATCCCACGCCGGACAGCAAGCTGAAGCTGAGATAAAGCAGTTCCATCCAGCTGCGCAGATCGCCCTCGCCGGTGCCGGCGAAACTGCCCGGATACCACTGCTGGCACACCGAGAATGCAAACGCGAACGCCCACGCAAGCAGCGTGAAGGTGGCGCCCACAGCGAACAGTTCGTCGCGGGTCACCTTATGGTCCTGCAGCATGTAGGCCGTCAGTGCGCCGGCCGTATAGAAATACAGCAGGCTCTCGAGCAGTTGCGCGGTGGTGGCCAGGGCCGGCTTGTCCAGCCAGACCCCGGCCAGGGAAAACACCACGGCCGGAATGGCCAGCAGCAGGGCCAGCCAGGTCCCGAGCGGGCTGCGCTGCACGACCCACAAGGCAAGCCCCAGTACCGCCATGCCGAAGGCGCCGACCAGTGCCCGCCCCCCCGCGGTTTCATCCAGGGCGGGATACAGCAGCACGGCCAGCAGCTGGATGCCTAGCAACCAGGCCGACGGATGCCGGCGGGCGATGGCCAGCCAGCGGGTGGTCATGGCAACGGGCATGGCGTCCTTTCCCCGGGGAGCGATGCGGCGAGAATAGCGGGTCGCGCCGGACCATGCCCGGCGCGCACCGTCCGGCCCCGCTCCGCCCCGCCGGCTCATTCCTGCCGGTAGACCTGCGCCCCGGCCGCGCGGAACTCCTCGGCCTTTTCCTGCATGCCCGATTCGGCGTAATCGCGCACATCCTGGGTGATCTTCATCGAGCAGAAATGCGGGCCGCACATCGAGCAGAAGTGCGCCAGTTTGTGCGCATCCTTGGGCAGCGTCTCGTCGTGGAACTCCTTGGCTTTTTCCGGGTCCAGGCCGAGGTGGAACTGGTCTTCCCAGCGGAACTCGAACCGTGCCTTGCTCAGCGCGTTGTCACGCACCTGCGCCCCCGGGTGGCCCTTGGCCAGGTCGGCCGCATGCGCGGCGATGCGGTAGGCCATGATGCCGTCGCGCACGTCCTGGCGGTTGGGAAGGCCGAGATGCTCCTTCGGCGTGACATAGCAGAGCATCGCCGTGCCGTACCAGCCGATCATCGCCGCACCGATGGCACTGGTGATGTGGTCATAGCCGGGCGCGATGTCGGTGGTCAGCGGCCCCAGCGTGTAGAACGGTGCCTCGCCGCACTCGCGCAGCTGCTTGTCCATGTTTTCCTTGATCAGCTGCATCGGCACGTGGCCGGGGCCTTCGATCATGGTCTGCACGTCGTGCTTCCAGGCGATCTTCGTCAGTTCACCCAGCGTCTCCAGTTCGCCGAACTGTGCCGCGTCGTTGGCATCGGCAATGCAGCCCGGGCGCAGGCCATCGCCCAGCGAGAAGGTCACGTCGTAGGCCTTCATGATCTCGCAGATCTCTTCGAAATGCGTGTACAGGAAGTTTTCCCTGTGATGGGCCAGGCACCACTTGGCCAGGATCGAGCCACCGCGCGAAACGATGCCGGTCACCCGCTTGGCGGTCAGCGGCACATAGCGCAGCAGCACGCCGGCATGGATGGTGAAGTAGTCCACGCCCTGCTCGGCCTGCTCGATGAGCGTGTCGCGGAAGATCTCCCAGGTCAGTTCCTCGGCACGCCCATCGACCTTTTCCAGGGCCTGGTAGATCGGCACGGTGCCGATGGCCACCGGCGAATTGCGGATGATCCATTCGCGCGTTTCATGGATGTGCTTGCCGGTGGACAGGTCCATCACCGTGTCGCCGCCCCAGCGGATGGCCCACACCAGCTTTTCCACTTCCTCGGCGATGCCCGAGGACACCGCGCTGTTGCCGATGTTGGCGTTGATCTTGGTGAGGAAGTTGCGGCCGATGATCATCGGCTCGCTTTCCGGATGGTTGATGTTGTTGGGCAGCACGGCGCGGCCACGTGCGATTTCATCGCGCACGAATTCGGGCGTGATGATCTTCGGGATGGCCGCACCGAAGGACTGCCCGGGGTGCTGTGCCAGCAGGCCCGCATCGGCGATGGCCTCCAGCCGCTGGTTTTCGCGGATGGCAACGAATTCCATTTCCGGGGTGATGATGCCGCGCCGTGCGTAGTGCATCTGGGTGACGTTGGCGCCGGCACGGGCGCGGCGCGGCTGCACGCGCGCCGGGAAGCGCACCGCGTCCAGCTTCGGGTCGTGCTCGCGCGTACGGCCGAAGGCTGAACTCAGGCCGGCCAGTGCTTCGGTGTCACCGCGTTCTTCGACCCATGGGCGGCGCAATGCCGGCAGGCCGGCGGACAGGTCGATGCGCGCGTCCGGATCGGTGTAGGGACCGGAGGTGTCATACACCGTGACCGGCGCGTTCTCCTCGCCGCCGAACAGCGTCGGCGTGCGGGACAGCACGATTTCACGCATCGGCACCTGCAGGTCCGGGCGCGAGCCGGGCACGTGGATCTTGCGCGAACCGGGAATGGGCCGGGTCACCGATTCGGAGAGTTGCTGGGCCTGTTGCTGCAGGGCGGAGAGCTGTGCGTTCATCGGGCATCGTCCAGGAAGGTCAGGGACGAAGCGGCGGCGCACTGCCGGCGCGCGCGGACGGTGCCAGGACGGTTCCTGGGCGGTGTCCACGCACGGCCTGCACTGCAAAGCTTCCCTACGCCGGTATGAACCGGATCAGGTTCCAAGGGACTGTCTCAACCGTGGCCACTGGCCCGGTACCCCCGCTTCTTGGCGGGCATTAGAGCATAGATGCGGCAGCTGGGTCAGGCCTTCCCGCGCGGGAAAAGACGGTGCGCATTAACAGAACCATGACGTCGCATTCAGTAACGTGCCCGCGCCCGGTGTCATTGCGACCGGTGTCTTCTCCGCCGCCACTGCGGCCCCTGCCCGGTTCGTGCTGCATGCCGCCGGCCCCTCGATGCAAGCTCTCTGGCTCGCTCCCCTCAATCCCTTGATCGGAGACGCTCCTTCATGGTGTTCCGTATTTCCATCGCGTTGGTGGCCCTGCTGGTGCTGATCGCCGGCGTCGCACCCGGCCCGTTCAACGACATCGTCCAGGCCGCTCTGGCCCACGTCATCCGTGGTGCCGGCTGGATGTACCTGCTGGTGGTGTTCCTCACCCTCACCTTCCTGCTGTACCTGGCCTTCGGCCGCTTCGGCAACCTGCGCATCGGCGGCGAAGACGCCGAGCCGGATTTCTCGCGCGCCAGCTGGCTGTCGATGCTGTTCGCCGCCGGCATGGGCATCGGCCTGGTGTTCTGGGGCGCGGCCGAGCCGATCTCGCACTTCCTCAAGCCACCGGAAGGCCTGCCGCCGGAGAGCATGGATGCTGCGCGCGCCTCGATGCGCTACGCGTTCTTCCACTGGGGCCTGCACCCGTGGGCGATCTACGCGCTGATCGGGCTGGCGATGGCCTGGTTCCAGTACAACCGCAACGGCCGTGGGCTGGTCAGCGACATGCTGCAGCCGGTGATCGGCCGCCACCATCGGGGTGTTTTCGGGCAGGCGGTCAACATCGCCGCCGTGGTGGCCACCGCCATCGGTGTTGCGACCACGCTGGGTTTCGGCACCATCCAGATCGCTGCCGGCCTGCACCGCGTGTTCGGCATTCCGGCCAGCCTGCCGGTGCAGATGACCATCATCGCGGTGGCCTTCGTGCTGTACATGCTGTCCACCAGCAGCGGCGTGGAGCGCGGCATCAAGTGGCTGTCCAACTTCAACCTGGCGCTGGCGGCGCTGCTGGCCGCGGCGGTGCTGGTACTGGGCCCGACCGGCTTCATCTTCGATACCTTCACCACCACGCTGGGCTCCTACCTGAACCAGCTGGTGACGATGAGCCTGCGCATGTCGCCGTTCTCCGGCAGCACGTGGGTGGCGGACTGGACCATCTTCTATTGGGCCTGGTGGATCGCCTGGGCACCGTTCGTGGGCGCGTTCATCGCGCGCGTCTCACGTGGCCGCAGCGTGCGCGAGTTCGTGGTCGGCGTGGTGCTGGCACCGACCCTGCTCGGCTTCCTGTGGTTCTCGGTGTTCGGTGGCACCGCCCTGTGGTCGCAGCTGTTCGGCCATGTGGACCTGCTGCAGGCCCTGGGCAATGGCTATGAAACGGTGCTGTTCACCCTGTTCAACAGCCTGCCCGGTTCGCTGGTGCTGTCGGCCATCGCACTGGTGCTGCTGATGATCTTCTTCGTGACCTCGGCCGACTCGGCGGTACTGGTACTGGCCAGCATGTCCACCGACGAGGCCGGCGATCCGCCGATGTCGCGCAAGCTGACCTGGGGCGTGGCCGTGGCATTGATCGCGGCGGTGCTGCTGATGGCCGGTGGCCTGGAGGCGCTGCAGGGCGTGATCACCATTGCCGCCTTGCCGTTTGCGCTGCTGATGGTGCTGGTGATCGTGTCGCTGTACCGGGTGCTGGATTTCGAATACGCCCGCGAGCGGCGACGCGCGCAGCGGGCGCGGCACATGATCGAAGCGTGGATCGAGCGCGAGCAGGCCGCACAGGCCGACACCCGTGCCGAAGCCGCGCGGGCGCAGGAACGCGATTGAGGCTGACGACCGTCTTCCTGTAGATCCACGCCACGTGTGGATGCCCCTCGACCGGGACCGGATGATTCGGCCGTCGGACACAGCGCATCCACGCATGGCGTGGATCTACAACAGGCGGTCGCAACTACTCGCCCCGCCCCGTTTCCAGCGAGCGGTAGATCCCCACCGCGCGTGGATGCCCCTCGACCGGGACCGGATGATTCGGCCGTCGGACACAGCGCATCCACGCATGGCGTGGATCTACAACAGGCGGCAGCAACTCTTCGCCTCGCCCCGTTTCCAGCGAACGGTAGATCCACGCCACGCGTGGATGCCCCTCGATCGGGACCGGATGATTCGGCCGTCGGACGCAGCGCATCCACGCATGGCGTGGATCTACAACAGGCGGCAGCAACTCTTCGCCTCGCCCCGTTGCCAGCGAACGGTAGATCCACGCCACGCGTGGATGCCACTCGATCGGGACCGGATGATTCGGCCGTTGGACACAGCGCATCCACGCATGGCGTGGATCTACAACAGGCGGTCGCGACTCGTCGCCCTACTTCCGCAACGGGTCGATCCTCGCTCAGTACCCCGCCGCCTGCCCATCCTTGCGGCTTTCCGAGGCGCCGTAATACACGCCGGTCTCGGGGTCACGCAGGATCGCCTGGTAGCCACCATAGGGGCCATCGGCAAATACCACCCGGTGCCCCTTGCGCATCAGCGCACGCACGGTTTCGTACGGGAAGCCGGTTTCCAGGTTCACTTCCCCGCCGTCGGTCATCGCCGTGGCCTGCCCGGTCGGTTCGGTCGAGCCTTCATGCTGGATGCGCGGCGCATCGCCGGCTTCCTGCAGGTTCATGCCGAAGTCCACCAGGTTCATCACGATCTGCGCATGGCCCTGCGGCTGCATCGCCCCCCCCATCACGCCGAAACTGGCATACGGCTTGCCGCCCTTGGTGATGAAGGCCGGGATGATGGTCTGGAACGGGCGCTTGCCCGGCGCATAGCCGTTGGGGTGATCCTTCTGCAGCACGAACATCTCGCCCCGGTCCTGCAGGATGAAGCCCAGTCCCGGCGGCGCCATGCCGCTGCCCATGCCCCGGTAGTTGGACTGGATCAACGACACCATCATGCCGTCAGCGTCGGCCACGGTCATGTAGATGGTGTCACCTTCCTCCAGCTGCTTCGGCGTGCCCGGCTGCACCGCCTTGAGGGCCTTGTCCATCGAGATCAGCGCGCGGCGCTGGGCGGCGTATTCCTTGGAAATCAGTTTCTGCACCGGCGCCGGCTGGAAGGCCATGTCGGCGTAGAAGCGTGCGCGGTCGGCGAAGGCCAGCTTCTTCGCTTCAACGAACAGGTGGATGTGCTCGGGGGAGCCGAACGGAATCTTCGAGAAATCGTAGCCTTCCAGCACGTTGAGGATCTGCAGCGCGGCGATGCCCTGGCTGTTCGGCGGCAGCTCCCACACGTCATAGCCACGGTAGTTGCTGCTGACCGGCTCAACCCATTCGCCGTGGTGGTCGGCCATGTCCTGGTAGCTCAGGTAACCACCATTGGCCTTGAAGTAATCGCCGATGGTGCGGGCGATCTCGCCCTTGTAGAACGCATCGCGGCCGCCGTCGGCGATTTTCTGCAGGGTGCTGGCCAGGTTCGGGTTCTTCCACATCTCGCCCTTGCGCGGGGCGTGGCCATTGATCGTGAACTGCTCCTTGAAGCCGGGGTACTGCGACAGGCGCGGCACCGAACGGTCCCAGTAGTAGGCGATCACTTCGGCTACCGGATGCCCGTCGCGGGCATAGCGGATGGCCGGGGCCAGGTTGTCAGCCATCGGCTTGCGGCCGAAGCGCTCGTGCAGCGCGAACCAGCCATCCACCGCGCCGGGCACGGACACCGGCAGCGGCCCGGTGGCCGGGATCTCCTTCAGCCCCCGGCGCTGGAACTCGGCCAGGGTCAGCGACGTCGGCGAGCGGCCCGAGCCGTTGTAGCCGTACAGCTTCTGCGTCTTCGGGTCCCACACGATGGCGAACAGGTCGCCACCGATGCCGTTGCCGGTGGGCTCCATCAGGCCCAGGGCCGCATTGGCGGCGATCGCCGCATCCACCGCCGAGCCACCGGCCTTCATCACCTCCAGGGCGACCTGGGTGGCCAGCGGCTGGGAGGTCGCGGCCATGGCATGCGGGGCAATCACCTCAGAGCGGGTGGCGAAGGGCTGGCCGGTGATGCGGTCGGCCGCCAGGGACAGGGTGGGGACGGCGGCCAGTACGGCGGCGGCCAGCAGGCTGCGGGCAAGGCGTCGGGACACGGTCGGGTTCCGATGGAAGGGTGGTCCCTCGATCTTCGCTGCTGCCGGCACCGGGGGTAACCGGCAGAGGTCATGGCCCCGGCCAATGCCACCACAGATGCTCCGCAATCCGCGCAAAAAACGCTGCGAAAAGAGTGAATTGCGGTTCACCGAAACACTTTCAGCGGCAACCATCCTTGTGCCGCAAGCGATTGCGCCGGATGCAAGCGAAACCATGGAAAATTCCTCGACGAGGGTTGACACCACCGAAATGGCTGTGTTTCTCTCGATCACATGTTGCATCACAACACACCACCGCGAACCCACATCGAAGCCGCCGACACCGGCGCCGCATCGCTGCGTTCGATTCTTGTGCTCGTACTTATTACCCAACCAACAGGTGCGGGACGAGCCAGCGTGTAAGCAACAGACACACCGGAACTCATCAGAAACCCGCACCCGCCCCGGTGCGGGTTTTTTCATTTCAGGACCTGGTTACAGACGCAACCACCATGAACACCGCCCACCGCAAAACCCGGACCTGCACCACCGCGACGCCTCGTGGTGGCTGTGCCCGTGCGCTGCATGGCGCCGTTTTCCCCACTTACCCCTGACCGGCCGGACCGTCTGCACGACGCCCGGCCGGTTCTTTTTTCCCACTCTCGCAAGGAACCTCCCCCATGAGCACCAACGACCTGCCCCAGACCAAGATCGCTGTCATCGGCTACGGCAGCCAGGGCCGCGCGCACGCGCTGAACCTGCGCGAATCCGGCTTCGATGTGGTGGTCGGCCTGCGCCCGGGTGGTCCCACCGAGGTCAAGGCACAGGCCGACGGCTTCACCGTGAAGGCACCGGCCGAGGCCGTGAAGGACGCCGACCTGGTCGCCGTGCTGACCCCGGACATGGTGCAGAAGAAGCTGTACGAGGACGTGCTGGCGCCGAACATGAAGCAGGGCGCGGTACTGCTGTTCGCCCATGGCCTGAACGTGCACTTCGACATGATCGTGCCGCGCGAGGACCTGGACGTGGTGCTGGTCGCGCCGAAGGGCCCGGGCGCGCTGGTGCGCCGCGAATACGAAATCGGTCGTGGCGTGCCGTGCATCTGGGCGGTGTACCAGGACAAGAGCGGCAAGGCCGCCGACTACGCGCTGGCCTATGCCGGTGGCCTGGGCGGCGCGCGCGCCAACCTGATCCAGACCACCTTCAAGGAAGAAACCGAAACCGACCTGTTCGGTGAGCAGGCCGTGCTGTGCGGCGGTGCCTCGGCGCTGGTGCAGGCGGGTTTCGAAACGCTGGTGGAAGCCGGTTACCAGCCGGAAATCGCGTACTACGAAGTGCTGCACGAACTGAAGCTGATCGTGGACCTGTTCTACGAAGGTGGCATCTCGCGCATGCTCGAATTCATCTCCGAAACCGCGCAGTACGGTGACTACGTGAGCGGGCCGCGGGTGATCGATGCGGGCACCAAGGAGCGCATGAAGGCGGTGCTGAAGGACATCCAGGACGGCACCTTCACCAAGAACTGGGTGGCCGAGTACGAAGCCGGCCTGCCGAACTACACCCGGTTCAAGCAGGCCGATCTGGAACACCCGATCGAGAAGGTAGGCAAGGAACTGCGCGCCAAGATGGTCTGGTTGCAAGGACAGGCCGCGTAACCACGCGGCCCCCCTCTCCCCCGCTTCGCAAGGTTCCCCATGAACAACCCCGCACAACGCAGCGCGCCACCGCCCAACGGCGCGCGCTGGCTGACCCAGGCCCTGCAGGCCGAAGGCGTGCAGACCCTGTTCGGCTATCCCGGCGGCACCATCATGCCGTTCTACGACGCACTGGTGGACTCGTCGCTCAAGCACATCCTGGTGCGCCACGAGCAGGGTGCAGCACTGGCCGCCAACGGCTATGCCCGGGCCAGTGGCCGCGTCGGCGTGTGCGTGGCCACCTCCGGCCCGGGCGCGTCCAACCTGGTCACCGGCATCGCCGATGCGATGCTCGATTCGGTGCCGATGGTGTGCATCACCGGCCAGGTGGGCACGCCGCTGCTGGGCACCGATGCCTTCCAGGAACTGGATGTGTTCGGCCTGACGATGCCCATCGTCAAGCACAGCTGGCTGGTGCGCAGCGTTGACGACCTGCCGCAGGTGCTGGCCGATGCGTTCCGCGTCGCCCGCGAGGGCCGTCCGGGCCCGGTGCTGATCGACCTGCCCAAGGATGTGCAGCTGGCCGATGCCCGGCATCTGCCGGCGCATGTGCCGACCCATGTGGAACCGCCACCGGCACCGGCCGAAGCGGCGCTGGCCGAAGCGATCGCGGCGATTGCCGCGGCCGAGAAGCCGGTGGTCTACGCCGGCGGCGGCATCGCCCTGGGCGATGCCGTGCAGGACCTGCGTGCCTTCGTCGAAGCCAGCGCCATCCCCACCGTGATGACGCTGCGCGGCCTGGGCGCGCTGCCGGCCAGTCACCCGCAGTCACTGGGCATGCTGGGCATGCACGGCACCCGCGCGGCCAACATGGCCGTGCAGGACTGCGACCTGCTGCTGGTGCTGGGCGCGCGCTTCGATGACCGTGCCACCGGCAAGCTGGCCGAATTCGCCCCGTTCGCACGCGTGGTCCACATCGATGCCGATGCCTACGAGATCTCCAAGCTGCGCACCGCCGACGTGGCGGTGCCGGGCAATGTCGGCCATGCCATCCGCGCCCTGCGTGACGCCTTCCCCTCCCCCAAGGCCCACCAGGACGCCTGGCGCAAGCGCTGCGCGCAGCACCGTGACCGCTTCGCCGCCCGCTACGACGCACCCGGCACGCACATCTATGCACCGGCCCTGCTGAAGCGCCTGAGCGAGATCGCCCCCAGCGATGCCGTCATTGCCTGCGACGTCGGCCAGCACCAGATGTGGGTGGCCCAGCACTGCCGCTTCAACCACCCGCGCAACCACCTGACCAGCGGCGCACTGGGCACGATGGGCTTCGGCCTGCCGGCGGCGATGGGCGCGCAGTTCGCCTGCCCCGAACGCACCGTGGTGCTGGTGTCCGGCGATGGCAGCTTCATGATGAACGTGCAGGAGCTGGCCACCATCGCCCGCTGCCGCCTGCCGGTGAAGATCGTGCTGCTGGACAACAGTTCGCTGGGCATGGTGCGGCAGTGGCAGGAGCTGTTCTTCGCCGAGCGCTACAGCGAGATCGACCTGTCCGACAACCCGGATTTCGTCGCCCTGGCCAAGGTGTTCGGCATCGCCGCCACCCGCATCGATGCCCGCGACGATGTCGAGGGCGGGCTGGCCGCACTGCTGGCCGAACCCGGCCCGGCCCTGCTGCACGTGGCCATCGATGCCCGCGCCAACGTGTGGCCGCTGGTGCCGCCCAACACCGCCAACAGCACGATGCTGGAAGCCAACCCCGCCTATGCCCGACAGGAGTCCGTCAATGCACTACCGGCTTGACCTGGTGCTGAAGCCCGCCGAAGGCGCACTGCTGCGCGTGATCGGCATGGCCGAACGCCGTGGCTTCGCCCCGCGCGCGATCACCGGTGCGCCGGTGGCCGCCGATGATGGCCGCTGGCACCTGCAGCTGGTGGTCGATGGCCAGCGCCCGCCGGAGACGCTGTGCCGGCAGATTGAAAAGATCTACGACTGCATTTCGGTACGGATCACCCCCGTCGAAAGCAGCGCCGTGGAAGGAGTACCGTCATGAATGCTCGCACCGTATCGCCTGCGGTGCCGGTACGGAGGCGTCTTCTTCGCCGCCCGTGGCCACACCCGCAGGTCGCCTGCCCGCTTCCGGTGGCCCATGCCGGGCGCTAGCACCAGCACGGAAAGCGATGTCGGCGACGTAACCGTCGCCGACGTCCTGGCTGCGCAGGCCCGCCTGCGCCGCTTCCTGCCGCCCACCCCGCTGCACCATGCAGAGCGCTTCGGCACCTGGCTGAAGCTGGAGAACCTGCAGCGCACCGGTTCCTACAAAGTGCGCGGCGCATTGAATGCCCTGCTGGCCGGCCGCGAGCGCGGCGATGCCCGCCCGGTCATCTGCGCTTCGGCGGGCAACCATGCCCAGGGCGTGGCCTGGGCCGCCTACCGCCTGGGCGTACCGGCCATCACCGTGATGCCGCATGGCGCACCGGCCACCAAGATCGCCGGTGTCGCCCACTGGGGCGCCGCCGTCCGCCAGCACGGCAACAGCTACGACGAGGCCTATGCCTTCGCGGTCGAGCTGGCCCAGCGCCACGGCTACCGCTTCCTGTCCGCCTTCGACGATGCCGATGTGATTGCCGGCCAGGGCACGGTCGGCATCGAGCTGGCCGCGCATGCCCCGGACGTGGTGATCGTGCCGATCGGTGGCGGCGGCCTGGCCTCCGGCGTCGCGCTGGCCCTGAAATCGCAGGGCGTGCGCATTGTCGGCGCCCAGGTCGAGGGCGTTGATTCGATGGCCCGCGCGATCCGCGGCGACGTGCGCGAGATCGCGCCGGTACCCTCGCTGGCCGATGGCGTGCGGGTCAAGGTACCCGGCCACCTGACCCGCCGGCTGTGCGCTTCGCTGCTCGATGACGTGGTCATCGTGCGCGAGGCCGAGCTGCGCGAAACCCTGGTCCGCCTGGCGCTGGAAGAACACGTCATCGCCGAAGGTGCCGGTGCGCTGGCGCTGGCCGCGGGCCGCCGCGTCGCCGGCCGCCGCAAGTGCGCGGTGGTATCCGGCGGCAACATCGATGCCGGCGTCCTGGCCGGCCTGCTGACCGACATCCGCCCGCGCGCGCCGCGCAAGCCGCGCCGTCGCCGCCCCGATACCCCACGGCCGGCCCGCGCGGCCGCCCCTGTTTCCCGGCCACCGGCCACCCCTTCATCCCCCGCTTCCCACCTGCACGCCGTCACGCCCGCTGTCGAGGAGATCTCCCTGTGACCACCATTGAACGAATTACCACCCCGCGCATCCGCATCTTCGATACCACCCTGCGTGACGGCGAACAGTCCCCCGGCTGCAGCATGAGCCCGCCGCAGAAGCTGGTGATGGCGCGTGCGCTGGACGAACTGGGCGTGGACATCATCGAGACCGGCTTCCCGGCCAGCTCGCAGTCCGACCGTGAAGCGATGGCGATGATCGGCCGCGAACTGCGCCGCCCCACCCTCGCGGTCCTGTCGCGCTGCCTGCAGGCGGACATCGAAACCTCCGCCCGTGCCCTGGAAGCGGCGGCCAACCCGCGCCTGCATGTGTTCCTGTCGACCAGCCCGCTGCACCGCGAGCACAAGCTGCGCATGACCCGCGAGCAGGTGCTGGATTCGGTCCGCAAGCATGTCGCGCTGGCCCGTTCGTATATCGACGATGTGGAATTCTCGGCCGAGGATGCCACCCGTACCGAACTGGATTACCTGGTCGAAGTCGCGCGCGTGGCCATCGCCGCCGGTGCGACCACCATCAACCTGCCCGACACCGTGGGCTTCACCACGCCGGAGGAAATCCGCGCGATGTTCCAGCAGGTCATCGCCGGTGTTGCCGACGTACCGGGGGCGGCCAACGTGATCTTCAGCGCCCACTGCCACAACGACCTGGGCCTGGCCGTGGCCAACTCGCTGGCCGCCATCGAAGGCGGTGCGCGCCAGGTCGAATGCACCATCAACGGCATCGGCGAGCGCGCCGGCAACTGCTCGCTGGAGGAGATCACCATGGCGCTGAAGGTGCGCCAGGCCTTCTACGAGCAGGACACGGCGATCAATACCCCGCGCATCGTCGCCACCTCGCAGCTGCTGCAGCGCCTGGTCGGCATGCCGGTACAGCGCAACAAGGCCATCGTCGGCGCCAATGCCTTCGCCCATGAATCGGGCATCCACCAGCACGGCATGCTGCGCCATCGCGGCACCTACGAAATCATGCGCCCGGAAGATGTGGGCTGGGAAGATTCGCAGATGGTGCTGGGCCGCCACAGTGGCCGTGCCGCCGTCGAATCGCGCCTGCGCGCGCTGGGCTTCTGGCTGGAGGAAGACGAGCTGAAGCTGGTGTTCGAGCAGTTCAAGAACCTGTGCGAGCAGCAGCGCGTGGTCACCGATGCCGACCTGCAGACGCTGATGCAGGGCGGCGCCAACGCGCAGGGCTACCGCCTGGCCTCGATGACCATCAGCGACGTCGGCAGCCGTGCCAATGCTCTGGTCGAACTGTCCGACCCCGATGGCAACCGCGTGGCCGAAACCGCACAGGGCGACGGCCCGGTGGATGCGCTGTTCGGCGCGCTGTCAGCCGCTACCGGCGTGCAGTTGATGCTGGACAGCTACCACGTGCACAGCGTCGGCATCGGTGCCGATGCCCGCGGCGAAGCCAACCTGAGCGTGCGCCACGAAGGCGTGGAGTACGACGGCACCGGCACCAGCCGCGACATCATCGAGGCCTCCGCACTGGCCTGGCTGGACGTGGCCAACCGCCTGCTGCGCCAGCGCCAGGCCAACGCCAGCAGCACCGCGCAGGCCCCCACCCCCGCCACTGCCTGAGGACTTCTGCCATGAGCGCGTTCGACACCCCCGCTGCGGCCAGCGCTGCCGGCCAGCACTGGAATGCCCAGGACTATGCGATCGATGCCGGCTTCGTGCCGCTGCTCGGCGGCGCGGTGGCGCGCCTGTTGGACCCGCGTGCAGGCGAACGCATCCTCGACCTGGGCTGTGGCGATGGCGTGCTCACCACCGAACTGGCCCTCAGTGGTGCCCGCATCACCGGCGTGGATGCCTCGCCGGAACTGGTCATCGCCGCCCGCGCACGTGGTGTCGATGCCCAGGTGATGGACGGCCACGCACTGGCGTTTGACGGCCAGTTCGACGCGGTGTTCAGCAACGCCGCTCTGCACTGGATGGGCAACCCCGACCGCGTGCTGGAAGGCGTGCGTCGGGCGCTGCGCCCGGGCGGGCGTTTCGTCGCCGAGTTCGGTGGCCATGGCAACGTGGCGTCGATCGTTGCCGCCGTGCAGGCCGCACGCGTGGCCCATGGCCATGGCACCAGCACCTTCCAGTGGTATTTCCCCACCGCCGAGGCCTATGCCGACCGGCTGCGCCAGCATGGCTTCCAGGTGCAGCTGATCGAAACCCTGCCGCGCCCGACCCCGCTGCCGACCGGTGTGGCCGGCTGGCTGCGCGTGTTCGCCGCCCCGCTGCTGGACGACCTGCCGGCCGAGATCCGTGCGACCGTCCGCAGCGCCGCGACAACCCTGCTCGACGACCTGCCGCGCAACGCGCAGGGCCAGGCCCTGGCCGACTATGTGCGGCTGCGCGTGCTCGCCCGGCGCCGTTGAGCTTTATCGTATCTCTCCCGATGTCTGTTACTTCGTACTTCTGCCAGGCAAACGCATGACTTCCGCACCCCGCACCCTGTACGACAAGCTGTGGGACGCCCACGTGGTCGTCCCTGAATCCGACAGCGCCCCCGCCGTGCTGTACATCGATCTGCACCTGATCCATGAGGTCACCTCGCCGCAGGCCTTCACCGAACTGCGCGAACGCGGCCTGGCCCCGCGCCGGCCCGACCGCACCAAGGCGACGATGGACCATTCCACGCCGACCCTGCCGGCCCGCGCCGATGGCACCCTGCCCTACGCCAGCGCCGCCTCCGAGGCACAGGTGGCCCTGCTGGCGCGCAACTGCGCCGAGTACGGCATCGAGCTGTTCGACATGGCCTCGGACAACCGCGGCATCGTCCATGTCATCGCCCCGGAACAGGGCTTCACCCAGCCGGGCATGACCATCGTCTGCGGCGACAGCCACACCTCCACCCACGGTGCGTTCGGTTCGCTGGCCTTCGGCATCGGCACCAGCGAAGTCGGCCACGTGCTGGCCACGCAGTGCCTGCTGCAGCGCAAGGCAAAGACGCTGTCGATCACCGTCGATGGCGAACTGGCCCCCGGCGTGGGCGCCAAGGACGTCGTGCTGCACATCATCGGCGTGATCGGCGTGAACGGTGGTACCGGCCACGTGATCGAATACCGTGGCAGCACCATCGAAGCGATGGACATGGAACAGCGCATGACCCTGTGCAACATGTCCATCGAAGCCGGCGCACGTGCCGGCATGGTGGCCCCGGACCAGGTGACCTTCGACTGGGTGGCCGCCACCCCACGCGGCCCCAAGGGCGCCGACTTCGACGCCGCCGTGGCCCGCTGGTCGCAGCTGCGCAGCGATGACGGCGCACGCTTCGACGTGGAGGTGCGCATCGATGCGGCCGACATCCGCCCGACCCTGACCTGGGGCACCCACCCGGGTACCGCCATCGCCGTGGACGCGCCGATTCCCGCCGCCAACGATGCCGCCGCGCAGAAGGGCCTGGACTACATGCACTTCCAGGCCGGCAAGGCACTGGCCGGTACGCCGGTGGACGTGGTGTTCGTCGGGTCGTGCACCAACGGCCGCCTGAGCGACATGCGCGAAGTGGCACAGGTGCTGCGCGGCCGCCGCATCGCCGATGGCGTGCGCATGCTGGTCGTGCCGGGTTCGGAGATCGTCAAGCGCCAGGCCGAGGCCGAAGGCATCCACGAGATCGTGCGTGCCGCCGGTGCCGAATGGCGCGAGCCGGGCTGCTCGATGTGCATCGCCATGAACGGCGATCTGGTCGCCCCCGGCCAGCTGGCGGTCAGCACCAGCAACCGCAACTTCGAGGGCCGCCAGGGCCCCGGTTCGCGCACCCTGCTGGCCTCGCCGATGAGCGCGGCCTGGGCCGCGGTGAAAGGCCAGGTGGCCGACACCCGCGAACTGTTCGCACAGGAGGTCGCGTAATGGCCGGTTTCCGTACCCTGACCTCGGCCAGCGTGGTGCTGCGCCAGACCAACATCGACACCGACCAGATCATTCCGGCACGGTTCCTGTCCACCACCGAACGTGCCGGCCTGGGCCGCAACGCCTTCAATGACTGGCGCTGGCAGGCCGACGGTTCGCCGGTGGCCGATTTTGCCTTCAACCAGCCGCACAACGCTGGCCGTCGCATCCTGCTGGCCGGGCGCAACTTCGGCTGCGGCTCCTCGCGCGAGCATGCACCCTGGGCACTGACCGACCTGGGCCTGCGCGCCATCGTGTCCAGCGAGATCGCCGACATCTTCCGTGGCAATTCGCTGAAGAACGGCCTGCTGCCGATCGTGCTGGACGAGGCCGACGTGCAGGTGCTGATGCAGCGCCCCGATGATGAACTGACCATCGACGTGGCCACCCGCGAACTGCGCACGCCCGATGGCCGTGTCTACACTTTCCCGCTGGACGGCTTCTCGCAGACCTGCCTGCTGGAAGGCGTCGACCAGCTGGGCTACCTGCTGGGCCGCACCCCTGACATCGAACGTTACGAGAGTGAGCATGCACGCTGAAATTGTTGTCCTGCCCGGTGATGGCATCGGCCCGGAAGTCGCCGCTGCCGCCGTGGCCGTCCTGAAGGCCATCGCCACCCGCTTCAACCACACCTTCACCTTCAGCGAGCACGACATCGGTGGCATTGCCATCGACCGCCACGGCGAACCGCTGCCGGCCGCTACCCTGGCCGCCTGCCAGGCCGCCAACGCGGTACTGCTGGGCGCCGTCGGCGGCCCGAAGTGGTCCGACCCCAATGCCAAGGTGCGCCCCGAGCAGGGCCTGCTGGCCATCCGCAAGGCACTGGGCCTGTACGCCAACCTGCGCCCGGTGCGCACGCATGAGGCCGCGCTGGGCGCCTCGCCGATCAAGGCCGAACTGCTGCGCGGCGTGGATTTCGTGGTGGTGCGCGAACTGACCGGTGGCATCTACTTCGGCGACAAGACCCGCGATGCCGACAGTGCCAGCGACCTGTGCCGCTACACCGTGGCCGAGATCGAGCGCGTGCTGCGCAGCGCCTTCCGCCTGGCCCGGCAGCGCCGCGGCAAGGTCACTTCGGTGGACAAGGCCAACGTGCTGGAAACCTCGCGCCTGTGGCGTGACGTCGCCGCGCGCATCGGCCGCGAGGAGTTCCCGGACGTGGCGCTGGAGCACCAGCTGGTCGATTCGATGGCCATGCACCTGCTGGCCAAGCCGCGCGAGTACGACGTGATCGTCACCGAGAACATGTTCGGCGACATCCTGACCGACGAAGCCTCGATGCTGGCCGGCTCGCTGGGCCTGCTGCCGTCGGCCTCGCTGGGTGAAGCCGGTGCGGTGGGCATCTACGAGCCGATCCACGGTTCGGCACCGGACATTGCCGGCAAGGGCATCGCCAACCCGTACGCAACGATCTTCAGCGCGGCGATGCTGCTGCGCCACTCGCTGGGCCTGGAGGCGGAAGCCGCCGCAGTGGAAGCCGCCGTGTATGCGGTGCTGGATGACGGCGTGTTCACCGCCGACCTGGCCGCGAAGGGCCACGCCGTCAGCACCGCGGCCGCCACCGACGCCGTGCTGGCCAAGCTGGGCTGATGCGGTAGCGCAGCCACGTCCTGCGTGGCTGCCTTTCCGTCAGGCATGGCGCTGAGCCACCCATGGGGTGGCTCTACAGGAACTTCGCCCTGCCCAGGTAGCGCCACGCCATGCGTGGCTGTCTTTCCATCAAGCATCCCGCTCAGCCACCCATGGGGTGGCTCTACAGGAATTTCGCCCTGCCTTGGTAGAGCCACGCCATGCGTGGCTGTCTTCCATCAGGCATCCCGCTCAGCCACCCATGGGGTGGCTCTACAGGAATCTCGTCCTGCCTTGGTAGAGCCACGCCATGCGTGGCTGCCTACCCATCAGGCATGGCGCTGAGCCACCCATGGGGTGGCTCTACAGGAACCGTACCGCCGCTTTGGTAGAGCCACGCCATGCGTGGCTGTCTTCCATCAGGCATTGCGCTCAGCCACCCATGGGGTGGCTCTACAGGGATTTCGCCCTGCCTTGGTAGAGCCACGCCATGCGTGGCTGTCTTCCATCAGGCATTCCGCTGAGCCACCCATGGGGTGGCTCTACCGGGGACGATCACCCCTGCGTGGTCTCGGCCTCATCCGGCTTCACCCGGAACCACGCCGCGTACAGCGCCGGCAGGAATACCAGCGTCAGCACCGTGCCCACGATCAGGCCGCCCATGATCGAGATCGCCATCGAGCCGTAGAACGCGCTGCGCGACAACGGGATCATCGCCAGCACGGCCGCCAGCGCGGTCAGCACGATCGGGCGGAAGCGGCGCACCGTGGCATCGATGATCGAATGCCAGCGGTCGTGCCCGGCGTCGATGTCCTGCTGGATCTGGTCGATCAGGATCACCGAGTTGCGCATGATCATGCCGGCCAGTGCAATCGTGCCCAGCAGCGCCACGAAGCCGAACGGCGCCCGGAACAGCAGCAGGAACAACGTGGCACCGATGATGCCCAGCGGCGCGGTGACCAGCACCATCGCTGCGCGCGAGAAGCTGCGCAGCTGCAGCATCAGCAGCGTGGCCACCACCACCAGGAACAGCGGCATGCCGGCCTTGATCGAGTTCTGGCCACGGGCCGAATCTTCCACGGTGCCGCCGGTTTCCAGCAGGTAGCCGGTGGGCAGGTTGGCGCGGATGCCATCGAGTGTCGGCAGGATCTGCTGCACCACGTCCAGCGGCTGCATGCCATCGCCGATGTCGGCACGCACGGTCACCGTCGGCAGGCGGTTGCGGTGCCAGATGATGCCGTCCTCGAAGCCGTATTCCAGGCTGGCTACCTGCGAGAGGCTGATGCTGCCGCCGTTGCCGGTCGGAATGGCCAGGCTGCCCAGCAGGTCCAGCTGCGCACGTTCATCGGCCGGGCCGCGCACCAGCATCTCGATCAGGCGGTTGCCTTCGCGGTAGACGCTGACCGACTGCCCGGACAGCGAGCTGGACAGGAACTGGCTGACCTGGGCGCTGTTCACGCCCAGCGCGCGGGCACGCTCCTGGTCGATCACCAGGCGTACCACCTTGCTCGGCTCGCTCCAGTCCAGGTTCACGTTCACCACGTGTGGGTTCTCGCGCACCTTGGCTTCCACCTGGCGGGCGATGGCCTGCACCTGTTCGATGTGCTCGCCGGACACGCGCATCTGCACCGGGTAGCCCACCGGCGGGCCGTTCTCCAGGCGCGTCACCCGCATCTGCAGGTCGGGGAACTGCGGAATGACCTCGTGCAGCAGCCACGCCCGGGTGCTCTCGCGGGCCTTGGCATCCTTGGCCAGCACCACGAACTGGGCGAAGTTGGTCGCCGGCAGCTGCTGGTCCAGCGGCAGGTAGAAGCGCGGCGAACCGGTGCCCACGTAGGCCACGTAGTTGGTGATGCCCTCGCGCGTGGACAGCAGCTTTTCCAGCTTCTCGGCCTGGGCCTGGGTCGCGCGCAGCGATGCGCCTTCGGCCAGTTCGATGTCCACCATCAGTTCCGGGCGGGTCGAATCGGGGAAGAACTGCTGCGGCACGAAGCGGAACATCAGCAGCGAGAACACGAACAGCGCGATCGTCGCGGCGATCACCCACCAGCGGTGGCGCAGGCAGGCATCGAGGAAGCGGCGGAAGCGCTGGTAGAACGGGCGCTGGTACGGGTCGTGGTCATGGCCATGTTCGGCCGGGCGCAGCAGGTTGGCCAGCGCCGGGTAACGGTCGGCCCAGCGCAGACGCAGCGCGCGCCAGCGACCGGCCACGCTGCCGGGCTTGGGCGGCTGCGGATTGAACAGGTCCGGCAGCATCTTGTCGCCCAGGTAGGGAATGAACAGCACCGCGGCAATCCAGGACACCACCAGGGCGATGGTCACCACCTGGAACAGCGAGCGGGTGTATTCACCGGTGCTGGAAGCGGCCGTCGCAATGGGCAGGAAGCCGGCGGCGGTAATCAAGGTACCGGTCAGCATCGGGAACGCCGTCGATTCCCAGGCGAAGCTGGCCGCGCGCAGGCGGTCGTAGCCCTGCTCCATCTTGGTGGCCATCATTTCCACCGCGATGATCGCATCGTCCACCAGCAGACCCAGCGCCAGCACCAGCGCGCCCAGCGAGATCTTGTGCAGGCCGATGTCGAAGTAGTGCATGACGAAGAACGTCATCGCCAGCACCAGCGGGATGGTCACGCCCACCACCAGGCCGGTACGCAGGCCCAGCGAGAAGAAGCTGACCAGCAGCACGATCACCACCGCTTCGGTCAACACGTGCACGAACTCGCCGACCGATTCCTCCACCGCCTGCGGCTGGTCGGACACCTTGCGCAGCACCATGCCGGCCGGCAGGGTCTTCTGCAGGCGCTCGAATTCGGCATCCAGGTTGCTGCCCAGCTTGAGGATGTCACCGCCGTCCTTCATCGCCACGGCCAGGCCGATGGCTTCCTCGCCCATGAAGCGCATCTTCGGTGCGGCCGGGTCGGCAAAGCCACGGGTCACCTCGGCGATGTCGCCCAGGGTCACCGTGCGGCCGTTGGCCCGGATCGGGAAGGCACGGATGTCCTCGATGCTGTTGAACTGGCCACTCACGCGCAGCTGCACGCGGTCGGTGGCAGTCTCGAAGAAGCTGGTGGCAGTGACCGCATTCTGGTCGGCCAGCGCCTGCTGCACCTGCTGCATGGAAATGCCCAGCGTGGCCAGCTTGGTGTTGGACAGTTCGATCCACACCTTCTCGTCCTGCAGGCCGACCAGGTCGACCTTGCCCACGTCGGGCACGCGCTGCAGCTCCAGCTGGATGCGGTCGGCGTAGTCACGCATCACCGCATAGTCGAACCCCTTGCCGGTCAACGCATAGATGTTGCCGAAGGTATCGCCGAACTCATCGTTGAAGAACGGGCCGACGATCTCGCGCGGCAGCGTCGCGCGGATGTCGCCCACGCGCTTGCGCACCTGGTACCACAGGTCCGGAATCTGCTTGGACCGCATGTTGTCGCGGGCCATGAAGATGACCTGCGATTCACCGGGGCGCGAGTACGAGCGGATGAACTCGAATTCGCCGGTGTTCATCAGCGCTTTTTCGATCGGCTCGGTCACCTGCCGCGACACCTGCTCGGCGGTGGCACCAGGCCACAAGGTGCGCACCACCATCGCCTTGAAGGTGAACGGCGGATCTTCGGACTGGCCCAGGTGCTTGTACGACCAGGCGCCGATGAGGGCGAAGGCCAGCATGGCGAACAGCACCAGCGGGCGGTTCGCCAACGCCCATTCGGAAAGATTGAAGCGGCGCACGGGCTTACTCCTTGCCCTGCGGCGCGGCGGTGGAGGTCGGTGCCGGCGCGCGCACCACCGGGCGGTTCTGGCGGTCCACGGCGGTCACGACCTGGTCGGCACGCAGCAGATGGCCGCCGGCGGCCACCACCCAGTCGGCAGCGGTCACACCGGACAGCACCGGCACGCTCTCGCGGCCGTAGGCGCCGGTGGTCACCGGGACGGCCTTGAGGGTGCTGCGCTGTGGATCGACCACCCATACGCTGGCCTTGCCGTCACTGCCGCGCTGCAGGGCCGCCAGCGGCAGCTGCAGGGTGCCGTGGCGCCCGGCAGTGCTGAACACCCGTGCGCTCTGGCCCAGTTCGACGTTGGCCAGCGCCTCCGGTGCCAGGCTGATGCGCGTGGCATAGGTGCGGGTCTGTGCATCGGCGCCGGCGGCGATCTCGCGGAGGGTGCCCGGCAGCAGGGTGCCCGGCGCGTTCCACAGTTCCACCTGCACCGGCTGGCCCACCGCATAGTCGCGCAGGGTGGCTTCGGGCAGCGCGATCTGCACTTCGCGGGCGCCATCGACGGCCAGGTTGAAGATGGTCTGCCCCGCCGACACCACCTGCCCCGCTTCGGCCTCGCGGCTGGCGATCACGCCGTCGGCCGGGGCACGCAGTTCGGCATAGCCGGCCTGGTTTTTCTGCACATCCCAGTTGGCGCGGGCCGCATTGACCTGGCCCTGCGCCGCCTTCAGCGCGGCGGTCTGCTGGTCCAGCGCCGAACGGCTGACCAGCTGCTGCGCGGCCAGGGCCTCATAGCGCTTGTGGTCATCGCGGGCACGGATGAAGTCCGCTTCGGCCGAGGCCAGCTGCGCCTGCGCGGCGCGGGCCTGCAGCGAGAAATCGGCCACATCCAGTTCCGCCAGCACCTGCCCCTTGTGCACGCGCTGGCCGGCATCGACGTGGCGCTTGACCAGATTGCCACCGACGCGGAACGCGATCGGGCTTTCCTGGCGGGCGCGCACCTCGCCCGGGAAGGCGGCAGCCACCTGCCCGTCCTGGGTGGCCGGGTGCACCACCAGCACCGGCACCGCCGCCTGCGGCGCGGCATCCGGCCCGGAGCACCCTGCCAGCACGGCTGCCAGCGCAGCCCCCCACACCCCACCGCTTGCCCAGCGCATGCTCTTCATCGGTCAACGTCCTGGAAACACAGGTCCTGCCACGGAGCGCCAGCCTGCCTGACGGGGCGGCGCCATTAATAAACCGAGCGGTATAGTATAAATATCGAACCGATTGGTCTAGTATTGTTTCAATGACTTCCCCCACTCCCCGCAAACCGTCGGCCAAGCCCGCTGCCAAGGCTGCCGGTCCCGGGCGTCCCAAGGACCTGGGCAAGCGCGCGGCGATCCTGGAAGCGGCCAAGACCCTGTTCACCGAACAGGGCTACACGGGCGTGAGCATGGACAGCATCGCGGCGCTGGCCGGGGTGTCCAAGCTGACCGTCTACAGCCATTTCGGCGACAAGGAAGCCCTGTTCCTGCAGGCGGTGCAGTCGAAATGCATCGAAATGATGCCCGACGAGCTGTTCGTGACCGACGCCGAAGGGCCGGTGCGCGACCAGCTGATCGGCATCGCCCAGGCCTTCTTCGACATGATCACCTCCGATGCGGCGGTGTCGGTGCAGCGGGTCATGATGTCCCCGGACACCGATGAACGCCTGCGCGAGCTGTTCTGGCAGGCCGGCCCGCAGCGCACCTGCGCGGTGGTCTCTGCGTTCCTGCAGGCCCGCACCGCGCGGGGCGAACTGGAGATCGATGACGCCCAGGTGGCGGCCCAGCAGCTGCTGACCCTGGTCAAGGGCGAGCTGCATACCCATATGATGTGCGGCATGCCCCCCCTCCCGGTCGGTTACGATGCCCAGGCCAGTGCCCATGCCCATGTCACGGCCAGTGTCGATTTCTTCCTGCGCGCCTATGCGCCACGGCCGACCGGGACGGGCTGACACCACGAAGCTGAACGAACCGGAGGTCGCGATGACTTCCGGCACTGCGATCCCCGGCCCCCCCGAAGCGATGCTCTGGGCGCGCCGCCGGCCTCCGGCACCGGTAAAATGGCCGGCCCACTGCGCTGGATTTAGAACCTCATGACGATCGATTACTCCCACGCCCGCGAACTGATGGTGGAACAGCAGATCCGTCCCTGGGACGTGCTGGACATCAAGGTGCTCGACGTTCTGGCCCGCCTGCCGCGCGAGGCCTTCGTCGCCGACGCGCGCCGTGCGCTGGCCTACACCGATGTCGAGCTGCCGATCGGCAACGGCCAGAAGATGATGAAGCCGGTCATCGAAGGCCGCACCCTGCAGGCGCTGGACCTGCAGCCGGGTGATGAAGTGCTGGAAATCGGCACCGGCAGCGGCTTCCTGTCGGCCTGCATCGGCGCGCTGGCGCGCGACGTGCTGAGCCTGGAGATCGACCCGGAACTGGCCGCCGCCGCGCGTGCGCGCCTGGACGCCACCGGCCTGGGCACCAACGTGCGCGTGGAAGTGGCCGATGCCCTGGCCTGGCAGACCGAACGCCGCTTTGATGTGATTTGTGTCACTGGCGCCGTGGACACTGTGCCGTCACAGTTCGCCCAGTGGCTGCGTCCGGGTGGTCGCCTGTTCGTGATCCAGGGCCGTTCGCCGGCCATGGAAGCGCTGCTGGTGAAGGCCGACGGCAGCACCGAGTCCCTGTTTGAAACCGATATCGATTACCTGCGCGGCGCTGCCCCGGCGCCCCAGTTCCACCTCTGAGTCCAAGGAAGCCGCAATGATCCGCCGATCCCTCGCTGTTGCGCTGGCCACTGCCCTGCTGCCGCTGTCTGCCCATGCCGCCGACCTGCTGCAGGTCTACGAAATGGCGCGCAATGGCGATCCGCAGCTGTCGGCCGCTGAATCGACCCGGCTGTATGACAAGGAAGGGGCCGTGCAGGCCCGTGCCGCCCTGCTGCCGCAGCTCAACGGCCAGGCCCAGCTGAGCCGCACGCGCACCGAAGCGAACCATGACGCCAACTCCGGTTCGGCTACCGACAAGCGCCGCAACTACACCATCCAGGGCTCGCAGACCCTGTTCAACTGGTCGCAGTTCAGCAACCTGCGTGCGCAGCGCGACCTGAGCAAGGCCGCGGACTTCACCCTGGATTCGGCCAACGACAGCCTGATCGTGCGGACCTCGGCGGCCTACTTCAACGTGCTGGTGGCGATCGAATCGCTCAACGCCGCCAAGACCAACGAAGCGGCCGCCAAGAAGCAGTTCGACTTCGCCGACAAGCGCCTGGAAGTGGGCCTGGCGCCGATCACCGACGTGCATGAAGCCCGCGCCCAGTACGACCAGGCACGCGCCAACACCATCGTGGCGCAGAACACCCTGGCCGATAACTACCAGGCGCTGACCGAACTGACCGGCCAGCCGGTGCTGAACCTGAAGGGCCTGCCGGCCGACTTCCGCCCGGCAGTGCCGGCCAACCGCGGCAACATCGACACCCTGGTGAAGGAAGCGGTGGCCCAGAACCCGGCGCTGAAGGCGCAGGAACTGAAGGTCAGCGCCGCCGAAGCCAGCGTGCAGGCGGCCCGTGGCGGCCACTACCCGACCCTGTCGCTGGGCGCCAGCGCCGGCAAGAGCGCCAACTGGGGTGACAGCATCGGTGCGGCCTCGCAGTCGCCGGATGCGCGCACCAACAGCATCAGCCTGACCCTGAACGTGCCGATCTTCGCCGGTGGCGCCACCCAGTCCGGCGTGCGCCAGGCGCTGGCCCAGCGCGATATCGCCCAGGACGGCTACGAGCAGCAGCGCCGTGCGCTGGACCGCAACACCCGCAATGCCTATCAGACCCTGGTGCAGGGCATCAGCGAAGTGGAAGCCCGCCGCCTGGCGGTGGTCTCGGCCCAGAGCGCCTATGACGCTTCCCAGGTCGGCCTGGAAGTGGGTACCCGCACCGTGCTGGACGTGATCCAGAACCAGCGCATCCTGTTCTCCGCGCAGCTGGATTACGCGCAGGCCCGCTACAACTTCCTGCAGAACCGCCTGCTGCTGAGCCAGTCGGTGGGTGCGCTGGACATCGCCGAACTGCAGGACATCAACCGCCTGCTGACCCTGGACGCCGGCACGCCGTCGACCACGACCAACAACTGATCCCTCGGTTGGGCGAAACGAAAAAACCACCCGCAAGGGTGGTTTTTTCTTGCCTGCGCCATGTCCGCCGGGCTCAACCGCGCGGCGGCGGCAGGTGCGGCTCGACCAATGCCAGGGTACGGGCCAGTGCCCCCCGCCCGCTGTTCACCAGCGCGCAACCGGCACGCGCCATCGTCTCGCGCTGGCCGGCATCATCCAGCAGCTGCTGCAGGGCATCCCCCACCGCCTGCACGTCCTCGCCGATCAGCAGCGCACCGGCTTCGCGCATGCGCCGTGAGATTTCCGAGAAGTTGTGCAGGTGCGGACCGGTCACCGCCGGCGTGCCCATCGCTGCCGGTTCCAGCAGGTTGTGGCCGCCGATCGGCTGCAGGCTGCCGCCGACGAAGGCCACCTGCGCGCAGGCGTAGAACGACATCAGTTCGCCCAGCGTATCGATGACGAAGACATCGGTGGCCGCATCGGGCCACTGCTGCCCCCGCCGCGTGGCCACCGCGCAGCCCTGTTCGCGCGCCAGCGCTTCCACCTTCGGGAACCGTTCCGGGTGCCGTGGCGCCCACAGCAGCAGTAGGTCCGGGTGCCGCGCGCGCAGGCGGCGATGCAGGTCCAGCACGGCCGCCTCTTCGCCTTCATGCGTGCTGGCCGCGATCCATACCGGTCGTGACGCAGGCACGCTGGCCCGGAAACGGGCCACCAGCGCGCTGACATCGGGGGTGGCGATCTCGAACTTCAGGTTGCCCAGCGCCTGCACCTGTTCCGGTGCCGCCCCCAGCTGCACGAAGCGCGCGGCATCATCGGCCGACTGTGCGGCCACGCAGGTCACCGTACACAGCGCGCGGCGGATCAGTGCGGCCAGCAGGCGGTAGCCGCGCAGCGAACGCGCGGACAGGCGTGCATTGAGGATGTACACCGGTATGCCCCGGTCACGGCAGCCGAACAGCATGTTCGGCCACAGCTCCGTTTCCAGGATCAGCGCCAGGCTCGGGCGGAAATGACCGAGGAAGCGGCCGACACTGCCCGGCACGTCGTACGGCAGGTAAACATGATCCAGGCCCTGCGCGTCGCCCCACAGCGCACGCACGCGCTCCGAGCCGGTGGGCGTGATGGTGGTGATCACCCAGCGGATGTCCGGGCGCAGCGCACGCAGCGCGTTGACCAGCGGTGCGGCCGCGTTGACTTCCCCCACCGACACCGCATGCAGCCACACCCGGGGCTGGCAGCTCGATTCAGGGTAGGAAGCGTAGCGCTCGTCCCAGCGCTGGAAATATTCACGGACCCGGAAGCCGCGCCAGACCAGGTGGTAGACGGTGATCGGCAGCAGCACGTAGAGCACGGCCGAATACAGGCCGCGCAGGATCCATTCGACAGGGTCTTTGCGCATGCCGGCAAGGATACGGGAGGCCCCGGGGAAAGACACGCGGCCGGGCCGTGGACAGGGTTGGTAGAATGCCCGCATGTCCGATGCAACCACTGCCGTCCGCCCATCGCTGCGCGATCCCCGCCACTGGCCGATGTTCGCCGCCATGCTGGGCGCCTTCGCCGTCGCCCGCCTGCCGTGGGCAGTGCAGCGTGCGCTGGGCCGTGTCGTGGGGGCCGTGGCCTGGCGCCTGGCCGGCAGCCGCCGCCATGCGGCCGAAGTGAACCTGAAGCTGTGCTTCCCCGAAAAGGACGATGCCTGGCGCCAGCGCCTGCTGCGTGAGAGCTTCGATGCACTGGGCGTGGGTATCTTCGAGTTCGCCCGCGCGTGGTGGGGCAGCATCGATGCCATCCGCCCGCAGGTCCACGTGGAGGGCCTGGAGCACCTGCAACGCATGCAGGCCGACGGCCGCGGCGTGCTGCTGGTATCGGGCCACTTCATGACGCTGGAGATGTGCGGCCGCCTGCTGTGCGACCACGTCGAGCTGTCGGGCATGTACCGTCGGCACAAGAACCCGGTGTACGAATGGGCGGTGAAGTTCGGCCGCCTGCGTTATGCCAAGGCGATGTATGCCAACGAGGACATCCGCGCGACCGTGCGCCACCTGAAGAAGGGGGGATTCCTGTGGTACGCCCCGGACCAGGACATGCGCGGCAAGGACACCGTGTTCGTGCCGTTCTTCGGCCAGACCGCCGCCACCATCACCGCGACCCACCAGCTGGCGCGGATGACCGGTTGCGCGGTGATTCCCTATTTCCACCGTCGTGAAGGCGGGAAGTACTTCCTGAAGATCGGCGCCCCGCTGGAGGACTTCCCCAGCCAGGACGTGGAAGCCGATACCGCCCGGGTCAACCAGGCCATCGAACAGATGGTGCGCGAAGCCCCGGACCAGTACCTGTGGATCCACCGCCGCTTCAAGCGGCAGCCGGGTGGACGCAGCGACTTCTACGGCTGACTGCGGGCCCCTCGCACGCCGCCACCCAGGCCGTGGATCCGCCCCCGGGTAGATCCAGGCCATGCCTGGATGGCGTGATGCCTGCGATCACGCACGGTCGGGAAAGCCCCATCCACGCATGGCGTGGATCTACATCGCCCCCGGGTAGATCCAGGCCATGCCTGGATACGTGCCGCCTGCGATCACGCAATATCGGGAAAGCCCCATCCACGCATGGCGTGGATCTACATCGCCCCCCGGGTAGATCCAGGCCATGCCTGGATGGCGTGATGCCTGCGATCACGCACGGTCGGGAAAGCCCCATCCACGCGTGGCGTGGATCTACATCGCCCCCCGGGTAGATCCAGGCCATGCCTGGATACGTGCCGCCTGCGATCACGCAATATCGGGAAAGCCCCATCCACGCATGGCGTGGATCTACATCGCCCCCCGGGTAGATCCAGGCCATGCCTGGATGGCGTGCCGCCTGCGATCACGCACCGTCGGGAAAGCTCCATCCACGCATGGCGTGGATCTACATCGCCTTCCGGGTAGATCCAGGCCATGCCTGGATACGTAACGCCTGCGATCACGCAGTACCGGGAAAGCCCCATCCACGCGTGGCGTGGATCTACATCGCCTTCCGGGTAGATCCAGGCCATGCCTGGATGGCGCGATGCCTGCGACCACGCACGGTCGGG
Organism: Stenotrophomonas sp. 24(2023); assembly: GCF_030913365.1. Lineage (NCBI taxonomy): Bacteria > Pseudomonadati > Pseudomonadota > Gammaproteobacteria > Lysobacterales > Lysobacteraceae > Stenotrophomonas > Stenotrophomonas sp. 24(2023). The sequence continues at coordinate 1,092,261 of NZ_CP133160.1, forward strand.
AAAGCCCCATCCACGCATGGCGTGGATCTACACGGACCAGCGCGACCAGGCGTGGGGATACTCGTCCAGCGCGCCTACCAGGCCCGCCCGGACCGGATTGGCGAGGATGTACGCGGCATGCTCCAACAACGATTCATCACTGCGTATCGCGTGATCATGAAATCCATGCTGCCAGAGCGCTCCCTGTCGCCCCATGCGTTGATTGATCAGACGGCCGCTGCGTGACTTCAGCAGGTTCATGCATCCCGCCAGTGTTCCCGCACGCAGCTGCATCAGCCAATGCAGGTGGTCCGGCATGACCACCCAGGCCAGGCTGTGACTGAATCCTCTCGCTTCCACCTGCCGCAGGGCCTCCACCAGCAATGTGGCGTTGCCAGGATCGGAGAAGAAGGGCGCGCGCTGGGCGGTCACCGTCGTCAGCGAATAGACGTTGCCGGTCTGGACGTAACGACCGTAGCGAAGACGAGGGCTGGCCATGACGCCAGCGTGCCGCGCCGGCATTGCAGGCTCCATTGGAGAACGCACCGCACGCAGGTCAGGAAACGCCGGCCGATGGATTCCGGGTAGATCCAGGCCATGCCTGGATGGCGTGATGCCTGCGACCACGCACGGTCGGGAAAGCTCCATCCACGCATGGCGTGGATCTACACAGTCAGGGGCGGTGCGCTTCGTCGCGGGCCAGCAGGCTGCCGGCATAGAGCGCGGCCAGCAGCACGGTCACGCCGCCCCAGAAGGTCGAATAGAAGGCCAGATGGGTGTTCAACGGGAACACGTGCACCGCCAGCGCCAGCATGGCCGGGCGTGCGCGTTCGCGCGCCTGCGGTGGGGCATAGCGCCAGGCGCGCCAGGCCTGGGCGGCGGCGGCCAGCCACAACAACAGGCCGATGATGCCGGTTTCGGCCAGGATCTCCAGCACGATCTGGTGCGCATGCAGCGCGGGCGCTTCCCCCCACACGGCCGGCCCCTGCCCGGCCACGCAGGCCGGATAGGCATCGCGGAAGCCGCGCGCGCCCACACCGTTGATCGGGTGTTCCTGGATCATGCAGCCCGCCGCACTCCAGATCCGCCCACGCCCGGACAATGCCTCATCCATGCCCTGCGGGCCGCCCTGCAGGGCCATCGCCGTACGCGCCACGCGCTCGCGCACCTGCGGCACCGTTGCCGCCAGCACGCTGGCCCCGGCCACGCCGGCCAACGCCAGCAGCACCAGGCGCTTCCAGCCCATCAGGCGCACGCCGCTGTATGCCAGCACCAGCGCGAAGGTGATCCACGAGGCACGCGAGCCGGCCAGCAGCAGAACCGCCCCCAGCGCTGCGGCCACCAACGCCCATCCCCACGCCCCCCAGCGCTGCGCCACCGGCAGCAGCAGGAACGGGGACAGGCTGGCCAGTACCTGCCCGAACTTCAGGTTGCACGGCCCCAGCACGCCGCTGAGGCGATCAGCCGCGGCGGCTTCGGCCGCCGGGCACAGGGTGTGCCCGCCCGCCAGCTGCTTGAGGTGGTCCAGCGACCAGAACCAGGGGCTGGTACCGGCCACGGCCTGCACCAGTGCGTCCAGGGTCCATGCCGCGGTGATGATCGCCAGCCCGCCCAGTACGCGGGACCGCCGCTGCGGCGTGGCCACGGCAATCGCCACCAGCCACATGAAAGGCAGGTAGCGCAGGCCCCCGGCCGCCTTGCCCCAGGCCACGGCCGGGTCCACGGCGCCAAAGGCGGACAAGGCCTGCGGCAGCCAATACCCCAGGAACAGGATCGAGGTCAGTGCCCAGGCCGCCGGGCTGAGCAGGCGCGGTTGCCGCCGCAGGCGGCGCAGCAGCATGCGGCCGGCCGCATACAGGGCCCCCAGCACCAGCACGCTCTCGGCGACGCCGGGCAACGGCCACAACGCGACAAAGGCCAGTACCCACCACGGGGCCCAGCGTCCGGCACGGTCATCGGGCACGGGCAGGTCAGCCGGCAAGGTCGGCATAGAGGCGAAGGGTGTCACGCTGCATGGCCTGCAGAGTAAACGGGATACGGCCAGGGAGCGACGGGGGGGCGGCCAGCAGCGCCATTGCACGGTCGCGCAGGGCCGGCAGGTCGCCCAGCGTGACGGCACCGCCCGGCTGCAACCGGTGCAGCAGTTCACCGACACCGCCATGGTCCCAGCCCAGTACCGGGCGGCCGACAGACAGCGCCTCCACCACGGTACGGCCGAAGGCTTCGGGTTTGTCCGACAGCTGCAGCACCAGGTCGCTGGCCGCATAGGCCTGGGCGATCCGGGCGGTGGGCGCGCTGACATGCAGCGCCTCCGCCACGCCCAGCGCCGCCGCCTGCTGGCGCAGCTCAGCGACATAGCGCTCGCGCCCGGGCTCATCGGTACCCAGCATCCACAGCTGTGCCGGCACGCCGGCCGCGCGCACCTGGGCCAGCAGCTGCAGCGCATGGGTGTGGCCCTTCAGGCGCGTACCGCGGCCAGGCAGCAGCAGCAGCGGGCCATCCACCGCCGCCAGCCACGGGAAGTCGGCCGCCAGTGCCAGCCGCGGGCGGCGATCGCCGCCCGCCACACGCGGGAACTGCGCCACGTCCACCCCGCGCGGAATCACCTGCAGGTTCTGTGCGGGCACGGTGGGGTAATGCCGACGCACGTAATCGCGCACGGTATCGGACACGCAGATGACCCGCTCACCGCTGGTCATCACGGCACTGTAGCGGCTGGGGGAATTGAGCCCGTGCACGGTGGTGACCCAATGCGGACGCTGCGCAGCGGGCATGGCCCGGATCGCATACAGGCCCAGCCAGGCCGGCAGGCGCGAACGCGCGTGGACGATGTCGGCGCCGATCTCGGCGAACAGGCGGCGCAGGGTCGGCAGGTGGCGCAGGGTCCACGGCGACTTGCGGCCGATATCCAGGGTCAGGTGCTCGGCACCGCTGTCCAGCAGGGGCTGCACCAGCCGCCCACCGGCCGAGACCACCAGCGCACGATGGCCGGCAGCGGCCAGTGCCGCAGCGATTTCCAGGGTGGAACGTTCAACGCCGCCGGAGTGCAGCGCCGGCAGCAACTGCACCACGGTCAACCGGCGCATCGACGGGGGCCGGTCAGTCGGCCAGCACGAACACCGAACCGCAGTAGGGGCACTGCGCTTCACCGTTGGGTTCGTCTTCGATCGGCAGGTACACGCGCGGGTGCGAGTTCCACAGCGCCATTTCCGGGGTCGGGCAGCTCAGCGGCAGGTCGCTGCGGTGCACGGTGTAGCGCTTCTCGGCGTTGGCGGGCGCAGTGGCGGTATGGCTCATGGCGGGTGTCGGAAACGAAGTGCGAGGAACCGGATTCTACCACCTGGGGCGGCGGCCAGCCGCCACCCCGGGCAGCCCGGGACAGGGGGACCCGGCCCCCTGCCCCGGCCACGGGCTTACTTGAAGTCCAGCGACAGTTCCAGGAAGGCCGAACGGCCGAAGGCGTTGTAGACGCCCTGGTCGTAGTACGGCCAGTTGCCGTTGGTACGGTCGATCGGCGGCATCTCGTCGGTCAGGTTGTTGACCGTCAGCAGGACGCTGGCCAGATCGTTGATGCGGTACCCGACGGTGGCGTTCCAGGTCGTCCACGGGCCGATGTTGCGGTGCTCGCCCTTGCTGTCCCAGGTCGGGGCGTTGCGCACACCGTAGGCGGTGGCGCTGAACGGCCCACGCTTCCAGGTTGCGCCGAGGGTGGCACGGTACTGCAGCTCGTTGGAGTTGGCACAGCACAGCAGGTCGTAGACCGGGTCGCCTTCCTGATCCTGCATGGTGTGCTTGATCGGGCGGTAGTAACCCGCGTTCACCGAGAAATCACCCCAGCCACCGGTCGTCCAGCGGTAGTCCAGTGCGGCCTGCACACCGGTCTGGCGCTGGCTGGCGACGTTGATCGGGTAGGAGAACACCTTGTCCACGCCATTGGGATTGAGCGGATCGGTAGCCGGCTTGCGCTGCACCTGGGCCAGCACCTGCTGGCAGGTCGGCGAGTTGATGTCGAACAGGGTCGCACCGTTTTCCGAGCGGCCCAGGCGGCAGTTGGCTTCGGTAGCCAGGATGCTGTCGGTACCGAGGATGCGCACCTCGTTCTTGATCACCACCGAGTTGTAGTCCACCGACACGTTCAACGCGTTGTCCAGCCCCGACCACACCACGCCATAGGTGAAGGTGCGTGCGGTGATGTCCTTCAGGTCACGGTTGCCGGTGCTGGAGGACAGCACGGACAGGCCCGACTGCTGGCACTGGTTGTAGTTGTCGGAGGTGTAGCCGGCCTGGCGGCACTGGTACAGGTCGGTGTTGGTGGTGTAACCGCTGCTTTCGCGCGAGAACAGGTAGAACATGTCCGGCGAGCGGAACGCGGTGGCGTAGCTGCCACGCAGCAGCAGCGATTCGATCGGGCGGTACTCCAGGCCCATCTTCCAGGTGGCCTTGCCGTTGCCGCCGCCGCCCTGCAGGGCGTACTTGTCGTAACGGCCGGACAGGTTGGCGCTGAAGGTATCCAGGATCGGCACCTGCAGCTCGGCACCCACGGCGTACAGGTCACGCTGGCCCTCGGCGGAGGTACCGGCGGTCTGGCCGCGGAACAGCACGCCCGAGTTCGGGTCGGCCGACAGGTTGAAGAACTTCTCGCGCTGGCCCTGTGCGATCAGCGCGAAGCCCACATCACCGGCCGGCAGGGTGAACAGCGAGGTGTTGGTCACCAGTGCGGTGACCGCCGTGCGCGATGCCGAGGAAGCGGCACGGTTGATGCCACTGAAGCTGTCGTACTGGTCACGGGTGATCGGCTGGTACAGGCGCGACAGGTTCGGCGCGTACACGTCGTAGCCGCTCTGCGTGCCCAGCTTCGGCCCCAGGTAGTAGTCATCCACACCGTTGCGGGCGAGGAAGTCGATCGACTTGCGGGTGACGTCGGTGCTGGAGCGGTTGACGTACACGTCGTAGTCGAAGCCGGTGCTGCCCAGGCCACCGCGGATACCGGCGGTGACGTTCAACGAACGGGTGTAGACGCGCTGGTCCTTCGCATCGATGCCCACTTCCTCGGGCGAGTAGATGCGCTGCCACTGCTCGTACTGGCCGGTGGTCTGGTTGTAGAAGGTCTTGTTCCAGAACGGGCTGCCGCCGCTGTAGGTGGGGCGGCCGAAGCTGAAGAGGATGTCCGAGTACAGTTCGGTATCCGGCGTCAGGTGATAGCGCAGGAAGGTGGTGGCGTTGACGTCCTGGCTCTTGTTGTACAGCGACGCGGTACCGACGTTGTTCGGGCTGCCGCAGTAGTAGCCGGTACCCGGTGCATCACGGTGCGCGTAGAGGGTGCTGCCGCCGAACAGGTTGGACAGCGGTGCGCAGGTGGCCGCGCCCGGATCGATGTAACCGTTGGGACCCACGCGCATGCGCAGGAACGTACGCGAAGGATCCTGCGCGCCGGTCGGGTTGTCGGTGACGCTGTCGATGGTGCTGCGATCGAAGGCGTAGATCGCCTTCTGGTTGGTGTATTCCAGCCCGTAGCTGATATCCAGGTTGCCGAAGGTCTGGCCGCTGCTGAAGCTGAAGCGCTGGCTGGAACCACCGCCCTGGCTGTAGCCACCCACGCGATAGCGGAAGTGGGTGCCTTCCACGCGGTCCTTCAGCACGATGTTGATGACACCGGCCACGGCCGAGGAGCCGTACACCGACGACTGGCCACCGGTCAGCACGTCGATGCGCTCGACCATGCCCAGCGGGATGTTGGCGATGTCGGCGATGCTGGTGTTGCCGTTGTAGGCCAGCGGGTAGCTGTTGATCGGACGGCCGTTGATCAGCGTGAGGGTGTAGCTCGGGTCCAGGCCGAACAGGCTGACCGTCTTCGCACCGGGCGTGTAGAAGCCGGTGCCCTGCGAATCCTGCACCGAGCCGTTGGCCACCGGCAGCGAACGCAGTGCGTCGAACACGGTGGTGAAGCCCTGCGCCTGGATCTGCTCGGCGGTGATGGTGGTGACCGGCGACGGGCCTTCGATCTGCGCGCGCGGAATCAGCGAACCGGTAACGCGCACGGCGTCCAGGTCACGGGTCTTGGAAGCACTGGCGTCCTTGCCATCGTTGGTGGACTGGGCGTGTACGACCAGCGGGGTCAGCAGCAACGAGGACATCAACAACGACAACAACCGGGGTTTCATCGAACTCTCTCCAGATGCGATGACGGTCCAACCTGTGGGGCGGGCGGGAGGGTCGTGGACGGATAGCGGTGGGAAGGGACCAGAAACGGGAAGGAACGGGCAGCAGGAACGGGCAGCAACAGCACAGCAACGGGACGCCAGCCCAGCTCAGGGCATGCGTGGGTTCTCCAGGACAAGCGGCAGGGCGGGCAGCGGACGGACGGCGGGTTGCCCGGTGCCGCCCGCCGTGGGGGCAGGCAGGCGGCAGTACAGGCGTTCGACAACGTTCACGGTGTTCCCCTCCGATCACGATCCGGCCGATTTTTAAATCGATCCAAGCCAAGTGTCAATAATTTGTAGTGAAACGAATTTGCCGGATTTGGATCGAACCAAATGCACTTGTCAGGGGCGGATGGGCTGATGCAGGATCGCGACGGTTCCGCACTTCGCCCCGACCCCTCTGGCCCGACCGCCCCGGCCCCCCGGCGCACGACGGCAGGTCGGCGTTGCCAGCCCCTTCCGGGAGACTCCGTCCATGTCCCAGCTGCTTCACCAGGCCGTTCCGCTCCGCGCCCGGCGCGCCCTTCTTCCGCTCGCCCTGGCCCTGGCCTGTGCCTCCACGGCCCACGCTGCCGACGGCCTACGGACCTCCTTCGAGCCCGGTGAACCGGCGCCCCAGGCGGCCGCCGATGCTGCACTGCAACTCAACATTGGCGCAGGCCCGGACGAGCCCTACACCGCCAAGCCGAAGGCCGGCTACAGCGGGCTGCACGCGCTGCACTACGCCAGCAAGGGCGGCGCCGCGCGGCGCACGCTGCTGCCGGCCGACGTGACCATCGGCGCCGACACCACCCTGTCCTGGCTGGTCCTGCCGGAGATCGTCGGCGAGGACACCGTGGCCTCCACCTATGTCTCGCTGGACCTGCTGCTGGATGACGGCAGCCGAGTCTCGGCCAGCGCCGCGCGGGACCAGCACGGCATTGCGCTGGGCGCGCGTGCGCAGGGCGATTCGAAGACCCTCTACCCGCAGCAGTGGGCGCGCAAGGCCGTGCGCCTGGGCGACGTCGCCGCGCTGCGCGGCCGCCGCGTGGTGGCCATCGAACTGGACGTGGCCAGCGCCGATGGCGCCCCGGTGTCCGGCTGGATCGATGACGTGCGGCTGGATGCGCAGAATCGTGCTGCACCGCAGCGTGTTTCCGACTGGGTGCTCACTACCCGCGGCACCCAGGCCAACGGCGCGTTCTCGCGCGGCAACAATTTCCCGGCCACCGCCGTGCCGCACGGCTTCAACTTCTGGACCCCGGTGACCGACGCCGGCTCGCTGGGCTGGCTGTACCGCTGGAACGAGCAGAACAACGCGCAGAACCGCCCGCAGCTGCAGGCGCTGGCGCTGAGCCACCAGCCCAGCCCGTGGATGGGCGACCGCCAGACCTTCCAGGTGATGCCCTCGCTGGGCAGCGGCGTGCCGGAAGCCGACCGTGGCAAGCGCGCGCTGTCGTTCTCGCACGACAACGAAAGCGCGCGCCCGTACCGCTACGACGTGCGCTTCGACAACGGCATCGCTGCCTCGATCGCCCCCACCGACCATGCCGCCGTGTTCCGCTTCGCGTTCCCGGCCGAAGGCGATGCCAACCTGCTGTTCGACAACGTCGATGCACGCGGCGGCCTGACCCTGGATGCCGCCACGCAGACGCTGTCCGGCTACACCGATACGCGCAGCGGCCTGTCCACCGGCGCCACCCGCATGTTCGTGGTGGCCAGCTTCGACAAGCCCTGGCGCAGCAGCGGCCGCATCGATACCGGTCGCCCGACCGGCTACGTCAAGTTCGACACCGGCAGCGACCGTCGCGTGACCATGCGCATCGCCACCTCGCTGATCTCCGTCGAGCAGGCCCGCCACAACCTGGCCCTGGAACTGGCCAGCGATGACACGCTGGAAACCGTGGCCGGCCGTGCGCAGGACGCCTGGGATGCCCGCCTGGCCCGCTTCGACATCGGCGATGCCAGCGACGACCAGAAGACCACGCTCTATTCCAACCTGTACCGCCTGTACCTGTACCCCAATTCCGGGCATGAGAACGCCGGCACCGCCGCCGCCCCGGACTGGCGCTACGCCAGCCAGGCCAGCGCCGATGACAACAACACCGATGGCAGCGCCGTGCGCAGCTATGCGCCGGTGCGCGACGGCAAGGTCTACGTCAACAACGGCTTCTGGGACACTTTCCGCACCACCTGGCCGGCCTATGCGCTGTTCACCCCGCAGGATGCCGGGCAGCTGGTGCAGGGCTTCCTGGAGCAGTACCACGCCGGCGGCTGGGTGGCCCGCTGGTCCTCGCCGGGCTACGCCGACCTGATGGTGGGCACCAGCTCGGACGTGGCCTTCGCCGATGCGTGGCTGAAGGGCATCGGCGGCTTCAACCCGGAAGAGGCCTACGCGGCCGCGCTGAGGAACGCCACCGTGGTGCCGCCGGACCGCCATGTCGGCCGCAAGGGCATGAGCCGTTCGACCTTCCGTGGCTACGCCACCACCGATGTGCATGAAGGCATGTCGTGGACGGTGGAAGGCGCACTCAACGACTTCGGCATCGCCAACATGGCCGAAGCGCTGTCCAAGCGCGCGACCACCGCCGAAGCACGCGAGCGCTACGCCACCGAGGCCGATTACTTCCGCCACCGGGCCGGCACCTACGCCACCGTGTTCGACCCGGCCGTGGGCTTCTTCCAGGGCCGCAAGCCCGATGGCAGCTGGCGCCTGGATGCCAAGGCCTACGACCCGCGCGTATGGGGCTACGACTACACCGAATCCAACGGCTGGACGTTCGCCTTCACCGCCGCCCACGACGGCGAGGGCCTGGCCAGCCTGTACGGTGGCCGTGACAAGCTGGCCGCCAAGCTGGACACGTTCTTCGCCACGCCGGAAACCGCCGCGCAGGCGTTCTCCGGCTCCTACGGCGGGATCATCCATGAAATGACCGAAGCGCGTGACGTGCGCATGGGCATGTACGCGCACAGCAACCAGCCCTCGCACCACATCCCGTGGATGTACCTGTATGCCGGGCAGCCGTGGAAGACCCAGCAGCACGTGCGCGAGATCCTCTCGCGCCTGTACGTGGGCAGCGAGATCGGCCAGGGCTACCCGGGCGATGAGGACAACGGCGAAACCTCGGCGTGGTACGTGTTCGCGTCGCTGGGCCTGTACCCGCTGCGCATGGGTGCGCCGGAGTACGTGATCGGCTCGCCGCTGTTCCGCCATGCGCGCGTGGAACTGCAGGGCGGTGCCGTGCTGACCGTCAACGCGCCGGCCAATTCGCCGCAGAACGTCTACGTGCAGTCGCTGAAGGTCAACGGCAAGCCGTGGACCCGCACCTGGATTCCGCACGAACTGCTGGCCAAGGGCGCCACCCTGGACTTCGAGATGGGCCCCAAGCCCTCGCGCTGGGGCACCGGCGCGGACGACGCCCCGCGTTCGCTGACGGCCCGTGGCCAGCACCCTGCCCTGCTGCATGACCTGCTCGGCACCGGCGCCAAGGCCACGCTGGACGATGGCACCGCGCTGCCGGTGCTGGTCGATGACGATGCCACCACCACGGTGACGCTGGGTGGCAAGAGCACCGTGCTGCTGACCGGCCTGGCCGACGGCGCGCCGTCGATGTACACGCTGACCAGCGGCGAAGGTGCCATCCGTGGTGGCAGCTGGACGCTGGAAGCGCGCAGCACTGGCGGCAGCTGGACCGTGCTGGACGAGCGCAAGGGCGAAGCCTTCGCCTGGGCCCGCCAGACCCGCCCGTTCCGCATCGCCAAGCCTGGCCGCTATGCCGAATACCGACTGCGCGTGGCCGCCCCTGGCCGCGTGCCGCTGGCTGAAATCGAACTGCTTGCCCCCGTTACGACCCCGAACCGCTGAGGATGCCGATGTCTGTTTCCCGCTTGCTGCTCACCGTTACCGGCCTGGCTGCTGCCCTGGCCTGCGCCAGCGCTTCGGCGCTGGAAACCACCCAGGTCCGCCAGGGCGTGACCCTGCGCTACACCGATGCCACCGACGCGCTGGCCGCGCCGGTGCGCGACCGCATCATCGACACGTTCTTCTCGGCCTATCTGCGCGAGCGTGCCGACTTCCACCCGGCGGCACCGACCCAGGTCGGCATCGTCATCGATCCCGGCTACGACGGCGTGGCCTACGTGGGCGAGAAGGAGAAGGCCGCCACGATCACCATCAACCCGGGCTGGCTGGCCAAGCATCCCGATGACGTGGACCTGGTGACCCATGAAGCCATGCACATCGTGCAGGGCTACCCCAGCTACGCCGACGAGAAGGTGCCGGGCTGGCTGGTGGAAGGCATCGCTGACTACGCCCGCGACCGCTATGGCGTGGACAACGCCGCCGGTGGCTGGGCGCTGCCGCCGGTGGTCAAGGCCGACCACAACTTCGATACCGGCTACCGCGTGACCGGCGCGTTCCTGAAGTGGAGCGAGGCCCAGCACCCGGGCTTGGTGCTGGCGCTGGACGGCGCCCTGCGTTCGGGTAAGTACGTGCCCGCACTGTGGCAGAAGCGCACCGGCAAGACACTGCCGGCACTGTGGGCCGAATACGCGAAGGCACACCCGGCGCGGTAAGCGCGCAGGCATGAAGGCGCGGACCGAGGGTCCGCGCCGTTGCATGCACGGATGATGCGACCGGTGATGCCAGGCGGTTGCGGCACTGTCCCCGCCAGCGTCGACTGCTGTTCGACCGGGCCGCAGGAAACCCGCGACATGCCCGCCTGACGCGTTTCCACGTTGCGGAAACAGAAACGCGCCCCGCAGGGCGCGTTTCCGCAGCTGTCGCTGGAAAGAAGGCTCAGGCCTTCTTTTCCGCTTCCAGCTGCTTGCGGATCTGTGCATCCACCGCGGCGATCGCGGTCATGTTCAGGATCCGGCGCGAGGTCGCGCTGGTGGTCAGGATGTGCACCGGCTTGGCTACGCCCATCAGGATCGGGCCGATCGCCACGCCGTCGGTGAACACGCGCACCAGGTTGTAGGCGATGTTGGCCGCTTCCAGGTTCGGCAGCACGAACAGGTTGGCACGGCCCTGCAGGGTCGAACCCGGCAGCAGCTTCTGGCGCAGGGCTTCATCCCATGCGGTGTCGCCCTGCATCTCGCCATCCACGTTCAGGCGCGGGTTGCGCTTGAGCAGCAGCTCGCGCACCTGGCGCATCTTCAGCGCGTCCTTGGAATCGTGGCTGCCGAAGTTGGAGTGCGACAGCAGCGCGACCTTCGGCTCGATGCCGAACAGCTTCATGCGGTAGGCCGCCTGCAGGGTGGCCTCGCAGATCTGCTCGGCGGTGGGGTCTTCCTGCACGTGGGTGTCCACGAAGAAGAACACGCCCTGCTGGTTGATCACGCCAGTCATCGCCGAGGTCGAGGTGACCTTCGGTTCCAGCGGCAGCACGCTGCGCACGTAGCCCAGCTTCTTGTGGAAGCGGCCGACGATGCCGGTCAGCATCGCATCGGCTTCGCCGCGGGCGACCATCACCGCGGCGATCAGCGTCGGGCGCGAGCGCATCAGGTTTTTGGCCGCGGCCACGGTCACGCCACGGCGGCCGGTCAGGCTGTGGTAGTACTGCCAGTACTCGTTGAAGCGCGGGTCATCGTTGATGTTGGTGACTTCGATGTTCTCGCCGATCTTCAGGCGCAGGCCCAGGCGCTCGATGCGCGATTCGATCACTTCCGGGCGGCCGATCAGGATCGGGTGCGCCAGGCCGTCGTCGACCACGTTCTGCACCGCCTGCAGCACCACTTCCTCTTCGCCTTCGGCATAGACCACGCGCTGCTTGTCGCTGCGCGCGCGGTCGTAGACCGGCTTCATCATCAGGCTGGTGCGGTAGACGAACTGCGACAGCTTCTGCCGGTAGGCTTCCATGTCGGCGATCGGGCGGCTGGCCACGCCCGAATCCATCGCGGCCTGGGCCACGGCGGCGGACAGCTCCACCAGCAGGCGGCGGTCGAACGGGCGCGGGATCAGGTATTCACGGCCGAAGCTCGGGGTGTCCCCGCCGTAGGCCGAACCCATGTCGGTGGCCGCGCGGCGGGCCAGCGCGGCGATGGCGCGCACGCAGGCGATCTTCATTTCCTCGTTGATCGCGGTGGCGCCCACGTCCAGCGCGCCACGGAACAGGTACGGGAAGCACAGCACGTTGTTGACCTGGTTCGGGTAGTCCGAACGGCCGGTGCCGATGATCGCGTCCGGACGGGCGGCGCGCGCCAGTTCCGGCATGATTTCCGGGGTGGGGTTGGCCAGGGCGAAGATCACCGGGTCCGGGGCCATGGTCTTGACCATGTCGGCGGTGAGGATGCCCGGCGCCGACAGGCCCAGGAAGATGTCCGCGCCATCGACGATCTCGGCCAGCGTGCGCTTGTCGGTGTCGCGCGCGTAGCGCTGCTTTTCCGGGTCCAGGTCGGTACGGCCGGTGTGGATGACGCCCTCGCGGTCGAAGGCCAGGATGTTCTCCGGCTTCAGGCCCAGCTGCACCAGCATGTTCACGCAGGAGATGCCGGCCGCGCCCATGCCCGTGGTCGCCAGCTTCACTTCTTCGATCTTCTTGCCGGTGATGGCCATGGCGTTGAGCACCGCCGCGCCGACGATGATCGCCGTGCCGTGCTGGTCGTCATGGAACACCGGGATCTTCATGCGCTCGCGCAGCTTGCGCTCGACGATGAAGCATTCCGGGGCCTTGATGTCCTCCAGGTTGATGCCACCGAAGGTCGGCTCCAGCGAGGCGATGATGTCCACCAGCTTGTCCGGGTCCATCTCGTCCACTTCGATGTCGAACACATCGATGCCGGCGAACTTCTGGAACAGCACGCCCTTGCCTTCCATCACCGGCTTGCCGGCCAGCGGGCCGATGTTGCCCAGGCCCAGCACGGCGGTGCCGTTGGAGATGACGGCCACCAGGTTGCCGCGTGCGGTCAGTTCGCTGGCCTGCTGCGGGTCGGCCTTGATGGCTTCGCAGGCATAGGCCACGCCGGGGGAGTAGGCCAACGACAGATCACGCTGGGTCAGCATCGGCTTGGTCGCGGTCACCTTGATCTTGCCGGGCGGCGACATGCGGTGGTAATCGAGGGCGGCCTGTTTGAAATCTTCGTTGGACATCGACGTGGACTAGATGAATGGGCAAGTGGGACAGGGGATGATACCCCCGTTGGACGGGCCGGACCTGTCGCAATCCTGTCGCAGCGATGCTGCGACCGCACAATCCAGCCGCGTATGTGCCGTGCTGGACCCAGCTTGGCGCAGCGGCATGACAGCATGTGGACGGGACCGGGTGGAGCCTGTGAAGCAGCGGTGAAACGCGTGCGGGGCCTCACCATCGCTGGCGGGCCCCGCATCGGGACGCTCGTGGGTCAGCCCTTGACCGGTACGCCGGCCGGCAGGACCGCATCCACCGGCGGCGGCAGCTCGCTTTCGCGGCCGTCCAGCGCCAGCTTCAGGCGGTCACGGTCCAGCGCGCCTTCCCAGCGCGAGACCACCACGGTGGCCACCGCATTGCCGATGAAGTTGGTCAGCGAGCGGCATTCGCTCATGAAGCGGTCCACGCCCAGGATCAGCGCCATGCCGGCCACCGGCACTTCCGGCACCACGGCCAGGGTGGCCGCCAGGGTGATGAAGCCGGCACCGGTGACGCCGGCCGCGCCCTTGGAGCTGAGCATGGCGACCAGCAGCAGGGCGATCTGGTGGCCCAGGGTCAGTTCGGTGTTGGTGGCCTGGGCGATGAACAGCGCGGCCAGGGTCATGTAGATGTTGGTGCCGTCCAGGTTGAACGAGTAGCCGGTCGGGACCACCAGGCCCACCACCGACTTGCTGCAGCCGGCGCGCTCCATCTTCTCCATCAGCGAGGGCAGTGCCGATTCGGAGGAGGACGTGCCCAGCACCAGCAGCAGTTCGGCCTTCAGGTAGCGCGCCAGCTTGAACACCGAGAAGCCGCACATCCGGCACACCACGCCCAGGATCACCGCCACGAACAGGAAGGCGGTGATGTAGAACGAACCCACCAGCCAGGCCAGGTTGATCAGCGAGCCGACGCCGTACTTGCCGATGGTGAAGGCGATCGCGCCGAAGGCACCGATCGGGGCGGCCTTCATCAGGATGTGCACCAGCTTGAACACCGGGGCGGTCAGCGCCTCCAGGAAGTTCAGGATCGGCTTGCCCTTCTCGCCCACCATCGCCAGGGCGATGCCGAACAGCACGGCCACGAACAGCACCTGCAGGATGTTGCCGTCGACGAAGGCGCTGACCATCGTCTTGGGAATGACATCCATCATGAAGCCGACCAGGGTCAGGTCATGCGACTTCTCGACGTAGCTGTGGACCGCGGTCTGGTCCAGCTCGGCCGGGTTGATGTTCATGCCGGCGCCGGGCTGCACCACGTGCGCGACGATCATGCCGACGATCAGCGCCAGCGTGGAGAAGAACAGGAAGTACGCCATCGCCTTGGCGAACACCCGGCCCACCGTGCGCAGGTGGGTCATGCTGGCGATGCCGGTGACGATGGTCAGGAAGATGACCGGCGCGATGATCATCTTCACCAGGTTGATGAAGGCATCGCCCAGCGGCTTCATCTTCTCGCCGATCAGCGGCTCGTAGTGGCCCAGGACAGCGCCGAGGATGATCGCCACGATCACCTGGAAGTACAGCTGCCGGTAGAACGGCAACGGCTTGGCGGGAACCGTCGGGGTAGTGGGAACGTGCATGGCGGGCTCCGGAAGACGCGGGATTTGACGCATTCGGTCCCTGACCAGGCAGGGGCCGACTCCAAGGGAAGGCCCACACCCCCGCCACGGCGGGCCAAGGGTGCGACCGATGGACGCCTTTGTACGCGTCCGGCACGCCCACGCAGATAACCTATTGGTACTAGCCCCCCGGTTCAGCTGGCGTTGATCCCTACACTGGCGCCGCACAGTCCCCGGGGCTGGTGACCATCTGTTCCGGCCGCGCTTCCCGGCGCGCAAGTTCCCGCCACCGCGGCCGTTGTTGTCCTCCATACGTATCCAGAGAGAGCCGCACCCACCCATGCGCACGACTCCCACCCTGCTGGCCCTGTGCCTGGCCGCCACCCCCGCCCTGGCCTCGGCCGCGTCGAAGTACGACAACTGGCCGACCAAGGTCACCTTCGACGACGGCACCGAACTGGCGGCCATCGGCAACATTGCCTATGACGTCAACAACTTCTCCTCCGGCAGCGGCATCGAGGATGCCGACGCCGTGCGCCGCAAGGAATTCGGCGCCACGCTGAAGAAGAAGGGTGTCTACGACGCCATGGTCTACTTCGACTTCCAGGCCCACACCTGGCTGGACGTCTACCTGCGGCTGGAAAGCAAGGCGCTGTTCGGCAGCGACATCGGCAAGTTCCGGGTCGGCTACATGAAGACCCCGGTGGGCCTGGATGCGGTGACGGCATCCCGCGCCGGCAGCTTCATGGAATTCGCCCTGCCCGTGCAGGCCATCTATGAAGGCCGCCGCACCGGTATCGACTGGGTGCTGGAACGCCCGCAGTACCTGCTGCAGGCCGGTGCCTACGGCGGCAAGGACCTGCAGGGCGACAACCCCGGCACCACCCAGGCCGTGCGCGCGGTGTGGACCCCGGTCAAGGCCCCCGGCGATGTGATCCACCTGGGCGTGGCCTATTCGCAGGAAAACCCGCGCGGTTTCAGCGACGGCCGCGATGTGCACCATGAGGCCAGCGCACGGCTGCGTGCACGCCCGGAAGCCGGCCTGACCGACATCCGCCTGGTCGATTCCGGGGCGCTGGTCACCGCTGACCAGATCCGCCGCACCGGCCTGGAAGGCATCTGGATCCATGGCCCGCTGTCACTGCAGGCCGAAGCCCTGCGTGCCACCATCACCCGTGACGGCAAGCCCGACTTCACCGGCAGCGGCCAGTACGCCATGGCCAGCTGGATCCTGACCGGCGAATCGCGCCCCTACAGCGCCGGCGGCGTGGCCAACGTGGTACCGGCCCACGACTACGGCGCGGTGGAACTGGTGGCCCGCTACAGCCGCCTGGACCTGGACGACGGCAGCATTCTCGGTGGCCGCCAGCATGACCTGACCCTGGGCGCCAACTGGTACCTGACCACCCACTTCAAGTTCCAGGCCAACTACGTGAAGGTGGACGCCAGCCGCCGCGGCGTGCGCAGCACCCCGGAAATCTTCGAGCTGCGCGCCCAGGTCCACTTCTGACCGATGCACCTCCCCGGGCGCGGCTGCCGCGCCCGGCGGACCTTCCGTAAACTGCCGCCATGTACTGGCTCGGCCGCCACCGCTCGCTCCTGCTGACCCTGCTGTTGCTGGCCGGCGGCGCAGTGCTGTGCGCGGTGGCCACCGGCCACTATGCCTGGCGCCATGCGCTGGCCGCCGAAAGCAGCCAGGTGCAGCGCCAGCTGGACCTGTACGGCCAGGGCCTGCAGCAGCGCATCGACCGCTTCGGCACCCTGCCGCAGGTGATGGCGCTGGACCCGGACCTGCTGCAGGCCTTGAGCGGGCCGCTGTCGCCGGCCGGCCGCCAGCGGCTGAACCTGAAGCTGCAGCAGGCCAACCAGGTCACCCGTACCTCGACCCTGACCGTGGTCGGCCGCGATGGCGTGGCCGTGGCCGCCAGCAACTGGAACCTGCCCAGCAGCAATGTCGGCGAGGATTACAGCTACCGCCCGTACTACCGGCAGGCGATGGCCACCGGCCGTGGCCGCTTCTACGGCATCGGCATGACCACTGGCGTGCCCGGCTACTTCATGTCCGAAGCGATCGTCGGCGCCCAGGGGCAACGCCTGGGCGCGGTGGTGATCAAGATCGAGTTGTCCGCGCTGGAGCAGGAATGGCTGTCCAGCCCGGACGTGGTGCTGGCCAGCGATGACCACGACGTGGTGTTCCTGGCCAACCGCGATGCCTGGCGCTACCGGCTGCTGCGGCCGCTGGGCCGCACCGAGCACCGCGAGATGCTGGACAGCCGCCAGTACGCCGACCGCACCCTGAAACCGCTGCGCGCGCGCACCGAAGACGTGCTGGCCGATGGCGGGCGCATGGTGCAGCTGGTGGACCCCGCCCTGCCCCGGGCCATGCTGTGGCAGACCCTGGCCCTGCCCGACGAACACTGGAACCTGCACCTGCTGCACGATGCCAGCGGCGCGGTGACCGCCGGTCGTACCGCGGCGATCACCGGGGCGGCCGCATGGCTGGCATTGGGCTTCCTGCTGCTGTTCGTGCAGCAGCGCCGCCGCCTGGCCGCACATCGGCAGCGCAGCCGCAGCGAGCTGGAAACCCTGCTCAAACAGCATGCGCAGGAACTGCGCACCGCCCAGGATGGCCTGCTGCAGGCCGCGCAGGACGCCGACCAGGGACTGAGCCGCAGTCTGGAACACCTGCCGCAGGGTGTGGTCATCATCGATGGCCAGCAGCGGCTGGTGGCCTGGAACTCACGCTACCTGGAACTGTTCCGCTTCCCGCCGGGGCTGGTCCGCGTCGGTCGCCCGATCGAGGAAATCTTCCGTTACAACGCACGTCGCGGCCTGCTCGGCCCCGGTCCGATCGATGAAGCGATCGAACGCCGCCTGACCCATCTGCGCAGCGGCCGCCCGCACATGCGCGAAAGCGAGAAGGATGACGGCACGGTGCTGGAGATCCGCGGCAACCCGCTGCCCGACGGCGGCTTCGTCACCAGCTACGCGGACATCACCAGCTACAAGAATGCCGCGCGCGAACTGCGCTCGCTGGCCGACGCGCTGGAGCACCGCGTCGCCGAGCGCACCCGTGACCTGGACGAGGCCCGCCGCGAAGCCGAACAGGCCAACCGCTACAAGAGCCGCTTCGTCGCCTCGGCCGTGCATGACCTGCTGCAGCCGCTCAATGCGGCGCGCATGTTCGTGTCCGTGCTGCGCGGCAAGCTGGCCGACCCGGCCCTGCAGCAGACCACCGACCACATCGATACCGCGCTGGCCGCGCAGGACGCCATCCTCAACAGCCTGCTGGATATTTCGCGGCTGGAATCGGGCTCACTGCAAACCCGTGTGCGTGCATTCATGCTGTCGCCGCTGCTGGAAACCCTGGCCCGCGAATTCGGCATCGCCGCAAAGAGCCGTGGCCTGCAGCTGCACTGGGTGGACACCCGAGCGGTGGTGGTCAGCGATGAAGCGCTGCTGCGCCGCATCCTGCAGAACTTCCTCTCCAATGCGCTGCGCTACACCCCGCGCGGGCGCGTGCTGATCGGTTGCCGACGCGTGCGCGACCAGCTGCGCATCGAAGTGCACGACCAGGGGCCGGGCATTCCGGAAAGCCTGCAGGGCGAGATCTTCGAAGAGTTCCGCCGCTTGAACGATGGCGTCGAACAGGAACGCGGCGCCGGCCTGGGCCTGGCCATCGTCGAGCGCATCGGCCGCCTGCTCGGCCACCGCATCAGCCTGCGCTCCACCCTGGGCAAGGGCAGCGTGTTCGCGGTGAGCGTGGCGCTGGGGCATGCCGACGATGTGGCCGCGCCGGTACTCACGCCGGTCGCGGCGGCAGAGCCGTCCGACGACAGTCCGCTGCGCCAGTGCCGGGTGTGGAGCATTGATGACGACCCGCGCGTGTGCGCGGCCACCCGTGCCTTGCTGGAGCGCTGGGGCTGCAACGTGGAACTGGCCGATGGCCCGCCCGGCGCGCTGGAGATAGCCAGTGCACTGAACGTGCCGCAGTTGCTGCTGCTGGACGTACGCATGGGTCAGTGGCACGGCCCGGATCTGTACGAAGCATTGTGCACGCTGTGGCAGGCACGGCCGCCGGTGATCCTCGTGACTGCCGAGCGCGATGACGCGCTGAAGAAGCATGCGACCGAACAGGGCTGGGGCTTCCTGCCCAAGCCGGTGCGACCACCGGCGTTGCGGGCGTTAATGACGCAGATGCTGTTGCGGCATCGGGGGTAGAGTCGAGCTTGCTCGACTGAAACGATCGGGAAAATGCAGCCGAGCGTGGGCTCGGCGCTACACGGGTCAGTTGACCCGGGGATCCTGCAGCGGCAGGTCAAGCTCGGGCTGGGCCAGTGTCCACTCGCGGTCGTATTCCATCTGGAACTCCCATTCCCGCAACTGCACGGGTGCGACGAGCAGCTGCTGCAGGTGGTCATTCGCCTGTTCGGGATCATCTACCCGATACAGCAGCACGCGCTCGCCACGGGCGGTGATGCGCGCAAGGAAAACGCCGTTGCCGTCCGCTCCAACGCTTGATTGGATCTGCCCTTCCAGGCGCGTGACCACCTCCAGCTCTTCCGGGGTGGGCATACCGTTGTCACCCAACCCCCTGCAGGCGATGCAGATGCGCAGGTGCCAGGGGAATGCGTCCCGGCCTGCAACGCTCCGCAGCGCCGTGTTGACCAGTACCACCGCAGGATCCTCGCCGAGGGTCGTGTTGATGAGGGCGTAGAACGGCGCCTGGGTTTCGCGCATCGGTCAGATCCCGCTGGCGTCGCCTTCCGGCTCCAGCGCCTTCACCAGCACCGCCGCCTGGGTGCGACTGTGGCACTCAAGCTTCTTCAAGATTGCAGTCACGTGCACCTTCACCGTGTTCTCGGCCAGACCCAGTTCGTAGGCGATCTGCTTGTTGAGCAGGCCGTCGGCCAGGCACAGCAGCACGCGGAACTGCTGCGGGGTCAGCTGGGCCAGGCGGCTGGCCAGCAGCGCATCGGCCTCGGAACGCTCGGCCGCCATCGCCGGGAACCACAGCCCGCCTTCCAGCACGGCCACCACCGCTTTGCCGATGGTTTCCGGCGGTGCGGACTTGGGCACGAAACCGGCCGCGCCGAACTGCTGCGCACGGCGGATCACCCGCGGGTGGTCGTTGGAGGACAGGATCACCACCGGAATGTCCGGGTGCGCGCCGCGCACGTGCAGCAGCGCGGAAAAGCCGTGCGCGCCCGGCATGGTCAGGTCCAGCAGCACCAGCTCGATGTCCGGGTGCGCGTCCAGCGCCTGCTCCAGCGCCTCGGCACTGGCTACCTCACGCACCCGCGCGTGCGGCAGGCTCTCGCGCAGGGCATGCACCACCGCAGCGCGCAGCAGGGGATGGTCGTCGGCTACCAGCAGGTTCACGTCGCTCATGGCCCCATTGTACGGGCTGTCCCGGCTGCCGACGCCCCGGCTGCGCCGCTAGTGCCCGGCCGCTTCCACGCTGCTGCGCCAGGCATCCAGGAACTGCCGGCGCTTGAGCGCATCCAGGTACACCAGCAGGCCGGGGCCCAACTGGATCGGGCGCAGGTTGCGCGCCGGGTCGGCGTAGCGGCCATCGGTATGCACGATCGGCATCAGCCGCGCCTCGCGCGACAGCACCTGCTGGCCGCGCGGCGAGAGCAGGTAGTCCAGGAAGCGCCGCGCCTCGCCCGGGTGCGGGCTGGTGCGCGGAATCAACGCGGTACGCAGCACCACCAGCGTGTAGTCTTCCGGTTCGATGATACCCAGCGGTGCACCGGCATCGATGCGGGCCTGCGCATAGGAACCGAGCACGTTGTAGACCAGCGCCAGCTCGCCACTGCTCACCTTGTCCAGCAGCACGCCGGTGCGCTCCTCGCGTACCACGCCGTTGTCCCCCAGCGCGGCCAGCAACGCACCGGCGATGCTGCCACGCTGCGCATCCTGGGTGGCCAGCAGGTAGCCCACGCTGCTGCGCTCGATGTCATACGTACCGACCTTGCCGCGCAGCGGTGCGCCCTCGGCACGCAGCAGGTCCAGCAGCTGTCGGCGCGTATGCGGCACGCGCGATGGCGGCAGCATGCGCGTGTTGTACACCATCGCCACCGGCTCGTAGCTGATGCCGAAGGCTTCATGGCGCCACTGCGCCCAGCCCGGCAGCGCCTCGGTCTGCGCCGACCGGTGCGGCAGCGCGTGGCCATCGTTGACCAGCTTGGTCTGCAGGTCCATGCCGCTGGAAATCAGCAGGTCCGGTGATGCCGGCCCCTGCCGGTCCTGCAGGTAACGGGCATACAGGTCCTGGGTGATGATGTCCTCGTAGACCACCTCGGTACCCGGGTGCAGCCGCTGGTAGTCGGCGATGACCACCGCGAACACCTCGATATCGGTGGTGCCATGGATGCGCAGCTGCGCGCTGGCCGTGCCCTGTGCGGGAAAGCGGCGCACATCGCCCGGTGCGGCCACGGCCATGCCTGCCAGCAGCAGCATGAACAGGGTGGACAACACGCGGATCATGATGCACTCCGGGGCAGCAGGATGGTGGCCACCAGGCCCCCCTGCGGGCGGTTGGCCAGGTCGATGGTGCCACCATGGCTGTCAACCACGCGCTTGACGATGGCAAGGCCCAGGCCGGCACCACCGGCCGGCGCACCCTCGCCACGGGCGAAACGCTCGAAGACGCGGCCGGCATCGGCCGCCGCGATTCCGGGGCCGTGGTCGGCGATGGTCAGCACGGCCTGCGCCTCCTGCACGGTCAGCGCAATCTGCAGCGCACCGTTGCCGCCGTACTTCAGCGCGTTGTCGACCAGGTTCTTGATCGCCTCGCGCAGCAGCAGCGCATCGCCATGCACCTGCACCGGCTCGGCGGTCATCGCCAGCTGCACGCGCGGCGCAGGCCCCGCCTGTGGCAACGCTTCGTGCAGGGCCTGATGCACGGTCTCGGCCAGGTCCACCGCAGCAAACCGCTGCAGGTTGGAGCGGTGGATCACGCTGGCATCGCTGAGCAGCTGGTTGAGCAGGCGGCTCATGTGGGTGGCATTGCGCTCGATGGCCTGCAGGCTGCGCCGCATGTCGTCCGGGTCGTCGTCGTCCAGTGCCAGCTGCGCCTGCGCACGCAGCGCCGCCAACGGTGTACGCATCTGGTGCGCGGCTTCGGCCATGAACGCCCGCAGGGTCTCGTTGCTGCTGGACAGGCGCCCCATGAAGCGGTTCAGGGCGGCCACCATCTGGTCCATCTCGCGCGGCACGCGCGCATCGAGCGGTTTCAGGTCGGACGGTTCGCGCCGTGACAGCTCGCGTTCGACACGCACCAGGGGCCGGAAGGCCCGGTGCACGCCAAAGGCCACCAGCGCCAGCAGCAGGCCCGAGAGCACGCCGATGGCCAGCAGCGCACGGGTCACCATGTCGCGTGCCAAGGCTTCGCGCGCGCGCCGGGTCTGGCCCACCTGCACCTGTACTTCGCCCTGCGCGGACGCCGCCGCGAAACTGCGCTGGACCACGACGAAACGCACGGTCTCGCCGCTGTAGGGCGCATCGAACAGCTGCGGCTGCATGCCCGGCCGGCGTGGCGGCGCGGGCAGGTCGCCATAGCCGGTGATCAATCGCCCGCGGCTGTCGGCCACGCGATAGAACACGCGGTCTTCGGCCGCCATCGACAGCAGGTCCAGCGCGGCATAGGGCAGGTCGACCTGCCACTGGCCATCGACCAGCGCGACCGAATCGGCGATGGACAGCGCCGAGGACACCAGCAGATGGTCATAGGAACGGTTGGCGGCACGCTGGCCGTAATCACGCGCGGCAAACAGCAGCGCCACCGCGAACACCGCCAGCAGCGCCCCCAGGTACAGCAGCAGGGTGCGCCGCAGTGATCCCGGCGCGCCGGCTCGCGGCTCAGCCGTCGCCATCGGCGGGGCCATCGCTGGCCTCCAGCAGGTAGCCGACACCGCGCACGGTGGTGATGCGCAGCGGCGCGGCGGCCAGCTTCCGACGCAGGCGCCCCACATAGAGCTCGATGGCATTCGGGCCGGCCTCGTCATCGAAGCCGAACAGGCCGTTGCCGATTTCATCCTTGCCCACCACCTGGCCCAGCCGCCCGACCAGGATTTCCAGCAGGCGGTACTCGCGGTTGGGCAGTTCGATCGGCTCGCCATCCAGGCTCACCTTGTGCGCGGCGTTGTCGAACTGGAAACCGCCGATCTGCACCACTTCGCTGGCATGCCCGCGCGCGCGCCGCAGCAGCACGCGGCAGCGCGCCTCGAATTCGCGGAAATCGAATGGCTTGCCCAGGTAGTCGTCGGCGCCCACGTCCAGCGCCTGCACGCGGTCCTCGATGCCATCGCGGGCGGTCAGCATCAGCACCGGGGTGGCATCGCCGCGCTCGCGCATGCCGGCCAGCACGCGCAGGCCATCCAGCTTGGGCAGGCCGATATCCAGCACCACCAGGTCGAAACTCTGGTAGCGCAGCACGCTCGCGGCAGCCAGGCCGTCGGCCTGCCAGTCCACCGCGTGCCCACTGCGGCGCATGCGCCGGATGATCGCATCGGCCAGGTCCGGGTTGTCTTCGACCAGCAGCAGGCGCATCGGCACGGAAAGGAACGGGGGAAGCGAATGCTACCGCGTGGGGCGCTCCGCTGCCTGCCGGGCATCGCGGCAGGAAGGCCCTGCCCTGCCCGGCCCCGCCCGGCGGACGCAGCGGCCGTTTTTCGCTGCAGCGCACAAACCGCTGACAGGCGGATGACAGCTTGCCACGCCCAGACTGCGCCCTCGCACCGTCCGGTGCCCACGATTGCCACGCGCCTGGCGCGTACCTGGGAGGGTTTGTGGAACACAGCATCACCTGGCGGCATCCGGCCGCCGTCCTGGCCCTGGCCGCGCTCGCCGCGCCGGCGTTCGCCGATGATGACCGCCCGGTCACCGCGACCGTGGGCGGCCGCATCCATCTGGATTTCGCCACGTTCCACAACGATGACCGCGGCACCCCGAACAAGAACGACACCGAGATCCGCCGTGCCTGGTTTGATGTCTCGGGCAAGTTCTTCCTGGTCGACTACAAGCTGGAAGCCGATTTTTCCGGCGACCGCGTCGAAGCCAAGGATGTCTACCTCAGCCACACCTTCGGCAAGGCCGGCAAGCTGACGGTGGGCCAGTTCAAGCAGTTCTACTCGCTCGATGACCGCACCAGCTCCAACTACGGCACGTTCCTGGAGCGCGGCAATGCCGGTACCACGCTGGCCCCGCTGTACCGCTGGGGCGCGTCCTGGCAGGCCAATCCGGGTGATTTCACCTGGGCGGCCAGCGTCTACAGCCTGGAAAGCATCGATGCCTGGCAGGTGAAGGGCCGTGCGGCCGGTGGCCGGGTTACCTGGGCGCCCTCCCCGCGCGATGGCGACGTGCTGCACCTGGGGCTGTCGCTGGCCCGTGAGGCGTACGACAACCCGGGCGCCAGCGGCGTACCGGGCCTGAAGATCCGCCCGCGCCCGGCCGGCCACCTGTCCGACAACAGCCGCCTGACCCTGGTCGATTTCTCCAACGGCCGCGATACCGACGTCAACAAATGGTCCCTGGAATACGCGCAGGTCCGCGGCCCGTGGTCGTGGCAGGGCGAGTACAGCGGTGCCACCTTCGATGACGGCGCCCAGCGCGGCACGGTCATGGCCACCTACGGCATGGTCAGCTGGTTCCTCACCGGTGAATCGCGCGCCTATGACCGCAAGACCGGCCGTTTCGCGCGCATCAAGGACATCCGCCACAAGGCCGGTGCCTTCGAACTGGCGCTGCGCTATGACCGCATGTGGGGCGACCAGCACCTGGTTGGCCAGCCGGACCTGCGCCGCGGCAGCACGCAGTCCTGGACGCTGGGCGGCAACTGGTACCTGCGCGACAACCTGCGCTTCATGCTCAACGTCATCGAAAGCCGCAACCGCGACCGCCTGGCCGGGCTGACCGTGGACCGCACCCGCGCAGTGACCGGGCGCCTGCAGTACGACTTCTGATCCTCCGTTGCAGCCGGGTGCCTGCACCCGGCATTCCTTCACCACACCCTACGTTTCAAGGAGTCCGCAGATGATGCTGAGCATCCTCGGCTTTGGCATGGTCATTACGTTCATGTACTTGATCATGAGCAAACGGCTGTCGCCACTGGTGGCGCTGATCACCATTCCGATCATCTTCGCCCTGCTCGGCGGCTTCGGTGCGGGCATCGACGAAATGATGCTGGAGGGCATCAAGAAGATCGCGCCGACCGGCGTGATGCTGATGTTCGCCATCCTCTACTTCGGGGTGATGATCGATGCGGGCCTGTTCGATCCGCTGG
Source organism: Stenotrophomonas sp. 24(2023) (assembly GCF_030913365.1). Taxonomy (NCBI): domain Bacteria; kingdom Pseudomonadati; phylum Pseudomonadota; class Gammaproteobacteria; order Lysobacterales; family Lysobacteraceae; genus Stenotrophomonas; species Stenotrophomonas sp. 24(2023). Next base: position 1,117,374 of record NZ_CP133160.1, read on the forward strand.
TGCGGGTGATCCTGCGCTTCGTCAAGGGCGACCCGATGAAGATCGTGCTCGGCACCGCCGTGCTGGCGATGCTGATCTCGCTCGACGGCGATGGTTCGACCACCTACATGATCACCGTCTCGGCAATGCTGCCGCTGTACCAGCGGCTGGGCATGAACGCGCTGAACATGACCTGCGTGACCATCCTGGCCGGCGGCGTGATGAACCTGACGCCGTGGGGTGGCCCCACCGCGCGCGCCGCCACCGCCCTGCACGTGGACCCGGCCGACGTGTTCGTGCCGCTGATCCCGGCGATGGTGATGGCCTGTGCCGGCGTGCTGCTGCTGGCCTGGTACCTGGGCCTGAAGGAGCGCCGCCGCCTGGGCGTGGTGGCGCTGCCCACCGGCGGCAGCTGGATGGACAGCACCGTGTCCGACGATGGCAACACGCTGCCCACCGTCGAGGACGCCGAGGACATCAAGCGGCCCAAGCTGCTGTGGGTGAACCTGGCGCTGACCCTGGCCCTGATGACCGCGCTGGTGATCGGCGTGCTGCCGATGCCGGTGCTGTTCATGGTCGGCTTCGCGATCGCGCTGGTGATCAACTACCCGAACCTGGCCGAACAGCGCCGCCGCGTGGTCAACCACGCCGGCAACGTGCTGTCGGTGGTCTCGCTGATCTTCGCCGCCGGCATCTTCACCGGCATCCTCAACAACACCGGCATGGTCGAGGCGATGTCGCACAGCTTCCTGGCGGTCATCCCCGAATCGTGGGGGCCGTACCTGGCGGTCATCACCGCCATCGCCTCGATGCCGTTCACCTTCTTCATGTCCAACGATGCGTTCTACTTCGGTGTGCTGCCGATCCTGTCCGAGGCCGCCGGCAACTACGGCATCACCCCGGTGGAAATGGCACGCGCCTCGCTGGCAGGCCAGCCGGTGCACCTGCTCAGCCCGCTGGTGCCGTCCACCTACCTGCTGGTGGGCCTGGCCAAGGTCGAATTCGCCGACCACCAGAAGTTCACCCTGAAATGGGCCATCGCCATCTCGATGCTGCTGATGGTCGGCAGCCTGCTGTTCGCCCTGTATCCCTTCGCCGCCTGATCCGGTCACCAAGGAGCGTTCTGCCATGACTCTTCGCATCGCCTATGTCACCAGCGGGATGGGCAGTGTCGGCACTGCCATCTGCCAGGCCCTGGCCCGTGCCGGCCACACCGTCGTCGCCGGCTGCGCGCCAAACTCCCCGCGCAAGGCCAACTGGTTGCGCGAGCAGCGCGAACAGGGCTTTGATTTCATCGCCTCCGAAGGCAACGCCACCGACTGGGCCTCCACCAGTGCTGCCTTCGCCAAGGTGCGCGCCGAGGTCGGCGAGATCGACGTGCTGGTCAACAACGCCGGTGGCAGCCGCGACCTGCTGTTCCGGCAGATGACCCCGGACGACTGGAACGCGGTGATCAATTCCAACGTCAATTCGCTGTTCAACATCACCAAGCAGGTGGTGGACGGCATGGCCACACGGGGCTGGGGCCGCATCATCAACATCGGTTCGGTCAGCGCGCACAAGGGCCAGATCGGCCAGGTGAACTTCGCCACCGCCAAGGCCGCCATGCACGGTTTCACCCGTGCGCTGGCCGCCGAAGTGGCCGCGCGCGGAGTGACGGTGAACACCATCTCGCCCGGCTACATCGCCAGCCAGTCGATCAGCAGCTTCCCGCCGGACGTGCTGGACCGGCTGGCGGCCTCGGTGCCGATCCGCCGCCTGGGCCGGCCGGAGGAAGTGGCCGGGCTGTGCGCCTGGCTGGCCTCGGACGACGCCTCGTACGTGACCGGCGCCGACTATCCGGTCAATGGCGGGCTGTACATGGGGTGATGCCCTGCCATGCCGCATGGCAGGCGTGCTCCCTCCGCGCATGGCGTGGATCTACGCTCCTCCCCCGGTGGATCCACGTCCTGCAGGGCCGCGTTCCGGCCCTGCATTTTCGTTGTTTTTTCGTAAAGAAGGTTTCATGTTGCGTTCGCATAGTGGGGGTACACCGGCGTGCCGGTGACCTTCCCCCACGCAACGGACCACCATGCAGACCCGACACCTGACGATCGCCGTGGCGATCGCCCTGGCCGCCGCCGTGCAGGCCAACGCCGCCGACATCGCCGCTTCCACCGCCGACGCCAGTGCCGCCACGCCGAGCGCGCAGACGCTGGATACCGTGTCCGTCATCGGCCAGGGCGAGACCCGCCAGGTGCAGCGCATCACTGCGGTGGACAAGGAAGTGTTGCCGCCGGGCACCAGCGGCCAGAAGATCCTCGACCGCCTGCCGGGCGTGTCGGTGCAGTCCAACGATGCCTTCGGCGCCAACGAGGAATCGCAGTCGATCAGCCTGCGCGGCTTCGACAAGAGCCGCCTGGGCTACACGCTCGACGGCATTCCGCTGGGCGACAACAGCTACGGCAACTACAACGGCCTGAGCATCGCCCGCGCGGTGATCGCCGAGAACCTGGCCGGTGCCGAGCTGTCGCAGGGCATCGGTTCGCTGGGCGTGGCATCCACCAGCAACCTGGGTGGCACCATCCAGTACTTCTCGGCCGACCCGTCCACCGAATTCGGTGGCCGTGCCAGTGTCACCGTCGGCGACAACAACCAGCGCCGCGGCTTCCTGCGCGTGGATACCGGCGACATCAACGGCTTCTCGGCCTATGTCTCCGGCGTGCACCAGGACCAGGACATGTGGGCCGCGCCGTACCAGAACCAGACCACCCGCCAGTTCAACGCCAAGGCGGTGTGGAACGTGGGCGACAACCGCTTCGGTGCCTATGTGGCGACCTCACGGGTCAGCCAGGCCAACTATGCCTACCTGTCCAAGAGCATGCTGGCCCGGGGCCTGGGCTGGGACTGGAACATCTACGCGCCGGACTGGGACCGCGCCGTGGCCGCCGCGTACTGTGCCCCGGGCACCTACAACAAGGCACGCTGCGCGTTCAGCGGCGGCGTCAACAGCATCGACGATGCGTACTACCAGAGCCGTGCGCTGCGCGATGACAACCTGTACTCGGTCAACGCCGACCTGCACCTGACCGACCAGAGCCGCCTGAAGCTGCTGGCCTACCACCACGAAAACCGTGGACAGGGCCACTGGTGGGCACCGGGCCAGCCGTCCTACCCGGGCACCGACCGCATGCTGCCCATCTCCATCCGCAGCACCAACTACACCATCAACCGCACCGGCCTGACCGCCGCGCTGAGCTGGCAGGTGGGCATCCACGAACTGGAAGCCGGCCTGTGGTACGAGCAGAACGACCATAACGTTTCGCGCAACTTCTACTACATCAGCGGCCCGTTCCTGGACGACCTGTACCTGCAGAACCCGGACCGCCGCCTGTTCAACCAGGACTTCGACATCCGCACGCGCCAGTTCTACGTGCAGGACCGCATGCGCTTCATCGATGACCGCCTGACCGTGGACGTGGGCATCAAGAGCCCCAACACGCGCATGCGTGCCACCGCGCAGCCGGGCGGCGAAACCAGCATCGCCTCGGGCACGCTGACGGCCAAGGAATCGGTGCTGCCGCAGCTGGGGGTGGGCTTCAAGCTGAACCCGAACAACGAAGTGTTCGCTTCGTACGCCGAGAACATCGCCGCCTTCGTCGGTGGCGGCAGCGGTGGCCCGCTGCAGGTGTCGCCGGAATCGTTCGCCGCCAGCGCCGGCCTGGAGCCGGAAAAGTCGAAGACGCTGGAAGCCGGCTTCCGCACCTTCGGTGAGAAGTACCAGGCCTCGATCGCCGCCTACACGGTGACCTTCGACAACCGCCTGCTCTCGCTCAACCCATGCTCGAGCATCGAAGTCGGCACCCGTCCGGAGTGCGTGACCCGCTTCATCAACGTGGGTTCGGTGAAGAGCCACGGCGCGGAGTTGACCTTCATCCTCAAGCCGATGGAGGGCCTGCAGTGGTACAACGCGCTGTCCTGGAACAAGACCACCTACGAGGACAACTACACCTCCGGTGGCGCGATCGTGCCGGTGGCCGGCAAGATCACCGTTGATACCCCGCAGCAGATGGCCTCCAGCGAACTGAGCTGGAACCACGACGGTTTCTTCGCCAGCCTGCGTGCCAAGTACACCGGCAAGCGCTACTACACCTATACCAACGACCAGTCGGTGCCGGGCGTGACCACCTTCGATGCCGGCGTAGGCTATTCGTTCGGCCCGGCGATGGGCGTGCGTGACGTGAAGGTGTCACTGAACGCGACCAACCTGACCAACAAGCGCTATGCCGGCCAGCTCAGCGCGTTCTCGCCGACCGACCCGACCGGTACCAAGTACGCAATCCATGCCAGCGCACCGCGCCAGCTGTTCATGACGGTGGGCGTGGAGTTCTGATCAGGTGATGCAGCACCTCCACGCATGGCGTGGATCTACTGAAGAACGGGTAGATCCACGCTGCGCGGGGAGGGCGCGGGCCCTTCATTCCGGTGCCAGCTGGTCCATGCGGATGCGGTTGGCGAACAGCGAGAACGCCAGCATGCCGGCCAGGCCATTGGCCCGGCTCACCCAGTGCGGCAGCCAGCGCGGCGGTGCCAGTACGCCGGCCTCGAACAGCGGGGCGAACGCGATCGCATCGTCCAGCCGCATCTTGCCGGCAAACAACCAGCGGCAGACCTGCAGGCGGTCTTCGGCCAGCATGTGGCGGAAGAAAGTATGCACCGAGACCAGCCCGCGCAGGTACACCGTGTCCTTGGTGAAGGCCAGGCCGCCGCTCGGCGGCACGCCGCGGAATACGCGCTGCGCCGAGGCGAAGCTCTCTTCCGGGTTCTGCCCGGCCTCGCAGAAATAGCGGTAGACCTCGATGAAATCCGCGCCCTCGCGGGCCATCGCAATGGCCTCGGTACGCAGGCTGATGCGCTTGAGCCGCTCAATGTCGATGCTGCCGGTGATCTGCTCGGCAAACGTGGCCAACCCCTCCTGCGTGGCCGTCACCCGCGGCGAGGACAGCGCCAGGCTGGGCAGCACATGCTGCTCACGCCCGTTAAGCGCGGTCAGTGAATGCACCAGTGCTTCATGGTGGAACAGCTGCGCGCGGTCGTAAGCACTGAAGCGTGCGCTGGTGCGCAGGCGGATGCGGGTCGGGCCGGCCGCGGCCTTCGATACCAGGTCCGGGTCGAGCTGCACCTGGATGATGCGCGATTCAAAGAACGCGTCCAGGTCGTTCTGCAGCTGCAGTTGCAGCGCGGTGGCCGACACCGGCACCTGCTCCTCCGGTGCCAGCAGTTCACTGTCCAGCTCGGAGGCGATCTGGATGAAATGCCGTGCCGCCTCACGCGTGCTGGGGCCGTTGCCGGGCAGCGGCTGCTCGGGTGCACCGAACAACTGCACCGCGCAGGCATCCACGGTCGCCGTTCCCAGCCCTTCCAGCAGCTGCGCGGCCACATCCCAGCTCTGTGCGGATTCGCGCACATAGCGCCCCAGGGGATGGCCTTCATCGCAGTCGGCCATGATCGCGGCCAGCGCGCGACGCTCCTGGCTGAAGTCGAGACGGGGGTAGTCCACCTGCGGCAGCTGCGGCTGCCCGCGCGCCACGCTGTCCAGGAAAGGGGCCTGCACTGCGGCCGGCCAGCTGGTCAGCCCCAGCAGCTTGATGCCCCCTACGGCCTGCACCAGCTGCGCATCGAGCACGGCGTGGTGGGCAATGTCACGGTCCAGCGTCGCAGTCGGTTCCATGGGCCGACTATAACGCCCCGGCAGGCCGCCGGCTGCCCTGCACGGAAGCCAGGGCCGTATTGTTCGGCCGCCTGAACAGTTCGTTCGCCGCCGGGCGCTTTATCTGCGGCCCGGCAACGCCCACCCTACGCGGAGCGGGCGCCCACGCCCTTCCCCCCTGTTCGCCGCCGCTTGCCGTGGCAACCCTTCTCAACAAGGAACTTCACCGTGGCTGCGTATGACTATGACCTGTTCGTGATCGGTGGCGGCTCCGGTGGCGTGCGCGCCGCACGCATGGCGGCCTCGCTGGGCAAGCGTGTGGCCATCGCCGAGGAGTCGCGCTGGGGAGGCACCTGCGTGATCCGCGGCTGCGTGCCCAAGAAGCTGTTCGTGTATGCCTCGCAGTTCCACGAGCACTTCAAGGATGCGGCCGGCTATGGCTGGAACGTGGGCGAAACCCGTTTTGACTGGCAGACGCTGAAAGCCGCCAAGGACACGGAAATCGCGCGCCTGGAGGGGCTCTACCGTAGTGGCCTGGACAACCACGGTGCGCAGATCATCGACGACCGTGCCATCCTGGTTGGGCCGCACACGGTGCAACGGGTGGGCAGCGGCGTTACCTGCACCGCCGAACGCATCGTCATTGCCACCGGTGCACTGCCCAACCCGCATGCGGCCCTGCCCGGCCACGAGTTGTGCATTTCCTCCAACGAGGCCTTCGACCTGAAGACCCTGCCGCGCTCGATCCTGATTGCCGGCGGCGGCTACATCGCCGTGGAGTTCGCCAACATCTTCCATGGCCTGGGGGTGGAGGTGACGCTGATCTACCGCGGGCAGGAAATCCTCTCGCGCTTCGACCACGACCTGCGCCAGGGCCTGCACGCGGCGATGGAAGAGAAAGGCATCCGCATTCTGCTGACCGATGTCATCGAACAGGTACAACGCGCCGATGGTGGCGGCCTGGTGGCCACGACGTTGAGCGGCCAGTCGCTGGCGGCCGATGCGGTGATGCTGGCGCTCGGCCGCGAGCCGAATACGCGCGGGCTGGGACTGGAGGCGGTGGGCGTGGATACCGATGAACGCGGCGCGATCATCGTCGATGCCTACTCGCGCACCTCGGTGCCGGGCATTTACGCACTGGGCGATGTCACCAACCGCGTGCAGCTGACCCCGGTCGCGATCCATGAGGCGATGTGCTTCATCGACACCGAGTACCGCAACCAGCCCACCGCGCCGGACCACGAACTGATCGCCACCGCCGTGTTCTCGCAGCCGGAAATCGGCACGGTCGGCCTGTCCGAAGAGGAGGCCGCCAGGTGCCACGAGGACGTCGAGGTCTACCTGGCCCGCTTCCGCCCGATGAAGGCCACGCTGTCCGGGCGCACCGACCGCATGGTGATGAAGCTGGTGGTCGATGCGGCCAGCCGCACCGTGGTGGGGGCCCACATCCTGGGCCACGATGCCGGCGAGATGGCGCAGTTGCTGGCCATTCCACTCAAGGCCGGGCTCAGCAAGGAAGCGTTCGGCCGCACCATGGCCGTGCACCCCACGGCCGCCGAGGAACTGGTCACGATGTACACTCCGAGCTACCGCATCCACAAGGGTGAACGCACCTGAGGCAAAGCAGGCGCGTCTGCGATGCGCCCCTGCGTGATGTCCGCCAGCGACGGAGACCGGGATGAACAAGCTGCAGGCGATGGAAGTCTTCGTGCAGGTGGTGGATGCGGGGGGCTTCACCCGCGCCGCCGAGACCCTGAAGCTGCCCAAGGCCACGGTGTCCACGCTGATACAGGCGCTGGAGACCTCGCTGGCAGCCACGCTGCTGAACCGCACCACGCGCCGGGTCAGTGTCACCGCCGAAGGGGCCGCCTACTACGAACGCTGCGTGCGCATCCTGGCGGACGTGCGTGATGCCGACGACAGCCTGTTCCACACGCGCCTTCGCCCCAGCGGGCGGCTGCGCGTGGATGCCCCCACCGGGCTGGCCAACGATGTACTGGTGCCGGCGCTGCCGGATTTCCTGGCGCGCTACCCGGAGATCCAGCTGGAACTGGGCTGCAGCGACCGGCAGGTGGACCTGGTGGAGGAAGGCGTTGACTGCGCCATCCGCGGTGGCCGCCGGCTGGCGGATTCGAATCTGGTCGCACGCCGCATCGGGACCATGCACTACGCCACCTGTGCTTCGCCGGGCTACCTGCAGAAACACGGGCGGCCCCTGCACCCGCACGATCTGGTGCAGCACCGCTGCATCAACTATTTTTCGGTGCGCAGTGGCAGGGCTTTTGACTGGTACTTCGCCCGTGGTGGCGAACAGCTGCAGTTCGCCCTGCCCAGCCAGATGGCACTGAGTGACAGCCATGCCTATACCGCCGCCGGTGCCGCCGGACTGGGCATCGTGCAGATGGCACGCTTCCTGATGGCCGCCATGATCGATGACGGCCGCCTGCTGCCGGTGCTGGAAGACTGGACCAACGAGCCGCTGCCGATCCACGTGGTGTACCCGCAGAACCGGCACCTGCCGGCCAAGGTGCGCGTGTTCGTGGACTGGGCGGCGGCCCTGTTCGCCGCACACCCGACCCTGCGCTGAGGCACGCCGGGACGCTGCTGCGCTCAGTCGTTGGGCAGGCCTTCGGCCTGTCGCGCGGCTTGCACGCTGGGCCGCTGCGCCATGCGCGCCATGTACGCGGCGATGGCGGTGTAGGCGGACAGGTCGATGCCCACCCGCGGCGGCCAGCACAGCACGTTGTACAGGTAAGCATCGGCCAGGCTGAAGGAATCGCCCAGCAGGTAATCGTTGCTGTGCAGGTGCGCGTCTACATGTGCGAAACGGCTGGCCAGGTTGCCCTCGGCAAAGCGGGCCTTCGACGCAGCCCCGACCAGCGGCGAGAACATCACCGCCATGCCCTTGTGCAGGTCGGTGGCCACGAAGTTCAGCCATTCCAGTGCGGTGTAGCGTTCACGGCTGCCCGGTGGCGGCAGCAGCGCGTGCTGCGGGTGCTGGTCGGCGATCCACTGCAGGATCACTGCGCCTTCAGTCAGTACATCACCATCCTCCAGCGCGAGTGCGGGCACGAAGCCCTTCGGTGTCACCGCCAGGTAATCACCTTCGTCGGTCTGCTTGGTCGCGAAATCGACCTTGACCAGTTCGAAGGCCAGGCCGGCCTCGCGCAGCGCGATCTGCGGCGACAGGCCACAGGAGCCAAGGGCGTAATAGAGTTTCATGCAGGTTCCAGGGTGGGGACAAGCGGGATGCTGCGGCAGCGGTCAGCGCTGCAGTGCATCGAAATCGGAAGCATCATGGCGTTCGCGCAGGAACTGGCCGGGTGCGCCGTTGCTGCGGTTCACGCGGCGGCCGCGATCGACCGCCGGGCGCGCGCCCACCGCCGTGTACCAGCGCAGCAGATGGGTGTACTGCTCCACCTGCAGGAACGCATGGGCGTTGTATACGCCGTACAGGCTGCCCGGGTACCACGGCCACACCGCCATGTCGGCGATGGTGTACTGGTCACCGGCCAGGAACTCGTGGCGGGCCAGATGGGTATCCAGTACGTGCAGCTGGCGCTTGGTTTCCATGGCGTAGCGATCGATCGCATATTCGATCTTCATCGGCGCATATGCGTAGAAATGCCCCAACCCACCGCCCACGAACGGCGCCGCGCCCATCTGCCACATCAGCCAGTTCAAGGTCTGCGCCCGTGCGCGCGGTTCGATGGGCAGGAACGCACCGAAGCGCTCGGCCAGGTAGACCATGATCGAACCGCTTTCAAACAACCGGATGCCCGGCGTGGCACTCTGATCCACCAGTGCGGGAATCTTCGAGTTGGGGTTCACCTCGACAAAACCACTGCCGAACTGCTCGCCCTGGAAGATATCGATCAGCCAGGCATCGTACTCCGCGCCATCGTGGCCGGCTGCCAGCAGCTCTTCCAGCAGAATGGTGATCTTCTGGCCGTTGGGCGTGCCCTGCGAATACAGCTGCAGGGGATGCCGGCCGACCGGCAGCGGCCGTTCGAAGCGCGCCCCGGATTCGGGGCGGTTGAGGGCCGCGAACTGGCCACCGTGATTGGATTTCGGCGACCAGACCGCGTCCGGCACATAGCCGGCCGGCTGGTTGGGCAAGGGGGAGGCGTGCATGCGGAGCTCCTGGGCATACGCCCGCGGAATGACAGGTCGTGGCCAGGGCGCAACGCGCCAGGCCGTCGGCGCGGTCGTGCGCACAGGCCGCGACCGCTGCGCAGAAGTCTAGGAATGCACGGCCGGCCGATCTACGCGGCGCGCGCGAATTCAGTGCTCAGCCCGCTGAACAATGCACCGGGCAGGGCCCCGCGCTGCCGCATGGGTGAAGCGCCGGGGTCAGCGCCGGCGTGGCTTTCCGGCCGGGCGGAACTGCTGTCCCTTGCCCTTGCGGCCGCGCTCCTGCGCGGTCTCGGCCTGGCGTACGGCCAGCTTGGCGGCAGCGGCAGCCACCTCTTCCTTCAGCTTGAAGTAGTTCTGCAGGCGGCTCTCTTCGATCTCACCGGCATCGATGGCCGCGCGCACGGCGCAGCCCGGTTCCTGCTGGTGCATGCAATCGTTGAAGCGGCACTGGGCGGCCAGCGCTTCAATATCGGCAAAACCGCCTTCGGACAGGGTTTCCTCACCGGTCGGCTTCAGCTCGCGCATGCCCGGGGTGTCGATCAGGCACGCCCCCATCGGCAGCGGCATCAGCGCGCGGTGGGTGGTGGTATGGCGGCCACGCGAATCGTTGGCGCGCACCGCGTTGGTCTTCATCCGCTGCTCGCCCAGCAGGGTATTGGTCAGCGTGGATTTGCCGGCACCGGACGAGCCCACCAGCACCACCGTGCGGCCCGGGCCCAGCCAGGGCTCCAGCACGGACACGCTGCCGGCATCCAGGCCGTTGATTGCGTGCAGGGCGATCCCCTGCATCTCCAGCTCCTCCAGCACCGCCAGCGCGTCTTCGCTGTACTCGGTCTGGTCGGCCTTGGTCAGCACCACCACCGGCTCGGCGCCACCACCGCCGACCAGCAGCAGGTAGCGTTCGATCCGGCGCGGGTTGAAGTCCGCATCCAGGCCGCAGACGATGAAGACGGTATCGATGTTGGCCGCGATCACCTGCTGGTGGTAATGCTCGCCGGCCGCGCCGCGCTTGATCGCGGTACGACGCGGCAGCAGCGCGACGATGCGGATGCCCTCCAGCAGCACCCAGTCACCCACCGCCGGGCGCTCATGGCTGGGGAAGCGCGGACGCTGCCATTCCGGCAGCGACTCGGCCTTGATCGAAGCCTCCGGGCCATCGGCCACGACATAATGGGTGCGGTGCTGTTCGATCACCCGTGCCGGGCGGGCATCCGGGTGGGCAGCCATCAAGGCCTGCCAGTCAGACTGCTCGGCCGGGCCAGGCCAGGGCCAGCCGATGGACTGCAGGGCGGTGAAATCGGGGGTCGGGGTCATCGCCGCCATTCTACCCGGCCCGGCCGCCCCTCAGCCCAGCACCGGCGGGCCCTGCGCGGCCTTGCCATGCACTGCAACAATTCCGCTACCATGGGTTTCCACGCCACTGACGGCCCACTGCCCATGTCCACCACGTCGCCCAAGCCCCTGGCCACCCGCGAGCGCCTGTCCGAAGTGCGCTATGAAATCCGGGGTGAACTGGCCCGGCGAGCGCGTGAACTGGAGGCCCAGGGCCGCAAGCTGATCAAGCTCAACATCGGCAACCCGGGCAACTTCGGCTTCCGTGCGCCCGAGCACCTGCAGCATGCCATCGCCGATGACATGGGCCGCACCGATCCCTACACCCACCAGCAGGGGCTGCCGGTGGCCCGTGAAGCCGTCGCCGCCGCCTATGCGCGCCGTGGCGCCCCCGATGCCCACCCGGACCGGGTGTTCATCGGCAACGGCGTGAGCGAGCTGATCGACCTGTCCCTGCGTGCCCTGCTCAACCCGGGCGACGAAGTGCTGGTGCCCTCGCCGGACTATCCGCTGTGGTCGGCGGCGACCATCCTCAACGATGGCCGCCCGGTGTACTACCGCTGCGCGCCGGAGAACGGCTTCCAGCCCGACCCGAGCGAGATCGAGACGCTGGTGTCCTCGCGCACCCGCGCCATCGTGCTGATCAACCCGAACAACCCCAGTGGCGCCAGCTACCCGCGCGAACTGCTCGAGCGCGTGGTGGACATCGCGCGACGGCACAACCTGCTGCTGCTGGTCGATGAGATCTACGACCAGATCCTGTACGACGATGCGGTGTTCCAGCCGGTCGCGCCGCTGGCCGGCGACCAGCCCTGCCTGACCTTCAGCGGCCTGAGCAAGGTGCACCGCGCCTGCGGCTGGCGCGTGGGCTGGGCCCACCTGAGCGGCGACGAGGCCCGCCTGGGCGAGTTCCGCGCCGCGCTGGACCTGCTCAGCGCCCTGCGCCTGTGCGCCAACGTGCCCGGCCAGTACGCCATCGATGCCGCGGTGAACGGGCCGGACACCATTTCCGCGCTGTGTGCCCCCGGTGGCCGCCTGTACGAAACCCGGCGCGCGGTGATCGAGGCCTGCAACGCCAGCGAGCACCTGTCGCTGGTGGCCCCGGCCGGTGCGCTGTACGCCTTCCCGGCGGTCGTCGGCCCGGCCGCCAAGGCATTCGACGACCACGCATTCGCCCTGCAGCTGATGAACGACGAAGGCGTGCTGGTGGTGCCCGGTTCCAGCTTCAACGTGCCCTACCGCCACCATTTCCGCGTGACCCTGCTGCCGGAAGCCACGGTGATGCGCGATGTGTTCGCGCGCATCGACCGCGTGCTGGCCCGCCGTGCCGAAGCGGCCACCAAGGTGGTGCCGCTGAAGCCGCGGCGTTCGGTCGCCTGAGCGTGGCACTGCGCTACCTGGCCCTGGGCGACTCCTACACCATCGGCGAAGCGGTCGCGGTGGAAGGCCGCTGGCCGCACCAGCTGGCCGCAGCACTGCGCGGCACCGGCATCGCGCTGGACGATCCGCACACCATCGCCACCACCGGCTGGACCACCGATGAGCTTGATGCCGGCATCGACCGCGACGGCCCACAGGGGCCGTTTGATTTCGTCAGCCTGCTGATCGGCGTCAACAACCAGTACCGTGGCCGCCCACTGGGTGAATACGACGGCCAGTTCCAGGCCCTGCTGGAACGGGCGATCGGTTTTGCCGGTGGCCGCGCCGACCGCGTGCTGGTGCTGTCCTTCCCCGACTGGGGCGTGACCCCGTTCGGTGCCGGCAGTGGTCGCGACCTGGCCCGGATCGCCGCTGAGACCGATGCCTTCAATGCCGCTGCAGCCGCGACCAGTGCCCGCCACGGCGTGGCGTTCGTGGACATCACCGGCATCAGCCGCGACCACGGCCATGACCCGGCGATGATCGCCAGCGACGGCCTGCACCCCTCGGCCGCGATGTATGCACTGTGGGCCCGGCGCGCCGAACCGGTGGCACGGGGCCTGCTGGCGGGCTGACCGCCGCTGAATGGCCGTGCCTGTGCCGGGCGGCCATACTCGGCCCCTGCCCGCTCCGGCCACCGTGATGACCCCAGCCTCCCCACCCCCGCCGCGCCTGCGCCATTCCGCGCTGGGCATCGCCGCGCTGGGGGTCAGCCTGCTGGGCCTGGTGCTGTTCCTGATCGCCAGCGGCCTGGGCCTGCTGCTGGTGCAGCGTCACGTCGCCGCCGAGGGCCTGGTGATGGCCCCCACCCTGGGCGTGCTGGGGCTGGTCAGCACCGGCCTGCAGGGCCTGGCCCTGCTGCTGGCGCTGGGCAGCCTGCTGCAGGCCCGCCGCAGGCGCCTGCCGGGCGTGGTCGCCCTGCTGCTGGCCCTGGTGCTGCTGGGCAGCCATATCGCCGCCGTGCAGTGGGCGGGCCAGCACTGGGCACAACCGGCCCCCGCTGGCTGAGGGCAGCCTCGGCAACGCCGCACGAATGCATTGTTCCCCTGTCGGTCATGCCCGCACCGGTGGTCAGGGGTAAAATGCCGGGTTCAACCGTCCGGATCACGACCATGTCCCTCGACCCCGCCCTGCGCTCGCGCATCGAATCCATCCTCAACGCCAACCGCGTCGTGCTGTTCATGAAGGGCCAGCCGTCGATGCCGCAGTGCGGCTTCTCGGCCAAGGCCGTGGGCGCACTGCAGGACCTGGGCGTGGAGTTCGCCCACGTCAACGTGCTGGCCGACCAGGAAATCCGCGAAGGCATCAAGGCCTATGGCGACTGGCCGACCATCCCGCAGCTGTACATCGACCAGGAACTGGTCGGCGGCAGCGACATCATCCTGCAGATGGCCGCCAGCGGTGAGCTGAGCAGCGTGCTGGGCCTGGCCGCGCCGGACCGCACCCCGCCGTCGATCACCGTCACCCCGGCCGCCGTGGAAATGCTCAAGGGCGCGCTGGCCGATGCCCCGGGCGCCGCCCTGCAGCTGAGCATCGATGCGCGCTTCCAGCCGAACTTCCAGCTGGCCCCGCACGATGACGCCGCCATCGCCGCCGAATCCAACGGCCTGCGCGTGCAGTTCGACCTGGCCAGCGCGCGCCGCGCCGACGGCATCACCATCGACTGGGTGGACGACATCCGCGGCAAGGGCCTGGCCATCGACAACCCGAACGCACCCAAGGCCGTGCAGGAACTGGACGTGCGCGAGGCCGACGACCGCGTGCGCGCCGGTGCCGTGCTGCTGGTGGACGTGCGTCCGGCCGACGAGCGCGCCATCGCCGCCGTCGGCGTGCCGTTCAAGACCTTCGACGGCAACGGCCGCGCCGAACTGGAAGCGCTGCCCAAGGACACCGCGCTGGCCTTCCTGTGCCACCACGGTGGCCGCAGCGCCCAGGCCGCCGAGCAGTTCCGCGCCCTGGGCTTCACCCAGGTCTACAACGTGACCGGCGGTATCCATGCCTGGTCGGAGAACGTCGACAACGGCGTGCCGCAGTACTGATCCGCCCTGCCGGGGCCGGCAGCCTTCCCATCGGGAAGGGGCTGGCCCGACAATGAAAACGCCGGCGACTGCCGGCGTTTTTTTGTCCGTGGTTCACGGGAAAAGCGATCCACGCATGGCGTGGATCTACGCGGCGCGGCTTCCGGTAGATCCACCGCTCAGCCGGCGAAGCCGCCCTCGGCCAGGTAGTCCAGTTCTTCCGGGGTCGGAATGCGGCCCAGCACTGCATTGCGGTGCGGGAAGCGGCCGAAGCGGCGGATGATCTCGCGGTGCAGTTCGGCGTAGCCCAGGTACTCCTTGTCCCCCAGCACATCGAACATCGCCACCGAGCGGTCCTGGTCCAGCGGGTCTTCCGAATGCTCGAAGGGCAGGTAGATGAAGGCCCGCAGCTTGGGTACCAGCTGCAGGTCCAGGCCTTCCTCGATGGCGCGCATGGCGTAGTGCCGGGCCAGGCCGTCGGTGGCATAGGAATGGGCGGTACCGCGGAAGCAGTTGCGCGGGAACTGGTCCAGCAGCAGCATCAGCGCCAGCGCGCCTTCGGCAGTGGACAGCCAGTGCTCGCGCCCGCGTGCGGCGGCGGCATGGTGTTCATCCTGGAACAGCTCGCGGAAGCGTGCGTCGAACGCATCGTCGCGGACGAACCATTTGTCCGGGCCCGCGTCTTTCCAGAATTCAACCACCTGCGTGGCAACGTCCATCACCTACTCCCGGGCCCGGGTGCCTGGCACCCTGCCGCCGTCATCATTCATCGAAGCGCAGGTGGCGGACCGACTTGCCGTTGCGCCGGATAAGCTTAAGCGCCTCGATGCCGATCTGGATATGGTTTTCCACGAACTGGGAGCTGACCTTGGCATCGGAGGCCTCGGTCTTGACCCCGTCCGGGACCATCGGCTGGTCCGATACCAGCAGCAGGGCACCGCTGGGAATGTGGTTGGCGAAGCCGGCGGCGAACACGGTGGCCGTTTCCATGTCGATGGCCATGCAGCGCATGGCCCGCAGGCGCTCCTTGAAGGCCTCGTCGTGTTCCCAGACCCGGCGGTTGGTGGTGTAGACGGTGCCGGTCCAGTAGTCATGGCCCAGGTCGCGGATCATCGTGGACACCGCGCGCTGCAGGGCGAACGCCGGCAGCGCCGGCACCTCCGGCGGCAGGTAATCGCTGGACGTGCCCTCGCCGCGGATGGCGGCGATCGGCAGGATCAGGTCGCCCAGCTGGTTCTTGCGCTTGAGGCCACCGCACTTGCCCAGGAACAGCACCGCCTTGGGCATCACCGCCGAGAGCAGGTCCATGATGATCGCCGCGTTCGGGCTGCCCATGCCGAAGTTGATCAGGGTGATGCCATCGGCGGTGGCACTGGCCATCGGGCGGTCCAGGCCGACGATGGGGGCACCGGTCAGCTCGGAAAAGGTATGCAGGTAGCCGCCGAAGTTGGTCAGCAGGATGTGTTCGCCGAACTGGTCCAGCGGCACGCCGGTGTAGCGTGGCAGCCAGTTGTCGACAATGTCCTTCTTGCTTTTCATGGGGGTGCTCCGGTACGGCCGATGGCCTGTATTTTCCGGCAGCGGGCCGCCCGCCGTCGAGGCATGGACGGCCCGGGCAGTGAAAAAGGGCACTTGGCAATGCGCCTGTCCCCCGGCTAGCGTCGTCCCCTTCGAGGATTCCGCCGAGAGGGAGCTGCATGTCTTCGTTGTTGCGCGCCGGCCTGGGGCTGGCCCTGCTGTCATTCACCGCCGCCACGGCCACCGGGGCCTCGCGCTTCGTACAGGACCCCTACCCCAGCACCTACCGTGCCCAGCCCGGCGCACCGGTGCTGATCCACAACGCCACCGTGCTGACCGGTACCGGCCAGCGCCTGGACGATGCCGACGTGCTGCTGCGCGATGGCCGCATCGAAGCGGTCGGCCGTGGCCTGCAGGCCGGTGCCGACGTGCAGCGCATCGACGCGCACGGCAAGTGGATCACCCCCGGCCTGATCGACGTGCACTCGCATCTGGGCGTGTACCCCAGCCCCGGCGTGGGCGCGCACAGCGACGGCAACGAGATGACCGCACCGGTCACCGCCAACGTCTGGGCCGAGCATTCGGTCTGGCCGCAGGACCCCGGCTTCGCCGCGGCGCTGGCCGGCGGCGTGACCGCCATGCAGGTGCTGCCGGGCTCGGCCAACCTGGTCGGTGGCCGCGGGGTCACCCTGAAGAACGTGCCGGCCACCACCTACCAGGCCATGAAGTTCCCCGGCGCACCGTGGGGCCTGAAGATGGCCTGCGGTGAAAACCCCAAGCGCGTCTACGGCGGGGGCAAGGGCGTGGCACCCGGCACGCGCATGGGCAACGTGGCCGGCTACCGCGCCGCCTTCATCGATGCCAGCGAATACATCGCCAAGAACAGCCCGAAGCCGGCCAAGCGCAAGGGCTGGTTCGGCAGCGACAAGGGCGACAGCGCCGGCGATGCCGGTGGCAAGCGCGATCTGAAGCTGGACACGCTGGCCGGCGCGATCCAGGGCGACATCCGCGTGCACATCCACTGCTACCGCGCCGATGAAATGGCCACCATGCTCGACCTGGCCAAGGAATTCGGCTTCAGGATCGCGGCCTTCCACCACGGCGTGGAAGCCTACAAGCTGGCCGACCGGCTGGCCGCCGAAGGCGTATGCGGTGCGCTGTGGGCCGACTGGTGGGGCTTCAAGATGGAAGCCTTCGACGGCATTCCGGAAAACATCGCGCTGGTGGACCGCCCGGCCAACAGCTGCGCCATCGTCCATTCCGATTCGCCCGAAGGCATCCAGCGCCTGAACCAGGAAGCGGCCAAGGTGATCGCCGCGGCCCGGCGCGCCAACATGCCGGCCATCACCCCCGAGCACGCCATTGCCTGGATGACCGCCAACGCCGCCCGCTCGCTGGGCATCGAAGGCCAGACCGGCACGCTGGAAGCGGGCAAGATGGCCGACGTGGTGGTGTGGAACGGCAATCCCTTCAGCAGCTACGCGCACGCCGAGCAGGTGTTCATCGACGGGCGCATGCAGTACGACCGCAACCACCCCGCGGCCACGCCGCGGTCCGATTTCCAGCTGGGCCAGGAGGTGCTGTGATGGCGATGACCCGCAAGCAACGCCGGGCATGGCCCGGCGCTACCGTGGTGGCGCTGCTGCTGTTGGCGGCCACCGCATCGGCGCAGGACCTGCTGGTGCGCAATGCCACCGTGCATACGGCCAGCGCGCGCGGCAGCCTGCAGGGCAGCGATGTGCTGGTGCAGGGCGGCATCATCCGCGCCATCGGCAGCGGCCTGGCCGCCCCGGCCGGCACGCCGGTGGTGGACGCCAATGGCCGCCCGCTGACACCGGCCCTGTTTGCCGGCATCACCGAGATCGGCGTGGAGGAGGTCAGCGGTGAATCGAGCACCGTGGACAGCACGCTGAAACTGGGCGAGCAGCCGTTGCGGCCGGAATTCGATGTCACCCTGGCGTACAACCCGGCCTCGGTACTGCTGCCGGTGACGCGCCTGGAAGGCTTCGGCTTCACCCTGCTGGGCGCCAGTACCGGCGGTGGCTTCGTGGCAGGCCAGGGCGGCGTGCTGCGCCTGGACGGCAGCGCCGACCCGATCGGCCCGCACGCGCTGTTCCTGCGCCTGGGTTCGGCCGCGGCCGAACTGACCGGGCAATCGCGCGCGGCACAGTGGATGCTGCTGCAGCAGATGGTGGACGAAGCCCGCGGCAAGGTCGCTGCCGATTCGCCGCATGCCCTGCTGACACCGGCCGGGCGCCGCACCCTGGCCCAGTACCTGGCCGGCCAGGGCCGCATCGTGGTGGCCCTGGACCGCGCCGCGGACATCCGCCAGCTGCTGCGCTGGGCCGCCCGCGAAAAGGTGCGCATCGCCATTGCCGGGGGCGCCGAAGCCTGGCAGCTGGCCCCGGAACTGGCGCGTGCGCAGGTACCGGTGTTCGTCGATGCCCTGGGCAACCTGCCCGACAGCTTCGACCAGATCGGCGCCACCCTGGAAAACGCCGCCCGCCTGCAGCGTGCCGGCGTGCCGGTCAGCTTCGCCCAGCGCGGCGACAACTCGCACAATGCCCGCAAGATGCGCCAGCTGGCCGGCAATGCGGTGGCCAATGGGCTGCCCTGGGCCGATGGCCTGGCCGGCCTGACCCGGGTGCCGGCGCAGGTGCTGGGCGTGGGCGACCAGATCGGCACGCTGGACGTCGGCAAGCGCGCCGACCTGGTGCTGTGGGAAGGTGACCCGCTGGACGTGGCGCACTATGCCGAACAGGTCTGGCTGGACGGCCGCGCGCAGCCGATGCGCTCGCGCCAGAGCGACCTGCGCGACCGCTACCTGCAACGCACCGCCACTCCCTGATCCTGCAGGCCCTGCCATGACCCCGCTGCGCTGGTACTTCGACTTCGTTTCGCCCTATTCCTACCTGCACTGGCAGAAGCTCAAGCGGCTGCCGCAGTTCGGCCAGATCGTGCCGGTACCGATCGCCTTCGGCGCGGTGCTGCACCACCTGGGCAACCTGGGGCCGGCGGAGATACCGGCCAAGCGGCGCTTCATGTACCGGCAGCTGGCCTGGACGGCCGAGCAGGAAGGCGTGCCGCTGCGCTTCCCGCCCGGCCATCCGTTCAACCCGCTGGCCGCGTTGCGGCTGTGCCTGGCGGCCGGTGCCGGCAGCGCGGCGGTGGATGCCCTGTTCAACTGGATCTGGCGCGATGGCAATGCCGGTGACAGCGCACAGGCGCTGGCGCCGGTGGCCGAAGCGCTGGGCATCAGCGATGTCCAGGCCGCCACCGCCGATGCGGCGGTCAAGGAGCAGCTGCGCCGCAACACCGAAGCCGCCATCGCCGCCGGCGTGTTCGGCGTGCCGACGCTGGCTGTCGGCAGCGAGCTGTTCTGGGGCAACGATGCGCACCCGCTGATGGCCGCCGTGCTGGCCGACCCCACCCTGCTGCAACGCCCGGACTGGCAGGCACTGGAAACGCTTCCGGTGTCCATCCACCGCAACCGCTGACACCCCGCCGTCGCGTATACCTCGCGCGGCGGCCTCAGTTCTGCGATAGTTTTCACGTTTCCGACACTACTACCGGCCGGAGGGGGCCCGCAGATGCGCATCGGAATCGTCGTCGACTCTGCCTGTGACCTGCCGCAGGACTTCATCGCCCAGCACAACATCGTGCTGCTGCCCATCACCGTGCGCATCGGCGAGGCCGTACTGGCCGACCACCGCGACGAACAGGCCACGCTGGGGTTCCTGCATGCGCATGTGGCCGAACATGGCGCCGAAGCGGAAACCATTCCCTTCACCGTCAACCAGATCCGCGACCTGTTCCTGCAACGCCTGGTGATCGACTACGACCACGTGTTCTGCATGACGATCACGCGCACGCGCAGCCCGATCCACGACAACGCGATGCAGGCCAGCTTCGCCATCCTCAACGACTACAAGCCGGTGCGCCAGGCGGCAGGGTACAACTCGCCCTTCGCCCTGCGCGTGCTCGACACCCAGAACCTGTTCGCCGCCCAGGCGGTGACCGCAGTGGAAGCGGTGCGCCTGCGCGACAGTGGTGCCAGCGTGCAGCAGATCCGCGAGCGGCTGGAAGAACTGGCCGGCAACGTGCACGGCTACATGATCACCCGCGACCTGTACTACATGCGCGCCCGCGCCCGCCACAAGGGCGACCGCAGCGTGGGCCTGCTCAGCGCCGCGCTGGGCAGTGCGCTGGACATCAAGCCGGTGCTGCACGGCTACCGCGGTGAAACCGGCCCGGTGGCCAAGATCAAGGGCTTCGACAACGCCGTGCAGAAGCTGTTCGGCGTGGTCGGCCAGCGCGTGCGTGCCGGCCTGATGACCCCCAGCGTCTGTGTCAGCTATGGCGGTGAACTGGAGGACCTGCGCGCCCTGCCCGGCTATGCGCAGATGAAGGAGGTCTGCGCCGCGCACGGGGTGACGGTGTACGAATCGGTGATGAGCCTGACCGGCATGGTCAACGTCGGCAAGGGCGCGGTGACCGTGGGCTTCGCCGACGGGCCGCACCGCTTCGAATGACCGTGGGCTGCACGGCCACCTCTGCACGCCGATTCCACCGCGCCTGTGCCAGCCTTGCCGTACCAGAAGGAGATCACCATGCCTGCGCAGTACCACATCAGCCTGCCCGACCCGTCCAAGGCCCGCGGCAACGACCCTGACCTGTCCTTCCGTTCGCAGGGCGCCGCCGGCTTCGCCGAGGAACTGCAGGACGCACTGCGCAGCGGCACCCTGTTCGAGCGCTGGCGTGCCAAGCAGCCCGATCCGGATGCGGTGGAGCCGCAGTGGGGGGTCACCGATCCGGACGCCACCGTGACCGGCGAACAGAAGGACCTGCGCATCAACCTGGTCGCCACCACCCGCATCGACAGTGACGTGTTCAAGCAGCGCCTGCGCCTGCTGGCCGGCCACCACTGGGAACTGCGCGACGTGCGCTGAGGGGTGTCCCCGGGCCGTACTCCCCCCGGCGCTACCGCGGTCAACAATCGATCACGCCTTCCCCGCTGCTCCCATCGTCAAGCACCCGCGCATGCAGGACCACCTGGTTGCGTCCGGCACGCTTGGCCGCGTACAGGCCGGCATCGGCATCGGCCAGCAACTGGTCGGCACTGGCCATCGCCGGGGGATGCAGGTATCCCACGCCGATGCTGATGCTGACCGGGCCTTCGGGCAGGGTCAGCGCTTCCACCGCCAGGCGCAGGCGCTCGGCCAGCGCCAGCACCCCTGACAGCGTGCTGGCCGGCACGATCACTGCAAATTCCTCCCCGCCATAACGCGCCACGCTGTCGGCAGCCCGCCCGGCGGTGGACTGCAGTACGGCAGCGACCGCGCGCAGGCAGCGATCGCCGGCGGGGTGGCCATGTGCGTCGTTGAACGCTTTGAAATGATCGATGTCAACCAGCAGCAGCGCCAGCGCCGCGCCGCTGCGGCGTGCGCGGTTCCATTCGGCCTGCAGCAGGGTATCGAACTGGCGACGGTTGGCGACCCCGGTCAGGCCATCCTGATGGGCCAGGCGGTCCAGCGCGGCCTGGCGGGCCAGCAGGTCGCTCTGCAGCAGCGTGCTGCGCAGGCCGAAGCCCAGCGTGGCCACGACGAAGCCGGCCAGCGCCAGGGCGCGCGCATGGTCCACCACCAGCGTGCCCACCACCAGCAGCAGCAACGGCAGGATGATCGGGCCTCCGGCCTGGACCAGCCGCGACAGCTGCGGGTGCAGCACCCCGCCGGGTACCGGTGCCCGCCGCAGCGCCAGCAGGGCCAGCAGCAGGAACGGCACGTCGATCAGCAGGTCGTTGTAGGCGCCGAAGGACTGCTCGGCGGTGTAATGGTTGATGTAGAACGCGACCCCCAGGTAGGCCAGTGCATACAGCGCCAGCGCGCGGAAGAAGACCCGGCGCTCGGGTACATCGCCGGCCAGCCAGCGCACCACCGCGAATGCGGCGATGCACAGGTTCTGGATGTCGAACATGCGCTGCATGAGCGCCAGGGCATGGCTGTCGACGTCGATGCGGTCGGCGAAGGAGCGGGTGTGCACGAAGAACAGCACGCCCAGCAGGGCGGCCATTCCCCCGTCGATGAGGCTGATGCTCCAGCGCTCGCGCCGCGCCCGGGCCAGGATGAACACCAGCGGCACGCCATACAGCACGTACAGCAGCAGGCTGGCCGTGGGCGTGATGTTGGCCCGGCCGGCGCCCAGCGCATCGATCATGTTGACGCCCATGCCCCCGGCCCACAGCAGCAGCGCCAGTGCGGTGGCGCGCCAGCCCAGCGCGGCGCGGTCGCGGCGGGCGCGCAGCAGACAAGCCGCCGCCGCCAGCAACGGCGCGGCGACCAGGAACACGAACGATCCCCCGCCGGCCGTCCCCGGCCAGAACGCCACGACCATGCCGTGGCAGAGCACGTACAGCAGCGCCAGCAGTACCGGCATGCCTGTTCCCTGTCGCAGGCCCGTCTGCACCCACCATAGCGTGCCGTACCGCCACGGCGGCGTGATCCAGCGCCCCCGTGCGGCGATGCCGGGCCCCGGCACGCCGGGCATCGGCCCGGCGCCCAGGCCATGCGCGGCCCGTGTCAGCCGTGCAGTGCGCCGGCGTGGTGGGCGATGTGCTCGCCGATGAAGCTGGCGATGAAGTAGTAGCTGTGGTCGTAGCCCGGCTGCAGGCGCAGGGTCAGCGGGTGCCCGGCAGCCGCGCAGGCCTGCTGCAGGTGCTGCGGCTGCAGCTGGACCTGCAGGAACTCATCGGCATCGCCCTGGTCCACCAGCAACGGCAGCCGTTCCTGCGCGCCGGCCACCAGTGCGCTGGCATCCCAGGCTGCCCAGGTGCTGCGGTCCGGGCCCAGATAGGCGGTGAACGCCTTCTGGCCCCACGGGACCTGGCTGGGCGCCACGATCGGCGAGAACGCCGACACGCTGCGGTAGCGCCCCGGGTTGCGCAGCGCGATCACCAGCGCGCCATGGCCGCCCATCGAATGGCCGCTGATGCCACGCGCGCCGGTCACCGGGAAATTGGCCTCGATCAGCGCGGGCAGTTCGTGGGCCACGTAGTCGTGCATGCGGTAGTGCCTGGCCCACGGCTGCTCGGTGGCATTGAGGTAGAAGCCCGCCCCCTTGCCCAGGTCGTAGCCCTCGGCGTCGGCCACGGCGTCACCGCGCGGGCTGGTATCGGGCGCAACGACGATCACCCCGTGTTCGGCGGCGTAGCGCTGCGCACCGGCCTTGGTGATGACGTTCTGCTCGGTGCAGGTCAGGCCGCTGAGCCAGTACAGCACCGGCAACGGTCCGTCCGCCACCTGCGGCGGCAGGTAGATCGCAAACTGCATGTCGCAGCCCAGCGTGGACGAATGATGGCGGTAGACATCCTGCCAGCCGCCGAAGCAGGCGCGGTGTTCGATGCGTTCCATGGGGTTCCTCCCGGGGGCGGCAGGCACGATGGCCCGCCACCCGGCGTGGTTCAGTAGTGGACGACGGAGCGGATCGACTTGCCCTCGTGCATCAGGTCGAAGGCTTCGTTGATCTTGTCCAGATCCATGGTGTGGGTCACGAACGGGGCCAGCTCGATATCGCCCTTCATCGCGTCTTCCACCATGCCCGGCAGCTGGCTGCGGCCCTTCACGCCGCCGAAGGCGGTGCCCATCCACTTGCGGCCGGTGACCAGCTGGAACGGACGGGTGGAGATCTCCTGGCCGGCACCGGCCACGCCGATCACCACGCTCTGGCCCCAGCCACGGTGCGCGCATTCCAGCGCCGCACGCATCACGCTGGTATTGCCGATGCACTCGAAGCTGTGGTCCACGCCCCAGGTGGTCATTTCCACGATGACCTGCTGGATCGGCTTGTCGAAGTCCTTCGGGTTGATGCAGTCGGTGGCACCGAACTCGCGCGCCAGTTCGAACTTGGACGGGTTGGTGTCCACCGCGATGATGCGGCCGGCCTTGGCCTGGCGCGCCCCCTGGATCACCGCCAGGCCGATGCCGCCGAGGCCGAACACGGCCACGCTGTCACCTTCCTGCACCTTGGCGGTGTTGTGCACCGCGCCGATGCCGGTGGTGACGCCGCAGCCGAGCAGGCAGACGTGTTCCGGGTTCGCCTCCGGGTTGATCTTTGCCAGCGACACGTCGGCCACCACGGTGTACTCGCTGAAGGTCGAGCAGCCCATGTAGTGGTAGATCGGCGCGCCGTTGTAGCTGAAGCGGCTGGTGCCGTCGGGCATCACGCCTTTGCCCTGGGTCGCGCGCACCGACACGCACAGGTTGGTCTTGCCGCTCTTGCAGAACAGGCATTCACCGCACTCGGCGGTGTACAGCGGAATGACGTGGTCGCCCGGCTTGACGCTGGTCACGCCCTCGCCCACCTCCACCACGATGCCGGCGCCTTCATGGCCCAGCACGACCGGGAACAGGCCTTCCGGGTCATCGCCGGACAGGGTGAACGCATCGGTGTGGCAGACACCGGTGTGGGTGATCTTGACCAGCACTTCGCCGGCCTTCGGCGGGGCGACGTCGATCTCGACGATCTGCAGCGGCTGGCCGGGACCAAAGGCGACGGCGGCACGGGATTTCATGGTGGGTTCTCCAAGGAAAAGCGGGGGACACGGGGTGGCGCTGCGGGGCGCCAGGGCTTATTTCAGGTAGGAGCGGATCAAGGCGCTCATGTCACGCACGCGTTCGGCACGTTGTTCGGCAGATGCGGCCGGCTGGCCGAATTCCTCGCGCAGGTGGGCTTCCATCACTTCGGACATCAACCCGTTCACGGCGCCACGGATGGCCGCGATCTGCTGCAGCACCGGTCCGCAGTCGGCGCCCGCCTCCAGGGCCCGGTCCAGCGCATCGCACTGGCCACGGATGCGGCGCACCCGGGCCAGGACCTTCTTCTTCTCTTCAGGGGAGTGCGGCATGGCAGGCTCACGGCGGGAACTATACTGGGGGACAGTATAATGAAAAGGGCGCCGGATGGCAGCGGCGCCCCTGCACCGGGGCCCGCACGGCCGGTGGCCACGGGATGGCCACGGGCACATCATCCTTGGAAGTCCGCACGACCACCGGTTACCATGCGGCGATGGCCACGCCATGACACCGCCTTGTGGGGGCATGTCTTTTGGAGAGCCCGGTTTTCCGGGAGAGAGAGGGTTCGATGCCCTCCTTGCCCACCCATCCGGACACGCATGAAATTTCACGTCACCCTGCTGTGGAAAACGGTTCTCCCGCTTGGCGCAGCATTGCATGAGCTCTGCCGTCCCCATGGTCTGTTCAACCGCGCAGGCGGCAGGACCTTCGTCCGTTCGCTGGGCGGGGATTTCCATCTGCAGGACGCACCGGTGGTGCTGGCCCCCACCGACAGGTTCCACCACGCGCTGCGCGACGTCCGGGCGGCCCTGGGCATTGCGGAAAACCGCTTTCCCTACCGCCATGCGTTCGTATTGCCCGGCCAGTCCACCGGCGTCAACTATGCCTTCCACGTGCATGGCCAGGTGCTGTGCACGACCGTGCAGCTGTCGATGCTGGACATCGATGAGCAGACCGACTGGGGCGGGCTGCAGAAGCTGGCGTCGCTGCACGACCTGTGGGAACTGAGCCGGCAGATCCTGGCCATCACGGCATCGGGCAGCATGACCCCGGCATTGGCCCCGTCGCCGCAGATACTGCCGGCACTGCATGTCCAGGCCTCGGGCATTCCCTGCGAACCGGTCAACGAGCGCCTGGCAAGTGCACTGACCGGGCATCCCGGCCTGAACGCTGGCATCGTGCGCACCGTGCTGGAGAAGAACCAGGCACACCAGCTGGATGACACGTTGCTGCTGGCCGACAAGCAAGGGCTTGCCGCCTATGTGCCGGCGCATGCCCCCCCCGATGCGGCACGGATGAACCTCAAGCGGTTCCACAATGCTGCGGCAATGCTGGAACTGGCCGCCGTGACGCGCTACCAGCTGCGCGGGCGCCAGCCTGTCAGCGCCGATCTGGCCGCCGCCATCGGTGACCCCGCCGCGTCCATCACCGGCAGCATCTCCGGCCAGAAAATCTGGTCCCTGCTCACCCGGGAATTCGCATTGCCGGCACTGCTGGCACGGTTGAACACCGCCGCCGCAGCGCCCACCGCCCACGCCCCGCCTTCCACGCTTCCGCTCCCCTCCAGGCCGCCCACCATGACGACCCCTTCCACCCGCCTGCTCATCATCACGGTTACCGACGTGGAATCACGGGCGTTGCGCGATGCGCTTGTCCAGGCCACCGGGCAGGAGGCAGTCCCCCTCCGCATCGACAACTTCACCTACCGCGATTTCGGCATGCTGGGGGATTTCCAGGTCTTCCACCAGATCTCGGGCATGGGTTCGGGCGGGCTGGACGGATCGCAGGAGTCCATCCGCCGCAGCATCGAGGCGATCAAGCCCGATGCCGTGCTGATGGTGGGCATCGCCTTTGGTACCGACCGGAAGAAGCAGCCCATCGGCACCCTGCTGGTCTCCGGACAGATCCAGTCCTACGAGCTGCAGCGGATCAACAACGATGGTTCGATCAGGCTGCGCGGGGACAAGGCCACCGCTTCCCCGGCCATGTTGAACTGGGTCCAGCATGCACAACTGTGCTGGCCGCAGGAGGCTGCCAAGCTCAAGATCGGCCTCATCCTCAGCGGCGAAAAGCTGATCGACAACCTCGACTACCGGGATGCGATCCTGGCCATGGCACCCGAAGCCATCGGCGGGGAGATGGAAGGCGCCGGGCTGTACGTCGCCGGACGGAACGCCAATGTCCAATGGCTGCTGGTCAAGGCGGTCTGTGACTGGGCGGATGGAAAGAAATCAACGAACAAGACGCAGAACCAGCAACAGGCGGCGGAGTCCGCAGCGGCGTTCACGGTACACCTGCTGCGGGAAAACACGGTGCCCCGCACCCGGTCGTGACTCCCCGCAGGCCGCGCTACTCGCGCAGCATGTCCACGAACGCCCGCAGGGCAGCGGTCATCTGCCGCTGCTTGGGGTAGTACAGCGCAAAGCCCGGGAACACATCGCACCAGTCTTCCAGCACCGCCACCATGCGGCCATCGTCCAGATAAGGCCGCGCAGCGTCCTCCAGCACGTAGGACAGGCCGATGCCATCAAGCACCGCACCGATGATGCTGCTCTGGTTGCCCAGGGTCAGCCGCCCGGGCACGTCCACCTCCAGCGCCTGGCCGTCGCGCTCGAACTGCCACTTGTAGACGCGGCCGCTCACGAAGCGGAAACGGATGCACTCATGCTGGACCAGCTCGCGCGGGTGCCGGGGCGCCGGCCGGCGCTGCAGGTAGGCCGGCGAGGCCACGATCAGGCCACGCAGCGGCGGCCCCAACGGCACCGCCACCATGTCTTCCGGTACCGATTCATGCAGGCGCACGCCTGCGTCGTACCCATCGGCCACGATGTCCACCAGGTCCTCGTCTTCGGTCAGCTCGACCCGCACGTCCGGGTGCAGCTGCAGGAAACGCACCAGCCGCGGCCGCAGCTGGGTGCCCACCGCCGCACGCGTGGCGTTGATGCGCAGCAGGCCGGCCGGCGCGGCGCGGAAGCGGTTCATCTCTTCCAACGCCTCGTTCACCTGCTCCAGTGCAGGCTGCAGGCGTTCCAGCAGGCGCTGGCCGGCTTCAGTGGGGGCCACGCTGCGCGTGGTGCGGTGGAACAGGCCCACCCCCAGCCGTTCCTCCAGCGCGCGGATGGCATAACTGACCGCCGAGGTCGACAAGCCCAGCTCAGCCCCCGCACGACGGAAGTTGCGGTGGCGGGCGACGGCGGCGAAGGCGGCCAGATGGGTGAGGTTGTCCGAAGCCACGATTATCCTGCCAGACTTGATGAATCATGCCGATATCCGGGCTTCTTGGGCCCGATCCCGGGGCGTATTGTAAAGCGCTTTCCCACAAACCCTGCCAAGGATTCCCCATGTCCCTCGCCCGTGGTTACGCCGTCACCGACAACACCGCCCCGCTCAAGCCCTTCAGCTTCGAGCGCCGCGCGGTGGGTCCGGACGACATCCGCATCGACATCCTCTACAGCGGCATCTGCCATTCGGACCTGCACCAGGCCCGCGACGACTGGGGCGGCGCCCAGTTCCCGATGGTGCCGGGCCACGAGATCATCGGCCGGGTGGTCGAGGTCGGCGCCAACGTCACCCGCCTGAAGGTGGGCGACATTGCCGGCGTGGGCTGCATGGTCGATTCCTGCCGCACCTGCGACGCCTGCGAACACGACCTGGAGCAGTACTGCGAACAGGGCCCGACCTGGACCTACAATTCGCGCGAACGCGTCAGCGGCGAACTCACCCAGGGCGGCTACTCCGACCACGTTGTGGTCGAGCAGCGCTTCGTGGTCAAGGTCTCCGAAACGCTGGACCTGAAGGCCGCCGCGCCGCTGCTGTGCGCCGGCATCACCACCTATTCGCCGCTGCGCCACTGGAAGGTCGGCCCCGGCCAGAAGGTCGGCGTGATCGGCCTAGGTGGCCTGGGCCACATGGGCGTGAAGTTCGCCAAGGCGATGGGCGCCACCGTGGTGATGATCACCACCAGCCCGGAGAAGGGTGCCGATGCCAAGCGCCTGGGCGCCGATGACGTGCTGGTCTCGCGTGACCCGGCACAGATGAAGGCCCACGCCAACAGCTTCGACTTCCTGCTCAACACCGTGCCGGTCGGCCATGACACCAACCCGTACATGAGCCTGCTCAAGCGCGACAGCACCATGTGCATGGTCGGCGTGATCACCGAGATGGACCCGCCGCTGACCGGTGGCAACCTGATCTTCGGCCGCAAGAGCGTGGCCGGCTCGGGCATCGGCGGCATGGCCGAAACGCAGGAAATGCTGGACTTCTGCGCCAAGCACAACATCGTCAGCGACGTTGAAGTGATCGACATCAAGGACGTCAACGAAGCCTGGGACCGCATGCAGAAGAACGACGTGCGCTACCGCTTCGTGATCGACATGGCCACGCTGAAGAACGCGGCCTGATCCAACCGCTGCGTGAAACGCAAAAACCCCGGCAATGCCGGGGTTTTTCATGTCCGCCGTGCGCGCACCGGGCCAGGCCCGGCACCACGCCTCAATAGGCGAACTCGCGGAACACCTGGTCGATGTCGCCATGCCAGCGGCCATGGAACAGGGCCAGCTTGCGCTCGGCCGGGGTCAGGCCGGATTCGACGATTTCCTGCAGCACGTCCAGGAACTTGCTCTCGTCCTGGCCATCGGCATTGCGCGCCGCACGCCGCTGCAGGCCGGCCACGGCGATCTTCAGCGCCTCGCGGGCCAGGTCGCGCACGGTGCCGTTGCGGAACGGCAGGCCCATGGCGTACTTCGGCACGCCGTCGCGCAGGGCATGGCGTTCGGCCAGGGTGAAATCACGCACCAGGTCCCAGGCGGCATCCAGCGCGGTGTCGTCATACAGCAGGCCCACCCAGAACGCCGGCAGCGCGCACAGGCGGCTCCACGGGCCACCGTCGGCGCCGCGCATTTCCAGGTACTTCTTCAGGCGCACTTCCGGGAAGGCGGTGGTCATGTGGTCGGACCAGTCGCGCAGCGTCGGCAGCGCGCCCGGCAGCACCGGCAGCCTGCCCTGCATGAAATCGCGGAAGCTCTGCCCGCTGGCATCGTGGTAGGTGCCATCGCGGTAGGAGAAGTACATCGGCACATCGAGCAGGTAATCGACATAGCGCTCGTAACCGAAGCCCTCCTCGAACACGAAGTCGAGCATGCCGGTGCGGTCGGCGTCGGTGTCGGTCCAGATATGCGAGCGGTAGCTCAGGTAGCCGTTGGGCTGGCCTTCGGTGAACGGCGAATCGGCGAACAGCGCGGTGGCGATCGGCTGCAGCGCCAGCGACACGCGGAACTTCTTCACCATGTCCGCTTCGGTGGCGTAATCCAGGTTCACCTGCACGGTGGACGTGCGGGTCATCATGTCCAGGCCCAGCGAACCGACCTTGGGCATGTACGAACGCATGATCCTGTAGCGGCCCTTGGGCATCCACGGCATTTCATCGCGGCGCCACTTCGGCTGGAAGCCCATGCCGAGGAAGCCCAGCTGCAGTTCGCCGGCCACCTGTGCCACTTCATTCAAGTGGGTGCCGGTTTCCACGCAGGTCTGGTGGATGGTTTCCAGCGCCGCGCCGGACAGTTCCAGTTGGCCGGCCGGCTCCAGCGTCACCGAGGCGTTGTCACGCAGCAGGGCGATGGTGTGGCCGTTCTCCTGCACCGGCTCCCAGCCGAAGCGGGTCAGGCCGTTGAGCAGGGCTTCGATGCCACGCTCGCCGTCGAAGGTGGGCGGGCGCAGGTCATCCAGGCGGAAACCGAACTTCTCGTGCTCGGTGCCGATGCGCCACTGCGCACGGGGCTTTTCTCCGGAAGCAAGCACCTCCACCAGTTGCGAACGGTCGGTGATGGGCGTCTCGGCGACGTGGCTGGGGCTCGACAAGGGACAGACTCGCTGGGCAGAGGTGGGGAGGTGGGGATCGGAGCCCACCGTCGCAAGGGCGCACTATAGCGTGACGCCCTGCAGCAGCAGGCGACCGTGACGGGTTTCAGCATCCTACCGGCGGCGTCTTGACCCCCGTACACTCAGCGCAATGAGCCGCCATTCGCGACACCCCGAGCTGCATCGTGCCGACCGCGTCGGCTGGCTGCGCGCCGCCGTGCTGGGTGCCAATGACGGCATCGTCTCGGTCGCGGGCCTGGTCGTGGGCGTGGCGGCCAGCGGCGCGCCGGCCGGCACCGTCCTGGCCACCGGCGTGGCCGGCACCGTGGCCGGGGCGATGTCCATGGCCGCCGGCGAGTATGTGTCGGTGCAGACCCAGGCGGACACCGAGGACGCCGATCTGGCCGTGGAGCGCCGTGAACTGCGCGAGGACCCGCACAGCGAGCTGGAGGAACTGGCGGCCATCTACCGCCACCGCGGGCTGGCGCCGGCCCTGGCGCGGCAGGTGGCCGAACAGCTGACCGCCCACGATGCGCTGGGGGCGCATGCGCGCGATGAACTGGGCATCACCGATACCCTGCGCGCACGCCCGTTGCAGGCCGCGCTGGCCTCGGCCGGTGCATTCACCTGTGGTGCGGCGCTGCCGGTACTCACGGCCCTGTTCGCCAGCCCCGGGCAGGCGGTGCTGGCCACCACGGCCAGCACGCTGCTGGGCCTGTGCCTGACCGGAGCGCTGGCCGCCCGGGCCGGCGGCGCCTCGCCCTGGCGCGGTGCGGTGCGGGTGATGTTCTGGGGCGCGCTGGCCATGGCCGCCGCTGGCGGCGTGGGCCGGCTGCTGGGCACGCACATCACCTGACAGGCCGGCCCAGTGCCGGCGGCTCATCCCGCAGTTGCCGGGCCCGGCAACTGCGGCGACGGCAGGGTTACGCCAGCCCCAGCCAGCCGCCGATGACGGCACGGGCCTCGTCCACGCCGGTGCGGTCCTCGCCGGAGAACACCTGGACACTGACGCTGTCGCCGTAGGCCGAGTGCAGTTCCTTGCGCACCTTCTGCAGAGTCTGCATCTGCTGGCTGCGGCTCAGCTTGTCGGCCTTGGTCAGCAGCGCATGCGCCGGCATGCCCCGCTGCACGGCATAGGACAGCATCTGGCGGTCGTAGTCCTTCAGCGGGTGGCGGATGTCCATCACCACGACCAGACCCTTGAGGGCTTCGCGGGTGCGGAAATACCTGTCGATGAAGGCCTGCCAGTGCGCCTGCAGTTCCAGCGGCACCTTGGCGTAGCCGTAACCGGGCAGGTCGACCAGGCTGGCTTCGGGGGTGACCTGGAAGAACACCAGCTGCTGGGTGCGGCCGGGGGTCTTGGACACGCGGGCCAGCGCGTTCTGGCGGGTCAGCGCGTTGAGGGCACTGGACTTGCCGGCATTGGAGCGGCCGGCAAAGGCCACTTCGGCCCCTTCATCGGGCGGCAGCTGCCGCGCGTTGTGGGCCGAGAGGTGGTAACGGGCGCGTTCGAGGAGCAATGACATGCCCATAGGATCGCATGTTGCGGCGCCGCGCGCCCGATCCGGGGGCCCGGGGCCGGAAAATGCTGCGCTGCTTCGTTGACCGTGCGCGGAAACGGCGTTGATAATCCGGGCGATGCCGGTCGCCGCCGCCCGGCCCGGTCCAAACGGAGCTTCAGCATGCGCCACGCTCGCGTTCTTGCCGTATCCGCCCTTGCCACTGCCGTTGTCGTTGCCGCCGCTGCCTTTGCGCAGACCACGCTCACCCCGCTTCCCGACACCGGCCCGATCCAGACCGCGTCGCTGGAAGTGGACTTCAAGAAGACCACCTGGGGCGATGCCAAGGCCGGCCAGGGCAAGGCGGCCGCCTGCGCGGCCTGCCACGGCGCCGACGGCAATTCCACGCTGGACATGTACCCGTCCATCGCCGGCCAGAGCGAACGCTACGTGGCCCAGCAGATGGCGCTCATCGCCAACGGCCAGCGCACGTCCGGCGCATCGGCGGCGATGGTGCCCTTCGTGCAGAACCTCACACCACAGGACATGCGCGATATCGGCGCGTTCTTCGCCACGCAGAAGGCCGGTGCCGGCATCGCCGATGACACGGCCGTGGCCGAGGGCCCC
The DNA here is from genome assembly GCF_030913365.1 of Stenotrophomonas sp. 24(2023). Lineage (NCBI taxonomy): Bacteria > Pseudomonadati > Pseudomonadota > Gammaproteobacteria > Lysobacterales > Lysobacteraceae > Stenotrophomonas > Stenotrophomonas sp. 24(2023). The sequence goes on from NZ_CP133160.1 coordinate 1,150,018, forward strand.
TACAAGGGCATGAAGTTCTACGAGATCGGCCAGCAGCTGTACCGCGGTGGCGATGCCAAGCGCGGCCTGCCGGCCTGCATGGCCTGCCACGGCCCGGCCGGCGCGGGCAACCCGGGCCCGGCCTACCCGCACGTGGGCGGCCAGCACGCCAGTTATGTCGCCCGCCGCCTGCAGGAATACCAGGCCGGCCACACCAGCGAGACCGACAAGGCGCACTTCCAGATCATGGCCACGGTGGCGTCCAAGCTGACCGAACAGGAAGTGCAGGCGCTGTCGAGCTACCTGCAGGGCCTGCACAACCGCGCCGACGACGCCGTTCCGGCGCAACCGGCTGCCGCCCCCTGACCACCACTGGTCGGCACGGGCCGCCACGGCGGCCCGCAGCTGCGGTATGTTCCCTTCACGCCGGCGGTTGCGCCGGCGTTGTTTTTTTCACGGAGACGCGTGTCGATGAAGCTGTTCCCCCGCTTGCTGCTGTCCCTGCTGGTCCTGCTGCCGCTGGCGGCCATGGCAGCCCCCGCCGCCGTACCGCTGGTCGAGGGCCGCGATTACGAACGCATCGCCCAGGCCGGTCCGTTCCAGCCGCTGGCCGGCAAGATCGAAGTGGTGGAAGTCTTCGGCTATACCTGCCCGCACTGTGCCCACTTCGAGCCGCAGCTGGCGGCCTGGGCCGCCAAGCTGCCGGCCGACGTGCGCTTCACCCCGGTGCCGGCCGCCTTCGGTGGCCACTGGGATGCCTGGGCCCGCGCCTATTACGCCGCCGACCAGCTGGGTGTGGCCAAGCGCAGCCACGCCGCCGTGTTCAAGGCCCTGCACGAGGCCGGCACGCTGCCGATGCAGAACGTTTCCCCCGATGAGCTGGCCACCTTCTACAAGGACTATGGGGTCGCACCGGCACGCTACATCGAGGCGCTCAGGAGCGATGCCGTGCAGCAGAAGTTCGATGCCGCGCGCGCTTTCGCCCTGCGCACCAAAGTGCCCGGCACCCCGGCACTGATCATCAACGGCCAGTACCTGGTGCGCGGCAACAGCTTCGATGAACAGCTGCGCATCGCCTCGGCCCTGATCGAGCAGGCGCGCAGCGGCAAGGCCCGCTGAGCCCGCCTCCGTCCCCGGGTTCGCTGAACCGGGGCCGACCCTTTGACACGGCACCGTCGCCGGTGCATGTCATCATTTCCCCCTGGCCGACGCCTGCGCCGGCCCCACCATGATGCTGGAGACGCTTCAATGAAGACCCGTTACGCCCTCGCGCTCATGGCGCTGCTGCCGATCCTGGCTGCCTGCAAGGCCCAGGACGGCACCGCCAACACCGCTGCACCGGCCGAACCGGCCACCACGCCGGCCCCGGCGGAAACCGCACCGGCCAGCCCGGCTGAAGGTGCTGCGCCGGCCAGCGAAGGCGACAAGGCACCGGCCGAGGCCGCCACGCCGGCACCGGCCAGCACCACCCTGACCGGTCCGGCCCCGGTGGAAGGCAGCGATTACCAGACCATCCCCAACGGCCAGCCGTTCCAGCCGGTGGCGGGCAAGGTCGAAGTGGTCGAGATCTTCGGTTACGTCTGCCCGGCCTGCGCGGCGTTCCAGCCGCTGGTCGGCCCGTGGAAGGCCGGCCTGCCCGGTGACGTGAACTTCGTCTACGTCCCGGCCATGTTCGGCGGCACCTGGGACAACTACGCCCGTGCCTTCTATGCCGCGCAGACCCTGGGCGTGCAGGAAAAGACCCACGAAGCCCTGTACCTGGCCATCCACGAACAGAAGACCCTCAAGGGCGAGCGTGGCGCTGACAGCGTCGATGACATCGCCAAGTTCTACGCCGGCTACGGCGTGGACCCGAAGCAGTTTGCCGCCACCATGGGCAGCTTCGCGGTGAACGCCAAGACCAATTCGGCCAAGCAGTTCGCCCAGCGCAGCCAGATCAGCGGCACCCCGTCGCTCATCGTCAATGGCAAGTATCTGGTCAAGGGCAAGAGCTTCGGCGACATGCTGCGCATCACCGACCACCTGATTGCCCGTGAGCGTGCCGCCGCCCAGGGCGCCCACTAAGCAGCGACGCAGCCCGGCCGTGAGTTCCCCCCACACACGGACCCTGCGCCTGCTGACGGCCAACATCCAGGCCGGCTCCAGCACCCGCCGGTACAGCGACTACGTGACCCGCAGCTGGTCACATGCGCTGCCGGCGGGCCGCAAGCGCAGCAGCCTGGATGCCATTGCCACGCTGGCCCGGGGCCACGATATCGTCGGCCTGCAGGAAGCCGACCCGGGCAGCCTGCGCTCGGGCTTCACCAACCAGACCCATTACCTGGCCCAGCGCGCCGGCTTCAATTACTGGAGCCACCAGCCGAACCGGCGCATGGGTGGGGTCGCCTCCAGCGCCAACGGGCTGCTGAGCCGGCTCGAACCGGTGGAAGTACAGGACCATGCCCTGCCTGGCCGCATCGGCGGGCGCGGCGTGCTGCTGGCCCGGTTCGGTGATGGCGACGAAGGCCTGGCCGTCGCGGTGGCCCACCTGTCGCTGGGTACCTCCTCGCGCATGGCCCAGTTGTCGTTCATCGCCGACCTGCTCTCCGACCACCCGAACGCGGTGCTGATGGGCGACTTCAACTGCCTGGCCGAACGCCCGGAAATGCAGGTGCTGTACCAGAAGACCTCCCTGCAGCCCCCCGGCAGCAACGTGCCGACCTTCCCCAGCTGGCGGCCGGACCGCGCCATCGACCACATCCTGGTCAGCAGCGCCCTGCAGCCCCGTTCGGTGGAAGCCGTGCCGGCCGCGTTTTCCGATCACCTGGCCCTGGCGATGGCGATCGACGTGCCGGCCAGTGCATTGCGTTGAAAAGCACCTCCACGCATGGCGTGGATCTACAAAGACCCATCCACGCATGGCGTGGATCTACAGGGCGGCCACCACCGGGGTCTTCAGGCGTCGCGCGGTCAGCGTGCTGCCCACCGAGGCCAGCACCGTGCAGCCGATCGCCAGCCACTGCAGGCCATGCAGGTGCTCATGCAGCAGCAGCATCGCCCACAGCGCGGCCACCGCCGGTTCCATGCTGATCAGGATGCCGAAGGTTTCCTTGGGCAGGCGCTTGAGCGCCATCATCTCCAGCGACATCGGGATGGCGCTGGACACCAGCGCCACCAGCAGGCCGGCGGCAAGGAGCTTCGGATCGAGCAGCGCCGCACCGGCATGGGCCACGCCCACCGGCACCACCACCAGCGAGGCCGCCAGCAGGCCCAGCGATACCGTGTGGCCGGCATGCAGGTGGCTGGCCCGCTTGCCGAACACGATGTACAGCGCCCAGCACGCCGCCGCCCCCAGTGCATACAGCACGCCGGTGGGGTCCAGCGCCGGGCCGCCGGCCAGCGGCAGCAACAGCAGCAGCCCCAGGGCAGCACAGCCCACCCAGAGGAAATCGATCATCCGTCGCGAGGACAGCATGGCCACCGCCAGCGGCCCGGTGAATTCGATGGCCACCGCGATCCCGAACGGGATCGTGCGCAGGGCCATGTAGAACAGCAGGTTCATCAGCCCCAGGGTGAGGCCATAGCGCAGGATGGTGGCGGCATCGGCACGCCCGGTACGCCAGCGCCAGGGCCGCCAGAACAGCAGCAGCAACAGTGCGGAAAACCCCACGCGCAGCGCGCTGGTGCCCTGTGCGCCGATGGCCGGGAACAGCTGCTTGGCGAAGGAGGTGCCAATGGCCAGGGAGGTGACGGAGCCAAGCACCGCCAGCGCCGGCAACAGCGGCGCGATTCGAGAGGTCTGCATACGCACAGTCTATTGCGCCGGCGGCGAGCACTTGGCTCAATTGACAGCCCGTCCGTGCAATTTCTGCTCGCCATGGCCACGCCCCCTGTGCTGGACAGTTTCGACCGCGCCATCCTGGCCCTGCTGCAACAGGACAACACCTTGCCGCAGCGGCAGATCGCCGAAGCCGTGAACCTGTCCACGCCGGCCGTGCAGCGCCGCATCAAGCGCCTGCAGGACAGCGGCGTGATCGCCGCCAACGTGGCGGTGGTCGCCGCGGCCCAGGTCGGGCGGCCGCTGACCATCATCGTCGAGGTGCGCGTGGTCAGCGAACAGCGCGCGCGGGTAGCGCCGTTCAAGCGCCGCGTGCAGGACGACCCGGCCGTGCAGCAGTGCTATTCGATCACCGGCGATGGCGATTTCCTGCTGCTGCTTTCGGCGGCGTCGATGGAAGAATACGAGGCGATCACCGAGCGGCTGTTCGGCGGCGATGACAACATCGAGCGCTTCCGCACCTCGGTGGCGCTGGGCACATTGAAGCGGAGTTTCCAAGTGCCGCTGGATTGAAACCGGCTTGGCCGGGCCACCGACCCGCCTCCGGCTTCATCCCGATTGCAACGTTTCGTATGGAATCCCGGGGCGGAAACCGGGAAGGTACTGTATCGAGCCTCCACCGGAACGCCCCCATCAACACCTTCCTCAGCGGGAAGCATCGACACTCCCGGATCGCGCTTGTGCTTGCGCTCGCATGGTCACCCTGTGCTCCCGCCAACGACCCTGCACAGAAGCGCGCGGCCGCAAGTGTCGCATCCACCTACGCATCCCTGTGGCTGGTCGCGTCCCCCGCGTTGGCGATCAGCGCGGCGGTTGACGCTGTCGGCACGTCGTCCGGCAACCCGAAGCGCCCTGGCCCCGCAGCGCGGCAGAAGGCGCAGGCACGGCCCCCCCTGCGGATTCAGGAAATCCGACAGCAGGCCAATGGCGACTATCACATCGATGTCGAAACCCTGGGGCACCCCGATCAACACGGCACGATGCTGTGGGCAGCGAGACCGGATAATCCCGCCACCGCGCTGAAGGCCGGAGACCTCCTGGCACTCACGCCGACGGCGGCAGGGTCCGGATGGTGGATTCATGCCGGCGGCGACCACGCTGTGGCTTTCATGCCCACGGCGGACAGCGCGCAGCACATCCTGAGCGAGTCCCTGCCGCCTTGAGGGGCGCACGGCCCACACTGCGCCCATCAGGCCGCACTGCCCGTTCCTGCGGATCCCGCCCTCCCGGGAGGTGCGGGCATCGCTCGACTACACTTCACTGCCATGGACATGCAAAGCAACGCCCGTCGCCTGCGCCGCTGGCTGCTGCGCGGCCTGTGCCTGGCCATTGCCAGCGTTGCGGCGTTGGCGCTGTGGAACAGCCCATGGGCCACCACCGCGAAGATGCTGTGGTCACTGTCGCGGATGCCGCCGGCCACGGCACTGCCTGTACCGGTGGACGGTGTCCGGTGGCGGCAGATCGCCGATACGTTCGGCGCCCCACGCGGGCGCGACCGCCACCACGCCGGCATCGACATCTTCGCCCGCCGTGGCACCCCGGTCCGCAGCGCCACGCCCGGGGTCGTTGCCAGCATCCGTGAGGGCGGGCTGGGCGGCCGCCAGGTCTGGGTCATCGGCCCGGGCCGCGAGCGCTACTACTACGCGCACCTGGAGCGCTGGGCGGAAAATCTGGCGCAGGGGCAGGTCGTGCAGGCCGGCGATCTGCTCGGCCATGTCGGCGACAGCGGCAACGCCCAGGGCACGCCCCCCCACCTGCACTTCGGGCTCTACGGACCGGCCGGGGCACGCGATCCGCTGCCACTGATGCGCTGATGCCGCCGGGGCAGCAGCCCACCGCGCCACGCCGCACGGCGGATTCACGATTTGTAAATAGAAATAATTCCCATTACCATGCCCGGGTTTCCGGCGCCGCCAGGACGGCGCGCCACCGTTCGCCCTGCCCAGCCACCGCCCTGACGCCAGGGCCCGCTACGGCGCGACATCCCCCCAGCCGCGGCGCCAGACCACCCGGGAAGCCGGTCGGGCGCACGCACGTGCCCGACCAGGAACCCCCGATGACCCGCCCCGCCTCTCCCCTGCCGCACCGCCTGTCCGCCGCCGTGCTCGCGGCCCTGTGCATGGCCACCGCCGCGTCCGCTTTCGCCGCCGATGCGGCTGATCCGACCACGCTGGACAAGGTCGTGGTGAAGGGCGAGCGCGCCGAAGGCTATTCGGTGCGCCGCACCTCGGCCGGCACCCGCTTCGACCTGGCACCGCGCGAGATTCCGCAGTCGGTCAGCATCATCAGCCACCAGCGCATCGAGGACCAGAACCTCGACGACATCATCGACGTGCTGGCCAACACCACCGGCGTCACCAGCACCCAGTCCGACAGCGAGCGCACCGAGTTCTACGCGCGCGGGTTCTACATCGACAACTACCAGTTCGATGGCCTGCCCACCACCATGGTGCAGAACTGGAGCTACGGCGATTCCGGCCTGGACCTGGCGCTGTATGACCGCGTGGAAGTGGTGCGCGGTGCGACCGGCCTGCTCACCGGTGCCGGCAACCCGTCCGCTTCGGTGAACCTGATCCGCAAGCACGCCGACAGCGCCGAACTGACCGGCAGCGTGTCGGTGAACGTGGGCAGCTGGGGCCGCACCCGCAGCACGGTGGATGTGACCACCCCGCTCAACGCCAGCGGCTCGGTGCGCGGCCGCGTGATCGGCAGCTACCTGGACACCGATGGCCAGATGGACCGCTACCACCAGCGCAAGACGCTGGGCTATGCGGTCATCGATGCCGACCTGACCCCGGACACGCAGCTGAGCGTGGGCTACGACTACCAGCAGAAGCGCGCCACCGGCGTGACCTGGGGCGGCTTCCCGATGTGGTATGCCGACGGCAGCCGCACGAACTACAACGAAGCCTTCAACCCGGCCACTGACTGGACCTACTGGGACACCACCACCAAGCGCGCCTTCGCCACGCTGCAGCACAGCTTCGCCAACGGCTGGAAGTTCAAGATCGGCGCCACGCATGACAAGACCGACTCGGACGACAAGCTGTTCTACCCGTATTACACGATCTACGGTTTCGACAAGACCACCGGTGCCGGCGTGGTGCCCTATTCGGGCTACTACCAGACCGAGCGCAAGGTCAACGGCGTGGATGGCTACATCGACGGGCCGTTCCAGCTGTTCGGCCGCGAGCACCAGTTCATGGCCGGGCTGAGCTACAACAAGCGCCAGTACGTCAACAACGGGGCATTCGACTTCCCCCTCCCGATGCCCAGCTACCTGGGCTGGACCGGCCGGTTCCCGGAGCCGAACTGGGCACCCATGCAGCAGTTCAGCCGCGGCACCATTACCCAGAAGGCCGGTTACGCAGCGACCCGCCTGTCGCTGGCCGATCCGCTGAAGCTGATCCTCGGTGCGCGCTACACCGACTACAGCCTTGATGCCACCGAAGGCACGGTGGTCATGCAGTTCAGCCACAAGGTGACCACGCCGTATGCGGGCCTGGTGTTCGACATCAATGACACCTGGTCCACCTACGCCAGCTACACCGAGATCTTCCAGCCGCAGACCACCCGCAACCGCCAGGGCAGCTACCTGGACCCGGTGGACGGCAAGAGCTACGAAGTGGGCGTGAAGGGGGCCTGGTTCGACAACCGCCTCAACGCTTCGCTGTCGGTGTTCCGCATCGAGCAGGACAACGTCGCCCAGGCCACCCCGGACAAGGTTCCCGGCACGGGCGACACCGCCTACATCGCCGCACGCGGCACCGTCAGCCGCGGCGTCGAGTTCGAACTGAACGGTGAACTGGCCCAGGGCTGGAACGCCACCTTCGGTGCGTCGCGCTACGTGGCCAAGGACATCAACGGCAAGGACATCAACAGCCAGCTGCCGCAGACCTCGCTCAAGGCCTACACCAGCTACACGCCGCAGTCGCTGGCCGAACTGACCTTCGGCGGCGGCGTGAACTGGCAGAACCGCATCTACTACGCCGATGCCACCTACGGCCGCTTCGAGCAGGATGCCTATGCGCTGGTCAGTGCGTTCGCGCGCTACCGCATCGCCCCGCAGTTCGCGGTGCAGGTGAACCTCAACAACCTGCTGGACAAGAAGTACTACTCGCAGATCTATGGCTACGGTGCGTTCGGCGATGGCCGCAACGGCTCGATCACCTTCACCTGGTCGTTCTGATCCGCGCCGGTGGGCGCCGGGCCCTGCCCGGCGCCTGCTGCCAGGCGGGTGCGCTCAACCAACCCGCATCGATACTTCCACCTCCTCGCCCACGGCCACGGAAAGGTAACCGCGTCCCGGCGCACGCACGTGGGCCAGGTAATCCGGCGCGTAGTCGGCATTGTCGGCCACGATCACCGCCGTCGGCGCAAGGCGGTCTTCCAGCAGCAACAGGATGTCGCTGTACAGCGGCTTGGCGCCATCGAGCAGGACCATATCGATGCGCTCAGGCAGGTCTTGGCGCAGCGTCTGCAGCGCGTCGCCCTGGCGGATGTCCACCAGGTCATCCAGCCCCGCCGCCGCCAGGTGCGCGCGGGCACGCTGCACCTTGCCCGGCTCGAATTCGCTGCTGACCAGCGTGCCACCGCCGTTGTCACGCAGCGCCGCTGCCAGGTGCAGGGTCGAAATGCCGAACGACGTGCCGAACTCGACTATCGTGCGTGCGCCGCTGCTGCGCGCCAGCAGGTAGAGCAGCCGCCCGGTATCACGCGACACCGGCAGCCACAGGTTCTTCAGGCGCCCATACAGGGCCAGGTAGTCGGTGCGGCTGTGCATCAGGCGCGCCTGCTCGTCGGCGCTCAGGCCGTCGAAGCTGCTGTCGTGGGCAGCATCGGCCTGGTCGAACAGGTCCTCCAGCAGCGTGGCCAGGGGTTCGGAGGTAAGGGTTGTCATCGGGGGAACGTCCGGCAGTAGGGAGGCGGCGGGCCGCCTGGAATGCGATTGATTCGTCGCATTTACAGCCTACGTGCGATCATCGCGGCCCACCATTCGCATTCCCCGGACCGCCCGGGCCTTCCATGAGCACTCCCGCAACCCCGCAGATTTCCTCGAGAAAACAGCCCCGGCAGGCCCGCTCGAACGAGCTGGTGGCGGTGATCCTGGAGGCAGCGGCTCAGGTTCTGGCCCAGCAGGGCGCGGCCCGCTTCACCACCGCACGGGTGGCCGAGCGTGCCGGGGTCAGCATCGGCTCGCTGTACCAGTACTTCCCGAACAAGGCGGCGATCCTGTTCCGCCTGCAGGCCGACGAATGGGCGCAGAACACCGCCGTGCTGCGGCGCACGCTGCAGGAAGGCCACGCACCACCGCTGCAGCGGTTGCGCGCGCTGGTGCATGCGTTCATCCGTTCCGAATGCGAGGAAGTGGAAATGCGCGTGGCACTCAGCGATGCCGCCCCGCTCTACCGCGATGCCCCCGAAGCACGCCAGGTGCGCAGCGCCGGCGAAGGCATGATGGAAGCCTTCATGCGCGAGGCACTGCCTGCCGCCACGCCGCAGCAGCAGGCGCTGGCCAGCGAGCTGATCGCCACCACGCTGAGCAGCGTGGGCAAGCGTTTTTCCAGCACGCGTCCAACCCGCGCCGACATCACCGCCTACGCCGACGCGGTAGCGGACATGTTCTGCGCTTACCTGCAGTCGCTGGATGCGCGCTAGCGCTACCCGGCTTCAGGCCAGTGCGGACGCAGCCAGCAGCACGATGGCCACGCTGCTGGCCCGCTGCAGCGGCAACCGCCAGTGGGCACGCACGGCCTTGTCCCCACCGCGCACGGCAAACAGGGCGTAGGCGAGGTTGCACAGCGCCGCCACGGCAACGAAGGTCACCGCGTGTACCAGCAGCTGCCATTGCAGCTGCAGGCCGGAACCGGCGTCGATGAACTGTGGCAGGAAGGCCAGCAGCAGCAACAGCAGGCGCGGGCTGCTGGCACCGGCCAGTACCCCTTCCAGGAACCGCAGGGTACGGGCCGGGCGCAGCCAGCCGGCCGCATCGCCGACATCGAGCACCGCCTCATGGCGCCGCCAGCCGCGTACGCAGGCAAACGCCAGCCACGCCACGCCGGCCACGCGCAGGCTGGCCAGCGCCGAAGGCGCCAGCCACAGCACGGCCCCCAGCAGCAGCACCGCCAGCACCAGCAGCAGCGCCGCCCCCAGCAGGCACCCCAGGCGCGCGGCGCGGCTGCAGTGCAGGCCCAGCTCGCTGGAACGGTCCAGTACCTGGCGGAGATTGTGGCCAGGCAGCGCGCACAACGCGAAGCAGGCGGCGGCGAACAGCAACCAGGTCGATATCTGCATGGAAAGCCTTGATGTTGGAAGGAGCGGCAGTATTCCTGCCGCCCCTCCCTGTCATCCGCGACACACTTTGCAGATCACGACAAAAAACAACGTTTGCAACTAGTCCTAGACCACCGGTGCGGGGCGTCCCGGCACCGGTGCCCACCGTCAGAACCGCAGGTCGGCGCGCAGGTACCAGTAGCGGCCCCGCGGGATGTCGTAGGTCGATGCGTCGTAACCGTTCAACGAGCACGACAGGCAGATCGGCGGATCCTTGTCGAACACGTTGTTCAACCCGGCCGTCAGCTGCAGGCCCTTCATCCAGTCGATCCGGTACCCCACCTGCAGGTCATGGAAGGTGGTGGCAGACAGCGTGTTGGTGCCGGCTGCCTGGTTGCTGCACACCGGGAAGGCCACCGCGTCACCGCAGTCCTCGGTCAACTCGGAAATGTGGCGCACCGTCCACGTTGCGCTCCAGTTGGCCAGCGACCAGTTCAGCGTGGCATTGCTGGTCCATTCGGGAATGGCGCTGTCGGCCACCTCGATGCCCGGCCCCTGCGGCTGCTTCTGCCCGGCCGCACCCAGCGCCTCGTAGCGGCCGACGAAGGTGTTCTGCCAGCCCAGCTTGAACTGGCCGATGCTCGACTGCGGCAGGGTCCAGAACAGATCCACGTCCCAGCCATCGGTCTTGATCGAGCCCAGGTTGGTCAGGCGGTTGTTGAAGCTGCTGACCGCACCGGTGCTGGCCCGGGTGATGCCGCCGCAGTACAGCGGGTCCAGCGTATCCACGCACAGGTCCAGCTGGGTCTGCGCGTTGATGGCCTGGATGGCGCCGTCGATCTGGTGGCGGTAGAAGGTCACCTCCACATCGAAGCGTTCCGACCAGGAGGCGTTGCTGCCGAACCAGGGGCTCCACACGAAGCCGGCACTGAAGCTGCGCGAGCGTTCCGGGTCCAGTTCGCGGTTGCCGCCGGTGGTCACCGAGATCTGCGAATTGGCCTGCTGGAAGCCGGCCGGCACGCCCAGCGTGGCGCAGTTGGCGGCGCTGCCGCGCGGCGGTGTACCGCCCAGGCCGACCGAGCACGGATCGAACAGCTGCAGGTCGGCACGTGCGGCCGACCCGTACAGTTCGCCGATGGACGGTGCGCGGAAGCCTTCGGCATAACTGGTGCGCAGCACGAAATCATTGGTCACCTGCCAGCGCAGGCCATACTTGGGGGTGAACTCGCCACCGAAGGTGGAGTAATCCGAGTAGCGCCCGGCCAGGCTCAGTTCCAGCTTCTCGCCGATGGCACTCTTGGCGAACAGCGGAATGCTCAGCTCCAGGTAGGCTTCGTTGACATCATAGGAGCCGGAGGTGGGCTGCGAGGGCACGCCGTTGTAGTGGCCGATCACCGTCAGCGGATCGGGCTGGTAGGCGCCCTTGTACTTGCGGTATTCGAAACCGGTGGCGAAGGCCACCGGGCCGGCCGGCAGCGCGAACAGTTCGCTGGACAGGTTGGCGGTGAACAGGCTCAGTTCGTTCTGGCTGCGGTCACGCACCACCGGCTGGATCCACTTCAGCATGTCCGGGGTGATCGAGCCGGCACCGCCGAAGATGTTCAGCGGCACGCAGCCGGGCGTGGCCGCGCAGACCGCCGGATCACCCAGCGCCATGTTCACCTTGTAGATGTCATAGCTGCCGTAGTTGGTCTGCTCGGCCTTGTTCTTGCTGTACATGCCGTTGACGTCCCAATCCCACGTGCGGTCGGCCGCATGGAAATTGCCGACCAGGCCGGTGGCCACATACGTGGTATCGACCTTCTGCTCGAACACGCGCGGGCCCCCTTCCACCGGGCGCCGGCCGATCAGGCTCATGTTGCCGCCGGACACCAGGTCGAAGCCGAACGGGTTGTACGGGTTCAACCGCGAGACCACGATGTTGTCGGCCAGCGGGTTGCCGGTGGCGCCATCGGGGCCGAAGAACAGCGGTTCCGGGCCGGCCTGGTTGGTCGACTTGCGCTGGTTGCCCAGTGCCTTGACGTACCACTGCACGTTGTCGGTGATGTCGAAGCGGAACTGGCCGAACACGCCTTTGCGTTCGGACGGGGTCAGCACCATGTTGTATTCGGCGAAGTTGAAGCGATCGGCCGTGGTGAAGCAGTGGTAATCGTCGGTGCGGCTGCACCCGGCACTGCCGTCATAGCGCGGGTTGCTCACCCCGGTGTTGGGCACGATGTTCTGCACCGCGCCGGTATTGGGGTCGGTGAACATGAAACGCCCCTGCGGAATGCCACCGCTGCCGAACGCCAGGCCGGTGCCGGGAATCGGGAAACGCGACTGTTCGCGGTCACGCGCGAACACCGGGTCCTGCTTGGTCCAGCTGGCGCCCAGGAACAGGCTGTAGCGGTCACCGCGCGTGCCCCAGGCCAGGTCCACGCCCTTCTGCGTGCCATCGCCCTTGCTGTATTCGCCATAGTTGAGCGTCACCTGCCCGCCATCGAAATCGCGGCGGGTGATGATGTTGACCACGCCGGCGATCGCATCGGAGCCGTACAGCGACGACGCGCCATCTTCCAGCACTTCGATGCGCTCGACGATGGCCAGCGGAATGGTGTTCAGATCGGTGGCCGCGCCAACGCCGGACGCGGACGATTCATTGACCCAGCGGATGCCATCGACCAGCACCAGCACGCGCTTGGCGCCCAGATGGCGCAGGTTCACCTGCGCCGAACCGGCGCCCACACCACTGCCATCGGGCGGGAAGCCGAAGTTGCCGGACGAATTGAACTTGGCGTTGAGCGCCGAGCCGGCACCGGTGAGTTGCTGCAGGACCTCGCCGATGGAATTCAGGCCGGTCTTTTCGATGTCGCCACGGGTCAGCGTATGGATGGGTGTCTGGCCTTCCACTTCGGCGCGCTTGATGCGCGATCCGGTGACCTCCACGCGGTCCAGGTCCGTGGTGCTGCGGCTGCTGTCCTGGGCCCATGCCGACAGCGGCATGAATGTGGCCAGGCACAGCGTGACCGCGACCGCCAAGGGGCGGTGGTGCAGATGGTTCATTCGCTCTCTCTCCAAAGGAATGTCGGGACGGTGGCTGCCGCATCCCCTGCACCGCGGCAACGTCTCCTTTGTAAACAAGAGGTAAATCCGGCGACGTGACGCCCGACACCTTTTCACGTCAATTTGACGAATCTGAAAGCAGATAACGTCAAATGGCCGCAGATCTAACACCAAAGTACTAGACGCTTCCTCCACAACGACGAACGCCGGGCAGCACCCGGCGTCGTCGGTGTCATTCCCTGCTGGCCCCGGATGCGGTCAGCGCACGAACGCGATGCGTTCCATGCCGGTGGCTTCGGCAGCGGCCAGGATCTTGGCCATGCCGTCGTACTCGGCCGCCGGGTCGGTGGCGATGCGCAGTTCCGGCAGGTTGCCGGCATTGGCACCGGCCTCGGCCTGCAGGCGTGCGCGCAGGTCGCCGATGGCCAGGGCCTGGCCATTCCAGCTGAGCTGGTTGGCCGCATCCAGTCGCAGCTCGATCGGCGGCGGCGGGTCCGGGCGCGCGATGGCCCGGTCGGTGGCCTGCGGCAACTGCACCGCGATGGGGCGGGAAATCATCGGTGCGGTCACGATGAAGATGATCAGCAGTACCAGCATCACGTCCACCAGCGGCGTGACGTTGATCTCTGCCAGGGGTCCTTGTCCTTCCACGCGATTGAACGCCATGTGCCGCTCCCTGCAGCCGGGCCGATTGCCCTGTTGCCGACACTACGCTGCCGCCCGCCCTGCCCGGAATGCACGCCTGAACGCTGATTCAGCCAGCGTTCTGGCGGCGCCTGCGGTTACGTTCTGCGACGTTGAATTCAGCCGGTTGCCGCTATGCTGCCAGCATGACCCGACACTTCCGCCCTGTCCTGCCATTGATGGCGCTGGCCACGACCCTGCTGGGGACGGTTGCCTGCGCATCCGCCCAATCCCTCGATGCCCAGCGCGCGCAGATGCGCGCCGCGCTGGACGCCGCCGAACGCGGCCAGCTCGATCCGGCCCAGGCCGCCGCGCTGCGCAACCACCCGCTGTATGGCTGGCTGGAACTGGCCGGCCTGCGCCGCAACATCGACACCGTGACCAACGTGCAGGCGCAGGATTTCCTCAAGCGCTATGACGGCCAGCCGGTGGCCAGCAATTTCCGCGGCGTGTGGCTGCCGGCCGTGGCCCGCCGCCAGGACTGGCCGACCCTGCTGGCCAACTGGGTACCCACCGACAATGTCGGCCTGCGCTGCGCGCAGCTGACCGCGCGCCAGGCCACCGGCAAGGCCGATGCGCAGTGGACCACCGAAGCACAGGATCTGTGGCGCAGGAACGGCAAGGCCCTGCCCGATGGCTGCGATGCCGTGTTTGCCGTGCTGCAGGCACAGGGCGGCCTGACCGATGCCCTGCGCTGGGAACGCGTGGATGCCGCCGCCGATGCGCAGCAGCCGGCGGTGATGCGCGCCGCGGCGCGTGGCCTGCCCGCTGCCGATCTGGCGATGGCCAACGACTACGCGGCCTTCGTCGATGCCCCCAGCGCCAAGGCACTGAACTGGCCGCGCAGCGAACGCAGCCGACGCATCGCCACCGATGGCCTGCTGAAACTGGCCAAGGCCAACCCGGATGCGACCGAACAGCAGCTGCCGCAGTACGCGCAGGCCCTGGGCCTGAGTGCGGCGCAGCAGGGCCAGGTGCGTTACCAGATCGCGCTGTGGACCGTGGCTTCGTACCTGCCCGATTCCGCACGCCGCCTCAACGCCGTGCCCGAATCGGCCTATGACGAGCGCCTGCACGAATGGCGTGCGCGCGAAGCCATGGCCCGCGGTGACTGGCCCGCCGCGCTGGCGGCCATCCGCAAGATGGGCCCGACCCAGCGCAACGACTCGCGCTGGCGCTACTTCGAAGGCCGCATGCTGGAAAAGACCGGCCAGGCGGCACAGGCACAACCGCTGTTCCGCGACGCCGCACGCGCCTCCACCTTCCACGGCTTCCTGGCTGCCGACAAGCTGCAGCAGGCCTATACGCTGTGCCCGTGGAAGCCCAACGACAGCGCCCAGGCCCGCGCCACCGTCGCACGCGATCCGGCCATCGTGCGCGCCATGGAACTGTTCCAGATCGACCGCAACAGCTGGGCCGTGGCCGAATGGAACAATGCACTGGGCCGCTTCGATGACACCCAGCGCCGCCTGGCCGTGGAAGTCGCCCAGGACAACGGCTGGTTCGACCGCGCCGTGTTCTCGCTGGGCCGCAAGCCGGACGAGCAGCGCCTGTACGAACTGCGCTTCCCGCTGCACCACGATGACACCATCCGCCGCGAAGCCGCCCGCAATGCGCTGGACCCGGCCTGGGTGGCGGCGGAAATCCGCGCGGAAAGCACCTTCACCCCGCGCGCACGCTCCACGGCCAACGCCATGGGGCTGATGCAGGTAGTGCCGGCCACCGGTGCGGCGGTGGCCAAATCGATCGGGCTGACCGGGTATGGCGGTGCCGCCAGCCTGTATGACCCGGACACCAACATCGCCATCGGCAGCGCCTACCTGCGCCAACTGCTGAACAAGTACAACGGCCAGCCCTACGTCACCATCGCCGCTTACAACGCCGGGCCGACCCCTACCGCGCGCTGGCTGGGCCAGCGCCCGGATTTCGACCCGGACGTGTGGATCGAAACGATCAGCTACAAGGAAACGCGTGAATATGTCGCGCGCGTGCTGGCTTTCAGCGTGATCTACGATTGGCGCCTGAACGGCGATGCGCTGCCCTTGGGCGACCGCATGCTGGGCAAGCTGCAGGACCGTCGCAAGGCCTTCACCTGCGCGGCCAACGCCGACCAGGGCGGGGACTGATCGCCCCGGGCGTGAGCGCACGGTAGCGCCAGGCCATGCCTGGCTGCGGCCCCCACCGCGTGATGATGGATTCAATCCACGCATGGCGTGGATCTACGGCACGGCCCCCACCGGCGTGGTGAGGGATTCGATCCACGCACGGTGTGGGGCCGCGTGGCCCGGCGCCGGGCGCGCCCACCATGCGATCATGCCCGGCATGAAGATCTATCTTGTCGGCGGCGCCGTGCGCGACCGCCTGCTGCAGCGCCCTGCCGGCGACCGTGACTGGGTCGTGGTCGGTGCCACGCCCGCACAGATGGAGGCGCAGGGCTATCGTGCCGTGGGCCGCGATTTCCCGGTGTTCCTGCACCCGGATACCGGCGAGGAATACGCCCTGGCCCGTACCGAACGCAAATCCGGCCGAGGCTACCGCGGCTTCGTGGTCGACGCCGACCCGTCGGTGACGCTGGAACAGGACCTGCTGCGCCGCGACTTCACCATCAACGCCATCGCCTGCGATGAAGCCACCGGCACCCTGGTGGACCCGTATGCAGGCGTGCGCGATATCGAACGGAAGATCCTGCGCCACGTCGGCCCGGCGTTCGTGGAAGATCCCCTGCGCGTACTGCGCGCGGCGCGCTTCATGGCCCGCTTTGCGCCGCTGGGCTTCACCGTGGCGCCGGAGACGATGGACCTGATGCGCCAGGTCGCCGCCAGCGGCGAACTGGATGCCCTGGTACCCGAGCGGGTGTGGCAGGAACTGCGCAAGGCCCTGGCCAGTGCACGCCCTTCCGCCTTCCTGCGCACGCTGCACGACGCGCAGGCGCTGGGCCCGATCCTGCCCGAACTGGAAGCCCTGTACGGCGTGCCGCAGCGTGCCCAGTTCCACCCGGAAATCGATACCGGCCTGCACCAGGAAATGGTCAGCGACATGGCCGCGCGCCTGGCACCGGGTGACGACCTGGTCGGGTTCGCCGCGCTCACCCACGATCTGGGCAAAGGGCTGACGCCCCGGGAGGAATGGCCGCGCCACATCATGCACGAGCAGCGCGGGGTGAAACCGCTCAAGGCACTGTGCGCTCGCCTGAAGGTGCCGACCGAACACCTGCAGCTGGCCGAAACGGTCTGCCGCGAACACCTCAACGTGCACCGCATCGATGAACTGCGCGATGCCACGGTGCTGGAGATGCTGGGCCGCATGGATGCCTTCCGGCGCCCGGAGCGCATCGCCCGCATCGCGCTGTGTTGCGACGCGGACAACCGGGGCCGGCTCGGCTTTGAGGACAGCGCCTATCCGCAGGGGGACACCCTGGTGCGCCTGCACCGGGCGGCGCTGTCGGTACAGGCACGTGATATCGACACCACGCACCTGCAGGGCCCGGCCATCGGCCAGGCGCTGGCCAAGGCACGTACGGCCGCCATCGCCGCCGCACGCGCGGGCTGAAACCGGCCCGCTTACTGCGCCGCGCGGGTGATCGCCGCTGCGCGCTGCTTCAGGTGCACCACCGCGTCGGGAATCATCTCCATGCCCAGGTCGAAGCCCGGGTTGAGCACGATGCCCACGCCGTCGGACATGGCGCCCAGCAGCCACAGCACGTCCACCGGCAGGGCGTTGTCGAACTGCGGCAGCTGCTCGCTCCACGGCAACGCCCGTTCCACGGCAGAGAACACCGCGAACATCGGCTCGCCGCTTTCGGCGGTCAGCACCAGCGGGGTGATCGATTCATCCCATTCCGAATCGGCTTCCACCGGCGAATCCAGCAGCACGAAGACCTGGTCGGCCAGCAGGCTGTCCAGGAAATCCTGTGCGGCCAGCGAGCCGTCCTGGGCCTGTACCAGGCGTGCTTCCAGGTCGTTGAGGGGTTCGAAGGGGGTGTCGTGTTCCATGTTGCGTCCGAGGGTGGTTAACGGGTGCGACTTTACCAGCCCCGGGCTTCAGGCGATGTGTCCGTACCGCCACAGCCAGCCCAGCAACGCCAGCCCTGCCACCACCACCAGCATCAGCGGCAAGCCGAAGCGGTGACGCCACGGGATCGGCACGCCACCCAGCTGCTGGTCCATGGCCACGGTGTCCAGCACCCAGCCGTGCTGGCAGCGGGTGCAGGCCAGTTCGTAGCGGCGCTGGTAGGCGAAGCCGAACAACAGGTCGATGCGCGCCATTCTGTAGCGCAGCTGCGGGGCGAAGTCGGTTTCCGTCTGGCAGCGCAGGCAGTGATGGGCCTCGGTCGGGCCGACCACCACGACGCGCTCCTGCTGGCCGATCAGCATCATCATCGGTCAGCCACCGCTGCAGGCAGGCTGTGCCAGCAGCCACGCCTGGGCGGCGGCGACGGTCGCCGCATCGCCGCCGGTGTACTGGTCCGGCTCGATCTTCAGCCCATCGCCGTGGCCGTTGCGGTCCTGCATCACGCTGGTGGTCAGCACCAGCGAACTGCCATCGACCAATCGACGCACCACATTGGCGGTAGACACGCCGCGGGTCGGCTCGCCGAAACTGCGCGTGTCCGGACGACCACGGAAGGCCAGCACCGTCGCCTCGCCGGAGCTGGCGGTGCGCGGCCCGGTCAGCACAGCCACAGGCGCGCCTCCGCGCTTCAATGTGAAACCGGGCGCACCGAGATCGACGATCACGCGCGTACCGAGGCGCACGCCGGACGCGGTCAATTGCCAGAGCGAGGGGCCTTCGGTGGTGACGAACCCACCCACGGTCTGGTCATCGCCCTCAGCGGTCCTCAACAGCGGCGCGGCGCCCAGCAGCATCGGCCACATGTTGCCACCGGTGTTGCCGCGCAGATCCACGATCCAACCGCAGCGGGTGTCATTGTCCTGCTCTCGGATCTCAGCCTGCCAGCGCGATGCGCGTTCCCGCATCTGTTGCTGCCCGGTCGGACCGGGCACGACGGCGAATCCGCCGATGCCGACCCGGCCGATACGCGGATCAAGACGAGGCGCATCAACGGCTGTGGCAGGTGCACCCGCCGCCGCTGCAGCGGCGGCGTTGACACGGCCAATGCGCTGTCCCCGCGCATGCATCTGCTCCGCGCTCATCCAGGCACCATGCCCACCCGAGCTGCGGTCGATGGCGTCCTTCAGCACATCGCGGATCTTTTCCGGATCATCCTGTGCGGCACTCATGTGCGCACGGATTTCCGGCCAATCCACACGGTCGCGGTAGAGCGCTTCGCGTTCGAGCATGTCCACCAGTTCGATCTGTGCCTGCCGTGTGGGCAGTTCGATGGCTGCGGCGGGGGCCGCCAGCGCGCTCATCGCAACGGCTGCGGCCAAGGCCAGCGTCGTGACGCGGACATCAACGGGCATTCGACGCTCCTTCGTCGGAAGAGAGAAACAGCAGCATACGCTGTTGGAAATCGCGCGGTGTGTCGGGATTGAAACTCCTGCGCCCCGGCGCGATTTACACCTTTACTGATGCAGCAGCGCAGCGTCCGCCACAGGAGGAGGAAGGCTTGCTGCATGCGGTGGTGGTGCTGGCCGATCATGCGGGAGCGCTGGTGGCACCGGCTGCGTGGGTGGGATGATGTAACGTCGGCGCTACCAGTCCGCGCGCAGGCCGAGGGTGGCTTCCAGCGTGCGCCGCCGTGCATCGCGGCCACCGCCGATATCGGCCGTGTAGTCAGCCACGGCGTACGCACTGATCGTGCGGTTGAAGCGCCCGACCATGCCCACGCCGGCCTGCCACGCGCGGGCCCGTTGTTCACTGCGGATCGGTTCGCCATCGAAGCGCACGCGATGCTCACCGCTGGCCGCCTGCCAGTAATCCAGCTTGAAATAGGGCTGCCAGCCATTGTCGGCCAGGCCACGGTCGGCGGCCAGACGCAGGCCGATGCGCCCGCTCCAGGCGGTGTCGCTGTCGAACTGCAGCGCGGCGAACGCATCACGTGCATCGTCCAGCGACTGCCGCTGCCACAGCACCTGCACCTGCGGTTCCAGCGACCAGCCTGACGCCCCCAGTGGCCACGGACGGCCGGCTTCCAGCGAGGCGGCCGTGCCATCGCCCCGCACATTGATGCCCAGCCCGCGCGTGGACCACGCCTCCCCGCGGAAGCGGCTGCGCAGCAGCACCACATCGATGTAGCCGCCGGCGTTGCCTACCCCGGTCCAGTACAGGCCCGCATGACGGTCATCCAGCCGCAACTGCCCGACCTGCACGTTTTCCCACGCCAGTGCCAGGCCGCTAACCGTGCCGGTGGCGCGGGTGCGGCCCACCAGCACGCCCACCTGCTGGTGCCAGCCATCGCCGTCACTGGCGTACAGATCCGCCCCTGCCTGCAGGCCGAGCAGATCACCATCGAAACCGGCCAGCGCGTCGCCCTTCCAGTGCTGTTCGCTGCTCTGCCCGACCATGCGTATCCATCCGCCCTGCACGGCCCCCTGCCCGACCAGCAGCCGCTGTTCGCCCTGCCGTTCGTGGAAGGTGCCCAGGCTGGCCTGCTGCAGGCCCTGCAGCACCGGTGGCACGGCGGCATAGGCGGCGGTTTCCAGGCGGTAGATCGGCACGAGGGCCGCGCGTGGCCGCCGCGCACCGGGCGTGGGCGGCGGGCCCATGCCGGGCAGGCTGCCGCCGGCCACCGGCACGTCCGGTACCGGCGGATCGCTGGGCGGTGCCACCGGTGCCGGTTCCGGCGGCGGCGGCGGCGGTGTGGCTTCACCGGCGGTCAGGTCCGGGTCGGCGGCGCCTTCCACCGGGGGTGGCGGCGCCGGTGCGATGGGCGGCGGGGGCGTGCCCGGCGGCGTGGGCGGAGGCGGCAGCGCGGTGTTGCCTCCATTGGGCGCAGGTACCGGCCCGGCCACCAGGGTCGAGCGCAGGTACCAGTTCTCGCCGGTACCGGCGCTCACACCGCCCTTGAACAGGAAGTACTCGTAGGCACCGGCGGCCACGGGCGCGAACAGCGCGAACGCCCCGGGTGCGGTATGGGCGCCATTCAAGGCCTGCACCACCAGGATGCCATCGGCCAGGGTGGCCGCACCGCTGCCGCCGGCATTGAGGACACCAATACCGGTCGTGCCGGTGGCGGTTCCGCCATCGATCACCAGGCGATCGCTGATGGCGTTGTCCGCCCCCAGCACCGTGCGCAGGTACAGGCCGCCCCCGTCGCCGCGATAGTTTCCGCGCACGGTGAACACATCACCGGCACCCGTCCCGGTCAGATCGATGCGCCCGGCATTGACCATCTCCACCAGGGCCGCCCCGTTGAAGGGGCGGATGGCATGGCCGCCACTGCCCGCATAGAGGGTGCTGGTGTCATCCACGGTGAGCGTACCGGTGCCGGTTGCGCTGTCACCGAGCACCAGATCGCCATCGAAGGTCAGCTCGGTGCTGTTGGCCAGGCTGATGGCCTCCCAGTTCTGCAAGCGGCCGACGCCACCGGTCTTGACGTTGCTGACGTTGAGCCGGTCATTGCCGCTGCCACCGTCCAGCCGCGGCAGCGCGCCCAGGTGGGACTGGTTGAGGTTGGCCAGCGTGGCCACATCGTCATCCGGCCCAAGATCGATGGCACCGTAGATGATGCCGCCGCCATTCCAGTTGAAGGTATCGTTGCCGGTACTCATCAGCACCTGGCCACGCACCGTGCCATCGGTGAGGGTCAGGCTGTCATCGCCACCGCTGACACTGATGTTGCCGCCGATGTAGGCCGTACCGGAAATGAGCACGGTATCGGTGTCGAAGCCGGTCACCACGTTGCCATCCACCGTGCCACCGGACATGTCGAACAGGTTCTTGTCCAGTTTCATGTTGACCCGGCCGATGCGCCCGCCGGTCATCCAGGCCTGGTCGCCATCTTCGAAGGCCCCGATGATGCGCCCGCCGCTCATGCGGAAGGTATCGATGTTGTCACCCTGCTGCAGCGCACCGACGGTACCACCGGTCATGACGAAATCGTCGCGGCCACTGCCCTGCTGCACCAGCCCGGTGATGGTGCCGCCGGTCACCTGCAGGCGGTCATCCCCGGCGCCCTGTTCCACCGTGGACACCGTGCCATCGTGCATCTCCATGTAGTCATTGCCGCTGCCGAACTGCACGCCGCCACTGCCGCCGTTGATGGCGCCACGGTTGATGAGCGTACTGTCACCGGCGCCCTTGAATGCCACCCCGTAACCAGCCGGTGCGCTGATGCTGCCTGCATTGGTCAGCGTGCTGCCGCCCAGCAGATACAGCGCATAGCCCTGTGCGGAGGTGATGCTGCCGCTGGCTGCGTTGTTCACCGTCACCACGGCATCGGCGTTGATGCCCGCTGCGGTGCCACTGCCCACCGTGCCGCTGGCGGCGATGCTGCCCTGGTTGTTGATGACCGCACCACCGGCCGGATCGATGTACACCGCGTTGGCATTGCTGGTGGCCAGTTGTGCGCCCGCAAGCACCGTGATGGTGACGCCGGTGGCACCTGGGCCGACCTGCACCGGGACCGTCTGCGGGTTCGGGGTTGCCGGACTGCAGGTGACGGCCTGCCCCGCCACCGGCGCGCTGGAATCACAGCCGGCGCGGGCCACGGGGGCCACCGCCACCAGCACGACGGGGACGCACAGCAACGGCAGCAGGGCGACAACCAGGCGGCGCAGGCGCGGTGGGCGGCAGAGGGCACGGGACATGCGGCACTCCTGGAACCGGGGGCGGGAACAGCCGTACATGACGCTGCGGCATCCCATCCGGCGCCGTAGGCGGTTGTACCTGCGCCGATGTGAGTGCCCGATCAAGCACGGCCGGCCCACGCCACGCCTGCGCCCGTATTCATCCGCCGCGGTGTGGCCCGCCATCGGCAGGCCGGAGGGTCAGATCTTCAGGTAGATGCGGCGCGCATCCAGCCACCACGCCACACCCCACCAGAGCGCAACGAAGGCCAGGGCCTGCAGCAGGGAGGCCAGTTCCAGCGCATGGGGCATCGCGGTGGCCAGCTGCTCCCAGCCCCACGCCCAGGCACCGCTGCCCAGCAGCCCGACCGCCATCACGCTGCTGCCCAGGTAGGCGGTGATGGCATTGACGCCGAACCGGCGGCCGAGGGCCGGCCAGCCACGCCGGTCGACCAGCACGTGGGCCAGCCACAGCGCCAGCGCCGCCAGTCCACCGGTCCACAGCACATAGCTGGGCGTCCACAGCTGCTTGTTCATCGGCAGTGCGGCCGCCAGCAGCGCGCCCAGCACGGCCACACCCACGCCGGTCCCCACCAGCAGTGCGGTGCGCCCCTGCCGCAGCAGCTGCCCGGCCAGCAGGCCGAACACGGTGCTGGCCAGCGCGCCAGCGGTGCTGAGCAGACCTTCCGGGTCGTGGCCCAGGCCGGTGTCGGGGTGCCACTGGTACAGGAACGGCGCGAACAGGGTGGTATCCAGACGGCTGGCCGGGTTGGTCCACGGGGCCAGGCCACCGCCCTCCAGCAATACCAGCGAATAGGCCACCAGCAGCACCACCAGCACGGCGGCCTGCGCGCGCGGGCGCAGGTACACCGCCATCATTCCGACCAGTGCCGCACACAGCGCAATGCGTTGCAGCACGCCCCATATGCGGAAGTTGGCGGTGTGCAGCCCCCACCAGATCAGCAGGTGCAGCAGCACCCCGGCCACGGCGATGCGCAGGGCGCGTTCGAGCACGCCCCGTGCCAGCGCCGGCCGCGCGGTGGGGGCGGCCGCGCGTGGCATCACGCTGAAGGCCATCGATACACCCACCAGGAACAGGAAGAACGGGAACACCAGATCGGTGGGCGTGCAGCCGTGCCATTCCGAATGGCGCAACGGTGCGAACACCGCGCTCCAGTCACCGGGGTTGTTGACCAGCAGCATGGCGGCCACGGTGATGCCACGCAGGGCATCGATGGAACCCAGGCGAGCGGAGGGCACGGCGTTCATGCGGCTTGATAATCCCCGGCAATCCAGGTGCCACGTACCTGCAGTGCATCGTCCAGCAGCACCAGATCGGCCTGGTAGCCTTCGGCGATGTGGCCCAGGCGGTCATCCACGTTGAGGAACTGCGCCGGGTAGGTCGAGGCCATGCGCGCCGCTTCGGCCAGCGGCTGGCCCAGCAGCTGCACGGTGTTGCGCACGGCGGTGGCCATGTCCAGCGCCGAGCCGGCCAGCGCACCGGCGGCATTGCGCACCACGCCATCGACGGCGGTGATGGTTTCCCCGTACAGCACGTAGCTGGGATCGTCGGCCCCGACCGGCGGCATCGCATCGGTCACCAGCAGCAGGCGTCCACGCGGCTTGGCGGCCAGCGCCACCCGCAGGCTGCCCGGGTGCACGTGCACGCCATCTACGATGATGCCGATCCAGCTGTCGCGGTCCTCCAGCGCGGCACCGACCGCCCCGGGCTCGCGGCCCTGCAGCGGCGACATCGCGTTGTACAGGTGGGTGAAGCCGCGGATGCCCGCATCCAATCCGGCACGGACCTCTTCGTAGGTGCCGGCGGTATGCCCGGCCGCCACGATCACCCCGCGCTCGACCAGCGCACGGATGCTTTCCAGCGGCACCCGCTCGGGCGCCAGGGTCAGCAGGGTCACGCCGTTGTCCAGCGACGCGGCCAGCGCGATCTCCTCGGCATCGGGCACGCGGAACTTGCTGGCATCGTGCGTGCCCTTGCGCGCCGGGGCGATGTACGGGCCTTCCAGGTGGATGCCGATGACACCGGGCACGCCCTGCGCGATGGCTTCGCGCATCGCGGCCATGGCGGTGCGCATCACGCCGACGTCGTCGCTGATCAGCGTTGGCAGCATCGCGGTGGTGCCGAAGCGCCGGTGCGCCTGGGCAATGGTGCGCAGCGCGGCCACATCGGGCGTGTTGTTGAACAGCGCGCCGCCACCGCCATTGACCTGCACATCGATGAAACCGGGCAGCAGCCAGCCGCCGCCCAGATCCACCTGTTCACCGGCCTGGCCCAGTTGCGGGGCCGCATCGGGCAGCAGCGCGGTGATGCGCCCCTGCTCGATGACCACGGCCAGGTCGTCGCGGAAGTCATCGCCCGCCAGGATGCGGGCATTGCGCAGCACCGTTGCCATCACACCGTCTCCGTGACCTTGTTCAGGTGCGGCGGCAGGTCGGGATTGAAGCCACGGGCGATGGCCAGCGCATTGTTGGCGCGGTAGAAGCTCTGCACGGTCAGCAGCGGTGCGCACAGCGGGTGCGGCGCAGCGGCCACCGGCAGGTTGCCACCGGCCCCGGCCATCCACACCTGCGCGCCACGGGCGGTGAATTCCTCCACCACGGCACGGGTACCGGCGCCGGTTTCATCCGGCTGGGCGAACGCCAGCACCGGGAAGCCACGGTCCACCAGCGCCATCGGGCCGTGCTTGACCTCGGCCGAACTGTAGGCTTCGGCATGCAGGCTGCAGGTTTCCTTGCACTTGAGCGCCGCTTCCTGCGCCGCCCCCAAGCCCAGGCCACGGCCGAGCACGAACAGGTTGTGCGCATCCACCAGGCCTTCGGTGAGCGCGCTCCAGTCGCACTGCCAGGCCTGGTGCATGGCCGCCGGCAGCAGGTCCAGCGCCGAGCGCAGGCCGCTGTCCTGCTTCCAGTACGCAGCCAGCTGCAGCAGTGCCGACAGCGATGCCAGGTAGCTCTTGGTGGCGGCCACGCTCTTTTCCGCACCCGCATGCAGCGGAATGACCGTGTCGGCCAGCTGCGCCAGCGGCGAATCCTCCACGTTCACCAGCGCCACCACGCGCGCACCGGCGGCCTTGGCCGCTTCGGCATTGCGCAGCAGGTCCGGGCTCTTGCCGGACTGGGAAATGACGATGAACAGCGCGCCGCGCAGCTGCAGCGGCGCGGCGTACACCGAACCGACCGACGGCGACGCCGAGGCCACTACGCGGCCCAGCTGGGTTTCCAGCAGGTACTTGCCGTAGGTGGCGGCATGGTCGGAACTGCCGCGTGCACAGGTCACCACGAACGGCGGCGGTGCCGCGCGCAGCGAGGCGGCCAGGGTTTCCATCGTGGCGTGGTTGCGGGCGAACTGGCGGGCGATGACGTCGGCCGCTTCGGCGGCTTCACTGAACATCATCGTGGCGGAGGCATCAGGCAACGGCATGGGCAGGCTCAGGCAGGTTCGGGAGGGAGGGGACGGGCGCCGGCCGGGCGCATCGGCGCGGTGGAGCCGCGCACCACCAGCTGGGGCACGAAGCCCTGGTTGTGCAGCGGCGCCGGCGCATCGTCATAGGCATCGTTGCGCAGCTGCGCGATCAGCAGCCGCGCGGCATGGCGGGCGATGTCTTCGGTGGCCTGCTTGGCGGTGGTCAGCGGCGGCCACGACTGGCGCGAGAACGGGCTGTCCTCGAAGCCGGCGATGGACAGGTCATAGGGCACGTTCATGCCGGCCGACTTGGCCGCCGCCAGCACGCCGGCGGCGATTTCGTCATTGGAACCGAAGATGGCGGTCGGCGGCTCGCGCAGCGCCAGCAGGCGGCGTGCACCGCGGAAGCCATCATCGAAGGTGTAGTCGCCCTGCACCACCAGGTGCTTGTCCACGGTCATGCCGTAGTCCTTCAGCGCTGCTTCGTAGCCGGCATAACGTTCGCCGGAGGAACGGTGCGAGGTGCCGCCCCAGAGGAAGCCGATGCGCTGGTGGCCGAGCTGGATCAGGTGTTCGGTGATCTCGTAGGCGGCCTCGCGGTCATCCACGTAGACACAGGCGCCATCGGCCGGGTCTTCGGTGGCCGCGATGATGCGCACCAGCTTGATGCCGCGCGCGGTCAGCGCCTGCACCAGATCGCGGCGCTCGGACATCGGCGCGGTCAGCACCAGCCCGGCCAGGCGCGAGCGCTGCACCCAGTCGGCCAGTTCATCGGCCAGCAGCGGCGAGCTGGAATCGCACGGGTGGATCTGCAGGCCGAAGCCGGTCTCCCGGCACGCCGCCAGCACACCGTTCTGCACGCCGATGATGTGGTACGGGTTCGGGTTGTCATACACCAGCCCGATCACGAAGGTGGTGCCACTGCGCAGGTTGCGCGCGGACGGATCAGGCTCGTAATCCAGCTCGGCGATGGCACGCAGCACCCGTGCACGGGTGGCCTGCATCACCGATGGTTCGTTGTTGATGACCCGGGAGACCGTCTTCAGGGAGACTTTGGCCTTCTCGGCAACGTCCTTGATGGTGGCTCTGCGCATGGGCGTTTCCTGGGCGGTAGGCGCGTCCATGATCGCCGATCAGGCCGCGTCGCGCGGCAGGCCGGCGCGATGGCCGACGACCGAGTAGAACAGGATGTACAGGTAGCACGGCACCATCAGCAGCACGAACACCAGCTGGAAATCGATGTGCTGCTTGAGCACGGCGAACAGCTGCGGAATGATCGCGCCACCGGCGATGCCCATCACCAGCAGGGCCGAACCGGTTTCGGTGAAGCGCCCCAGGCCGCGGATGGCCAGCGGGAAGATGGCCGGCCACATCATGGCATTGGCAAAGCCCAGGGCCGCCACGAAGCCCACCGACACGTAGCCATGGGTGGCCCAGGCGCCCAGGCAGAACACCACGCCCAGCACGGCCGACACGGTCAGGTAACGCGACTGCGAGACCACGCGCGGGATCAGCAGCAGGCCGACCACGTAGCCGACCAGCATGGCGAACAGGGTCAGCGAGGTGAACATCTTGGTCTGGTCCAGCGGCAGGTCGAAGCCGTGACCGTAGGTACCGATGGCATCGCCGGCCATCACCTCCACGCCCACGTAGACGAACAGGCACAGCACGCCCAGCCACAGGTGCGGGAACTGGAAGATGCTGCGGCGTTCACTGGCGCCGGCACCGGCCGGGGTGGCATTGGCCTCGGACGGCTTGATTTCCGGCAGCGGCGAGAACAGCACGGCGACCGCCAGCACCACCAGCACGCCGGCCATGGCCAGGTACGGGGTGTGGATCTTGGCGGCAAATTCGTTGAGCAGGCTGGCCTTGGTGGCTTCATCGGCCGCTTCCACCGCGCTGGCCAGGTCACCGATGCCGTGCAGCACCAGCGTGCCGATCAGCACCGGGGCCAGCATGCCGGCGATCTTGTTGCAGATGCCCATCAGCGCGATGCGGCGCGCAGCGGTCTCGATCGGGCCAAGGATGGAGATGTAAGGGTTGATGGCCGTCTGCAGCAGGGCCAGGCCGCTGCCGATCACGAACAGGCCCCCCAGTGCGCCCGGGTACCAGCGCTGGGTGGCGAATTCGCCGAACAGGGCCGCGCCACCGGCCATCACCAGCAGGCTCAGGCTCAGGCCCTTCTTCATGCCCGTGCGGCGCAGGATCCACGAGGCAGGCAGGGCCAGGAAGAAGTAGGACAGGTAGAACACCATCAGCACCAGGAAGGCGCCGACCTCATCCAGCTCGAAGGCGAGCTTGACGAAGGTGATCAAAGGGCCGTTGAGCCAGGTGAAGAAGCCGATCAGGAAGAACAGCACGCCGACGATGGCGATGGAGGTGGCCACGTTCGGGCGCGCGCTTGCAGCTGAGACAGCGGACATCGGGAAGGCTCCTGCGGCGACGGCCGCGGCGCGGCGTCGGAGAGTGGCTGGGAACAACGTTGTCACATTCTTTCGATGGACAGGCGCGGTTTGTCAACTTCGCATCGCGATGCCGTGAACGCGATGTTGCGGAGCAGCACAGGACATCCGGGGTCGTACTGAATACGCGGGAACCCCAAGCGCCAAGCGGCACAACGGATTGCACGGCAAAAGCGGATTCACGCCGTGTAAACGTTTCCGGGCCACCGCAATCGTTGCGGCGCAGCAACGAAAGTGTCACGAACTCGTTGACATCGTTGTCAGCACCACGACAGACTCCGGCCCAACAGCCCCCCTGTGACGGGGTGGCCTCCCTCATCCGCAGGAGCCCGCGTGACCGCCAGCCACCCCGCCCCGGCCCATGTCCTGTCCCTCGCCGCGCCGGTGTTCCTGGCTGCCGATGTGGGTGGCACCCATGTGCGGGTGGCCCGCGTGCAGGCCAGCGGCGATGACACCCACCCGGTGCAGCTGCTGGATTACCGCAAGTACCGCAATGCCGACCATGCCGGCCTGAGCGCGATCCTGGCCGACTTCATCGGCACCGGCCCGCGCCCGGCGCACTGCGTGGTGGCCACGGCCGGGTACGCCCGCGAGGATGGCACGGTCATCACCGCCAACGTGCCGTGGCCGCTGTCGGCCCGCCAGATCGAAGCCGACCTGGACCTGGAGCGCGTGTACATCGTCAACGACTTCGAAGCGGTGGCCCATGCCGCCGCGCAGGTGGACGCCAGCGGCGTGCTGCACCTGTGCGGGCCGGACAGCGCGCCGCGCGGCCCGACCCTGGTGGTCGGCCCCGGCACCGGTCTGGGCGCCGCGCTGTGGATTCCCACCGCGCACGGCCCGGTGGTGCTGCCCACCGAAGCCGGCCAGCCCACCCTGGCGGCCACCACCGAACTGGAAATGGCCATCGTCCGCCACATGCAGCGCAGCCGCGCGCATGTGTCGATCGAGCATGCCCTGTCCGGCCCCGGCCTGATGAACCTGTATACGGCGGTGTGCGCCCTGCAGGACCAGCCGGCCACGCTGGCCAGCCCGGACGCAGTGACCGCCGCGGCCATCGCCGGCGAGGATGCCCTCGCCCGCCAGGCCCTGGATGTGTTCTGCGGCCTGCTCGGCAGCACCATCGGCGACATGGCCCTGTTCTACGGGGCGCAGGGCGGTGTCTACCTGGCCGGCGGCATCCTCACCCAGATCCGCGATTACCTGAAGAACAGCACCTTCATCAGCCGCTACCTGGAAAAGGGACCGATGCGCGAGCAGCTCGAGCGCATCCCGGTGAAGGTGGTCGAACACGGCCAGCTGGGCGTCATCGGCGCCGCCAGCTGGTACCTGGGCCACCAGGACTCCTGAGATCCATCCACGCGCTACCGCTTCAGCAGCACCGAAAACGCAGTACGCACCACGTGGCAGACACCGCCGGGATGCCCCACACCCGCGCAGGCCAACGCAACCGTAAATCGAACGCCGCAGCCGGCAACCATCGAGTGATGAGGAGAGACATCATGAACACCCGCAAGACTTTGCTTTCTGCAGCCATCGTCAGCTGCCTTGCCTTCAGCGCGCACGCGCAGCAGGCGCCGCAGACCGCCACGGACCTGGACACCGTGCAGGTCACCGGCATCCGCGGTTCGATGGAAAAATCGCTGGACACCAAGCGCGAATCCAACGCGCGCGTGGAAGTGGTCACCGCCGAAGACGTGGGCAAGCTGCCCGCGCACAACGTGGCCGACACCCTGCAGCGCCTGCCGGGCGTGAACATCAGCTCGTCCAGCGCCGATGAAGGCGGCTTCGACGAAGCCGACCGTGTCAGCCTGCGCGGCACCAGCCCGAGCCTGACCCAGACCCTGATCAACGGCCACACCGTCGCCTCGGCGGACTGGTTCGTGCTCAGCCAGGGCAACAACGTGGGCCGCAGCGTCAGCTATTCGCTGCTGCCGTCGGAACTGGTCAGCTCGGTGGAAGTGAACAAGTCCTCGCAGGCCAAGCTGCAGGATGGCGGCACCACCGGTACGGTCAACATCATCACCCGCAAGCCGCTGGAGTTCGCCAAGCAGTTCACGGCCGAAGGTTCCATTGGCGCGGTGTATTCGGACCAGGCCAAGTCGACCGATCCGCAGCTGTCGGCACTGTTCAACTACAAGAACGACGAAGGCAACTTCGGCGTGATGGTGCAGGCCTTCAGCCAGAAGCGTGAGCTGCGCCGCGAAGCGCAGGAAATCCCGGGCGGCTTCTTCACCATCACCAGCAAGGACCCGGTGGCACAGACCAACCCGGATCTGGTTGGCGTCAAGGTCCCCGGCCTGCTGGGTTCGACCCTGTTTGAACAGACCCGCAAGCGCAACGGCGGCCTGATCTCGCTGCAGTTCAAGCCGAACGACTCGCTGACCCTGGGCCTGAATGGCTTCACCTCGGAGCTGAAGGCCAACAACTACAACCGCAACTTCATGATGTTCGGCAACAGCTTTGCCAAGAACCAGGCGCCGAACCCAGGTTATGTGGTCAAGGATGGCGTGCTGACCAACGCGACCTATGCGGGCAAGCCGGGCACCGATTACGCGGTGTACGACATGATCTACCGCGAGTCGACCGCCAAGACGAACTACATCACCTTCGATGCCGATTGGCAGATCAACGACAACCTGGTCTCCAAGTTCCAGGCCGGCAGCACCAAGGGCACCGGCGAAACCCCGCGCCAGTACATCGCCGAAGTGACCGTGGCCAATGGCGGCGGTGCCAGCTGGGCGACCCATGGCAACGGCTCGCCGATCGACTGGAACGTTGGCGGCGACATCAGCCCCAATGGCGTGACCAGCTTCGGTACCTGGGGCAACCAGCAGGTTACCGCTGAAGACAAGGAAAAGTGGGCCAACCTGGATTTCACCCAGTACTTCAACAGCGCCGGCCCGCTGACCTCGATCGACTTCGGTGCACGCTACGCCGACCACAAGCGTGAAGCGCTGTCGCCGGAAGGCGCCACCCCGGGCAACATCTGGGCGGCACTCAAGGGCAGTGCCACCGGCAACTATCCCAGCGGCTTTGCCGGCGACATCGGTGGCACCTTCCCGCGCAACCTGTGGTACTACACCCCGGGCGCGCTGAAGAATGCGGTCACCAACAACTCCACCTGGCTGTCCGGCAATGACGGCCCGACCGGCCGCCACAACTACGGCGCCGAATGGAAGGTGACCGAGAAGAATTTCGCCGCCTACGTGCAGAGCAACTTCGCCGGTGACGGCTGGAGCGGCAACTTCGGCCTGCGCTACGTCAACATCAAGCAGGACATCGACACCTACGCGACCGCTACCGGCTCGACTGTGCCGGACGTGAGCAGCCTGTTCGGTGCCTGGACGCGTCAGGCCTTCGAGAACAAGCACAACCGTGTCCTGCCCAGCGCCAACCTGAAGTTCGACCTGCGTGACGACCTGGTGCTGCGCTTCGCCGCATCGCAGACCCAGACCCTGCCGGACTTCTCGGCCCTGGGCGCGTCCTCGTGGGGCTCGGACCTGAACAAGACCGGCGGTGGTGGCAATCCGAAGCTGAAGCCGGTGGTGTCGACCAACTTCGACGCCAACCTGGAGTGGTACTTCATGCCGCGCGGCCTGCTGTCCATCGGTGCGTACTCGATGCGCCTGAAGGACTACGTGGCCTTCAGCACCGAGAAGCAGATGCTGTTCAGCGAGCTGACCAACAAGCTCGAGGAATATGACATCTCGCGTCCCAAGAATGCCGACGGCAAGGTGCGCGGCATCGAAGTGGCGTATGAGCAGCCGATCGGCGAGTACTTCGGCGTCAATGCCAACTACACCTACGCCAACGGCAGCACTTCGCATACCTGGGCTGACGGTACCGACAACCTGCTGGGCACCTCGAAGAACACCTACAACGTCGGTGCCTACTTCGAGAACGAGACCTTCGGCGCCCGCGTGAGCTACACCCGCCGCTCGTCGTTCCTGATCGGTCTGTCCGGCGCCAACCCGTACTACCAGGATGATTTCGGCACCCTGTCGGCGTCGCTGAGCTACAAGGCCACCGAGTGGCTGAGCGTGAGCCTGGATGCGCTCAACCTCAACAACCCGACCTACAAGTACTACCAGACCGCGGCCATCCCGACCTCGTTCTACAGCAACGGCCGCCAGTACTACCTGAACTTCCGCTTCAAGTACTGATCGCTGGCAGCATCATCGCTACGTAGTGCACGCACGCCGGGCCTGGATCATTCCGGGCCCGGCGTTTTTCATGTATAGCCTTTACCGCACCAGACCCCAGGAGTCCTTCCGATGACGAAGCCCACCCGCGCCAGGTTGCGTACCTTCCTGCTGCTGAGCACCCTGCTGGCCACCGTGCCGGCGCTGCCGGCACTGGCGGCCGATGCACCGGCCAGCGCCGATGCCCCTGGCCCGCAGCTGCGCGCCGGCAGCCTGATGCTCATTCCCGCACCGGCCAACGTGCAGCGCGGCAACGGCACCGGCATCACGCTTGGCGCGGGCACGCACCTGCTGGCCGAGGGCGAGGCCGCGCAACGGGTGGCCGCCCAGTTCGCCGACCTGCTCGCCCGCAGTGGCGGCCCGCGCCTGGCGCCGGCCACCGGCAACGGCGCGGCCAAGGGCGGCAGCATCCGCTTCGAGATCATCCCCACCTTCCGCGACAGCGGCGAGAGCTACACCCTGGACAGCACCGCGCAGGGCGTGGTGGTGCAGGCCGGCAACGAGGCCGGCCTGTTCTACGGTGCCACCACGCTGGCGCAGCTGGCGACCGGCGGCAGCCATGGCGCGCTGCCGGCCGTGCAGATCCAGGATGCACCGCGCTTCCCCTGGCGCGGTTTCATGCTTGATTCGGCCCGCCATTTCCAGAGCCTGGACGAGATCAAGCGCGTGCTCGATGCGATGGCCGCGCACAAGCTCAACACCTTCCACTGGCACCTGACCGATGACCAGGGCTGGCGCATGGAAATCAAGCGCTACCCGAAACTGACCGAGGCCGGCAGCTGCCGCCTGCCGGCGGGCGATGGCGGCATCGATCCGGCCACCGGCAAGGAGCATCCGTACTGCGGCTACTACACGCAGGAACAGATCCGCGAGGTGATCGCCTATGCGGCCAGGCTGCATATCCAGGTCATTCCGGAAATCGATGTACCCGGCCATGCCACCGCCGCCATCGCCGCCTACCCCGAGCTGGGCACGATCAGCACGCCGCTGAAGCCGACCAGCGAATGGGGCGTGTTCCCGAACCTGTTCAACGTCGAAGACAGCACCGTCACCTTCCTGGAAAACGTGCTGGAAGAAGTGATCCAGCTGTTCCCGGCCACGTACGTGCACGTCGGTGGCGACGAAGCCGTCAAGGACCAGTGGAAGGCATCGAAGCAGGTGCAGCAGCGCATGCGCGCGCTCGGCATCAAGGATGAGATGGCCATGCAGAGCCACATCATCAAGCGCCTGGAAACCTTCCTGGAACAACACGACCGGCGCCTGATCGGCTGGGACGAGATCCTCGAAGGTGGTCTGCCGCCGCAGGCCACGGTGATGTCCTGGCAGGGCACCGAAGGCGGGCTGGCAGCCGCCAGCACCGGCCATGACGTGGTGATGTCGCCGGTCGGTTACCTGTACCTGGACTACCTGCAGACCGCCTCGCCGAACGAGCCGCCGGGCCGGCCGACCCAGGTCAACCTCGGCAAGCTGTACGGCTTCGAGCCGGTGCCGGCCGAACTGCCCGCCGACAAGCGCCACCACATCCTGGGCCTGCAGGCCAACATGTTCACCGAGCACACGCGTACCTACGCGCGCCTGCAGCACAACCTGTTCCCGCGGCTGGCCGCCGTGGCCGAAACCGGCTGGAGCCCGGCCGAGCGCCGTGATTTCCGCGATTTCCTCGCCCGCCTGCCCTCGCAGCTGGAGCGCTACCGCGCCTGGGGCCTGGCCTATGCACAGACCCCGTTCGAAGTGGGCGTGGACTACCGCGATGACCGCGCCGCGAACACGGTGACCGTCTCGCTGGCCAACCCGCTGGGCTATGAGGTGCGCTACCGCACCGACGGTCAGCCGGTGACCGCACAGTCGCCGCTGTACCAGCAGCCGCTGTCTGCCACGCTGCCGGCCACCGTGCAGGCAGCCGCGTTCTACCAGGGCCAGATGCTGGCAGCCGCACCGACGGTGGCCAGCTTCACCGCCCAGTCGCTGCTGCATCGCCCCAGCGAAGAACTGCTCAACTGCGCCGGCAAGAACGGGCTGGTGCTGCGGCTGGAAGATGACGGCCCGCGCGAGGGCGCCCGCGCCGTGTTCAAGGTGGATATCTTCACCCCCTGCTGGCGCTGGCCGCAGGCCAACCTGGACGGCATCACCTCGGTGAGCGTGCGTGCCGGCCGCATTCCGTACTACTTCCAGCTGGCCCACGACGAGCCCAAGCGCGTGTTCGAGAAGGCCAGGCGCGCGCACGGTGAGATGCGCATCCGCCGGGGCGACTGCACCGGCAAGGTGCTGGCCGAAGTCCCGCTGCCGGCCGCGCCCGATGCCGACGGCTTCGTCACCTTGACTGCCGCACTGCCCAAGGGCACGGCCGGCAGCGGTGACCTGTGCATCAACTTCACCGGCGACACCCGCCCGGCGATGTGGGTGCTGGATGAAGTGACGTTGAAGTAGCCCAAGCGGCACGCCAGGCCATGCCTGGCGTGGACCCCGTGGCATCCGGTAGCGCCAGGCCATGTCTGGTGTAGACCCCGCGGTACCCGGTAGCGCCAGGCCATGCCTGGCGGATTTTCGCGGGGTGCCAACAGCATCCACGCATGGCGTGGATCTACAGCCGCCTCAAGCCGCCATGCCGGTGCGGATCATCCGCGCCAGCGCAGCAGCAGGTCGCGCAGCGGGGTGGCGGCGATGGCCAGGCCCGCCAGCACACCGATGCCGTTGGCCAGTGCATCCATCGGGTCGGCCACGCGGTCGGCGGTCAGCGCCCCCTGCGCGAACTCGATGCCGATACCCATCAGCACCAGCCCCACGCCCACCCATGCCAGCGGCCGGCCACGCCGATACAACTGCACCGCGCTCCCGGCCAGGATGAAGTACGCCAGGAAGTGTTCCACCTTGTCGCCATTTTCCGGCACGGGAATCGGCGGTGGCGGAATCAGGCAGACAACGATCACCACCAGCACCGCCAACCACCACAGCGTGGCCCACAGCACCGGCCGCCGCAGCGGCTTGATGGCCCCCGCGCGCACGCTCACAGCCGCCAGCTCAGGTCACCCAGTTCGAAGGCCGGCTCGAAATCGACCTCGCGCTGCAGGCCGATCACCTGGAAGCGTTCGCCCATCTCGGTCGGCAGGGTCAGCTTCTTCACCTGGTCGCGCAGCTGCACGCGGCCCACCTCGTCGGTGCGCTCATCGGCCAGCGCCAGCACCTGGTCCAGGCCGTTGCCGAGCAGGAAACTGGCCTGGCTGCAGTAGCCGGCCAGGTCGAAGCCGCTGTGCAGGCCTGCCTCGGCCATGGCGGTGAAGTCCACCGAGGCGGTGATGTCCTGCAGGCCGGGCCAGCGATAGACCTCATTGTGGACATGGTGGCGGTAGAACGCGCGCACGGTGCCATCGTCGCGGTCGTGCTGGTAGAACTCGGCACGGGTGTAGCCGTAATCCACGAACAGCAGCGCGCCGCGCTGCAGGCCACCGGCCACGGCCTGCAGCCAGTACGGCAGGTGCGGCAGCACTTCGGAGCGGTAACCGTCGGCGAAGGGCTTTTCAAGGTAGCGCTCCAGGTGCCGCACCGCGCCGTTGAGCAGGATGTCGGCCGGCTGCGCGCCGCGCACGAAACCGTCCTGCGCATCCAGTGCCACGGTTTCCTCGTAGACCTCGCCGTCCTTGACCAGGAAACGCGGGGTCGGCAGCGCATCGATCACTTCATTGGCGAACACCACCCCTTCCCAGTCGTCATCGAAGGGGCGGTCCAGCCATTCCACGATGCCGCTCAGTTCCACCGGCAGGTTCTGCTGCAGGCGCTCGCGCTGGCGCTGGCGCAGGTCCGCACTGGGCTCGAGGATGGCGTAGCGGGCCGGCACGGCCTGCAGTTCGGCCAGGCGCAGCAGCACCGCCTCGGCGAAGGCACCGGTACCGCCGCCCAGTTCCAGCAGGCGCGCCTGCGGCCCCAGCTGGCCGAACACCGGGGCCAGCGCATTGGCGACCGTAGCCGCGAACAGCCCCCCCATTTCCGGGGCGGTCGTGAAATCGCCGCCACCACCGAACTTGCTGGCCCCGGCGCTGTAGTAGCCCCAGCCGGGGGTGTACAGGCACAGCTCCATGAAACGCGAGAACGGGATGGCGCCGCCCTGGGCGCGGATTTCCGCGCGCAGCGCGTCGGCAAGCTGGTCGCTGTGGGCCAGGGCATCGGCTTCGGGCAGGGGCAGGGTGGACTGCATGGTGTCTTCGATTGCGGTGACAATGGGTACAGGATAGCCGAGCCCAGGAGGCCCCTCATGACCGAAACCGCCCCGGTAGTGCTGATCACCGGCAGCGCACGCCGCATCGGCGCTGCCATCGCCCGCCACTTCCACGCCTGTGGCTGGTCGGTGGTGCTGCACGCGCACACTTCCAGCGGCGAGCTGCAGCAGCTGGCCTTCGACCTGGACAACCAGCGCCCGGGCAGCGTGCTGGCGCTGCAGGCCGACCTGGCCGACGCCACCACCCTGCCCGACCTGGTCGAGCAGGCCGTGGCGCATTTCGGCCGCCTGGATGCGCTGGTCAACAACGCCTCCAACTTCTTCCCCACCCCGCTGGGGCAGATCACCGCCGAGGCGATGGATGCGCTGTATGCGGTCAACGCCCGCGCCCCGCTGCTGCTGGCGCAGGCCGCCGCACCGCACCTGCGCCGCCAGCAGGGCAGCATCGTCAACCTGACCGACCTGCATGGCACCGACCCCATGCGCGACCATGCCGCCTACACCATGGCCAAGGCCGCGCTGGAAATGGCGACCCGGGCGCTGGCGCTGGAGCTGGCACCGAAGGTGCGGGTGAATGCCGTGGCCCCCGGCGCGATCCTGTGGCCGGAACAGGGCAAGGATGATTTCGCCCGCCAGGCCCTGCTGCAGCGCACGCCGCTGGCACGCACCGGTACCGTCGAGGAGATTGCCGAAGCGGTCTACTGGCTGGTGGCCGAGGCGCACTTCGTCACCGGCCACACCCTGCGCGTGGATGGCGGGCGGACGGTCAGCTGACATCCGCCGGGCCTGGCCCGGCGCTGCCGATCCGTTCGGCCGGTAGCGCCGTGGCGGGTCAATCCACCGCGTCGGGGGCCAGCGTCACCGTTTCGAAGGCATCCCCATGCTGCCGGTGCGCGCGCCACAGCGTGGCCAGGTCGTGCCCACTGACCGGATCGATGAAGTGCGGTGCGATGTCCGCCAGCGGCTTGAGCACGAAGGCATGCTTGAGCTCCGGCCGCGGGATGCGCAGGTGGCCCGGGCCTTCCACCACCAGGTCACCATAGAACACCACATCCACGTCCAGCGTCCGGTCGGAAAAACGCGGCCCGCTGCGGTCGCGGCCATGGGCGTCCTCCAGCGCGTGCAGCCAATCGTCCAGCACCTGCAGCGGCAGGTCGGTGGTGAGGGCCACGGCATTGTTCACGAACGCAGGCCCCTCGAAGCCAACCGCAGCGGTGCGGTACGCCGGGGACACCACGATGGCGCCGAAGCGCTCGCGCAGGGCTTCCACCGCCGCATGGAGGTAGCGACGGGGCTGGATGTTGCTGCCCAGGCTCAGGAGCACGGTGGTCATGCGGTTCGGCGGCGTTGGGGGGGGGCGCAGGCATGCCATCGTCACGGTGGCCTGCCTACAATCCGGGACGCACATGATAGGGCACAGCCATGACCTATTGCGTTGGAATCGAGGTGGACGAGGGCCTGGTCTTCGCCGCCGACACCCGCACCAATGCCTCGCTGGACGATGTACGCGTGCACCGCAAGCTGCATGTGTTCGATTACCCCGGCGAGGCGACCTTCGTGCTGATGGCCGCCGGCAACCTGGCCACCACCCAGCTGCTGGTCTCGCGCCTGCACCGCGATGCGCAGGAACGGCGCACGCCGAACCTGCGCGACAGCCGCCACCTGTTCGAGGCGGCCGGGTACGTGGGCGCACTGCTGGTGGACAGCCAGGTGCATGGCCACGACGCCGGGCATGGCCATGATGGGGTCAACACCCAGGCCACGCTGATCCTGGGCGGGCAGATCGCCGGCGAGCGTCCGGGGCTGTACATGGTCTACCCGCTGGGCAACGCCATCGCCGCCTCGCCGGAAACGCCGTACCTGCAGATCGGTGAATCCAAGTATGGCAAGCCGATCCTGGACCGCATCCTCACCCCGGCCACCGGCCTGGAGGATGCTGCGCGCACGGCGCTGGTCTCGCTCGATTCCACCATCCGCTCGAACCTGTCGGTGGGCCTGCCGATCGACCTGGCCCTGCTGCGCGATGGCGACCTGAAACTGACCCAGCAGCTGCGCCTGTCCGGTGATTCACCGCTGTATGCGGACATCCACCGCAACTGGTCGCACCGGCTGGAACAGGCCGTGGCCAGCCTGCCCCGGTTCCCGTGGGAAGGTGCCGGGCCCACCGGGGGGCGTGGTGGTTGATCCACGGCCCGGCCCCCCTGCCAGGCCCTGCATGTCACGCGTCATACGCCGACAGCGTCGCGTGCCGGCCGACTGCGCTTCCTGCGCCGCACTGCGCTATCCCGCGTCATTCCCCAGCGCCTCGGCCACGGCGCGGAACACCTGCTGCATCTGCAGCGGCTTGCGCAGCAGGTGCACGTCGATCCCCTCCAGGAACGCGGTACCCGCCGGCTCCACGCCCGTGTCTTCCAGCACCAGTGCCGGACCGCGGTAGCCCAGTGCCACCATTTCCCCCAGCAGCTGGCTGGCCGGCAGCAGCTTGGAGCCACCATCGGCGATCACCAGTGCCGGCATGGCTTCCTGCTGCATCCAGCGCAGCGCGGCGGCGCCATCGGAAGCCAGCTGCAGCTGGTAGCCCTGGCTGGACAGGGCATTGCCCAGCAGCGACAGCCGCGTGGCTTCGCCATCGACCACCAGGATCGACTGGCCGCTGCCGGCGGCGATCAGCTGCTCCACCGGCTCCAGGCCTTCGGCGTGCTGCTGCATCGGCAGGCGCAGGTCGAAACGCGTGCCCTGCCCCAACCGGCTGTGCACCTGGATGCTGCCGCCGACGCCCTCGACGATGCGCTTGCAGGAGATCAGCCCCAGCCCGGTGCCGTTGGCCTTGGTGGTGAAGAACGGGTTGAACAGGTGCGAAAGCGTATCGGCATCCATGCCGGTGCCCTCGTCGATGACCGAGATGCGCAGCGCATCCTCGCCGGCCACCCCGGTGTCCTGGCAGGCCTCCAGGCACAGCCGCCCGCCCTCGGGCATCGCCTGGATCGCATTGAGCGCCAGGTTCAGCAGGACCTGCTGCAGTTCGGTGTAGTTGGCCTCCACGGCCAGTGCCTCATCGGCCACCTCCACCTGCAGGATGACCGCCTGCGGCAGGTTGCTGCGCAGCAGCAGTGCCACCGCACCGAACAGGTCGGCGATGCGGATGCGCTCGCTGGGCTTGCGCGAGCCACGCACGAAGGACAGCATCGATTCGGCCATCTCATGGCCACGGCGCCCGCATTCGGCAATGACATCGGCCAGATGGTGCAGCTGCGCATCGTCGGTACGCGCCTTCAGCAGGTCCGGCATGATCAGCAGCGGCTGCAGGATGTTGCGCAGGTCGTGGCTGAGCCCGGCAGCCAGCAGCGACAGGCTTTCCAGGCGCTGGGCACGCATCAGTTCGGTTTCCACCCGCATCCGCTCCGCCGCGCTGCGTGCTTCACGCACGGCCCTGGCTACCGCCGAGGGCAGGCGCGCGGGCGAATGCTTGATGATGTAGTCGTTGGCGCCCTTCTGCAGGGCCTCCACGGCATTCTCCTCGCCCATCGTGCCGGAAACGAAGATGAAGGGAATCTCCGGCGCGGCATCGCGCACGATGCGCAGGGCCTGGTCGCCGGAAAAGCCGGGCATGCTCAGGTCCGACAGCACGATATCCGGCTGGAACGACAGCAGCGCCTGGCGCAACTCCGCCTCGCTCTCCACGCGTTCGAACGCGGCTTCCATGCCGGCATCGAGCATCTGCTCGGACATCAGCTCGGCATCCTCCGGTGAATCCTCCACCAGCAGGATGCGCAGGCGTCCCAGTGCCGGTCCAGTCAAGGGCATGGCCTCACTCGCCCTCCGGTGCCTGGTTGATGACCGCCCAGAACCGGCCCAGCGTCTGCACCGCACCGAAGAACTGGTCCACGTCCACCGGCTTGACCACGTAGGCGTTCACGCCCATGTCCCAGCTGCGGGCCAGATCGCTTTCCTCGCGCGAGGAGGACAGGATCACCACCGGCAGGCGCTTGAGCTCGTCGTGCTCGCGGATCTGCTGCAGCACTTCCAGGCCGTCCATGCGGGGCATCTTGATGTCCAGCAGCAGCACCGCGGGCAGGCCCTCCTCGCGGCTGGCGAACGCGCCGCGGCGCAGCAGGTAGTCCATGACTTCCACGCCATCCTCGACATGGACGATGGGGTTGGCCAGCCGCGCTTCCTTCAGCGCATCGATCGCCATTTCCGCGTCATGCGGGCTGTCTTCGGCAAGCAGGATGGTTCGCAGGGTCGTCATGCGGTGTGCCCTTGTTTTTCCGCGTCGAGCGCGGGCGGCAGGAGGAAGTGGAAGGTGGCGCCGGCATCGGGCTCGGCCTCGGCCCAGATGCGGCCGCCATGGCGGGTGACCACCCGCCGTACGCTGGCCAGCCCGATGCCGGTACCGGGGTAGTCACTGGCCTTGTGCAGGCGCTGGAACACACCGAACAGCTTGCCGGCATAGGCCATGTCGAAGCCGGCGCCGTTGTCGCCGACCGTGAACAGATGGCTGCCATCGGGCTGCTGCACGTGGTCCACGCGGATGCGGGCCGGCTCGCGCGTGCCGGAATACTTCACGGCGTTGCCCAGCAGGTTCAACCACACCTGGCGCATCATGTTCTCGTCGGCCACCACCATCGGCAGCGGTGCGATGTGCCAGTGGACCTGGTGGGTGCGCCCGCTGGCTTCGTTGTCCGAGGCGATGTTGGCATCGAGCATCGCACGGGTATCGGCCACCAGCGACTGCATGTCCACCGCCTGCAGGCGCATGGCCGCGCGCCCCAGCCGCGAATACACCAGCAGGTCGTCGATCAGCGCGGCCATGCGCTGGGCGGAACCGGCGATCACCTCCAGGTAGTGCCGGCTCTTGTCATCGGCGGCCGCACCGAGATGGCGGGCCAGCTTGTCGGAGAAACCGGCGACATGGCGCAGAGGCGCGCGCAGGTCATGCGAAACCGAATAGCTGAAGGCTTCCAGCTCACGATTCACTTCCGACACCTGCGCCACCTTGCCTTCCAGCTGGCGGTTGAGTTCCTCCACGCGCAGCTGCACGGCGCGCTGCATCGTGACATCGCTGATGGTCAGCAGCACCACTTCGTCATCGGTATCGGGCAGGGGCATCCGCCGCGCGTTGAGCAGCATGTAGCGCGCCAGGCCATCGGCGGTGCGCTGTTCGTGCTCGAAATCCCAGAGTTCGCGGCCCCGCAGCAGCACGTCGGACAGGCGCTGCCGCACCAGCGGGTCGGACCAGCTGCCCGCGCCCACGTGTTCCAGCAGCAGGCCATCGGCCCGTTCGTCGGCCAGGCCATACAGCTCGGAAAAGGCCGGGTTGTGCAGTTGCACGCGCAGTTCGCGGTCGAGCAGCACGATCGGTTCGCGTACGGTCTGCAGCACCGATGCCGCCCGCGCCGCCGCCCGCAGCGACTGCCGTTCGGCCTGCAGGCGCCGCCCCACCTGGCGGCGCAGCAGCCACAGCACCAGGCCCAGCAGTGCCAGCTGCACGACCAGCGAGCTCCACGCAACGAACTCGGTCTGCCGGCGCTGTCGCTGCGCTTCCTGGGCACGCTTGGCCAGCAGGGCCTGCTCGCTGGCCTGCAGTTCCTCCACCAGCGCGCGGATGGGGTAACGGGTGGCCATGTCCTTCACCAGTTCGCGCTGGTCGCTGTTCGGCTCGGCCCTGGCCAGCCGCCGCGCCAGCGCCAGCCGCCCTTCCAGCATCGATTCGATGCGGCCGATGCGGATCAGCTGGTCCGGATTGTCATGGGTCATCCGGCCCAGTTCGGCCAGCTTGCCGGGAATCTCGGCGGCCTTGGACATGCGGTCGCGCAGGCCGGGGCCGTCCACGCCCTTGGACATGGTCAGCGCCGCGGCCTCGATGTCGCGCACGTCGGCCTGCAGCTGCTGGGCGAGCACGCTCACCGCCTGGGTATGGTTCACCCAGGCCATGGCCTGCGCGCTGTCGGCCTGGAGTTTGCGCAGGAACAACCAAGGCACCACGATGATCGCGGCGGCGGCCAACGCCAGGGCCGGCATCCGCCAGCGGTCCCAGATGTCGTCACTGAAAACCAGCGCCATAGTTCCTCGTCAGCCAAGGCCACGGCGGGGCCGGTCGGGCACCCACGCCTGCCATGGTGGTCCGGGCCGACCATGGCGGAAGCCGCAATATAGCGCAGGCGGTCACGCGACATGCACACCCCGCTCAATTCCCTGAACGAAAAACGGGCGCCCCTGCGGGCGCCCGTCGTGGTGGCGTGAGGGTCAGGCTCAGCGCTTGGCGGCAGCGTTCACCTTCAGCGCCGCCGCGTCCACGCGGCTGACGCCCTTGATCGCCTTGGCCTTGGCGATGGCGTTGTCATGCTCGGCCTGGGTGGCCACAGTACCGCTCAGGCTGACCACGCCGTTGACCGTTTCCACCTTGATTTCGGTGCCTGGCACGTTCTTGGTCGCCAGCAGGTCCGCCTTCACCTTGGTGGTGATCCAGCTGTCGGTCACCGGCTCGCTGGAATCATGGCGGTCGGCATGGGTCATGGCCGCCGCGTCGGTCTTGGGCGGGGATTTGGCTGCCGGGTCCTTGGCCAGGGCCGCGGTGGAGGACAGCGCGACGCCCAGGGCCAGGGCGGAAGCAAGCAGCGTACGGGTCGAAAGGCGCATCGTGCGGTTCTCCTCAGGGATGTGGCTGCCAGTGTCGGCAAGCGGGTGTTGGGCACGCGTAGCGCCGTGGTCATGCCGATGTGAATGCGCGACTGCGTGCGGCAACGGTTCAGAGTTCCGCCGCTGCCGCGTGTCGTTTACCCTGCCCTTCCCCACCGTCGTTGCTGGAGCCCGCCATGCCTGCCGACCTGCAGTTGGCCCTGATCGGCTACGGCCTTGCCGGACGTGTCTTCCACGCCCCGCTGATCCAGCACACCCCCGGCCTGGCGCTGCACAGCGTGGTCAGCAGCCAGCGCGATACGTTGCTGCGGCAGTTCACCGATGTGCACGTGCAGGCACAGCCACAGGCGGTGTTCGATGATCCCGCGGTGGACGCGGTGGTCATCGCCACGCCCAACGACCAGCATGCGCCGCTGGCCATCGCGGCGCTGCAGGCCGGCAAGCACGTGCTGGTGGACAAGCCGTTCGCGCTGGACGTGGCGCAGGCCCAGGCCGTGCAGGCCGCGGCACGCGAGGCCGGACGCATCGCCACGGTGTTCCAGAACCGGCGTTTCGATGCCGATTTCCTGACCCTGCAGCAGCTGCTGGCCAACGGCACGCTGGGTAACGTGGCCGAATGCCACGCACATTTCGACCGCTTCCGCCCGCAGGTACGCGAGCGCTGGCGCGAACAGGCGGGGCCCGGCAGTGGCCTGTGGTACGACCTGGGCCCACACCTGCTGGACCAGATGCTGGTGCTGTTCGGCATGCCGCAGGCCATCACCGCCGATCTGGACGTGCAGCGCAGCGGTGGCACCGGCATCGACTATTTCCACGCGGTGCTGCATTACCCGCAGCACCGCGCCATCGTGCATGCCGGTTCGCTGGTGGCCGCACCGACCGCCCGTTTTGCCGTGCATGGCGACCGCGCCAGCTGGATCAAGCATGGCCTGGACGTGCAGGAAGCCCAGCTGCGCCGGGGCGTGGCGCCGGGGGCACCGGGCTGGGG
The DNA here is from genome assembly GCF_030913365.1 of Stenotrophomonas sp. 24(2023). Taxonomy (NCBI): domain Bacteria; kingdom Pseudomonadati; phylum Pseudomonadota; class Gammaproteobacteria; order Lysobacterales; family Lysobacteraceae; genus Stenotrophomonas; species Stenotrophomonas sp. 24(2023). The sequence goes on from NZ_CP133160.1 coordinate 1,194,431, forward strand.
CATCGACCCACGGCATGGCGAATGCGTGCAGTGCGATGCCGAGGACAGCGTGCAGCGCAGCACCGTGGACAACCTGCCCGGCGATTACCGCCACCTGTATGCACAGTTCGCAGCGGCGATGCGAGGCGAGGGCGAGCCGACCGTCAGCGATGTGCAGGCGCTGCAGCTGATGCAGCTGCTGGAGGCGGGCATGTGCAGCGCACGCGAGGGGCGGCGGGTGCCGTTGGGATGATCGGAAACGGCGGTCGATCTGCCCGGGGGCGGAGCCCTTCGGCAACGCCGAAGGACCCTGACCCCGGCGCAAGGCTTACGACTTCTTGATGGCGTGGCCGCCGAACTCGTTGCGCATCGCCGCCAACAGGCGGTCGGTGAACGAATTGGCTTCGCGCGAACGCAGGCGCTCCAGCAGCGAGAGAGTAATCACCGGTGCCGGTACATCCAGCGCGATCGCCTCGGCCACGGTCCAGCGGCCCTCGCCGGAATCTTCCACGTACGGGGCGATGCCTTCCAGCGACGGGTTGCGCTTGAGCGCGTCGGCACTCAGGTCCAGCAGCCACGAACGCACCACGCTGCCATGGCGCCACACCTCGGCCACCTGGGCCAGGTCCAGCTGCAGCTCTTCCTTGCGCTCCATCAGCGCGAAGCCTTCGGCATAGGCCTGCATCATCCCGTACTCGATGCCGTTGTGGACCATCTTGGTGAAGTGGCCCGCACCGGACGGTCCGACACGCGCCCAGCCACGATCCTCGGCCGGTGCCAGCGTGCGCAGCAGCGGCGCGATCTGCTCCACCACCGCCGCGTCGCCACCGACCATCAGGCTGTAGCCTTCCTGCAGGCCCCACACGCCGCCGCTGGTGCCGCAGTCCACATAGCCCAGGTCATCGGCGGCCAGCGCCTTGGCACGGCGGATCGAATCCTGGTAGTTGGAATTGCCACCGTCGATGACGATGTCCCCTTCGGCCAGGTGCGGGGTCAGCTGGCCCAGGGTCTGGTCCACGGTCTCGCCGGCCGGCACCATCAGCCACACCACGCGCGGTACCGGCAGCGCGGCAACCGCGGCAGCCAGCGAATCGACCACCTCCAGCCCCGCCTCGGCCGCGCGCTGGCGCGCCGCTTCGCCCGGGTCGTAGCCGACGACGCGGTGACCACCGCGATGCAGGCGCTGGGCCATGTTGGCGCCCATGCGGCCCAGGCCGATCATTGCAATATCCATTGTTTCACCTTCGGTTGTTGTCGGAAGTCAGGCTGCCTGGCCGGCCGGTCGCCGCGCAGTGGCGCAGCTGCGCCTCGCGCCAGCGCCGGTAGAGCGTGGTATGCAGATTGTGCAACGCCAGGTCGATCGAAAACGGCGTGCGCGGGTTGCGGTCGAGCAGGCGGATCACGTGGTAGCCAATGGGACGTATACCGCGCGGATGCACGTAGATCACGAACTGCTGGTAGAACGGATCGTCCAGCAGCTGGTCCATGCGCTCCACCACGGGCCGGTAGCGCGGTGCCAGCTGCGCGCGCAGCCCGGCATCGCGCTCGAACAGCAGCCGCTCGAAGTAGCGCTGGCCCAGCCGCGACAGGTCCTGCGCCAATGCCCACAGTTCACGGTTGCGCTGGTCGTACCAGGCCAGGCCGCCGTGGTCGGCCAGGGCCTGCGCGGCCTGTTCGCCCACGCTGACCACGATGAAGTTCTCGGCCTGGTTGCTCAGGTCGTCCAGCGTGGCCGGATCGAAGACATGCTCGATGAAGCCGGGCACGCCGACGAAGGCCTGGCGCCCCAGCGCGGAGGTGCGCACGGCCTTGCCATCGGCCACGTACTCACCCGCATGCGCGCCGAGCAGGATGCTGTCGGTGCCGTGCAGGGCCAGGAACGTGCCGATGGACAGCTCGGCCGGCGTGAACTCGGCATCGAACGCCGCATCGCCATACAGTTCGCGCTGGGTGGCCAGCTGCGCGACCTGCCGCCCTACACCACATTCAGCGCGCACGTTGCCGCTGTAGAACGCCTGCAGCGCACGGCTGTTGTGGCCTGTCGGCACGTAGCCGCGCCCGAAGCTGCGCACCCGCTGCCAGCCCTGTGCCGGCGCGCCGCCCAGGCCGAAGCCGATCCAGCCCAGTTGCAGGCCGGAAAAGCGGAAGCCCGGATTGTCCTGCAATGCCTGCGTGGCACGCTGGGCGGCCGCCCCCAGTTCGAAGGCGTAAGCGCAGACGGTGGCCGGGTCATCCAGCAACGTCGCCAGCAGCGCCTGGCGTTCGGCCTCCTCCATCCCCATCGGCCACTGCACGCGCAGATCACCGGCGGCCTGCGCGGCCGCCAGCGAGGCCCGCTGGCACACCGCACCGCCGTGCACCTGCGGCGCTGCGACCGCCGCCACCTCGAAACGCCAGCCCAACCGTTCCAGCAGCCCCTGCATGCAGCCGGGCACGGCCAGGGCCTGCAGCGGCCAGGCCAGCAGCAGGGCCAGGCCCATTCCCCTGCCGCGCATGCTCACTCCTGGCCGGCCGCAGCCGGAACAGCAGCAGGCTCCTGTGCAGGGGGCGGTGTCACGGCCGGCGGCGGCGGCGGTGGCGGCACCGGCGCAGCAACAGGCAGGTACTGCTGCAGCCGCTGGAAGAAGCGCGTGTAGAACCCGGCATCGACCACGGTGCTGCTGGCCACCTTCACCAGGGAGTCGTCGTTGCTGCCGAAGGGCAGCGACACCGAACCGATCGCCCCCACGCCCACACTGGCCGACGTGGGGCTCTTCTTCAGCGCATAGCGGTCCTGCACGGCACTGACGAACACCAGGGCCTGCTCGCCACGCGGGGCACAGGACACACGCAGCACCAGCTGCTCATGTTCATCAGGGCGCGGCTGGAAGTTCTTGCTGCCTTCCACGGTGCTGCCATCGGCGCGGGCCACCGCATAGCCCTGGCTGAGCAGGGTGCGGCGGGCCGCCTCGCAGGCATCGGCCGGACGGCCATCGACGGTACGGGAGAAGGTATCGCCGGAATCGAACGATTCACGCAGCACGGTGCTGTCGGCCGCGTGGCCACCACAGGCGGCCAGTACCACGGTGCCGGCAATGGCCAATGCCGCAACGGAAAGACGGGAGGCCCGCATGGGTACTCCTGCGAGGACGGTGCCCCAAGGGTAGTCCTCCCCTCGTGTGCGGCGGGTCGACGACCGGACGGGCCGGGCCGGCCTGTTGCTGCCGGTTCATGCGCCGGCAACGAAAAGGGGCCGGCAATGCCGGCCCCTGGGGGTTCCTCTGCGGCCGGGCTCAGTCAGCCCAACGGCCGGCACCGGTGGACTGCGGCAGCACCTGCGCCGACAGCGGGCGGTCGTTTTCCAGCAGGTTCACCGCATCGGACAGGATCGAGGCCGATTCGCGCAGCAGCGGGTCCGGGCGCTTCTCGGCGGCCTTCTCGCGGGCGGCATCCTTGACGATGTCGCGCTCGTTGCCGGTCAGGCCGTCATCGCTGCTGTCATCGGCCAGCGGGTCCAGGTCCAGGCCCAGCTCCTTGCGCACCTGCTGGCGGTCCTTGCGCTGCGTTTCCTGGCGGTCACGCTCGGCACGGCGCTCGGTTTCATTGAGCGAGATGTACTTCTTGGCCGCTTCGGCACGGAAGTGCTGCACGTCCTCGGTCCACCACTGGAATTCGCGGTCGGTGGGGATGCGCGCTTCATGGCGCTGCTCCAGCTTGGGCAGCAGCGGGGCGAAGTTGCCGTACTGGGTGTGCGGCACGGCCGCGATGCGGGTCCACGGCAGCGCGTTGTCGTAGGTGCTTTCACCGAACTCGGTGGCATCCATGCTGGTCGGGAAGGCCACGTCCGGCACCACGCCCTTGTGCTGGGTGCTGCTGCCGCTGATGCGGAAGAACTGCGCGATGGTCAGCTTCACCTGGCCGAAGCGCTGGGTTTCACCACTGGGCCAACGGTCCAGGTCGACGATGTTCTGCACCGTGCCCTTGCCGAAGGTGGTCTCACCGATGACCAGGCCACGGCCGTAGTCCTGGATCGCACCGGCGAAGATTTCCGAGGCCGAGGCCGAACCGCGGTTGATCAGCACGGCCAGCGGGCCGTCCCAGGCCACGGCCGGGTTGCGATCGCTGTTGACGGTGACGCGGCCACCGGCCTCGCGCACCTGCACCACCGGCCCCTGCTCGATGAACAGGCCGGTCAGTTCGATGGCTTCATCCAGCGAACCACCGCCGTTGTTGCGCAGGTCCAGCACCACGCCGTCGAGCTTGTCGGTCTTGAAGCCCGCCAGCAGCTTGGCCACGTCGCGGGTGGCCGAGGCGTAGTCGGCCGCGTTGCGGCGGCGGCCTTCGAAGTCCTGGTAGAAGGTCGGCAGCTTGATCACGCCGATCTTTCGTGCCGGTTCGCCATTGGCTGCCGGGATGCTCAGGGTTTCCCCCTTGGCGGCCTGTTCGGCCAGGCGCACCTTCTGCCGGGTCAGCACCAGCGAGTGGTGCTTGCCGTCCACGCCTTCGGCAGCGGGAATGAATTCCAGCTTGACCTGGGTGTCCTTGGCGCCACGGATCTTGGCCACCACGTCGTCGATGCGCCAGCCGATCACATCCTCGACCTGGCCGCTCTTGCCCTGGCCGACGCCCACGATGCGGTCACCCGGCTTCAGCGTGCCGTCCACCGCGGCCGGGCCACCGGCGATGATCTCGCGGATCACCACCATGTCGTCCTGGCGCTGCAGCTGCGCGCCGATGCCTTCCAGCGACAGCGACATGGCCTGGTTGAAGTTCTCGGCCGTGCGCGGGGTGAAGTAGTCGGTGTGCGGATCGACCGCACTGGTATAGGCGTTCATGAAGAACTGGAAGATGTCTTCACCCTTCAGTTCATTGACCGACTTTTCCAGCGTGGCGTAGCGCTTGTCCAGCGTCTTGCGGATGTCGTCGGGCTTCTTGCCGGCCAGCTTCAGGCGCAGCCAGTCGTTCTTGACCGACTTGCGCCACAGCTCGTCCAGCTCGGCGTTGCTGGCCGCCCACGGCACCTTCTTGCGGTCGTACTCGAACTTCTCGTCGAGGGTGAAGTCCGGTTCCTGCTTCAGCAGCTTGCGCGCATAGGCCACGCGCTCGCCCACGCGCTGCTTGTAGACGGCGAACACCTGGAAGGCCGGGTCCAGCTCGCCGCCGCGGATGGCGTTGGCGGTGCCCGCCTCCAGCGGCGCGAAGCGGGTGACATCGGCCTGGGTGAAGTACTGCTTGCCGCCGTCGAGCGTTTCCAGGTAACGCTTGAAGACATCCTTGGCGGTCGCTTCGTCCAGCGCGCGCGGCCGGTAGGCGTAGCGGCTGTCGGACAGCAGTCCGTAGACCAGCTTGGACGTGGTCACCTGGTCGGCGGTGGCGGCAGCCGGCAATGCCGGCGAATCGGCCTTGGCCGACAGCACCAGCGGCGCGCTCAGCGCCAGGGCCATCAGGAGTGCGGGGGCTTTGAATTTCATGGACGTGCTCGAAGGCGCCTTGCCAAGGGGGAGACTGCGGGGTGTTCAGACACCACGACAGTGCCGAAAGTTGCCGGGTTTGTCACCCGCCCACGTTCCGGCCGAAAACCAGCCTAGCGGGGCCGGTGTAGCAAATTGTGAATGCAGGGCAAGGCACGCGGACACACGGTGCAGCGCCATGACGGCGGCAGGCCCGCCGATCGGTTCGGCAGCGCCGGGCCATGCCCGGCGAGCGCACGGGGAAAGAGCCGCCGGGCCTGGCCCGGCGCAACCGCTTACCGGACGCCGGCGCCCTTGGCCTGCACGTCGGCGTGGTAGGACGAGCGCACCATCGGGCCGGAGGCCACGTGGCTGAAGCCCAGCTCGTAGCCGTAGTCTTCCAGCGCCTTGTAATCCTCGGGGGTCCAGTACTTCAGCACCGGGTGGTGGTGCGCGGTCGGCTGCAGGTACTGGCCGATGGTGATCATGTCCACGTCGTGCGCGCGCAGGTCGCGCATGGTGGCCTTGATCTGCTCGAACTCCTCGCCCAGGCCCAGCATGATGCCGCTCTTGGTCGGCACCGACGGGTGCTGCGCCTTGAAGTTCTTCAGCAGGTTCAGCGACCACTGGTAATCGGCGCCCGGGCGCACGTTGCGGTACAGGTCCGGCACGGTTTCGATGTTGTGGTTGAACACGTCCGGCGGGTTCTGCGCCAGGATCTCCAGCGCGCGCTCCATGCGGCCCTTGCCACGGAAGTCCGGGGTCAGCACTTCGATGCGGGTGCCCGGCGACTTCTCGCGGATGGCGGTGATGCAGTCGACGAAGTGCTGGGCACCGCCGTCACGCAGGTCATCGCGGTCCACGCTGGTCACCACCACGTACTTCAGGCCCATGTCGGCCACGGTCTGGCCCAGGCTGGCCGGCTCGTTGGCGTCCGGCGGCTTGGGGCGGCCGTGGGCCACGTCGCAGAACGAGCAGCGGCGGGTGCAGACTTCGCCCAGGATCATGAAGGTGGCGGTGCCGTGGCCGAAGCATTCGTGGATGTTCGGGCAGCTGGCTTCCTCGCACACCGTCACCAGGCGGTTCTCGCGCAGCTTGGCCTTGAGCTGCTGCACGGCGTTGCCCGACGGGATGCGCACGCGGATCCAGGACGGCTTGCGCAGCACCGGGGCATCGGCGAACTGCACCGGCGAACGGTTGATCTTGTCCCCGCCCAGCTGTTTGACGCCGGCCTGCAGGGGCGCGGCAACGGGAGCGGTCTCGCCCTGCAGCATCTGCAGGGGAATGGAGCGGGCAGTGGATTCGGTCATGGCGGTTCCGGCGGCGGTCAGGCCGTCTCAGACAAATCGGGCAGGTCGGGCGTGGTCTGCAGGGCCAGGCCGAACTGGCGGGCCAGGTGGTCCAGCAGTACCGGCTTGACGGCGTCCATTCCCGACGGACCCCCCAAGTCTACCACCGAGGTCACCTGCAGCCCCTGGTAGCCACAGGGATTGATGCGGTGGAAGGGTTCCAGGTCCATGGCCACGTTGAAGGACAGGCCGTGGAACGTGCAGCCGCGGCGCACGCGGATGCCCAGCGCGGCCACCTTGGCCCCGCCGACATACACGCCCGGGGCGCCCTCGCGGCGTTCGGCACCGATGTTCCACTCGTCCAGGGTGTCGATGATGGCCTGTTCGATGCGGCACACGTAGTCGCGCACGCCCACCCCCAGCCGCGGCAGGCGCAGCAGCGGGTAGACCACCAGCTGGCCCGGGCCGTGGTAGGTCACCTGGCCGCCGCGGTCCACGTGCAGCACCGGGATGTCCCCCGGCGCCAGCACATGCTCGTCCTTGCCGGCCTGGCCCAGGGTGAACACCGGGTCGTGCTCGACCACCCACAGTTCGTCCGGGGTGTCCTCGCCACGGGCATCGGTGAACCGCTGCATGGCACGCCACACCGGCGCATAGGGCTGGCGGCCGAGATCGCGCACCAGCGCCGGCTGGCCGGGACCGGCCGGCGCGGCGGCCGTGGCCGCGCAGGCGGGCGCTACAGCGTCCACTTCACTTCCGGGTGGTCGCGCAGCGCCTGGTGGGCCAGGTCGTACTGCTCGCGGGTCTCGGCGCGGAACACCACCCGCACCGACACGTACTTGCCGTTGGAGGAGTGCTTCCAGCTGATGCGCTCGTTGAGCACATCGATCCCAGCGGACTGCAGCAGGCGGGGCAGCTCATGCTCCAGGCCTCGGTTGGCCGCGCCCATGGCGCTGAGCTCGAACTGGCCGGGGAACTGGAAGCCGTGGTCGGGGTTGTCGGACTTGATTTCCATGGCGCGATTATGGGGATGCCGGCCGCCGAACCCAAGCCTTGTCGCATATTGCGCACACTGGCGTCGAACAGGACCTGAAAAGGTCGTTGTCGCTCGCAAAACGGACAAGTGCATGCGCGGCGCTTTCATCAGCCTCACGCCGTCACTACCCTGTACGCGACTAAAACGATCGAAACGACTGCCGGATCCCCATGTTGAAGTCCCTTGCCCTGCCCTCTGCCCTGGCCGGCCTGCTGGCCATGGCCGCCGCCCCTGCGCAGGCGGCCGAACAGTGCCCTGCCGATGCCATGCGCGACACCCCGCCCCAGATCAACATCCGGGTGGACAATGACCTGTTCGGTGGCCGCCACCAGGACCAGGGGTACACCAGCGGTGCACTGCTGACCCTGGTCTCGCCCAACCTGGTCGACTACACCGACGACCCCTGCCTGCCGCGGCTGGCGCGCTGGGTCAACAGCCACCTGGAGGCGCTGCATCCGGGCCGGTACGAGCAGCAGAACATGATCTTCACCGTCGGCCAGGGCCTGTACACCCCCACCGATGGCAGCCGCCGGGACCTGATCCCGGATGACCGCCCCTATGCCGCGGTGCTGATGGCCAGCTTCGGCTTCAACGCCCGCAGCGGCGACCGCCTGCAGACCACCCAGCTGGGGCTGGGCGTGGTCGGTCCCTGGGCGCTGGGCAAGCAGGTGCAGCAGGCCGTGCACGACGTGCTGGGCGACAAGAAATTCGAAGGCTGGGACAACCAGCTGCACAATGAACCGGTGTTCATGCTGACCCACGAACGCATGCGTCGCTGGCCGGCCGACGCCAGCGTCAACGCGCAGGGCTGGGGCTGGGATGCCATCAGCCATTACGGCGGCGCGCTGGGCAACTTCCAGACCCACGCCAATGCCGGCGGCGAAGTGCGCTTCGGCTGGAAACTGCCGGACGATTTCGGCAGCACGCCGCTGCGCCCGGCAGGGGAAAACACCGCCCCCAGCCGTGGCGGTCGTGCCAGTGGCTGGTCCTGGCACCTGTTCGCCACCACCGACGCGGCCTGGGTGCTGCGCGACATCACTCTGGATGGCAACACGTTCCGCAACAGCCACAGCGTGGACAAGCGCCACGTGGTCGCCACCGGCGGCTATGGCGTGGCGGTGATGTACGGCCGCTGGAAGTTCGCCGTGGCGCGCTACCACAGCACCCGCGAGTTCTACGGCCAGCAGCAGGCGCCGGTGTTCGGCAGCTTCACCATCAGCCGTTCGCTGTAATCCGGGCTGCGGCCCACCGGGCACTGCCCGGCGCCCTCCCACGAAAAAGGCCGGCGTGCGCCGGCCTTTTTCCGTTCACCACGCCGGGGCGTGGATCATTCCGATTCCCACCACATCCAGAAGCTGTCCCACAGGCGCTTGAAGAAGCCCGCCTGTTCGACGGCAGCCACGGCCACCAGCGGGGCCTGGGCCACCACCTTGCCATCCAGGGTGACCTTCAGCGTACCGACCTGCTGGCCGGCGGTGAACGGTGCTTCCAGGGTCTTGGGCACGTCGATGCTCGGCTTGAGGTCGTTGTAGCGGCCGCGCGGCACGCTCACCAGCATCGGCTGCGCCACGCCCAGCTGCACCTTGTCACTGGTGCCCTTCCACACCTTGTGCTCGGCCACGGCCTTGCCCGGCTCGTACATGCGGTGGGTTTCGTAGAAGCGGAAACCCCAGTTGAGCAGGGCCAGGCTGTCATCGGCGCGCTGCTTTTCCGATGCGCCGCCCAGCACCACGGCGATCAGGCGCTGGTCACCGCGCTGGGCCGAACTGAGCAGGCAGTAGCCGGCTTCGGAGGTGTGGCCGGTCTTGATGCCGTCCACGCTGCCGTCGCGCCACAGCAGCAGGTTGCGGTTGGGCTGCTTGATGTTGCCGACCGTGAATTCCTTGATCTTGTTGTATGCGTAGGTTTCCGGGTAATCGCGCACCATTGCCCGGCCCAGCAGCGCCAGGTCATAGGCGGTGCTGTGGTGGCCTTCGGCGCTCAGGCCGTGGGCGTTGACGAAGTGCGAATCCTTCATGCCGATCTTGGCGGCGTAGCTGTTCATCAGCGAAGCGAACGCTTCTTCGCTGCCGGCCACGTGCTCGGCCAGGGCGATGGCCGCGTCGTTGCCCGACTGGATGGCCATGCCCTTTTCCATGTCTTCCAGGCGCGCGGTCTGGTTCACCGGGAAACCGCTGTAGCTGCCGTCGGTGCCGGCGCCGCCTTCGCGCCAGGCGCGCTCGCTCATCATCACCTGGTCATCCGGGCGCACCTTGCCGTTCTTGACCTCGGCCGCCATCACGTACGAGGTCATCACCTTGGTGATGCTGGCCGGGGCCAGCTGCACGTGGATGTTCTCGCCTGCCAGCACCTGGCCGGTGGCGTAGTCCATCAGGACCCAGGCCTTGGACACGCTCGGCACCGGTGCCGGCGGGATGGCCACGGTTGCCGGCGCGGCAGCGGCGGCAGGCGTCGGGGCGGCAGGCGTCGGCAGCGGCGTCTGGGCGGAAGCCAGGCCCACCACCAGGGTGGCGGCCAGCGCGGTGGCGGCGGAACGGAAATTCATGGGACAGCGGGCTCCAGGGACGAGCGGAAAAGAGGGGTACGACGGTGGAACGTCGGCCATTGTAGGCCGTGGCTGCCGGGCCGGCGTGGCCGACCCGGGCGATTGACCGGTCAGTCCTTCACGATCTGCGGCGACCCCAGGCCAAGACCGGCGATACGGCCGGCAAGTTCCGTGGCCGTGGCATGGTCGCTGGCCGGCACGCGCAGGCGCCACAGGGTTCGTCCCCCGGCGGCGATGTCACTGATGGTCGCGTTGACGATGCCGGCGGCATTGAGCTGGCCCAGCGCGCGGGTGGCGTTTTCGCGGCTGGCGAAGCTGGCCACCTGCAGCATGACCGCGCCCAGCACCTGCTGCGGCAGGCTCGGGTCGGGCCGCGGCGCGGTGCTGGCCACGGCGGCGACCGGCGGGCGCGGCGTGGCCGCCACCACCGGCGGCGCACTGCGCACCGGCGCAGCAGCCGGCAGTTCGGCCACGGCGACCTCGGGCAGGTCACTGCTGGCGGCCTGGGTGGTGGCCGGGGTTCCGCGCACCGGGGCAGCGGCCACGGTGCGGTCGGGCAGGCGCTGGACCAGCTGGTCCATGTTGCTGGACGACGGGCGTGACGGCGCAGGTGCCGGCCGTGCAGCGGCCACGGTGGCCGCCGCTGCGGCCGCCGCCCGGCGCTCACGGCGCGAGCCACCGGCCAGCAGGTTGTCATCGCCAGGCTGCAGCGCGCGCACTTCCACGTTGCCGGTGCCGCGCTGGGTGATGCCCAGGCGCACGGCGGCGGCGTAGCTCAGGTCCACCACGCGGCCATCGTGGAACGGGCCGCGGTCGTTGACGCGCACGATCACCGATTCGCCGTTGTCCAGGTTGGTCACCCGGGCAAAGCTCGGCAGCGGCAGGGTCTTGTGCGCGGCGGTGAACTGGTACATGTCATAGACCTCGCGGTTGGAGGTCAGGCGGCCATGGAACTTGGCACCGTAGTACGACGCCGTGCCGCGCTCGACATAGTTGCGGGTGTCATCCAGGACCTTGTATTCCTTGCCCAGCACCACGTAAGGGGTCTTGTTGCCGATCGCCGAACGCGCCTCGCTGGTGACCAGCGGCTCGGGAATGCAGGCCACGTTGGGGATGTAGTCGGGCGTGCTGTCCTTCACCCCGGGGCGGTACAGGCCGCCGGCGGTGTAGTTGCCGCGCGTGTTCGGGTCTTCCTTGGCTGCTGCATAGGGAGAGCCGTCGGGGCAATGCGCCGGACGCCCGCCCTTGCCGTGCACCACCGTGCCCACCGGCTTGCCGGTGCCGGCCTTGCCGGATTTGCTCGGTGCGCTGCTGCAGGCGGCCAGCGCGAGGATGATCAGTCCCGGGACCAGCCATTTCATGTTCATGCCGGCGGCAGCTCCTGTCCGGTGATGGCCTGCGACAGCTGGAACACCGCCATCGCGTACATCTTGGAAATGTTGTAGCGGGTGATGGCGTAGTAGTTCTGGAAGCCCAGCCAGTACTGCTTGCCGGTGCTGCCTTCGAGCGTGACCGGCGTTGCGGTGACTCCCGGCTGCACCGCTGCGCCGGGCTGGTAACCGCGCGCGGCCAGCTCGGCCAGGCTCCAGCGCGGGGTCCATTCGGTCGGGTTGAATTCCTCACGGCCAGCGGCCAGCGTTGCCGGCACCGCCACCTGGCCACCGCGCACCCAGCCGCCCTTCTTCACGAAGTAGTTGGCGATGGACGAGAACACGTCGTCGTAGCTGTTGAACAGGTCGCGGCGGCCATCACCGTTGCCGTCCACGGCGTAGTCCAGGTAGCTGGACGGCATGAACTGGCCCATGCCCATCGCACCGGCATAGCTGCCCTTGAGCGTGGTGATGTCCAGGTTTTCCTCGCGGCCCAGTTCGAACAGCTTGGCCAGTTCATCGCGGAAATACAGTTCCCGGCGCACTTCGCGCTCGAGCTTGCCCGGGTCGCCGCTGCGCGGGTAATAGAAGGCCAGCGTGTACAGCGCATCGAGCACGCGGTGACTGCCGGCATTCTTCCCATAGCTGGTTTCCACCCCGATGATCGCCACGATCACCTCGGCCGGCACACCGGTGCGCTGCTGCACCCGCTCCAGCTCGGCACGGTGCTCGGCCAGGAACGCGCGGCCACCATCGATGCGCGCCTTGCTGATGAACATCGGGCGGTATTCGTTCCACGGCTTGACCCGCTCAGCCGGGCGCGACATGGCGGCGATGATCGGCTGGCGCACCTGCGCCTGGTCGAGCACGCGGCTGATCGCATCGGGCTGCAGGCCATAGCGCTTGGCGGTATCGGCAACGAAACGGGCGCGGGCCGTCTCGAACGGGACCGGCGTGAGGTCCACCGGCGCGGCCGTGGCGGCGGCGGCTTCCGGCGCGGCTTCGGCCGGGCCCTTGTGGCGGCTGGACGGCTCGCGCGGCGTGCTGCTGGCCTGCGGCGATGAGGGCGGAGACGTCGGCTGGGTCGCGCAGGCGACCAGACCGAGGGTGAGCATGCAGGCCAGAGTGCGTCGAATCATCGTCGCAGGTTAGCAGGTCATGGATGAATTAAAACCCCTAACACCATGAATCACAACGATTTGCTTGCCAGCAGCCGGAAATGTGAAAGGCAGGTGATCGCCCTTCCCCATTCAGGCAGAGGGTGCCGGTTGCGCCCCCATCCCCGCAGGCGCAACCGGCCACCGGATCCGGTGGAACCGGTACGGCCGCCACTCCCCAGTGGCAGTACGCCGCAACCGGTCCTGCTGGACCTGTACTGCAAGCTGTCCGGCGCCCCCTTCGCGCTGCCTGGGCTGCGCGCAGAGCCGGACGGGCGCCATTTTGCAGGCCGTTTGCGTCATGTCCATTGATTCGAATCAACACATTCGATTGAAATGTGAACTGGAACTCACTTTTTTTGAAACATTCGTTTGCAAACGGTTTCATCCGGAACGATGCCCGCCGGCGCTCACCCGCCCCCGCCATGCACCGGGTGATGCTGGCGCACCGCCATCACCAGGCCGATGCCGGCCAGCAATGACACCGCCGAGGTGCCGCCATAGCTGATCAGCGGCATGGGGATGCCCACCACCGGCAGCACGCCGGAAATCATCCCGCCATTGACCAGCACGTAGACGAAGAACGCCAGGCCCAGGCTGCCGGCCAGCAGGCGCGCATGGGTGTCGCGGGCACGGCTGGCGATCCACAGGCAGCGCCCGACCACGAACAGGTACAGCGCCAGCACGGTGACCACGCCGATCCAGCCGAATTCCTCGGCCAGCACCGAGAACGCGAAATCGGTGGTGTACTCGGGCAGGAAATCCAGCGTGGCCTGGGTACCGTTGCCCCAGCCGCGCCCCTGCCAGCCACCGGAACCAATGGCGATGCGCGACTGCAGGATGTTCCAGCCGGTACCCAGTGGATCGGCGGCCGGATCCAGGAAGGTCAGCACACGGTCCTTCTGGTACTGCCGCAGCAGCCCGAACCACGCCAGCGGCGCCGCCACCGCCAGCCCTGCCGCGCCCGTGCCCACCCAGCCCCAGTGCAGGCCGGCCAGCAGCAGCGCGAACACCCCGCTGGCGGTCACCAGCGTGGCCGTGCCCAGGTTGGGCTGCAGCAGGATCAGCAGCGCCGGCACCCCGATCAGCAGTGCCGATACCAGTACCGTGCGCGGCGAGGGCGGCAGCGGCCGCTGGTGCAGGTACCAGGCAATCATCAACGGCAGGCTGAGCTTGAGCAGTTCCGAGGGCTGCAGGTAGAACACGCCCAGGTTCAGCCAGCGCTGGCCGTACTTGCCGGTGCCCACCACGTACACCGCCAGCAGCGGCAGCATCGAGGCGGCATACAGCCAGGGCGTCCACGCACGCAGCCGCACCAGCGACACCCGCGACAGCACTCCCATCGCCACCAGCCCGCCGCCAAAGCGCAGCGCCTGCCCGCGCACCGGGCCATCCACGCTGTACAGCACGGCCAGACCGGCAGCCATCAGGATCAGCAACGCGACCAGCAACGGCAGGTCGAGCGTGCGCACCGCGCCGTGGCAGTGCCCCAGGAGTCGTTTCCATTCCACGCCGGGCACGGTAGCAACCCGCGCTTGCGTGAAGCTGTCAGGCGGGGATGGGATGCCCCGGATGGCGGGGATGCCTATCCGGTACGCGCGCCAGCGGGCAACCGCTACCCGTAACCGCCATGCACCGGATTGTGGCTGCGCACCGCCATCACCAGCCCGAACCCGGCCAGCAGGGAGACCGCCGAGGTGCCGCCGTAGCTGATCAGCGGCATCGGCACGCCCACCACCGGCAGCACACCGGAAATCATGCCGCCGTTGACCAGCACGTACACGAAGAACGCCAGCCCGGTCGCGCCGGCCAGCAGGCGCGAATAGGAATCGCGTGACTGGCTGGCGATGTACAGGCAGCGGCCGATCACCACCAGGTACAGGGTCATCACCACCGCCACGCCGATCCAGCCGAAGTCCTCGCTGAACACCGAGAAGGCGAAATCGGTGGTCTGCTCGGGAATGAAGTTCAGGTGCGACTGCGAGCCCTCGCCCCAGCCCTTGCCACTCATCCCACCCGAGCCGATCGCGATCTTGGACTGGATGATGTTCCAGCCCGCCCCGCGCGCATCCATTTCCGGGTCGAGGAACATCATGATGCGGTCCTTCTGGTAGGGCCGCAGCAGCCAGAACCACGCCACCGGCGCCATCGCGGTGACACCCCCCACGCCCAGCCCCACCCACCACCAGGGCAGGCCGGCCAGCAGCAGCACGAACACGCCGCTGGCGGCGATCAGCACGCCGGTACCGAAGTCCGGCTGCAGCATCACCAGCCCGGTCGGTACGCCGATGATGACCAGGGCGGTCAGCACCGTGCTGATGCGCGGCGGCAGCGGCATGCGGTGCAGGTACCAGGCCACCATCATCGGCAGGCTGACCTTGAGCAGTTCGGCCGGCTGCAGGTAGAACAGCTTCAGGTCCAGCCATTGCCGCCCGTACTTGCCGGTGCCCAGCACGAACACCGCCAGCAGCGGGATCATCGAGATCGCATAGATGAGCGGGGTGGCCGAGCGGATGCGCAGGATCGGCACCCGCGAAATGCCCCACAGCGCCGCCAGGCCCACCGCGAAACGCGCGCCCTGGGCCATCACCAGGCTGTCGCCGCCTGCGCTTTTGAGCGTGGCCAGGCCGATCACCATCAGGGCGCCCAGCGCCAGGCACAGCACCCAGTCCAGGGTGCTGAAGAAGCGCCGCAGCAGATCGCCAACCCAGCGCAGGAAAACCTTCATCGTGATGCTCCGCTGGCCCGCGCAGGGGCGGCAGGTGGCGGCAGTGCGGCCGCCGGCGGCGTGGCCGGGGCACCCGGGGCGGGCGCCGGCGCCAGCGGCAGGCCGATCTGCACCGGCAGATCCACCAGGTGCGCGGCGGCCTCATCGCCCGCCTTGCGCGCGCCCGGGTCTTCATTGTCGAACGCGGTGGCGCCGATGGCCGTGGTGCCGCGCTCGCTGTCCAGCGACTGCATGCCGTCGGGCATCTTGCCCAGCAGCCACGCATCGAAGACCTTGCGGGCGATCGGTGCCGCCGCCGAGCCACCGTAACCACCGCCTTCCACGGCGATGGCCAGCGCGATCACCGGCTGCTCGGCCGGCGCGAAGCCGACGAACAGCGCGCGGTGGCGCAGGTGCATCGGCAGGCTCTTGGGATTGACCGCTGCCGTGCCACGGCGGCTGATCACCTGCGCGGTACCGGTCTTGCCGGCCATCAGGTACGGCGCCCCGGCGGCCACGCGCCAGCCGCTGCCGCCGGGCTGCATCGTGGCCATCATGCCTTCGCGCACGGCCTGCACGTTGCTGGCGCTGGGGCTGACCGGCTTGCTCTCGCCGGCGGGCACGCCGGTCCAGCCGCGATCAAACCCCTCGCGCTGCTGGATCACCAGGTGCGGCGTGTGCAGCTGCCCGCTGGCCAGACCGCTCACCCCGCGCACCAGCTGCAGCGGGGTGACCTTCCAGTCACCCTGGCCGATGCTGATGTTCACCGTGTCGCCCGGGTACCAGGCTTCCTTGCGGCTTTTGCGCTTGTAGGCTGGCGAGGGCAGGATGCCGCCGATCTCGCCGGTCAGGTCGATGCCGGTCGGTTCGCCGAACCCGTAGTAGCCCATGTAGTGGTCGAAGCGCTCGATGCCCAGGTCCAACGCCAGCCGGTAGTAATAGGTGTTCACCGACTGGGCGATCGACTTGCGCAGGTCGGTCCAGCCATGGCCGCCGCGGTTGGCATCACCCCAGCCACGGCTGGTGCCGGGCAGGTAGAACATGCCCGTGGACAGGATCTTGTCTTCCGGCCGGCGCACGCCGGCATCCAGGCCGGCCAGCGCGATCAGCGGCTTGAGCGTGGAACCGGGGGCCACGCCGCCCAGCACCAGGCGGTTGAACTGTGGCCGCGAGGGGTTGTCGTTGAGCGCCTTGAAATCGGCATGGGAAATGCCGTTGACGAACAGGTTGGGATCGTAGGACGGCAGGCTGACCATCGCCAGCACTTCACCGGTACGCGGGTCCATCGCCACCGCCGAGCCTTCCTGGTCGCCGAAGGCGGCCACCATCGCACGCTGCAGGTCGGCATCGATGGACAGGCGCAGGTCGGCGCCGGACTGCGCGGCGACACGGCCGACGGTGCGGATGGCGCGGCCCTGCACGTTGGTTTCCACCTGTTCGTAGCCGACCTTGCCGCGCAGCTGCTGCTCGTAATAGCGCTCCAGGCCGGACTTGCCGATGTGGGTCAGCGCGGCGTTGCCTTCGCCGATGATTTCCAGGTCTTTCTCGTCCACCCGGCCGACGTAGCCGATGATGTGCGCGAACAGGTCGCCATAGGGGTAGCGCCGGGTCAGGTAGGGTTCCAGCTCCACGCCGGGGAAGCGCCAGCGGTCCACCGCGAAGCGGGCCATTTCCTCATCGCTCACCCGCAGTTTCAGGGTGACCGGCAGGAAGCTGCGCCGTGC